>NZ_JBKFAK010000001.1:0-1037096 GCF_053345595.1 Methylobacterium sp. D54C
GCCGCACCGCGCGACGCCGCACCGCGCGACGCCGCGGCGGGCAAGCCCGGCGGCCGGCCGCCGGCCATGCGCTCGGCGGCCCCCTCCCCGGCCCTCGCCTCTGCCCCCGCGCCCGGTCCGACCCGGCGCGAGCAGCGCGCCGCCGCCTCCGCGACCCTCGCCTCCGGCGTGCAGACCCTGACCGTCGAGCCGGACGAGGCCGGGATGCGGATCGACCGCTTCCTCACCGCCCGCTTCCCGCTCCTGCCCTTCACCCGCGTGCAGACCATCGTCCGCAAGGGCGAGTTGCGGGTCGACGGCAAGCGCGCCAAGCCGAACGACCGGCTGGAGCCGGGCATGAGCGTGCGCGTGCCGCCGCTGCGCCTCGACCAGCCCACCGAGCGGCCGCGCAGCGCCGCCCGCGAGCAGGACGACGCCGCCTTCATCCGGTCGCTGATCCTCTACGAGGATGCCGACATGATGATCCTCAACAAGCCTTTCGGCCTCGCGGTCCAGGGCGGTTCGGGGACGGTCCGGCACGTGGACGGCCTGCTCGCCGCCCTCACGGGGCCGGACGGCCAGAAGCCGCGCCTCGTCCACCGGCTGGACAAGGACACGGCCGGGTGCCTGATCATCGCCAAGACCCGGCTCGCCGCCGCGACGCTGGCCAAGAGCTTCCGGTCCCGGGCGGCGCGGAAGATCTACTGGGCGCTCACCGCGGGCGTGCCGCGGGTCCGGCAGGGGCGCGTCTCGACCTACCTCGCCAAGGAGGAGCCCACCGACGCGGACGCGCGGATGCGGGTCGCCAAGCACGGCGACGAGGGCGCGAGCCACGCGCTGACCTACTACGCGATGGTCGATCAGGCGGCCCAGAAGCTGTCCTGGCTGTCGTTCAAGCCGGTCACCGGCCGCACGCACCAGCTGCGCGCCCACGCGGCCCATATCGGCCACCCGATCGTGGGCGACCCGAAATACTTCTCCGTCGAGAACTGGGAGCTGCCGGGCGGCATCCAGAACCGCCTCCACCTGCTCGCCCGGCGGATCGTCATCCCGCACCCGCGGACCGGCAAGCCGGTCGACGTGAGCGCGCCGCTCCCGCCCCACATGGCGCAGAGCTGGAACCTCCTGGGCTTCGACGCCGCCCGCTACGACCCGATCGTCGAGGCTCCGGAGGCCTGAGCCCGCAGCCAGGGCACGATCGCGTCCGCCAGCGCGTCCGGGGCCTCGAGCGGCAGCATGTGGCCCGACCCGTCGATCACCCTCAGCGTCGCGCCCGGGATGCCGTCGCGAAGCTCCCGCGCCTCGTCGAGGCTGCGCAGGGCGTCCTGGGCCGCCGCCACGACCAGGGTCGGGCAGCCGATCGCGCCGAGGCGGTCGTCATCGGATTCGCGCGCCTGCCCGGCCTGGCGCAGGAAGACCTCTCCGCCGAGCCGGTCGCCCATCTGCCGGATCCGGCTCAGGAGGGCGCCGTCGCCGGCGCGGTCCGGGTGCACCGACTGGAGGATCGCCGCACGGCTGAGGCCCCGGTAGCCCTGCTGGCGGATATGGGCGACCGCGGCGGCCTTCCGGCGCGCCTGGGCCGGCGTGTCGGCCCGCGACGAAGTGGCGACGAGGACCAGCGCCTCCACCCGGTCCGGCACGAGCCGGGCGACCGCGCGGGCGACGTAGCCGCCCATGGAGAAGCCGACGAGCCCGAAGCGCGGCGGCGCCTCCGCGACGACGCGGCGCGCCATGTCGGCGATGGCGGCGTCCCCCGCGAGGTCGCCGTGGGTGATCGGCCCCACCTCGGCGAGGCGCGCGACCACGTCGGACCAGAGGTCGGCATCGGTCATGAAGCCGGGCAGCAGCACGAGGTTCATCGCCGGATCACCCTTCCCGTCCCCCAGATAACCGTCACGCGAGCGTCCGTCAGCGTCGCGGCATCTCCGGTGAAAGTCGGGTGCGGTCCGGGCGTCCCGCGCGGCGCATGCCTTGGCAACCGGCCGCGCCGCCTCATATGCTGCCCCGCGCCCCGCCGATCCGCCGCGGGGCCTGTTCCCGGCGGTTCGAGACCCTGACACATGAAGCTCGCGATGCTGGCCTGCCTCGCCGCCCTGTGCCTCACCGGGCCGATCGCGCATGCCGCGCCGGGCGAGACGACCAGGGCGGCGCCGACGGCGAACGGCACCCACCCCCCCGAGACGGCGGCCCCGCATCCGGCCCCGGTGCCCACCCCGGGCGCTGCGCCCGCGCAGGCCGCCCCGCGCACCGCCAACAGTGCCCGCGCGGAGCGCCGGCGGCGCTCCTACGCGGCCTGCAACCGCGCCTCGCATCAGCGCGGATTGCGCGGCGGCAAGCGCCGGCGCTTCCTGATCCGGTGCCGGCTCGGCTACGAGCGGACCCGGATCCCCGGCGGCCAGCCCGCCGCGGCCGCGCCGGCCCAGCCGGGCCGGAAGCCGTGACGGGGACCCGCCTCCTTTCACCCGCGCCGTCGGGGCGGCTCGCGGCGCGACTTCCTGCGCGTCGGTCGCGATGAGGCTCGTCGTCTTCGACGTCGACGGCACCCTCGTCGACAGCCAGCACCTGATCGTGGCGGCCCAGGAGGTGGCGTTCGCGGAGAACGGCCTGCCGGCGCCCGGACGGCGGGAGGCCCTGTCGGTGGTCGGCCTGTCGCTGCCGCAGGCCTTCCGGCGCCTCGTCGGCGAGGACGGCCCGGTCGCGGAACTCTCGGAAAGCTACAAGCAGGCCTACAACCGCCTGCGGCTCGACCCCGCCCACGAGGAACCCCTGTTCCCCGGTATGGCCGACCTGCTGACCCGGCTGCACGGGCGCTCCGACGTGCTGATCGGCCTCGCCACCGGGAAGTCGCGGCGCGGTGTCGACCGGCTGATCGCGCATTACGGCTGGGCGGACTGGTTCGCCACGACCCAGAGCGCCGACGACGCGCCGTCGAAGCCGGATCCGACCATGCTGCAGCAGGCGATCCGCGAGGCCGGCTGCGAGCCCGAGGCCACCGTGATGGTCGGCGACACCACCTTCGACATCGCCATGGGCGTGGCGGCCGGTGCGACGGCCGTCGGGGTCGCCTGGGGCTACCATCCGCCGGACGCGCTCTACGGGGCCGGGGCCGTGACGGTGGTCCCGAGTGCCGCCGCGCTGGAGGCGCTGCTCCTCGAGGGGCTCGCGACCGGCTCCTGATCGCGGGAGGCTCGCGCGCGGGGCCGGAAGCGCCTATCTCGCCTCCATGAGCGATCAGACGACAGACTGGCTCGGGCAACCGAGCGACGGTGACAGGCCCGATCCGGTCCGGGCCGCCCGCGGCCACGCCAAGCCGACCCTGCCCCACCGCTTCTACAAGGAAGCCGGCTTCTCCGAGGATGACGACGGGTTCCGGCTGACCCTGGACGGACGTCCGGCCAACACGCCGGCCCGCAACCCGCTGCGTCTCCCCAGCCGGACCCTGGCCGAGCGCGTCGCGGCGGAGTGGCAGGCCCAGGACACGGCGATCGACCCCGCGCGGATGCCCCTGACCCGGCTGGCCAACACGGCGATCGACGGCGTCACGCCCCGCCTCGCCGAGGTCGCGGCGGATCTCTGCGCCTACGCGGGCACCGATCTCGTGGCCTACCGCGCCGGGGATCCGGAGCGCCTCGTGGCGGCCCAGGCGGAGGCCTGGGATCCGATTCTCGCCTGGGCACGGGACGCGTTCGGTGCGCGGGTGATCCTGAGCGAGGGCGTCATGCACGTCGCGCAGCCGGCCGACACGATCCAGGCGCTCTCCGCTGCGGTGAATGCGGTGACCGACCCGTTCCGGCTGGCGGGCCTGCACACCCTGACCACGCTGACCGGCTCCCTGCTGATCGCCCTGGCGGTTCTCGAGGGCCGGCTGACGCCGGCCGAGGCCTGGGCCGCGGCCCACGTGGACGAGACCTATCAGGCCGCCGTCTGGGGGCGCGACGCCGAGGCGGAGGCCCGCCTCGAGGCGCGCCGGACGGAGTTCGAGGCGGCCGCCGCGTTCGTCGCGGCCGGCGGCTGAGCCCGGGCCGCGACTCGGCGCGGTCGCGCAGATGCAATTGCGCAACAATCCCGCATTCGCGGCGCCCGCCCCGCGTCGGCGGCTGACAAAGCGCGAACACTGTTTTAGGGTTCGACGCACATTGTGTTCGAGTCGACGATGCGTTCCGATCAGCCTGTCCGTTGCAGTTTTGAAGGCGAACTGGCCAATCTGATCGCGTCGAAACAGTTTTCCCGCGATCTTGACGGGCGCTACGCGCTGTTCGACGCCCTCTCGGACCTCGAGCGCCGAGCACAGGGCGCCGGCGCGCCCGCTCTCACCTTGCGCAAGATTGCCGAGATCCGGTTCCTGGCGGGCATCCTGCGCGAGTCGGTGCGCCCGTTCCCGATCGCGCCCCTGCGGACGGTGCTGCGCGTGCGCGAACGGATCGACGCGCGCCGCGCGGTCTCCGCCGAGGCCGCGGATCTCGACGCGGTCTGACGCGGGCGCGGCTCAGGCGGGCTCGGCCAGGGCAGCCTGGATCTTCGCCTCCAGGGCCGCGGGCTTCGTCCCGGGTGCGAACCGGGCGACGACCCGGCCGTCGCGTCCCACCAGGAACTTGGTGAAGTTCCACTTGACCGCCCGCGTGCCGAACAGCCCGGTCCGGGCCCGGGTGAGATGGGCGTAGAGCGGATCGGCGCCCGACCCGTTCACCGCGACCTTGGCGAGCACCGGGAAGCTCACGTCGTAGCGCAGCGCGCAGAAGCTCGCGATCTCGGCGGCGTCGCCCGGCTCCTGCGCGCCGAACTGGTTGCAGGGAAATCCCAGGATCGTCAGGCCCGCATCCCGGTGCCGGCGCCAGAGCGCCTCGAGCCCCTCGTATTGCGGGGTGAAACCGCAGCGGGAGGCCGTGTTCACGATGAGCAGCACCTGACCGCGGTGCTGCGCGAGCGGGTACGGCGTTCCGTCGGCCGCGGAGACGCTGAAATCGTGAACGGTCGTCATGGCCGATCACTCGGGCAAACCGGCCGGATCCGCAAGGCTCGCGCGTCGCGACATGGCGTCGGCCCGCGGCGCGGCCCGGCGATCCCGGCCGCGACTCTAACCCCGTATATGGCCGAGCCGGCGCGCGTGGCGTAACGAGTCCGTCAATCGCGGCGACGAGACTCGGCACGGCCGCGAGTGAGGGGTACTCGCATCCCCCGCCTGGACCCGACCGGGACGTGTGGATGCCGCGCTATCACTTCAACATACACGACGGATCCACGATCCTGGACGGCGCGGGAACGGAGCTGCCGGACTGGCAATCCGCCCGGCTCGAAGCCGTCCGGCGCGCCGGCGACATCCTGAAGCAGGACGCCCAGCGCATCGCCCTCGGCGAGGATTGGCGGATCGAGGTGACGGACCAGACGGGGCTGATCCTGTTCCAGATGACGTTCCTGGTGGTCGAATCCCCGGTCATGCGGCGGCATTCCGGCACCGAGCGCTGAGCCGGCCCCGGGTCCGGCCGGTCGCCCGGTTCAGGCCGGCACTTTCCGGACGTCGAAGCTCGGGCCCTGGGGCGTCATCCGGTCGGTGGTGACGATGCGCTCGTCGGCGCCGACGATGCCGAGGCTGACGTCGCGGTCCGGCAGGATGACGGTGGTGCTCTTGTTGACGTGGACCAGCACGTGCCGGCGCAGGGGCACCGAGGCCACGGCCCAGCGCCTGAGCTGCCCGTAATAGGGCTCGCGCCGCCACGCGTTCGCCTGTCCGGGATCGACCTGCACGTTCATGTTGCGGGTGAGCGGATCGAGGCTCAGCACCATCTTGGCGCGGTCCGGCTTCCATTCCGGGCCGAGCCATCCCTCCGTCATCCAGAGGCAGTGGAAGGCCCGGCAATGGTCCGGGCGGGTGGCGTGGATGGCGCAGCCCTGGCCGGCCTTCGTATGGCGGCACCACTGGCCCGCGACGCTCTCGACGGCGGGCACGTCGTAGACCTTGCAGCACAGCGTGCAGGCGCCGCAGGCGCGGCCGGGGGCGGGTTGGGCGACGTAGGCTTCCGGATTGAGCATCGGTCGGGCGCGGCGAGGGGCGGTGCTGGAGTAGCGCTGGCGGCATGCGTCCGGCAACGGCCGGACGCGGATCCTCCGGGCTACCTGACGGGGCATCGGGTCGGTAGTGTGGCGGCGGTCACCCGCGCACGAGGACCTTGCGAACCATGCTCTCGAACCTCGCGACCCGCGACGTCGAAACCCTCCTCCATCCCTACACGAACCTGTCGACGCACCGACAGACCGGCCCGCTGGTGCTGGAACGGGGCGAGGGCGTGCATGTCTACGACACCGAGGGACGCTCCTACATCGAGGGAATGTCCGGCCTGTGGTGCACGGCGCTGGGCTACTCCAACGCGGAGCTCGTAGAGGCGGCCCGGGCGCAGATGGCGCGCATGCCCTTCACGCACCTGTTCTCCGGCCGCAGCCACGATCCGGGCATCGAGCTCGCCGAGACGCTGAAGGAGCTGATGCCGGTCCCGACCTCGAAGATCTTCTTCACCTCCTCGGGGTCGGAGGCCAACGACACGCAGGTCAAGCTGACCTGGTACTACAACAACGCCCTGGGTCGGCCGCAGAAGAAGAAGATCATCGCCCGCCAGAAGGGCTACCACGGCGTCACGGTCGCGAGCGCCTCGATGACCGGGCTCGCCGCGAACCACGCCGACTGGGACCTGCCGCTGCCGGGCTTCCTGCACGTCTCGCCCGCGCACCACTACCGGGGCGCCGAGCCGGGCGAGAGCGAGGAGGCCTATTCGGCGCGCCTCGCCGCCGAGCTGGAGGAGACGATCCTGCGCGAGGGGCCCGAGACGGTCGCGGCCTTCATCGCCGAGCCGGTGATGGGCGCGGGCGGCGCGATCGTGCCGCCGCGGGGGTACTTCGCGGCGATCCAGGCGGTGCTGGCCAAGTACGACGTCCGCTTCATCGCCGACGAGGTGATCTGCGGCTTCGGCCGGCTCGGCACGTGGTTCGGCAGCGAGGCGCTGGGGGCCCGGCCCGATTCGATCTCCTTCGCCAAGGCCCTGACCTCGGCCTACATGCCGCTCGGCGGCGTGAGCATCGACGAACCGCTCTACGAGGCGCTGATCGGCCAGAGCGAGAAGATCGGCACCTTCGGCCACGGCACCACCTATTCCGGGCACCCGGTGGCCGCCGCGGTGGCCCTGAAGGCGATCGAGATCTACCGCCGCGACCGGGTGATCGAGGGCGCGGCCGAGAAGGCGCCGCAGTTCCAGCGCCGCCTGGCGGCGCTCGCCGGGCACGACATCGTGGGCGAGGCCGGCGGCCTCGGGCTGATCGGCGGCCTGGAGATCGTCGCCGACAAGGCCAGCAAGCGGCAGTACGACCCGAAGAAGGGCGTGGCCGCCCGCTGCGTCGCCTTCGCGCAGGGCGAGGGGCTGATCGTGCGGGCGCTTGCCGGGGACCGCGTCGCCGTCTGCCCGCCGCTGATCATCGCGCCGGACGAGATCGACGCCCTGTTCGACCGGCTCGGGCGGGCCCTGGACCGGACCCGCGACTGGATCCGCGCCGAGGGGCTGGAGGCGATGCCGGGCTGAGGACCGCCCCGCGCGCGTCGCGGCGCGGGCGCGGACCCCGGCCGCGGCGGTCGCCTGCCGCCGTCACACCGCGTCGCGCGACGCGTCCGGCAGCGCGGCCGTCTGCAGCCCCGCCGCGGTCAGCGGCGTGATGCGCAGCGTGGTGATCCGGTTTTTGGCCTTCCGCAGCACTTGGAAGCGGAAGCCGTGGAAGTTGAAGGCGGTGCCCTGGTCCGGGATGGTCCGCGCCTCGTGGATGACGAGGCCGGCGATGGTGGTCGCCTCCTCGTCGGGCAGGTCCCAGTCCATGGCCCGGTTCAGGTCGCGGATCGGCACGCCGCCGTCCACGTTCACCGACCCGTCCCCCTGCGGGCGCACGCCCGAGACGGTGACGTCGTGCTCGTCGGCGATGTCGCCGACGATCTCCTCCAGGATGTCCTCCAGGGTCACGAGCCCCATCACCTCGCCGTACTCGTCGACCACGAGGGCGAAGTGGGTCTTCTTGGTCAGGAAGGCCTTGAGCTGGGCGCGCAGCGACGTCGTGCCCGGCACGAACCACGTCTCCAGGGCCAGCGCCTCGACCTTGAGGCCGGAGGCGTCGCCGCCCGCGGCGTCGAGCGCCCGCAGCAGGTCCTTGGCGTGGAGGACGCCGACGATGTTCTCGGGCGTGCCGCGCCACAGCGGCATGCGGGTGTAGGGCGAGGCCAGCACCGCCCGGACGATGTCCTCGGAGGGCTGGTCGGCGTCGATCGCCCGCATCTTCGTGCGGTGGACCATCACGTCGGAGACCGACAGGTCCGACAGGTCGAGGAGGCCGCCCAGCATGTCGCGCTCGGCCTTGGCGACGCCGCCCTCCCGGTGCATCAGCGCCACCTGCCCGCGCAGCTCCTCGGCGGCGGTGAGGATCGACTGGTGCTCGCCGATGGTGACGCCGAACGGCTTCAGCATCACCCGCACGACGTGCTCGATGGCGATGGCCAGCGGGCCCATCAGCGCCACCGCGAAGGCCACCGGGCGGGCGGTGAGCAGCGCGGCCCTGTCGGGTTTGGAGATCGCCAGCGTCTTCGGCAGCACTTCGGCGAAGACGATGACCAGCACCGACATGCCGACGGTCGCGTAGATGACGCCGCTCTTGCCGAACAGCGCCGTGAGCACGCTGGTGGTGAAGGCCGAGGCGCCGATCGCCACGATGTTGTAGCCGATCAGCATCGCGCCGATGAAGCGCTCGCGGATCGCCAGGATGCGGTTGACGATCGCGGCGCGCGGGTCGCCCGCCTGCTCGAGGGCGTGCATCCGGGCCCGCGAGGCGGCGGTGAAGGCCGTCTCCGCGCCCGCGAAGAAGGCCGAGAGCAGCAGCGAGATCGCCACGATGCTCGCGGCGAACCACAGGTCGATATGGGTTTCCATCGGGTCCGTCAGGCACGCCTCGCGCGGCTTGTCGGCCGCCCATATAGCGCCTCCTGCGACTTATTGCGCGCCGATCGGGCGCACCGTCCACGTCGCCCAGTAGACGGGCCGCCCGTACAGGCTCGACGTGTCGCGCCCGGAGGCGGTCGGGGCGAGCCGGTCGAGCCAGGTCAGGAAGCCCGCCTTGTTCGGGTAGATCGCCGGCGTGTCGAGGTTGCCCTCCGCGTCGGTCATCCAGAAATGCGCGCTCCGGTCGTACCGGCCGCTGCCGTCGCCCCCCGAGCGCAGCCCGAGATAGGCGGAGGAGCGGCCCGCCTCCACCGGATCGGCGTAGAGTTTGAGGGCGCCGATCCCGTCGAGGTTCATGTCGGCCGTGTATTGCAGGCAGATATCCGCCACCGGGCCGCCCGGGGCGTTGGCGGGCCGCTGGCACGTGTAGGAGACCGCCCAGCGCGGCATGCCCTTGGCGCGGGCCACCCGCACGAGGGTTCCGGGCGGCAGCGGCCCTGCGAGCTTGCGCGCCGTCGACCAGACCTTCGGCCCCGACAGGTCCTGCGCGGTACGCAGGAACAGCCCGGTGCGGCGCTTCTCGGGGGCGAGGCCGCAATCCTCGGGCAGCACGTCGGTGTAGACGTAGTGATAGGTGCGGTCGACGACGCTGATCGAGCCGGCGAGCCCGTGGGTCTCGAAGGCCGGCGCCGTGCAGGCCGACGTGACCGGCTTGCCCGCCTCGTCGACCACCGCGGCGGGGACGGGCGGGTCGGCGCGCCGGCCGCGGCCGGCGCCCGCCTCGAACGGCGTCCAGGCCAGCCCGTAGCCGTCGGCGGTGCGGGTCCGGATCTCGAAGGTCTGGAAGTCGAGGGTGCGCGCCTCGATCTGGACGCGGCGCCGGACGTCGGCCGGGCCCGTCGCCGGCGCGTCCGGTTCCGCCCGCCGGCGCCGACGCCGGCCGCGGCGCTCGGGCTCGGCCGCGTCGCCGCCGGTGACGCCCACGCGCTCCTGCCCGAGCAGGAAGACGTAGCTGTAGGCCTCGCCGGCCCAGGTCCGGCCCGTCACGGCGATGGGGTCGCGCGGGCCGATGCCCTCCGCGGACGGCGTCGGCTCGGACCAGCCGCGCGTCCGCGCGCGCTCCTCCGGCAGGTCGACCCAGAACCGGTCGGCCGAGGGCGGCAGCGTCGTGACCAGGGCCTCGAAGGTGCGGCCGGTGCGCAGGGCGCCGCCGTCGCGGCTGTCGGTGGCGCGCCGCTCCGGGCACGGCTCGTCCCGGCGGGACGCCACCGGTGTCTGGCCCTGGAACACGGCCTGGAGCGGGCCGGGCGCCTCGGAGCGGGCGAGCCGCAGGATCTGCACGCCGCGCACGAAGGCGCAGGGCGCCGGCGCGATGAGGACGCCCTCGGCCTCCGAGCCCTCGCGGCAGATCTCCAGCGCGCCGCCCCCGGTCAGGAAGCAGCTCGGGGCGCTGCCTTCGTAGCCCGCGGGCCGGGCCTCGGCGGGGCGCGTCCCGATCAGCGCGGATCCGGCCAGCGCCGAGAGCGCCGCGAGGGCCGCGAGGCGCCTGCCCGAGCGCCGGCCTGAGCGCCGGCCTGAGCGCCGGGACGCGGCGTCGCGTGCGGGGGGAATGACGGTATCGGCAGGCGATGTCGTGGCAGTCTTTGTAGAAATCACGTCTATCGCCGATGTCGATCCGGATGTCGGAACAGTCTCGCAGCCTCTAACTCACGGTCGCTGAGCCGGAAAGTGGCGCGGACCACGCAAGCCCCCTTCGATGGGGACGGGGCGAACCCGGCGCCCGCTCGCCCGTTGTCGCGGCTTGAGGGCCCCGCTGGCCCGACCCTTTCAGCGCCCGGAGATCAGCGCATGGACATCGCCGTCGAAACCGTCACCGACATCGTCACGCGGCTGCGCGCCATCGAGGTGAAGGAGGGCAACACCGACCCGGATTCGGGTTCGAACCCGATCGACGACGGCGCCACCGACGTCCTGGTCTCCGGCACCGACGACGCCACCGAGTCCGAGGTCCGCGGCCTGATCGCCGGGCTCGACGACGATTCGCGCGCCGAGCTGCTCGCCCTCCTCTACGTCGGGCGCGGCGACATGGAGCCGGAGGAGTGGAGCGAGGCGGTGCGCTTCGCCCGCGAGCGCGAGGCCGCCGGCGAGGGCGCCGCGCGGGAACTGCTGGGCTCTCCCGACGCCGGCGACCTACTGGAGGAAGGCCTCGACGCGATGGGGCTCAGCCCCGAACTGCCGCAGGCCTGAGCGCCCGGACGGGGGCCGGTCGCCATGGCCTCGCGCGCGCGCAGGGGCGCCACGAAGGCGCTGCGGGTCCTCACGCGGCCGGTCCGCCGCGCGCAGGGCCATGGCGGCAAGGGCCGCGGCGGGCTCGTGGTCGAGCCCTACCGCGGCTACGGGTCACGGGACGAGGTGTTCCTGATCGGCCGGGTCTTCCGGCAGTCGCCGGGGATACCCGGCGAGGATCCCGAATCCCTGCGGGCGCAGTGGCGCGACCTCCGCCGCCGCATCGCCCGGCGGACGATCGCCGGTGCGGCCGTCACCGCCCGGTTCGGCGACGATGCCGTCCGGGTCGAGACCGACCGGGACGGCTATTTCCGCGTTCACCTGCACCCGCGCTCGCCTCCGGCCGAGACGGGTGACTGGCACGCGGTCGAACTCCGCCTCGAGGCCGATCCGCCGATCCCCGCCGAGGGCGCGGTGTTCATCCCGCCCGACCGCTGCCGCTGCGTCGTGGTCAGCGACATCGACGACACGGTCATGCGCACCGGCGTCGCCAACAAGCTCAAGATGCTCTGGCGCCTGTTCGTGGAGGATGCCGAGAGCCGGGTCGCCTTCCCGGGCGTCGCCGCCCTCTACCGCGCCCTCCACGCGGGCGCCGGCGGCGACGAGGGCAACCCGATGCTCTACGTGTCCCGCGCGCCCTGGGGTCTCTACGAGATGCTCTCGGAGTTCTTCCAGCGCCACGGCATCCCAGCGGGCCCGGTGCTGTTCCTGCGGGAATGGGGCCTCTCCTGGACCCACCCGCTGCCGCGCCGGGCCACCGACCACAAGCACGCGCTGATCCGCCACATGCTCGCCCTCTACCGCGACCTGCCCTTCGTGCTGATCGGCGACAGCGGCCAGCACGACCCGGAGGTCTACGCGCAGATCGTCGAGGAGAATCCCGGGCGGGTGCTGGCGGTCTACATCCGCAACGTGTCCCGCGGCTCCGCGCGGGTGGAGGAGATCGTCCGGCTCGCCGGCGCCGTCGCCCGGGCCGGATCGAGCCTCGTGCTCGCCGCCGACAGCGTCGCCATGGCCGAGCACGCGGCCGCCATCGGGCTGATCGCGCCCGGGGCGGTGACCGGCGTCGCCGACGAGCACGCGGCGGCGGCCGAGACCGGGCCGCGCCGGGAGACCGCCCGGATCACGCCGGAACCGTCGGGCGTCGCCGACGCGGCCGAGGACCCGATCGGGCCGGAGGCGATCGCCGAGGCCCTCGCCGGCGACGGCGCCGTGCCGGCGACCCTGGTGGTCGAGCCGGAGACGCCGGCCGCGCTCCCGCGGCTCGGTGCGTGACCGCGCGGCCGCGATCGTCACCCGGGCGGCTGTCGCGGGCCGCCCGCTCCGATAGGTATCGGCCGAGCGCGCCCGGCACCCGCCGAGACGGGTCGCGGAACGGGCTGCCGCGGGAGGAATCGAGATGCGCCTGAGCCTGTCCGCGCTGCTGATGATCGCCTGCGGCACCCCGGCCGCCTTCGGGCAGGCCGCGCCCGCGGAGCGGGCCGTGCCGCGCTTCGCCCAGCTGGAGGCCGAGATGGGCGCGGCCAACGCCGCCCCGGGACCGCGGACGGTGCCGGCCAAGGTCGTGCCGGTCCCCGACACGACGAGCCCGCAATTCCGCACCGCGGTGGCGGCGCCCTACCGGGTGCCGGCCTGGAACGCGAACCCGCCGGACGCCGCGGCCTGGAAGGCGCTGGTCGACAAGCTCGCCGCCGCCGGAGCCGCCACCCTGCCGGCGCTCCGCGAGAAGCTGGGCGTCACCAGCGAGGCCGCGGTGATCGGCGGCGTGAAGGCCTTCGTGATCCAGCCCCGGCAGATCCCCGAGGCCAACCGCGACCGGTTGCTCCTGCACATCCACGGGGGCGGCTACGTCTACAATCCCGGCGAGGCAGGAACGCTAGAGGCGATCCTGATGGCCGGCCTCGGCGGCTACAAGGTCATCTCGGTGGATTACCGCATGCCGCCGGACGCGCCCTACCCGGCCGCCATGGACGACGCGACCGCCGTGTGGCGGGCCATGCTGTCCATGCAGAAGCCGCGGAACATGGCGGTGTTCGGCACCTCAACGGGCGGCGGCATGACCCTGGCCCTGATGCTCCGCGCCAAGGCCGAGGGGCTGGCGCTGCCCGCGGCGATCGGCCTCGGGACGCCCTGGTCGGACATGACCGAGACCGGCGACAGCTACCGGACCAACGAGTGGCTCGACAACGTGCTCGTCAGCTATTCCGGCTACCTGACGCCGGCCGCCAAGCTCTACGCCGCCGGCCGCGACCTGAAGGAGCCGCAGCTCTCGCCGATCTACGGCGACTTCGCCGGCCTCCCGCCCGCGATCCTGGTCACCGGCACCCGCGACCTCTTCCTGTCGAACACGGTGCGCACCCACCGGAAGCTGCGCGCCGCCGGGATCGAGGCGTCGCTGCAGGTGTTCGAGGGCATGTCCCACGCCCAGTACCTGTTCACGCCGGACGCGCCCGAAACCCGGGAGGTCTTCGGAGAAATGGCGCGCTTCTTCGACGATCATCTGGGTCGCTGAGGCGCGGCGGATCGGGCTCGCGCGGAGCTCGTGCTCACGAAATGGTGCAATGCAGCATCTCGGTGGAGAGGGTTCACATCCGGGCCGCGATGCCTAGGTTCGGCCCCTCGCAGCCGGTCCACGCTCCTCGAGCCTCCTGGAGGCCATCCGTGCAAACCTACACCCTCGCCATCGCCGACGGCGTCCTGTTCGCCTGCCTGCCCGACGAGGCCGACATCTCGGCCGCGATCACCGACGCGACCGCGACCAATTACGGGTTCGGCCTCAGCCTCGACATCGTCCGCGGGGCGACCCTGACCGACGCGGCCCGTCCCGAGGACGAGGTCGTGTGGCAGGAAGGGCCGGACAGCGAGCTGCTCGACGCGCAGGGGCGGCGCTACCGCTACGCCGTCCGCCGACCCTGCTGACGAAAGCCCGGCGCGGACCTGACACCGGGACGCCCGCCGGTGCTACGCTCCGCCGATGGAGCGGCGGGCGACAGGGGCGGGACGGTGGGGCGGGCTCGCCCGATTCCTCGTCCTCTACGCGGCGCTCTACGGCGCCTACGGGGTGCTGTCGCCGGTCCTGCCGGGCTTCCTCGCCGCGCGCGGCCTGACGCCCGGCGAGATCGGCCTCCTCCTCGCCGCCGCGGGCGCCCTGCGTCTCGCGGTCGGGCCCCTGGCCGGCGCCTTCGCCGACCGCCACCGGGCCGGCCGATCCGTCCTGGCGGCGAGCCTCGCGCTGGCCGGGCTCAGCGCCCTGGCGCACCTGCCGGGCGCCGGGCTGGCGCAGCTGATCGGGCCGGCGCTCCTCTACGCGGCGGGCACCGCGGCCCCGGCGCCCCTCGCCGACGCGCTGGCCCTGGCCGCCGCGCGCGGCGGCGCGGCGTTCCAGTACGGCTGGGTCCGCGGCGCGGGCTCGGCCGCGTTCATCGTCGGCACCGCCGCGGCCGGCTGGCTGATCGGCCTCCACGGCCTCGCCGCCGCCCTCGTGGCGAGCGGCGGCCTGTTCCTGGCCGCCGGCGCGGCGACCCTGCCGCTGCCCGCCGCTCCGGGCGGCGCGGCCGAGGCCGGGGCGCCGTGGCACGGCTTCGGCGCCCTGGTCGCCCTGCCGCGCTTCCGCCGCACGGTGCTGGTCGCCGCCCTGGTGATCGGCGCGCACGCGATGCACGACGGCTTCGCCATGATCCTGTGGCATTCCGCCGGGATCCCGGCGACCACCGCCGGCCTGCTCTGGTCGGTCTCGGTGGCCGCGGAGGTCCTGGTCTTCCTGCTGGTCGGACCGCCCCTGCTGGCGCGGATCGGCCCGGCGACCGGCATCGCGGTGGCGGCCTGCGCGGGCGCCCTGCGCTGGGCGGTGCTGGCATCCACGACCGCGCTTCCCTGGCTCGCCGCCGCCGAGTCCCTGCACGGGCTGAGCTTCGCCCTCCTTCACCTCGCCTGCCTGGGGCTCATCGAGGCGTCGACGCCGGCCGATCTCCGGACGACCGCGCTGGCGCTCTACGGCACGCTGGGCCTCGGCCTGTCGGGGGTGGCCGCGACCCTGGCCTCCGGGGCGCTCTACGGGGCGTTCGGCGCTTCGGCCTTCTGGGCCATGGCGGCGCTGAGTCTCGCGGCCCTGCCGCTCGTGCCGGCGCTGCGGGATCGCTGAAGCGGCGGGTTCTTTTCCCGCGCCTATGGTACGGACCCGGAACGGACCCGCCCGAAAAGCCCCGCATGCCCGCCGTCGCCGAGATCCTGATCCCGCTCGCCCTCGATACGCCCTACAGCTACGTGGCGCCGGCCGGGCTCGACCTCGCCCCGGGCGACGTGGTGCAGGTGCCCCTCGGCCCGCGCGAGATCGTCGGGGTGGTCTGGGGCGTCGCCGAGACGCCCGGCGGCTCGAACCTGCGGCCCGTGACCGGCCGCCTCCCCTTCCCGCCCCTGTCGGAGCCGCTGCGCAGCCTCGTCGACTGGATCGCCCGCTACACGCTGGCGCCGAAGGGCTCGGCACTCGCCATGGTCCTGCGGCTGCCCGACGAGGCGGCCGCCGGCGAGACCGCCCGCGTCGCCGTGCGCCTCACCGACAAGCCCCCGTCCCGGCCGACCCCGGCCCGCACCAAGGTGCTCGCCGCGGCGGCCGACGGCGCCCTGCGCGGCAAGAGCGCGCTCGCCAAGGAGGCGGGCGTCTCGCTCTCGGTGGTCGACGGGCTGATCGACGACGGCGTCCTCGAGACCGTCGCGGTCGAGCCGGAGCCGGTCGCGCCGCGGCCCGACCCGGACTTCCCGCGGACGCCGCTCTCGCCCGCCCAGGCCGAGGCGGTGGCGGCCCTCGTCGCCCCCTTCCCGTGGGACCGGCCGCAGCCGCGGGAATCCGACGATCTCCGCCCGGTCCTGCTGGAGGGCGTCACGGGCTCCGGCAAGACCGAGGTCTATTTCGAGGCGGTGGCCGCCTGCGTCCGGGCCGGGCGGCAGGCCCTGATCCTGATGCCCGAGATCGCCCTGACGGCGCAGTTCCTCGACCGGTTCGCCGCCCGGTTCGGGGTCCGGCCGGCGGCGTGGCATTCCGGGATCGGCGGCAAGCGGCGCGAGCGCCTGCGCGCCGCCGTGGCCGAGGGCGAGGCGCTCGTGGTGGTCGGCGCGCGCTCCGCCCTGTTCCTGCCCTTCGCGCGGCTCGGCCTGATCGTGGTCGATGAGGAGCACGAGACCGCCTACAAGCAGGAGGACGGCGTCCATTACCACGCCCGCGACATGGCGGTGGTGCGCGGACGCCTCGAGGGCTGCCCGGTCGTCCTGACCTCGGCGACGCCCGCGATCGAGACCCGCGTCAACGCCGCGCGGGGGCGCTACCGGCACGTCCTGCTCCCCGAGCGCTTCGGCGGCCGGCGCCTGCCCGACATCGCCGCGATCGACATGCGCCTCGACCAGCCCGAGCGCGGCCGCTTCCTCAGCCCGCCGCTGGTCAACGCGGTGAAGAGCACCCTGGAGCGCGGCGAGCAGGCGCTGCTGTTCCTCAACCGCCGGGGCTACGCGCCGCTGACCCTCTGCCGCGCCTGCGGCCACCGCTACCAGTGCAAGAACTGCTCGACCTGGCTCGTGGAGCACCGGTTCCGCCGGGCGCTGGTCTGCCACCAGTGCGGCTACGCCGAGCGCCGGCCGGAGGCCTGCACCGAGTGCGGGACCTTCGACAATCTCACCGCCTGCGGGCCCGGCGTCGAGCGGATCGCCGAGGAGGCCGCCGAGATGTTCCCGGACCGGCGCATCGTCGTCCTGTCGAGCGACTTTCCCGGCGGCGCCGAGCGTCTGCGCCAGGAACTCGAGGCGGTGGCGGCCGGCGCGTGCGACGTCGTGATCGGCACGCAACTCGTGGCCAAGGGCCACAACTTCCCGTTCCTGACGCTGGTCGGCGTCCTCGACGCCGATATCGGCCTGACCTCGGGCGACCCGCGGGCGGCGGAGCGCACCTTCCAGTTGCTCCAGCAGGTCACCGGGCGCGCCGGACGCGGCGAGAAGCCCGGGCGCGCCCTGGTCCAGACCTACCAGCCGGACCACCCGGTGATCGCGGCGCTCCTCTCGGGCGACGCCGAGCGCTTCTACGCGGAGGAGATCCAGGCCCGCGAGGCGGCCGGCCTGCCGCCGTTCGGGCGGCTCGCGGCCCTGATCGTCTCGGCGAGCGAGCGCGAGGTCGCGGAGGCGCACGGGCAGGCGCTCGCCCGCGCCTCCGAGCCGCCGGAGGGCGTGATGGTCCTGGGCCCCGCCGAGGCGCCCCTCGCCCTGGTGCGCGGCCGCTACCGGTTCCGGCTGCTCGTGAAGACCGAGCGCAACGTCGATCTCCAGGCCTACCTGCGCGCCTGGATCACCCGGGGACCGAAGGTGCGGGGCAACGTCCGGGTCGCCATCGATGTCGACCCGCAGAGCTTTTTGTAGGAGACTTCGCGGGCCTCCCGGTCTCGTGAACGCCGGTTCGCCGTCGGGAGGCATGTCAGAGCGAGGGTCCGGAGCCATACCGGTTCGTCCCGCGATCGGGTATGGCTCAGGTCACGGGCGGCGGACCCTGGTCGGAGACCGGCTACGGGACGCATGCGGTTCCCGGAGGAGCGATCAGTGCTGACCTACACCAAGACGCCGGATTCGAATGTCGCCGAGATCGTGGTCGACGGGAAGATCACCGACGAGGAGATGAACGCGGCGATGACCGCGATGAAGGCCGACCTCGACAAGGGCGGCAAGATCAAGCTGCTCGAGGATATCCGCGCCTTCGAGGGCATGGAGCCCGCGGCCTTCTTCAAGGACCCGCGCTTCGGCATCTCGATGATGAAGAGCATCAGCCACGTCGCCCTGGTGACGGACGCGCCCTGGCTGAAGGCGCTGGCCGAGACCTTCAACTTCGTGTCGCCGACCCAGATCAAGGTGTTCGAGCGCGCCCGCATCGACGAGGCGCGGAGCTGGCTCGCCGCGGCCGCCTGAGCGACCTCAGTCGGCCTGCGCGGTGCGGGTGTCGCTGCGCCGCGCGGTCCAGTGGCCCGAGCACAGGGACGAGACCTTCCAGGTGCCGGCGCCGCTGCCGGCCTGGAGCCGGCCGGTGCCGGTGCCGCTCGCCGTCCCGTTGCTGACCGTGATGCCGACGCTGCCGTCGGGCCGCACGTGGCCGTTGACCTGCGCCCCGGCGCTGCCGGAAATGAGCTGCACCTGCCCCTCGCGGATCGCGAGCGCGTAGGTGTAGCGGGCGCTGCACAGGCCGCTCTCCGTCACCAGCTCCACCGACCACCGCCCGTTATGCGCGCTCGGCCCCGCGCTGGCGGGCAGGCACGTCGGGAGGAGAAGGCCGGCGGCGAGGGCCGCGACCGCGGTCAGCTTGGTCATGCGATGCAATCTTTCAGCGAAGCGGACACCGCCGGAAGCGGCGTGCACGGTCAGAATCATCGATCGAGGATGACTCGACGCTGAACGATGGAAGCGGCAAGAGTATGGCTGCCTCCCGCCTGTTCAAGATAGATTACGGCCGACAGTCTCCCGACCAATAGTCAAGCTCGTTGCGGACGATGCTGTGGACTGATCTGCCGACCGGAGCGTCCAAGTCTCCGCTCATCACGGAGGAGACGGAGGCGGCCGAGGTCCTGCACGCGCCTGTCGAGGATCGCCGGACCCGCGGGAAAGCGCCCGCGAGACCGCGGCCGAACCTGCCCGCGCGGGAGAGCCTCGGGCGCCTCGGGGCGGGCCGGCGATCGAGCAACCGGCCTCGATCGGGCCGGGCGGGATCCATGATCGGATCCGTCCGCGGGCGCGGGCAGCCGACCAGCGCGCCGCGCCGCCCTCTCGGGTTGTGACGGGCCGCGCGGGACGGCCGGAGCGACTCGCGGTGCTCAGTCGGTGAGCGGCCGGGCTTCCTCGGGCAGCATGATCGGGATCCCGTCGCGGATCGGGTAGGCGAGCTTCGCCGAGCGGCTGATCAGCTCCTGCCGGGCCGCATCGTATTCCAGGGTGCCCTTGGTCAGCGGGCAGACCAGGATCTCCAGGAGCTTCGGGTCGACGCGGGTCGCCTCGACGGGGGCGGTGAGATCGTTGGACATCGGTAGGGCAACCTATTGCATCGGCGACTCGGGACCCGAGCCGCGAACCAGTTCCATCTGCGTGACCGCGATCAGGATCTCGGCCCGGGTCTTCAGGTCGGGAGCCTCCAGCATCGCCTGCTTCTCGCGCACGCCGAACGGGCTCATCATGCACAGGGCGTTGACCAGCGCCTCGTCGGGCGCCTCGTCGATCCCGGCCCAGTCCACCTTGAGGTCGTTCGACTCCACGAAATCGCGCAGCGCCTTGAGGACGCCCTCGCGGTCGACCTGCTCCTCGCCCGCCCGCGGCTCGAAGTCCACCGCGAACTCGTCGTAGGAGACGTGGCAGCGGCGATAGGGGCCGATCGAGGCCAGCTCGCTCTCGACCCGGAACCGGGTGACGCCGGTGAGCGAGATCAGGTACCGGCCGTCGCCGGTCTCGGCGTACTGGGTGACGCGGCCCGCGCAGCCGACGCGGTAGAGCTTCGGATTCGATCCGCCCGACCCTTCCGGGTCGGGCTGGATCATCCCGATGATCCGGTCCGTCCGCATGGCATCGTCCACCATCGCGAGATAGCGCGGCTCGAAGATGTTGAGCGGCATCTGTCCCCGCGGCAGCAGCAGCGCGCCGGACAGCGGGAAGACCGGGATCACGGCCGGGCAATCCGCGGGGCCCTTGTAGCTCGCATGGGTGCTCATGGCGCCTCCCAGAGGGGCCGATCGGTGGGCCGGCGCGCGAGCCGGTGCCTCACGAGAACAGAAGTGCCGAGAGCTTGCGCCGGCCGCGGATCGTGTCGGGGTCCATCACGCCCCAGGCCTCGAAGAATTGCAGCAGCTGCTTGCGCGCACCGTCCTCGTTCCAGTCCTTGTCGCGCTTGCGCAGCTCGATCAGGTGATCGACCGCCTGGCCGCGCTCCCCCCGGGCGGCGAGCCCGAGTGCGAGGTCGAACCGCGCCTGATGGGCGTCCGGGTTGGCCTCGACCTCGCGCTGCAGGCCCGCGAGGTCGCCCAGCGACGCCGCCTGCTCGGCGAGTTCCAGGGCGGCGCGGATGCCGACGAGCGCCGGGTCGCCGGCCTTCGCCTCCGGAACCATCGCCAGGACGCGCTTGGCGTTCTCGATCTCGCCCGCGTCGAGCTGCATCTTGGCGAGGCCGGCCAGCGCGGTGACGTTGTCGGGCTGCTGCTCCAGCACGGCCGCGTAGATCTCGGCGGCGCCGGCGAGGTCGCCTTCCTGGATCAGGGCCGCCGCGTCGGCGAGGGCCGCCTCCAGCGGGTCCTGCTGCGGACCGGCCACGCGCGCGATCAGCTCCTTGATCTGGCTCTCCGGGACCGCGCCCATGAAGCCGTCGACCGGCTGGCCCTTCTGGAAGACGATGACCGCCGGGATCGACTGGATGCCGAGCTGACCGGCGATCGAGGGATGCTCGTCGATGTTCATCTTCGCGAGGACGACCGCGCCCGCGGCTTCCCGGACGACCTTCTCCAGGACCGGCGTGAGCTGCTTGCAGGGCCCGCACCAGGGTGCCCAGAAATCGACCAGGACCGGCCGGTTCATCGACTCGGCGATGACATCCTGACGGAAGCTCGCGGTGGTCGTGTCCTTGATGAGGGAGCCGGTGTCGCCGGCCGGGGTACCGCCCGCGGCGAGGGTGTCGTTGAGCATCGGTCTGGCTTCGGAACCTTTTTCGTGGAGCGCCTTAAATGGGGCTTCCGCCCCGGTCTGACCAGCCCGGAGGCCTGGATCCTCAGCGCGGCGGCGCGGCAGCCGGCGCGCCCGCCGCCGCCTTGGCGGCGGTCACGAACGTGCCAGCGAAGGGACGCCCGTCGGCGGTGCTGGCCTCGCAGGTGATCGCGGTGCGCCCGGCTTCCGGGGTCGAGAAGCGGCAGGCGCCGATCGCGAGGATCGGGGCGCCGTCCTTGCCCGTGGTGACGACGTTGATCGGCTGCAGCGGATCGGTCTCCTCGGTGGCCTCCTGCTGGGCGCCGTTGCCGCTGAAGCTGAGGGTCTGACCGTCGGAGGTCGTGAAGTCGAAGCTCGTGCGGTTGCGGCTCACCGCGTTCGTCAGGACGTTGCTGCAGGCCGCGCTCAGGTCCTGCGTGCCGATGACGAGCTTCTCGCAGGTCCCTTCCAGCCGCAGTGCCGCCTGGGCGCGGGCCGCCGAGGGCAGGCTGACGAGGGCGCAGAGCAGCGCGAGGCGCAGGCTGTTGGTCATGGCGTGTCGGGCATCCTCCGGTTGAGAGCCGAACTAGGCGCGCCGCGCACGCCGTCGAGGGGCACGGCCCCCGGACCGGCGCGACGGGAGGTGGGTCGCGGACGCGCCGGACGCCCTCAACCCACCCGCACGGGCGCGGCAGGGACGCCGGGCGGGGCGGCCCGCTAGCCCGCGAACCGCAGGGCCCGGTCGTTCGGCGCGGCGAGGTCGAGGTCGGGCCCGAGGGGCACGATCCCCGTCGGATTGATGGTCGGATGGCTCTCGTAATAGTGCCGCTTGATGTGGGTGAGGTTCACGGTCGGCGCGACGCCCGGCAGCGCGTAGAGGTCGCGGAGGTAGTTCGACAGGTTCGGGTAGTCGGCGATCCGGCGCCTGTTGCACTTGAAGTGCCCGACATAGACCGCGTCGAACCGCACCAGCGTCGTGAACAGCCGGATGTCGGCCTCGGTCAGCCGGTCCCCGCAGAGGTAGCGGCTCCGCTCGAGGCGCGCCTCGAGCGCGTCGAGTTCCGCGAACAGCGCCTCGAAGGCCTGGGCGTAGGCCTCCTGCGTCGTCGCGAAGCCCGCCTTGTAGACGCCGTTGTTCACGCGGTCGTAGACGCGGCCGTTCACGGCGTCGATCTCGGCGCGCAGGTCCGGGGGATAGAGGTCGGGGCCGGTGCCCCCGAAGGCGTCGTTCAGCATCCGCAGGATCTCGGCGGATTCGTTCGACACGATGGTGGCGCGCTCCCGGTCCCAGAGGGTCGGGACGGTGACCCGGCCGCTGTAGGACGGGTCCGCCGCCAGGTAGACCTCGTAGAGGCGCCGGGCGCCGTGGATCGGGTCGGGCGTCGCGCCCGGCGTGTCGCCGAAGACCCAGCCCTCCGCGCCCATGTGCGGGTCGACCACCGAGACGGAGATCGCGTCCTCCAGCCCCTTCAGGGTCCGGCCGATGAGTGTGCGGTGCGCCCACGGACAGGCCAGGGACACGTAGAGATGGTAGCGCCCCGGCTCGCCGCGGAAGCCGCCCGCGCCGGAGGGGCCCGCCGACCCGTCGGCGGTGACCCAGTTGCGGAAGGCGGAGGCCTTGCGCTCGAAGCGGCCGCCCGTGGCGGCGGTATCGTACCACTGGTCGCGCCAGATGCCGTCTACGAGGAAGCCCATCGTCGTCTCCGCCTGTCCGAGAGGTCCGACCGAGATGGGCCTCGCGCGGTCGGTGTGAAGGGACGCGTCCGCCCGCGAACGCCACGCAAGGCAGGCCTGCGCCCGCCTGTCTGTTGCGGTGCAGCAAAGTCCGCCATGTCTCGCGTCACCCACCCGTCGCCGTGCGCGTGCCGCAGCTGCCCGACCCGGTGGGGGATCGATGGAGGTGATGTGATGTCGTTCGCGCTGGTGCCCGTCGCCGAGGCGGCCCTGTTCACGTTCGGGTGCCTGGTGATCCACGCCCTGCGGCGCCACGCCGACCTGGTCACCGCGACGCTCGCGTGCCTCGCGACGCTCCTCGTCCTGATGATCGGCATCGCCTGCGCGCCGGAATCCTTCGCGAAGTATCAGGCGGCGAGCGTCGCCGACTTCGCCCGCCTGGATCAGGCCATCTACTGAGGCTTCGCCCCGTGGCCGACGGCGTCGAGGCCGCCGGTCCGGAGCTTCGCGAAGCGGCCGCCGGTCCCGCGCTGGCCGGCGACGGCCACGTCGAAATCGTCCTTCGGGAGCTTGGCGAGGAAGCGCTCGGCGATTTCGAACAGAAGGATGTCGGCGCGGACCCGCTCGATATAGGCCCAGTCGAGGCTCGACGACCAGACGAAGTGCACCTCGCTGAAGCTCTCGGCGAGTAGCCCGGTCAGCAGGAACGGGTCGAAATGGGCGCAGGAATCGCCGAACAGGACGAGCCGGCGCGGATCGGCCGCCGGTGACGCGTTCCGGTAGACGACATGCGCGCCGACATGCACCTCCCGGTCGCGCCCTTCCGCCTCGTAGGCGGCGAGCAGCGGCCCGGTCTCGACCCGCGACGCGTCGCGCTGCAGCATGAACCGTTCCAGGCGCTCGCGCGGCCGCTCCGGCAGCTTCTCGCCGAGATCCATGAGCTGGTCCGAGACGATGCCCGGACGCGCGCCGATGTCGGCCGGCGGGATCGCCCCGAGCGCCCGCATGATCGCGCGGTAGGCCAGCAGGCAGCCCTGCGCGGTCCAGTGCGTGTCGGTGCGCAGGTAGAGCGGCACCGGCCCGTTCCGGGCGGCGCGGAGCGGGGCGAGAAGGTCGAGATAGGCCGGATGCCGGGCGAGGCTGCGGGCCAGCCGCCGGGTCGAGGCCTTGCCGGGGGCGTAACGCAGGCCGTCGGTCTTGTCGTCGTAGACCGACAGCTTCTCCGGCACGATCACGTGCAGGCAGCGGATGCCGAGGCTCTCGGCCCGCCGCGCGCGGGCCTTGATCAGCCGTGTCCAGCCGCGCAGCAGCAGCCAGTGCCGCAGGCCGCCGCGATACCGGTCCATGACCCGGTTGGTCCCCCCCGTGAGGAATAACCAGCCGTCGCGGCCGACATGTACGCTCTCCCTGCCTGCAGACATGACGGTGCTTTAGCCGCACCGCGAGCGGGCGACTAGGCCGGACCCGGCACCGGGACCGCGCGTTCGTCAGGCATGACGCCCTCGCCCGCACCGGCCGTCCAGACCCGCGATCGCCCGGAGCATGCCGGCGGCCCGGAGCCCATCCGCCCGGAGCCCGCCCGCCCGGCGCGGCTGTGGCGCCCGCGCCGCGTGCTGGTCATGCCCGCCGCCCTGGAGCACGCCCACGGGCGGGCCATGCTGGCCCGCGCCGAGGCGCTGGGCCTGCCGGTGGAGCGGCTGGCGTCCAACCGCCTGCCGAGCCCGCGCGAGCCGGATCCTCGGCGCGCCTACGCGGCCGCCAAGGCGACCCTCGCGCTGACGGTCGCCCCGCCGACCAAGCTGCGGCTGCAGCCGATCCCGCCCTCGGCCGACTGGCGCTTCGACCTCGCCGAGGGCTGCCCGGCCCATTGCCAATACTGCTACCTCGCGGGCTCTCTGTCCGGGCCGCCGGTGACCCGCGCCTACGCCAATCTGGCGACGATCCTAGACAACCTCGCGGACTATGCGGGGCGCGGCGCGGTGACGTCGGCCTCCGCCGAGCGGGCGCGGGAGGGGACCACCTTCGAGGCGTCCTGCTACACCGATCCCCTCGGCATCGAGCACCTGACCGGCTCGCTCTCGGCGGCGATCCGGCATTTCGGCGCCTGGGACGCGCCGGTGCAGCTGCGCTTCACCACCAAGTTCGCCGCGGTCGAACCGCTCCTCGACCTGCCGCACAACCGGCGCACGCGCATCCGCTTCTCGGTCAATCCGCGGGCGGCCGCGCATTACGAGGGCGGCACCGATCCCCTCGACGCGCGGCTCGCCGCCCTGGCGGCGGCGGCGCGGGCCGGCTACCCGGTCGGCCTGACCGTCGCGCCGATCCTGCCGGTTCCGGACTGGGAGGACGCCTATGCCGGGCTGGTCCGCGCCGCCGCCGACGCGCTGGCCGGCGTGCCCGATCTCGACCTCACCGCCGAACTCATCACCCACCGGTTCACGCCGGGCTCGAAGGCGGTGCTGCGCGGCTGGTATCCCGGCTCGGACCTGCCGCTGGACGAGGCGGAGCGCGTCGAGAAGCGCACCAAGTTCGGCTCGGTGAAGCACGTTTTCCCGAAGCCCCTGATGCAGGCGATGCGCGCCCATCTCACCGCCTGTCTCGCCCGCGACCTGCCGGCCGCTCGGATCCTGTACTGGACCTGAGCGCCCGCGGGCGCCATCTGGCCCCGATGATCGACGCGGACCCCCTGATCCTGACGCTCGCCTTCGACGAACCGACTTTCGCGCGGTTCGACGGCGAGCGGCGCCGCCACTTCCCGGAAGCCCTCAACCGCATCCCGGCGCACGCGACCCTGTTCCACCACCTGCCGGGCGACCGGGAGCGGGGCGTGATCGAGGCGATCACCGCCCTCGCCCGCACGGTGCCGCCGCCGGAGGTCGCGGTGACCGGCCTGCGCTTCACCGGCCGCGGCGTCGCCTACGCGCTCGACTCCGACGCGCTGGTGCGCTTCCGGGGCCGCCTCGCGCAGGAATTCGCGGCCCACCTCACCGCCCAGGACCGGCAGGGCTGGCGCCCGCACGTCACGGTGCAGAACAAGGTGTCGCCGGACACGGCCCAGGCGCTGCACGCCGACCTGTCGGCGGGGTTCGTGCCGTTCCGGTTCACCGCCCCCGGCACCCTGCTCTGGCGCTACCGCGGCGGCCCCTGGGACGCCGTCGCCCGCCTGCCCTTCGGAGAGAATGCCTGATGGATGTCGACGCGCACCGGGAGACCGCGCCATGAGGGCGCCGGGCAACCTGCGGCAGAACCGGCTGATCGAGCCCGCGATGGCGGTGTGGCTGCGGTTGCGCCTGAACGAGGTCGGTCCCCTCGTCGCCCTGCTCTGCCTGAGCATCCTCGGCTACGGGTTCTTCTACCTCGCCCACGAGGTCGGCGAGGGCTCCACCGCGGCCCTCGACCGGCGGATCCTGCTCGCCCTGCGCAACCCCGCCGATCTCGCCGACCCCATCGGGCCGCCCTGGCTCGAGGAGGCGATGCGCGACATCACCGGGCTCGGCAGCGTCTTCACCGTGCTGTTCCTGACCTGCGCGGTGGCGGCCTATCTCGGCGTGTCCGGGCGCCGACGCATCGGTCTCTACGTCCTCGCCGCGGTGGGGAGCGGCGAGCTGGTCTCGACGGTGCTGAAGATCTTCTACCATCGGCCCCGGCCGGACCTCGTGCCCCACGGCATGGAGGTGTTCACGGCGAGCTTCCCGAGCGGCCACGCCACCATGTCGGCGATCGCCTACCTGACCCTGGCGACCCTGATCGCCCGGATCGAGCGCAACCGCCGCGCCAAGGCGCTGGTCCTGGCGCTCGGGGTGAGCGTGACGCTGCTCGTCGGCATCAGCCGCATCTATCTCGGCGTGCACTGGCCGAGCGACGTCCTGGCCGGCTGGTGCATCGGCGCTGCCTGGGCATCCCTGTGCTGGTTCGTCGCCCTGCAGCTGCAGCGCCGCGGCGAGGTCGAGGCGCCCGACCCGCCGCCGCCCGCCTGAGGCCGCCGTTAAGGTAAACAGACGGTTAAGGTGGACGGGCGGGGGCGGTCCGGGCTGGATGGCGGTTGTCCCCGCAACCGAAACCGTCAGGGTCAGACGATCGTGGTCGAGCGCCGCCGCACTGCCCGACGCCGCGTCTGCCTGGGCGGGCGGCTGCGCGTCGCGGCCTTCCTCCCGGAGATCGACTGCACGGTCCGCGACGTGTCCCTCGACGGGGCGCGGGTCCGGCTGCCGTCGGAGGCCGTGCTCCCCGACTGCGTCGAGCTGTTCATCCCCTGTCGCGGCGAGATCCGGCGCGCCTTCGTGGCCTGGCGCGCGGGCGAGTCGGTCGGCCTCGGCTTCGCCGAGACCCGCGCGGCGACGGAGCCCGAGGCGGTCGCGCGCCGGCTCGCCGCCAGCGAGGCGGAGGTGGCGCGTCTGCGCGCCGCGCTCCTCGACGGAAACAGCCCGGAGCCGGGTCGCGTTCACTGAGGGCGCGGTCCCGCCATCCGGCGGCTCCCGGCGCGGGCGGCGCCCCGGGCGCGGCCCTCCCGATCCGGCGACACGGCGAGGCACATGGCGGACGACACCCGGCTCTCACGACGCACTCTCCTCGCGGCCGGGGGCGCCCTGGCCGGCGCCGCGGCCGGCGGCGGCGCGCAGGCCGCCCCGCCGGCCGCCCCGCCGGCCCCTTCGGTCCCGGCCGATACCGGCGCCGTGCAGGGCGGAAAGGTGATGTTCCCGAACTGGCGCGGGCCGGGCGACCGGCCGCCCGCCCCGAGTCCGGCGCCGCAGCCGCCGGGTCAGCGCGTCGGCTACTGCGTGGTGGGTCTCGGGCGCCTGAGCCTCGACGAGATCCTCCCGGCGTTCGGCGAGAGCAAGCGCGCCCGCCTCGCGGCGGTGATGTCGGGCTCGCCCGACAAGGCGAAGCTCGTGGCGCGGCAGTACGGGCTGCCGGACGACGCCGTCTACGGCTACGACGCGTGGGATCGCCTGAAGGCGAACCCCGACGTCCAGGCGGTCTACATCGTCACGCCGAACGGCGTGCACCGGGACAACGTCGTGGCGGCCGCCGCGGCCGGCAAGCAGGTGCTCTGCGAGAAGCCGATGGCCGTGACCTCGGACGAGTGCCGGGAGATGATCGCGGCCTGCGCGAAGGCCGGCGTCAAGCTGATGATCGCCTACCGGTGCCAGTACGAGCCCCACAACCGGGCCGTGATCAAGCTCGCCCGCTCGGGCGAGTTCGGCCGGCCGCGGCTGATCCAGGCGTTCAACGGCCAGACCACGGGTCTTCCGGAGCAGTGGCGCCTGCGCAAGGCGCTGGCGGGCGGCGGCTCGCTGCCGGATATCGGGCTCTACTGCCTGAACACCGCCCGCGCGGTTCTCGGCGAGGAGCCGAACCTGATCCAGGCCCAGATCCACTCGCCGCCGGACGATCCCAAGTACCGCGAGGTCGAGGAGACGGCGAGCTTCACCCTCCACTTCCCGTCCGGCGTGATCGCCCAGTGCCTGACGAGCTACGGGGTCTACGAGGCGCGGAGCCTGACCCTGCACACCGGGACAGCCTCCGTCGATCTCCAGAACGCCTTCGCCTATCAGGGCCAGCGTCTCTACATCGGCCACCGCGACGGCAGGAACGCCGCCCGGGACGAGAAGGTCCTGAGCCCGAAGAACCAGTTCGCCCTGGAGCTGGACCACTTCGCGCGGTGCATCCAGGAGAACCTGCGGCCCCGCACCCCCGGCGAGGAGGGGCTTCAGGACCAGGTCCTGATGGAGGCGATCTACGAGGCCGCCCGCACCGGCGCGCCGGTCAAGGTCGGGCCGCCCCCCGGCGCGGGCTCCGGCCTCGACGTGACGCGCGGGCCGGAGCCGGAGGAGCCGTCCTGAGGTGCCTCAGAACGGCAGCAGGATGTCGACGAGCTGCTGGCCGTAGCGCGGCTGCTGCACGTCGGTGATCTGGCCCCGGCCGCCGTAGGCGATGCGCGCCTGGGCGATCTTGGCCGAGTCGATGGTGTTGTCGGACTCGATGTCCTCCGGCCGCACCACGCCGGCGACGATCATCTCGCGCACCTCGAAATTGACCCGGATCTCCTGCTTGCCCTCGACCACGAGGTTGCCGTTGGGCAGAACCTGGGTCACCACCGCGGCGACGTTCGTCAGGACGGACTCGGTGCGCTGGACCGAGCCGGCCCCGTCATTGGCCATGGCCGAGGTGGCGGAGAGCAGCGCGGTGCTTCCGACGCCGAAGGACTTGCCGACCGCGTTGTTCTCCAGGCCCAGGGCGTTGGGCAGGCCGAAGCTCTCGGTGTTGGCCCGGGAACGCTTGGTCTCGTTGCTGATGTTCGCCTGGTCGGTGACCTTGACCTTCACGGTCAGGATGTCGCCGAGCTTGGCGGCGCGCTGGTCCTTGAAGAAGGCGCGGGAGCCGGTGCGCCACAGCGAGTTCGGCGCGTACGAGACCGGCTGCACGTCCGGCATCGGCATCCGCACCGGCTTGTAGCCCGGCTGCGCGGTCGGGTCCTCGATCGCCGACAGGGCCGGGGTCAGGCCGACCTGCGAGAGGCGGTCGGCGGTGTTGCAGGCGCCGAGCGCGCCGGCGATCAGGGCGGCGGCGAGCGGGTTCAGGACGGTGCGACGGGCCATCGGGCTATCACTCTTCGACGCGTGCAGGGCGGGCGGTCAGCGCAGGGAGGCGGTCGCCTGGACGGGGGCGGCGCCGGCGGCCTGCCGGGCCGCGGGGCTGGGGCTCACCGAGACCCGGCCGGGGCCGATCACGGTGGCCTGCAGGACCTTCTTGGAGGCGACGTTGACGACGTTGACGACGGCGCCCATGCGGCCGGAATCGTTCGACAGGCCGCGCATCGACAGGCTGATGCTCGGCGTCTCGTACACGATGGTTACGTTCTCGCCGCGGGCGACCAGGTCGGGCGGGGCCGTGTCGGTGACCCGCAGCACGGTGCCGGCCGTGAGGGTGTTCTGCGCGACCTCGCCGAGGATGGTCGTGGCGCTGCCCTGCGCGTCGGGGGCGACGGATTCGCGCGGGCGCCGCTCCAGGGCGACGTCGCCCTCTCTGACCGGCTCGCCGCGGTTGAGGTTCCGGGTGAGCACCGCCACCTCGCGCAGCTCCACGACCACGCCGGAGACGCGCAGCGAGACCTGCCGCTCGCCGAGGGTGACGAGGCCCGCGACGCGGCGCGTCCGCGCATCGTAGGTCAGGTCCAGGGCCGCGGCCTGCCCTTCGAGGTCCACCGGCGCCAGCAGGGTCGGCCCGTCGCCGTCGAGGCGGACCGCGATGTTCTGGGCGTTGAGCCCGTAGCCGGTCTCGAGGCCGCGCTTGAGCGCCGCCTCGATCTCCGGCGGCCCGAGGCGGCGGGCGGCGCGCTGCACGGCGATCTGCAGCCGGCCGCCGGTCTCCAGGCCGCTGAGGCCCAGGGCGGAGGCCGCGTCGAGGATGCGGCGGGTCTGGATCGTCCCGGTGGCGCCGAGGCTGGGCGCGCGGAACAGCGGGCGCGTGGCCAGGCGCTCGGGCGCGCCCTCGACGAGATCGGCGAGCGTCAGGACGTCGCCGCGGGCGGTGACGTCGCCGCGCAGCCGCAGGCCCTCCGCCCGCGCCATGGCCGGGATCGCCAGGGCGCCGAGGGCCGCGAAGGTGAGGAAGGCCAGCAGCGCGCGCAGGATGACGGCGGCGCCGAGGGGCATCACCCGCCGCGGGACGCGCCGCACGATCGGGCTGATGTCGTCCCCGGCCCCCGCGGCGATGCGGGGCAGGTCGAGGGTCCCGAAGTCGGGATCGAGCGGGTCGGGATGCATGCCGGCATACATGTTCAGGGACCTGAAGCGGGGTGCGGGTCGCGCGGTTAGCTGCGGAACATCTGCGTTGTGGTGGAGAGCATCTGGTCGGCGGCGGTGACGACCTTCGAGTTCATCTCGTAGGCGCGCTGCGCGGCGATCAGGGACGAGATCTCCGTGACGGCGTTCACGTTCGCCTCCTCCAGGTAGCTCTGCTGGAGGTTGCCGAAGCCGTCGGCGCCCGGCAGGCCGCTGATCGCCTGCCCGGAGGCGGCGGTCTCGACGAACAGGTTGTCGCCGATCGACTCGAGGCCGACCTTGTTGACGAAGCGCGAGAGCTGGAACTGGCCCAGCGCCTGCGGCGCCGTCTGGCCCGGGATGTTCGCCTGCACGACGCCCGTGGCGCTGATCGTCACGGACGTCGCGTTCTGCGGCACGGTGATCGCCGGATCGAGCAGGTAGCCGTCGCGGGTGACGAGCTGGCCCTGGGCCGAGAGGTCGAAGGAGCCGTCGCGGGAATAGGCGGTCCGGCCGTCCGGCAGCGTCACCCGGAAGAACCCGTCGCCGCGGATCGCGACGTCGTAATCCTTCTCGGTCGAGGACAGCGTCCCCTGCGACATCACGCGGGCCGTCGAGGTGGTCTTCACGCCCGAGCCGAGGCTGAGGCCCGCCGGGAGCTGGGTGTTCTGCTGCGAGGTCGAGGCGCCGGCCCGGCGCATGTTCTGGTAGAGCAGATCCTGGAAGTGCACCTGCTGGCGCTTGTAGCCGGTGGTGCGCAGGTTCGCGATGTTGTTGGAGATGACCTGGACGTTGAGTTCCTGGGCCGCCATGCCGGTGGCGGCGGAGTAGAGGGCGCGCATCGGTCAGGCCTCCTCAGGCGACGTCGGCGAGGCGGCGGATCGCCGTGCCCCGCAGGTCGTCGAGGCGCGAGATCATGCTCGACACCATGGCGTAGGTCCGGTTCACGTCCATGAGCCGGGTCATCTCGATCACCGGGCGGACGTTGGAGCGCTCCAGCGACTCGGGTTCCAGGCGCCCGTCGATCCCGGCGGGGCGGGCGGGCTCCGGCGAGGCGTAGAGGTTGGTCCCCTCGTTGGTCAGCCGCTGCGGGTTGGCGAAGGTGACGAGCTTGATCCGCCCGCGGATGCCGAGGTTGGTCGACACGGTGCCGTCGGGGCCGATGGCGAGGCCGGTCTCCTGCGGGTTGATGCTGATCGGGCCGCCCTCGCCCACGACCTTGTAGCCGTCGCTGGTGACGAGCGTGCCCTGCGCGTCGAGCTCGAAGGCGCCGTTCCGGGTGTAGCGCTCGCCCTGGGGCGACTGCACGGCGATGAAGGCCGAGCCCTTGACCGCCACGTTGAGCGGGTTGCCGGTCTGCTCGATCGGGCCCTGCCCGAGGTCGAGGCTGGTGCCCTGGTCGATGACGTAGGACAGGCGCCGGTCGGGCCGGGCGAACGAATCCGCGCTCGCCACCGGCATCAGGTATTCCTCGAAGCGGGTGCTCCGCGCCTTGAAGCCCGTGGTCGAGACGTTCGCCATGTTGTTGGCGATCACGTCCAGCTCCCGCTGGAGCGCCATCTGGCTCGACACGCCGACGAAGAGGGCATTCTGCATCGTGGACTCTGGGACTCGCGGGCCGCGGAGGCGGCAACGATCCATTCAGCATCCGCTGTGCCAAACCCGTCTGCGGCAAATTTTAGCGTTGTGACAGGGACTTGGTTAGCGACGCTCGCGTGTCGCGGCGGCGCGGGGGCTGCGCCGCGGCAAACCTGACCCGGCAGGAATTGCCTCCTTAACGGCGCGTTAACCGTGATGCTCCGATATCCAGGTGTACCTGGCGCGCGGTCTCCCGCGAGAGAGCATTATTCCATGGCCAAGACGCCGAAAAAGGCCTCCGCCGAGGACGGCGAGGCCAAAGCCGAGGGCGCCCCGAAGGGCAAGAAGAAGCTCATGATCATGGTGGCCCTCGCGGTCCTGATCGCGGGCGGCGGCGCGGGCGCCTTCCTGATGATGCGCGGCGGCGGCCAGGGCGACGGCAAGGAAGCCGCGCAGGGCGGCGGCCATGGCGGCGGGCACGGCGACGCCAAGGGCGCCGGTCCGGACGCCAAGAAGGCCGTAGTCTTCGTCGACGTGCGCGAGATGCTCCTCAACCTCTCTCCCGAGCTGCCCCAGGACAAGGCCAAGTACGCGAAGGTCCGGATCTCGCTGGAGCTGAAGGACGCCAAGGTCGAGGAGGAGGTGAAGCCCCTGATGCCGCGGGTCGAGGACGCGCTGCAGGTCTACATGCGCGAGCTGCGCGCCAGCGACATCACCAACTCGATGGGCCTGTTCCGGCTGCGCGAGGAGCTTCTGCGCCGGATCAACATCGCCCTGTACCCCGCCAAGGTCGACGCGGTGCTGTTCAAGGACGTGATCGTCCAGTGAGCGCGCCCGCGACCCTGCCCCGTCCATCGCGCGCCGCGCCGCGCCGGGCCCCGATCGAGCACGCCTGATGGAACCCGAGGACGAACTCCCCGAGGACGACTGGTCGGCAGCCCTCCTGGAGCAGGGGGCCGAGGGCGGCGACACGTCGCTGGCCGAGGAGTGGGGCGCGGCGCTCGCCGAGCAGGGCACCACGCGCAACGCGGGCGACGTCGCCGCCGAATGGGCGACGATGATCGAGGACGGGGAGAGCGACAACCTCCCCGAACTCGCCGGCAACGACCGGGTGCTCAACCAGGACGAGATCGACGGCGTCCTCGGCTTCTCCATGCGCGAGCTCTCGGCCTCCGGGGCCGGGGGCGTGCAGGCCATCGTCGATTCGGGCGTCGTCCAGTACGAACGCCTGCCGATGCTGGAGATCGTCTTCGACCGGATGATCCGGTTGCTGTCGACCTCCCTGCGCAACCTGTTCCAGGACAACGTCGAGGTGACCCTCGACAACATCACCTCGGTGCGCTTCGGCGACTACCTGAACGCGATCCCGCTGCCGACGCTGCTGGGCGTGTTCCGGGCCGAGCAGTGGGAGAATTCCGGCCTCGTCACGGTCGACTCGAACCTCGCCTACGCGACCTTCGACCTGCTGCTCGGCGGCAAGCGCGGCGGCTCGTCGAGCCGCCTCGACGGCCGGCCCTTCACCGCCATCGAGATGACGCTGGTGCGCCGCCTCGTCGAGATCGTGCTGGGCGACCTCGAGATGTCGTTCCAGCCGCTCTCGCCCGTGAGCTTCGGCATCGACCGGATCGAGACCAACCCCCGCTTCGCCACCATCACGCGGCCGGGCAACGCCGCGATCCTGATCAGCCTGCGCCTCGACGTCGACGGGCGCGGCGGCATGCTGCAGATCCTGTTCCCCTACGCGACGATCGAGCCGATCCGGGAGCTGCTGACCCAGAGCTTCATGGGCGAGAAGCTCGGCCGCGACCACGTCTGGGAGGGCCATCTCGCCACCGAGATCTGGCAGGCCGACGTGACCATGGACGCGGTGCTGCACGAGATGATGCTGCCGCTGAAGCAGGTCATGAGCCTGAAGGTCGGCGAGACGCTGATGTTCGAGGCCAAGCCCTCGGACCTCATCACCGTGCGCTGCGGCGACTGGGCGCTGACGCAGGGGCGGATCGGCCGGGTCGACGGCCACATCGCCGTCCAGGTCACCCGGCCGCTGCGCCGCTCGCGCACGACGATCCAGGCCTACGAGGCCTCGATGAACAACCGCTCGGACAATTAGTGCCGATGAGGGTCCGGTCATGAGTCTCTTCGTCACCCTCGCGGCCGACATCCTGGTCGCCGTCCTCCTGGCGGCGACCATCGTCACGTCCCTCCGGCTCTCGCGCCGCATCGGCCAGATGAAGGGCGACGAGGCCGCCCTCCGCCAGACCATCGGCGACCTGATGGTCGCGACCGGCACGGCCGAGCGGGCCATCGCGGGCCTGCGGGCGGCGATCGACGAGGGCGACCGCACCCTGAACGCGAGCCTGGAGACCGCCACGATCCGCGCCGGCGAGCTGCGGCTGCAGGTCGAGGCCGGCGAGGGCGTGATCACCCGCATCGGCGCCATCGTGGCGCAGATGCGCGCCGTGCCGGTCCGTCCCGAGCCCGCGCCGGAGCCGAGGCCCGCGCCGCAGGCGGTCCCCAAGCCGGCGCGCGCGCCGGAGATCCCGGCCGAGCGCCGGCCGGAGCACGCCAGCCCGAATGGGGAGCGCCTCGGCGTGGCGGCCGCGGCGGCCCTCGCCATGAGCGAGCGCGCCCTCGCCCGCGTCCGGGCGCGCGCCGCGTGACCGGGGTCAAGGCCCCGAAGATCCCGCCGCCGAAGCCGGATCCCGAGGAGCGGATACGCCGCGCCGCGACGCCCGAGCGGCGCGCGCGCCGGAAGCCCGTCCGGCAGTTTCGGCTGCGCCTCATCGACGCCGTGGCGCTCGCGGCCGGTGGGCTGCTCGTGCTCAAGCTGCTCAGCCTGCTGCAGGCCGGCCTGCCGGAGAGCGCGGCGCTGCCGGAATACGGGCGCGCGGTCGCCCGGGCGCGCACCGGCTTCGAGCCCTTCGATCCGGTGACGACCGGTTCGGTGGGCGCCAAGGAGGCGCCGGCAGCCGCGCCCGAGCAGCCGTCGGCCCCTCCCCTGGCCCCGGCCCAGTCCGCACCGCCCGCGGCCGGGAGCTCGGCCTCGCCCACCGAGCGCCTGCTCCTTGAGAAGCTCGGTGCCCGGCGCGACGCCCTGCGTCAGAAGAGCGACGAGCTCGAGCTGCGCGAGAAGATGCTGGGCGAGGCCGAGCGCAAGCTCGAGACCGGGCTCGGCGACCTCAAGAAGGCCGAGGACAAGGTCGACGCCGTCGCGAAAGCGAAGGAGGACGCCGAGAAGCAGGCCCTGAAGAACATCGTCACGATGTACGAGGCGATGAAGCCCAAGGACGCAGCCCGGGTCTTCGACCGGCTCGGGCTCGACGTGCTGGTCCCGATCGTGCTGGCCATGAACCCCCGCAAGATGTCCGAGGTCCTGGCGGTGATGCAGCCCGAGACCGCCGAGCGCCTGACTGTCGCCCTCGCCAACCGCGCCCGCGGCGCCGCCGGACCGCAGGCTCAGGCGGGAACGGGGCTCCCGGCGAACGAGCTGCCGGCGATCGATCCCGGGGCGCCGATCCGGTAGGTCCGTGGCGCGCTGGAGCGCCGGGCCGACCTTCCGGGACCGCCGGCCCGCCCGTCCGGCCGCGTCGTGCCAGCCCGCCCCGTGCGGCGTCCGCGCGGGCTAGGGTCCGGGGCCGGGCGCGCTATAAGGGGTCCATGTCAGAGGCCGATCCCCAGCCGCTCCTCGCCGTCGAGGACCTCTCCGTGGCGTTCCGCGCGCGGGAGGGTGAGACCGTGGCGGTCGACGGCGTCTCCTTCACCATCCGCCGCGGCGAGACCGTCGCGCTCGTGGGCGAATCGGGGTCCGGCAAGTCGGTGACCGCGCTGGCGATCCTGCGCCTCCTCGACCCCGCGGCCCGCCAGGACGGGCGGATCCTGTTCGCGGGCCGCGACCTCGCGCGGCTGCCCGAGCGGGCGATGCGGGACGTGCGCGGCGCCGACATCACCATGGTGTTCCAGGAGCCGATGACCTCGTTGAACCCGCTCCACACGATCGAGCGGCAGATCGGCGAGGTGCTCGGCCTGCACCGCGGCCTCGCCGGCAAGGCGGCCCGCCGCCGGATCCTGGAGCTTCTGGAACTCGTGGGCCTGCGCGACGCCGAGCGGCGCATGGGCGCCTACCCGCACGAGCTCTCCGGAGGCCAGCGCCAGCGCGTGATGATCGCCATGGCGCTCGCCTGCGAGCCGGACCTCCTGGTCGCCGACGAGCCGACCACGGCCCTCGACGTGACCGTGCAGGCGCAGATCCTGGCGCTGCTCGCCGACCTGCAGAAGCGCCTCGGCATGGCGATGCTGTTCATCACCCACGATCTCGGCATCGTCGAGCGGATCGCCGACCGCGTCTGCGTGATGCTGAAGGGCAAGATCGTGGAGGCCGGCGCCACCAAGGCCGTCTTCGCGGATCCGCAGCACGCCTACACGCGCCGCCTGATCGCCTCCGAGCCGAAGGGCCGGGCCAACCCCGTCCCGGCCGACGCCGCCCCGCTCCTGGAGGCCGGCCCCCTGAAGGTCTGGTTCCCGCTGAAGTCGGGCCTGCTCCGGCGCGTCACCGGCCACGTCAGGGCCGTGGACGGCGTCTCCCTGCGGGTCCGGACCGGCGAGACCGTCGGCGTCGTCGGCGAGTCCGGCTCGGGCAAGACAACCCTCGGCCTCGCGCTCCTGCGGCTCACGGGCTCGGAAGGGCCGATCGTCTTCCTCGGCAAGGCGATCGACGGCTACGGCGTGGCGCAGATGCGCCCGCTGCGGAAGGACATGCAGGTTGTCTTCCAGGATCCCTACGGCTCCCTGTCGCCGCGCATGTCGGTGGCCGACATCGTCGCCGAGGGACTGGTGGTCCAGGGCACGGCGCGCTCCCGGGCGGAGCGCCGGGCCGTGGTCGCCAAGGCGCTCACCGATGTCGGGCTCGATCCCGCCGCCATGGACCGCTACCCGCACGAGTTCTCCGGCGGCCAGCGCCAGCGCATCGCCATCGCGCGGGCGATGGTGCTCAATCCCCGCTTCGTCGTCCTCGACGAGCCGACCTCGGCCCTCGACCGCTCGGTCCAGGCCCAGATCGTGACCCTGCTGCGCGACCTCCAGCGCGAGCGCGGCCTCGCCTACCTGTTCATCAGCCACGACCTGAAGGTGGTGCGGGCGCTCGCCAACTACGTGATCGTCATGCAGAACGGCCGGGTGGTCGAGGAGGGCGACGCGGAGACGATCTTCGCGAGCCCCCAGACGCCCTACACCCGCGCCCTGTTCAAGGCCGCCTTCGCCCTCGAGAGCGACGCCCCCGCCGAGCTGGAGTCGGCCTGACCGTGGCGCGCGCCCTCATCATCGTCCTCGATTCCGTGGGCGTCGGCGGGGCCCCGGACGCGGACCGCTACGGCGATGCCGGGTCGGACACGCTGGGGCACATCGCCGAGCGCTGCGCGGAAGGCCGCGGCGACCGGGCGGGGCTGCGCGCGGGCCCCCTGCGCCTGCCCCACCTCGCCGAACTCGGGCTCGGCCTGGCTGCCGCCGGGGCCTCGGGCCGGATCCCGCCGAACCTCGCCCCGGCCGGCCCGCCGCGCGGCGCCTACGGCCACGCGGTGGAGACGGCCGCCGGCAAGGACACGCCCTCCGGCCACTGGGAGATCGCCGGCCTGCCCTTGACCGAGCCCTGGGGGCATTTCCCCGACACCCGGCCGGCCTTCCCGCCGGAGCTGGTCCGCGCGCTCGTCGCCGAGGGCGGCCTCCCGGGCATCCTGGGCGACTGCCACGCGCCCGGGGTCGCGATCATCGACGCGCTGGGCGCCGAGCATCTCCGGACCGGCCGGCCGATCTGCTACACCTCGGCCGACAGCGTGTTCCAGATCGCCGCCCACGAGGAGGCGTTCGGGCTGGAGCGGCTCTACGACCTGTGCCGGGTGGCGCGCCGCCTGTGCGACCCCTACCGCGTCTGCCGGGTGATCGCCCGGCCCTTCGTCGGCGCGCCGGAGACCGGCTTCCGCCGGACCAGCAACCGCAAGGATCTCGCCGTCGCCCCGCCCGGGCGCACGCTGCTCGACCGGGCCGAGGCGGCCGGCCGCGCGGTGGTGAGCGTCGGCAAGATCGGCGACATCTTCGCCCACCGCGCCACCGGGCGCGAGATCAGGCCGGGCCCGAACGCGGCCTGCGTGACCGCGGGGCTCGACGCGCTGGCGACGCTGCCGGAGGGCGGCCTGATCTTCGTCAACCTCGTCGATTTCGACACCGAGCACGGCCACCGCCGCGACGTGCCGGGCTACGCCGCGGAGCTGGAGGCGTTCGACGCGCGGATCCCCGAGATCCTGGCGGCGCTGGCACCGGGCGACCTCGCGGTGATCACGGCCGACCACGGCAACGATCCGACCTGGACCGGGACCGACCACACCCGCGAGCAGGTCCCGGTGCTGGCCTTCGGCCCCGGCGTGGCCGGCCGGCCGATCGGCCGGCGGGAGACCTTCGCGGATATCGGCGCCACCGTGGCGGCCCATCTCGGCCTCGCCTGGGACGGGGCCGGAACACCGTTCCTGTAGGGAGGACAAGACGTGCGGGACGACGACGACCGGCCGCGCAAGGCCGTTGCCCACGAGATCGGGCAGCCCCTCGACACGCTCTCGCTCGGGGATCTCGACGAGCGCGTCGCGCTCCTGCGCGCCGAGATCGCCCGGCTCGAGGCGGCGCGGGCCGCCAAGCAGGCGGCGCAGGGCGCGGCCGACGCCTTCTTCAAGCGGGGCTGAGGCTTGGACCGGCGCGAAATCCTCGCCGCCCTGCGGCGCGGCGATCTCGGCGGCGCGCGCGAGCTGCGGCTGCCCGACGGCCTGACGGAGGTGCCGCGCGAGGTCTTCGCGCTCGCCGACACCCTCGAGGTGCTCGATCTCGGCCGGGGCAGCCTCACCGACCTGCCGGACGATCTCGGCCGCCTGCACCGCCTGCGCGTGCTGTTCTGCTCCGGCAACCCGTTCCCGCGCCTGCCGCCGGTGCTCGGCGCCTGCCCGGCGCTGAGCCAGCTGGGCTTCCGCGGCTGCGGCATCCGCGAGGTCCCGGCGGTGTCGCTGCCGCGCGACCTGCGCTGGCTGACCCTGACCGACAACGCGATCGCGGAGCTGCCCGCCGCCCTCGGCGAGCGGCCGCGCCTGCAGAAGCTGATGCTGGCGGGCAACCGGCTCACGGCGCTGCCCGACAGCCTGTCGGGGGCGGACGACCTCGAGCTGATCCGGCTCGCCTGCAACCGTCTCGCGGCGATCCCGCCCTGGCTCGCGCGCCTGCCCCGCCTCGCCTGGATCGCCTACGCCGGCAACCCCGCCGAGCCGGCGACGGCGCCGGTCGCGGCCCCCGCGGTGCCGTGGGCCGACCTCGCCGTCGGCGACCTGCTCGGCGAGGGCGCCTCGGGGCGCGTCCACCGGGCGCGGTGGCGGGGGCCGGCCGGCGGGGAGGACGTGGCCCTGAAGCTGTTCAAGGGCGCGATGACCAGCGACGGCCTGCCCGAGCGGGAGATGGCGGCCTGCCTCGCCGCCGGGACGCACCCGGCCCTCACGGGCGCGCTCGGCCGGCTCGAGGGCCATCCCGACGGTGCCCGCGGCCTGCTGCTCCGGCTCCTGCCGGCGCACTGGCGCGCGCTCGCCGGGCCGCCGTGCCTCGCGAGCTGCAGCCGCGACGTCTACGACCCGGACCTGCGCCTCGGCGCCGACACGGTCCTGCGGATCGCCCGCGCCGTGGCCGAGGCGGTGGCGCACCTGCACGGGCGGGGCCTGCTGCACGGCGACGTCTACGCCCACAACACGCTCTGGGATGCCGGGACCGGCGCGGCCGTGCTCAGCGACTTCGGCGCCGCCTCGGCTCTGCCGGACGGGCCGCTCGGCGCGGCCCTGGCGCGGGTCGAGGTCCGCGCCGTCGGCATCCTGATCGGCGAGCTGCTCGACCGATGCGCGGCGCCGCCGGACTCCCTGCGCGCCCTGGCGCGGGCCTGCACCGGGCCGGATCCCGACGGGCGGCCGGGCCTCAGGGCGGTGATCGCCGAGATCGGGCGGCTGCAGGCCTGATCGCGCGGCCTCGACCGGTGCCGGGAGCGGTCCGCTGTCTCAGTCGGGGATATCGCCCTGCCCGCGCGCGATCACGGCGAACAGGTCGCCGAGGGCCGCGAGGCTCGCGGCCTGGAGCTGGGCCGCCGGCACCACGGCGCCGTCCGGCCCGGGCAGGTCCCGCGTCGCCGTGGCGGCCGCCACGACGGTGGGGCGGAACCCGAGGTTGAAGGCGCTCCGGGCGGTGGAGTTGACGCACATATGCGTCATGAAGCCCGCCAGGACGACGTCCTTCACGCCGATCTGCTCGAGCCGCGCCTGGAGGTCGGTGCCCACGAAGGAGCTCGGATAGGCCTTGGTGATCACCGGCTCGTCGCCCTGCGGCGCCACCTCCGGGCTGATCTGGCCGATCGGGGCGGTCACGTCGTAGGGCGAGCCCGGCCCGGCATCGTGGCGGACATGGATCACCGGGATCCCGGCCTCGCGCGCCCGTCGCAGGAGCGCCGCCGCCTCCCGGAGCGCGGGCTCGACGCCGTCGAGCCGCATCACGCCCTCCCGGTAGGTCTGCTGCAGGTCGATCATCACGAGCGCCGAGCCCCTGAGCGGGGCCGGCGCGGGGCTCAGGCCGGACAGGCCGCGCAGGGTTGCCGGATCGGACATCGGCGGTTCCTCCCGTGGGGCCGCCTCGGAGGCGGCTCTCTGAGCCCGGGACGCTACGACGGCGCGGCCCGGTCGCGCCAGTGTGCAAAGGTGCAACGCTCGCGCGCCGGGGCCGGATGTTCCCCCAGGAAGGTTGGCCGCGCGGATTGATCCGCCCCCGCGCGTCGCTACATGCGCGGCGTGACCGCCCCGCCCCTGCGCCTCGGCGCGCTTCTCCTCGCCCTCGCCTGCGCGCAGCCGGCCGCGGCCGCCCCGTCCGAGGGGGCGACCGAGACCGTCGAGCAGGCCCTGTGCCGCCTCATCGACGACTCGGCCAAGGCCCGCGGCCTGCCGGTACCGTTCCTGACGCGCCTGATCTGGCGCGAGAGCAGTTTTCGCGTCGGGGTGGTGAGTCCGGCCGGCGCGCAGGGCGTCGCGCAGTTCATGCCCGGGACCGCCCGGGAGCGCGGCCTCCTCGACCCGTTCGATCCCGAGCAGGCGATCCCGCACGCGGCCCACCTGCTCGCCGACCTGAGGACCCAGTTCGGCAATCTGGGCCTCGCCGCCGCGGCCTATAACGGCGGCGCCGCGCGGGTGAGCAAGTGGCTCGCCGGCGACGGCGGCCTGCCCGCCGAGACGCGGGCCTACGTGGCCAACATCACCGGCCAGCCGGTGGACGACTGGCGGACCGGCCCCGGCAAGGCGATCGAGTTCCCGGAGGGCGGCGCGCCCGCCAAGTCCGACGGCAAGTCCGAGAGCAAGTCCGAGGCAAAGGGTCAGAAGGACGCGACGGACCAGAAGGAGGCCAAGGGGGAGGCCAAGAGGGAGACCAAGCCGGAAGCGCCGCAGACCTGCCTGCAGGTCACCGCCAGCCTGCGCGTCCCGTCACGCGGCGACCGCTTCGCCCTCGGCCTCAACGAGGGGCCGGCCGCTCCCTGGGGCATCCAGCTCGCCGGCAACTTCTCCAAGGCTCTGGCGCTGCAGAGCTTCAACCGCGCGCGGAGCGCCTACGCGGGGGTGATCGGCGAGGTGCGGCCGATGATTATCGGCACGCGCCTGCGCAACCGCGGGACCCGCGCCTTCTACCGGATCCGCATCCCGGCGCAGAGCCGGCAGGCGGCCGACGACCTGTGCGGCCGCATCCGCAAGGTCGGCGGCGCCTGCTTCGTGCTGCGGACCTGATTTTTCGTGATCCGCCCCGAGAGCGTCATCAATCCGCCCCGAGGGCGGTGCGGTATGGCCCGGTCGGGACAACCGGATGGGATATGACACGTCTCCTCACCGCGCTCGCTAGCCTCCTCTGCCTCGGGCTCGCCGCGTTCGGCTTCACCGCTGCCTCGCCGCTCGCGCTGTTCGACGCGATCGGCCCGCGCGATCCGGGGGGGCGGCTCGCCGCGAAGGACCAGCCCTTCGGCGAGGGTCCGCGGCGGCGGCTCGACGTCTACGTTCCCACCGCGGGCGCCGAGAACGCGCCGGTCCTGGTGTTCTTCTACGGCGGCTCCTGGCAGAGCGGCGCCAAGGACGACTACGCCTTCGTCGGGCACGCCCTCGCGGCGCAGGGCTTCGTCACGGTGCTGCCCGATTACCGGCTCTACCCGGAGGCGCCGTTCCCCGGCTTCCTCGAGGACGGCGCCGAGGCTATCGCGTGGGTGCGCGACAACATCGCCGGATACGGCGGCGACCCGCGCCGCATCGTGCTCGCCGGCCACTCGGCGGGCGCCTACAACGCCGTGATGCTCGGCCTCGACCCGCGCTACGTGATCGCCGCCGGGGTCGATCCCAAGGTGATCAAGGCCGTCGCCGGCCTGTCCGGCCCCTACGACTTCCTGCCGTTCGACCAGGACACCACCGTCAAGGTGTTCGGCAAGGCGCCCGATCCGGAGGCCACGCAGCCCGTCGCCTTCGTGGGCCCGCTCTCGCCCCCCGCCTTCCTGGCGACCGGCGACGCCGACACCGTGGTGAAGCCGCGGCACACGGTCAGCCTCGCCGCCAAGCTGCGGGCCGAGCACGTCCCGGTCCAGGAGCGGCTCTACCCGGGCCTCGACCACAAGGACACGCTGCTGGCGCTGTCCGTCACCTTCCGCTCGAAGGCGCCGGAACTGGCCGAGATGGCGTCCTTCCTGATGCGGCAATCCGCCGGCCGCTCGCAGTACACGATGCGGCGCTGACCCCGCCGGCACCGCGTCAAGGTTATCGCGCGATCGCGGGGTGCAACATCTGATTTTCCATCGCCCCGCACCTGCGGGCCGCTAGAATGGTCCTGGCCGCGCGGCGCGGCCTCGCGGTGGGACGGCATGGCTTCTGCGGACGCGGCGATCGGGATCCCGGCCGACGGGCGGCAGCGCGGCGTCGCGGGCCGCGACGTGCCGGACGTTCTGCGCGTGCTCCTGAACGGCGCCGTCTTCGTCCTGCTCTGGAACCACGTCTGGCTGAAGGACCTGTCCGACCGGTCGATGCTCGCGGCCTCCGAGGACGGCAGCCTGCTGACGCAGATCCTGTTCCTCAGCGCCGGCGCCGCCATGGCGGCGGCGATCCACCGGATCGGCGTGCGCCACCTCCGCCCCCTGGTGACCCGTCCCCTCGTGCTCTGCGCCCTCTGGCTCGGGGCGACGGCGCTGCTCTCCGTCGAGCCGAGCCTGTCGCTGCGGCGGCTCGCGCTCTTCGCCATCGCGGCGATGCTCTCGGCGGGCGTGCTGATCGTGGCCCGCTCGCCCCGCCAGCTGGCGCTGACCATGGCCGGGTCCGCCCTGGTCATCGTGCTCGCCTCCTACCTCGCGGTCGCCTTCGTGCCGAACCTCGCGATCCACTCGGCCTTCGACGTCAATTCCGATCCGAGCCACCCGGGCCTCTGGCGCGGGATCTTCCCGCAGAAGAACGAGGCCGGTGCCGCCATGGTGATCCTGGTGATCGTGGGCCTCTACGTCGCCAGGGTGGCGAGCCGCGTCCTCGGCTGGGCGATCGTGCTCCTGGCAGCCGGGTTCCTGGTGGCGAGCGGCTCCAAGACCGCGATCCTGCTCCTGCCGGTGATCCTCGCCGTGACCGGCCTGTGCCAGGTCCTGACCGGCGGGTTCCTGCGCCGCCTGCTGCTCCTCGGCCCGGTGATCGGGTTCTCGCTGATCTCGATCGGCTCGGTGCTGGCGCCGCCGATCCAGGAGGCGGTGGGCTCGCTGCTCACCGACGCGACCTTCACGGGCCGCAGCGAGATCTGGCAATTCGCCATCGACAACATCGCGATCCGGCCCTGGCGCGGCTGGGGGATCGGCGCCTTCTGGATGACCGAGCGGACCATGTATGCCGGCTCCGAAGCGCTGACCTGGGTCAACACCGTCGACCACGCCCACAACGCCTATCTCGACACCGCGCTGATCGGCGGCCTGCCGTTCCTCGCCCTGACCGTGGTGGCCTTCGTGCTCGCCCCGGTGCGCGACCTGCAGCGCGTGGCCGGCGGGACGCGCCTCGACGCGGAGACCCTGCTGTTCCTGAGGCTGTGGTTCCTCGGGCTGGTCTCGGCCTCCTTCGAGACGGTGCTCTACAACGGCAACAACGCCACCTGCTGCATGTTCATGATGGCGGTGTTCGGCCTGCGCCTGCGCACCCGCTACGCCGTCGCGGCGGGCTGAAGCGCCCCGGGCGCCCGGACATCACGCGCCGGCCGCGGAAGGCCGCGCGTCGTGAGCGTACCCGTCCCGGCCTGCCTCCTCGAACGTCTCCGTCCCCCGTCCGCGAGGCTTCTGTCCGATAGCGGACGGCAACAACTTGTCCGGGAAACTGTTGGTCGGCATTCGCGCGGAGATTCTGCATGCCGGGCAGGGCTCGTTTCGCTTGGACTGACGTGACGTTCGCGCTGGGCGTGAGCGCCCTGTGCGCGCTGTCCCTCTTCGTGGCCCACTAGCCAAGGGACCGCGCCGGGGCGTCCCGTCCCGCCGCAGCGTCGCGAGTCCGGCGCGCCGCGACATCCGTCCGCGCTGTGGGCCGGCCGCGGTCAATCGGGCAGTGCGAAGACCAGCAGCGCGTCGCCGGTTCCGAAGCCCGACGCCCTGGTGAACGAGGCACCGCCCGCCGCCACCGCGACGTACTGCTTGCCGTCCAGCGCGTAGGTCATCGCCGGCCCGCTGATGCCGGCCCCGCACTGGAAGCGCCAGAGAATCCGGCCGTCCCGCGCGTCGTGGGCGTCGAGATGGCCGTCCTCCTCGCCCGAGAAGACGAGCCCGCCGGCGGTCGCCAGGGTGCCCCCGGAGAGGCGGCTCGCGCCGCGCACCGACCACGCGATCCGGCCGCCGTCCGCGAGATCGACGGCCGTGAGCGTGCTGAAGGACGGCTCGCCCCTGGCCTCCCCGGTCTCCGTGTAGCGGATCTCCGGACGCCCCGCGGCGGCCGGCACGGTCTTCACCGTGTAGGTCGTCGCCCCGTGGCGGACCTGCACGTAGGCGCGCGTCCCGTCATAGGCGGTGGGCGGCCACGAGACCGCGCCGAGCGGGCCGGGCGCCACCACGGTGCCCTGCGGGGTCGGCGGCGCGAACAGGTTCTTCTGCTCGATCAGCGGGGCCGAGCGCGCGAGCAGCTTCCCCGTGGCGCGGTCGTGGACGTAGATCCAGCCGGTCTTGCTCGCCGAGGCCACCGCCCTGGCGCCGCCCGGCATGTCCAGCAGGAAGGGCGGCGCGGCGACGTCGTAGCCCCACTCGTCGTGCGGCACCTGCTGGTAGTACCAGCGCAGCTTCCCGGTCTTCACGTCGAGGGCGACGAGGCACATCGTGTAGAGATTGTCCCCCGGGCGCGACAGGCCGAAATTCTGCGGCGCCGGGTTGCCGGTGCCGAGGAAGATCAGGCCGAGATCGGGGTCGTAGGCGGGCGTCATCCAGAGGGAGCCGCCGCCCACCCGCCAGGCATCGCGGTTGGCGGGGGCCGCCGCCTTCTCGGCGGCGATGTCGCGGTGGAGCGGCGTGCCGTCGGCGGTCTTCTCCACGAAGCCGCCCTCCCAGCCCTCCGAGGGCGTCACGTACCAGCGCCATCGTTCCTCGCCGGTCCTCGCGTCGTAGGCCGCGAGCCAGCCGCGCCGCCCGTATCCGCCCTCGATGCCGACCACCGAGCCGCCGTCGAGGCCGCCCGCCTCGTCCTCGATGTGGAGGCCGTAGCCGGCGCCGGTGACGCCGACGATGACGAGCCCGTCGGCGACGAGCGGCGGCATCTTGAAGCCGAGGCGGCTCGAACCCTGGACGGGCTTGCCGCCGAGGGTCGCGGCGAGACCCGAGGCGGTCTCGGTCTCGCCCTCCTCCGGGCGCACCGCCTCCTTCTCCCAGACGATCCGGCCGGTCCTGGCGTCCAGGGCGATGAGCTGCCCGTCCATGGTCGCCTCGAAGACGAGGCCCCCCGACACCGCGACCCCGCGGTTGGAGGGCGGGCCGAAGATCTTCTCGGTGCGCGGCTTGTGGGTGTAGGTCCAGAGCGGCTTCCCGGTCTTCGCGTCGAGGGCGGCGACGTTGTTCTGCGTCGTGGAGACGTAGAGGGTGCCGTCCACCATCACCGGCTGGGCCTGGAAGTAGCCGGTGACCCCGGTCTGGAAGATCCAGGCGGGACGCAGCCGGCCGACCGTGTCGCGGTTGATCTGGGTCAGCTCGGAGAAGTTGCGGTTGCTCGGGTCGTGCCCGAAGGCCGGCCAGGGCGTCTCGGCGGCGGAGGCCGTATTGAGGGAGGCGGTTCCGGCAAGGCAGGCCAGCAGGGCGGCCCCGATCCATCGCGACAAGGTTGTGCTCCCGTGTGCGGCGCCCGTCGCGCCCGAACAGGTCTTCTCGCGACGCGGCCTCACGCCTGTCGCCGGGGCGCCCCGTCGAGCTGCGCCGGCGTCGCCTGGGCGCCCATGGCCCGGGCCATGTCGGCGGCGCTCTGGCCGGAGGCGTCGCGGCGATCCGGGTCGGCGCCGTGCTGGAGGAGCAGGTCGACCATCTCGGTGCGGTCGAACATGGCCGCGGTCATCAGCGCGGTGCGGGTGCCGTCGCCGGTCCCGTCCACCGCGGCCCCGTGCCGGAGCAGGAGCTGCGCGACGGCGAGGTCGTTCTTGAAGGCCGCGCCGGCGAGCGGCGTCTGGCCGCGGTCGTTGGCGAGTTCCGGGTCGCCGCCGGCCTCCAGGATCACCCGGGCGGCCTCCGCCTGACCGTTATAGGCGGCGAGCATCAGCAGGCTGTCGCCCTTGTCGTTGCGCAGGTTCGCCGGCAGCCCCTGCCCGAACAGGTCGGCGAGCTCCTCGGCGTGGCCCATCCGCGCGTACTGGAAGACCCGGCCCGCGAAGGCCAGGGTCTCGTCGTCGAGGGTCGGGGGCGGGTTCGTCTCTGAGGCCATCGCGTGCTCGTCACTCATCGCGGCTGATCTGGGCCGCTGCGGCATCGACGTCCAGCGGCCGGGGGAACAGTTTCGTCGCCCGGCTCGTTCCAGCCGCCTATCCGGGCCAGGCCCGGCGTCTCCGGAGCGCGACGATGCCCCGACCGTTTGAGCCCTACGCCGACGCGCTGCGCACCGCCCGCGAGATCGTGCGCGAGCAGGCTGGGACCGTCGTTGAGGCGGCGGTCCGCGCGGATTCCCACGCCTACGACGAGGCCTGCCACGTCCTCGTGGTCCGGATCGCGCAGGCCATCGTCGATGCCGGCGAGGCCGGGTCGGGACACGGCCTCGGCCGCGGCAGCGAGGCCGCCTGAGGCCCCGGCGGCCGGGTCAGCCCCGCCGTCGCCCACCGCCGCCCTTATATTTGGGCTTCTGACCGCCGAGCCCCTGCGTCGAGCGCGGCTTCGGCCGCTCCTGCCAGACCGGTGCCGCGCCGCCCACCGGCAGCTCTCGGTCCGTCCCCGGGCCCATATTGTCGAGGTCGGGCCTGGCGATGCGGCTGCCCCCGCGCGGCGGCTTCCGGCCGAACTTGCCGGCCTCGCGCTCCACGTCGCCCTGCCGGGCCATCGGGTCGTCGGAGACCAGCAGCTCGGTCGCCTGGAGCCGCTTGAGCTCGTCGCGCAGCCGCGCCGCCTCCTCGAAGTCGAGGTCGGCGGCGGCCGCCCGCATGCGCTTCTCGAGGTCCGCCATCACGGCCTTGAGATTGTGGCCCACCGTGATCGCGTCCTTGGCGAGCCCGGTATCGACCTGCACGTGGTCGCGCTCGAACACGCTGCTCAGGATGTCGGCGATGCCGCGCTTCACGCTCTGCGGCGTGATCCCGTGCTCGGCGTTGTAGGCGAGCTGCTTGGCGCGGCGGCGCTCGGTCTCGGCCATCGCCCGCTCCATCGAGCCGGTGATATTGTCCGCGTACAGGATGCAGCGCGCGTCGGCGTTGCGGGCCGCGCGGCCGATCGTCTGGATCAGCGAGGTCTCCGAGCGGAGGAAGCCCTCCTTGTCGGCGTCGAGGATCGCCACCAGGGCGCATTCCGGGATGTCGAGGCCCTCGCGCAGCAGGTTGATGCCGATCAGGACGTCGAAGGCGCCGAGCCGCAGGTCGCGGATGATCTCGATCCGCTCCAGCGTGTCGATGTCGGAGTGCATGTAGCGCACCCGCACGCTGTTCTCGTGCAGGTACTCGGTGAGGTCCTCGGCCATGCGCTTGGTGAGCGTGGTGACGAGGGTCCGGTAGCCGGCCTGCGCCACCTCCCGGACCTCGCCCAGCAGGTCGTCCACCTGGCTGCGGGCCGGGCGCACCTCGATCACCGGGTCGACGAGGCCGGTCGGGCGGATGACCTGCTCGGCGAAGACGCCGCCGGTCTGCTCCATCTCCCACTTGCCGGGCGTGGCCGAGACGTGGACCGTCATCGGCCGCATCGCGTCCCATTCCTCGAAGCGCAGCGGTCGGTTGTCGAGGCAGGAGGGCAGGCGGAAGCCGTATTCGGCGAGCGTCGCCTTCCGGCGGAAGTCGCCCCGGTACATGCCGCCGATCTGCGGCACGGTGACGTGGCTCTCGTCGGTGAAGACCAGAGCGTTGTCGGGCAGGTACTCGAATAGGGTCGGCGGCGGCTCGCCGGGCTTCCGGCCGGTGAGGTAGCGGGAGTAGTTCTCGATGCCGTTGCAGGCGCCGGTCGCCTCGATCATCTCGATGTCGAAGGTGCAGCGCTGGTCGATCCGCTGCGCCTCGATCAGCCGGCCCATCTTGGTCAGCTCCTCGATCCGGCCCTTCAGCTCGTGCTTGATGCCCTTGATCGCCTGCTGCAGCGTCGGGCGCGGCGTCACGTAGTGCGAGTTGGCGTAGACCTTCACGAACTTCAGTTCGGAGATGGTCTTGCCGGTGAGCGGGTCGAACTCGACGATGCTCTCGACCTCGTCGCCGAACAGGCCGATCCGCCAGCCGCGATCCTCCAGGTGGGCCGGCCACAGCTCGATCGAGTCGCCCCGCACCCGGAAGGTGCCGCGGGCGAAGTCGGACTGGATCCGCTTGTACTGCAGGGCCACGAGGTCGGCGATCAGCTGGCGCTGCTCGATCCGCTCGCCGAGGGAGACCGTGAACGACATCGCCGTGTAGGTCTCGACCGAGCCGATACCGTAGATGCACGAGACCGAGGCGACGATGATCACGTCGTCCCGCTCCAGCAGTGCGCGGGTGGCGGCGTGGCGCATCCGGTCGATCTGCTCGTTGATCGAGGATTCCTTCTCGATGAACGTGTCGGACCGCGGGACGTAGGCCTCGGGCTGGTAGTAGTCGTAGTAGGAGACGAAGTACTCGACCGCGTTGTCGGGGAAGAACGCCTTGAACTCCCCGTAGAGCTGCGCGGCCAGCGTCTTGTTGGGCGCGAGGATCAGCGCCGGGCGCTGCGTCTCCTCGATGATCTTGGCCATCGTGAAGGTCTTGCCCGAGCCGGTGACGCCGAGCAGCACCTGGTCGCGCTCCAGCGCCTGCACGCCGCCGACGAGCTCGGCGATCGCCCGGGGCTGGTCGCCGGCCGGGGTGAAGTCGGATTTGAGCGTGAACCGGACGCCACCCTCGGATTTCTGCGGCCGCTCCGGCCGGTGGGGCGTCCAGGTCTTGCCGTCCTTGAACAGCGGGTTGCCCTCGGTGAGCAGCCGCTCCAGCGCGCTCACCGTCGCCGAGGCGCCGCCGTCGCCGCCGGGATCCGGCAGCTCGGCGCCCTCCGGCGCGGGGCCGTCCTCGGGCGGCGTCAGGCCGAGCGCCTGCGCCAGACGGGGGTCGACATCGGCCGCGTCGCCGAGCGCGTAGCCGGCCTGGGGTGCCTCCGCGAAGCCGTCGCGGGCGATCTCGGCCCTCCGGGTCGCGGCCGCGGGCACCCCGTCCTTGGGGTTGCCCTTCCTGCCCCTCGCCTTGCGGCCCGGCCGTGCCGGCGCCTCGGGGGGCGGCTCGACGGCGGCCGGACGGTTCCGGTTGAGCGCCGGGTTCAGAAGCTCCGCCAGGTAGGTGTCCAGGGGCTTCAGCTCGGGCTTCGACGCCTTGGCGGACGTGGCCGTCACGGAGGCGGCGCGCGGTTTCTTCGGTGCGGGCATGAGAACAATATGGGCCCGGATCGCGCTCCGAGAAACCCTGCGCGGGTGCGGTTTGACGGCTTTCGTCCGCCGCCGGCCATGCCGAGGACGGGCCGCGGAGCGCCGTGGCGTTCCACTAAAGACGGTGTGGCGAATACAACCGATAGGTAGAATTCACCCGGGGGCGAACTCGACCGCGGTCCCGGATGCTGAGAAGATCGGCATGCGCGCGCGGAAATCGGCTTGCGGTGGGCCGACCCCGTCGATACTTTGCGGTGCAAAGTGGGGTGTGCGGCATGCTGCGGCCGGGGGCTTGAGGCACATGCAGGACCTGGACAAGGCGCTGGCCGACATCGTGGCCATCCGCTCGCAGATCGCCCGCGACACGGCGTTCCGCGGCTTGGGCGCGGCGACGGTCGCCGGCACCGGCGGCCTCGCGCTCGCCTGCGCGGCGGGGCAGGCGCTGTGGCTCGGCGATCCCGCGGCGCGGCCGGGCCTGTTCTTCGGCCTCTGGATCGCGGCGGCCCTCGCGGCCTTCGCGATGATCGGCGTCGAGGCGGTCCGGCGCAGCCGGCGCCTGCATTCCGGCCTCGCCGACGCGATGGTGTGGAACGCCATCGAGGTGTTCCTGCCGGCCGCGGGTGCGGGGGCCTGCCTCGCCCTGGTCATCGCCCGCTTCGCCCCCGGCGAGGTCTGGATGCTGCCGGGTCTCTGGCAGGTTCTGGTCGGCCTCGGCCTGTTCGCCTCGGCGCGGATCCTGCCCCGGGCGGTCCAGGGCGTCGGGGCCTGGTACCTGCTCGCCGGGCTCGCCGTGCTGGCGGTCTCGGCCGAGACGCGGGCCCTGTCGCCCTGGACGATGGGCCTGCCCTTCCTGATCGGCCAGGCGTGGCTGGCCGGGATCATCCATCACGGGGCCCGGGCCTTCGATGACGACCGCTGACCGTTCCGAGGGGCGCTTCTCCTACGAGGGGCTCGACAGGATCATCCACGAGCGGGCGCGCCTGAGCGTGCTGACCTCTTTGGTGGCGCACCCGAAGGGGCTGCCCTTCCCGGATCTCAAGCGGCTGTGCGGGCTCACCGACGGCAATCTCAGCCGCCACCTGGCCGTTCTGAGCGAGGCGGATCTGGTGAGCCTCGAGAAGCGCTTCGCGCAGAACCGGTCGCAGACGATCTGCCGCCTCACGGCGGTCGGGCGTCGGCGCTTCATCGGTTATCTCGGCGTGCTGGAGCAGGTGGTGCGCGACGCCGCGGAGGCGGCCGAGCGCGGCCCCGAATCCGGTGTCCGCGGCCTCGATCCGGCCACGAAAACGGCGTGAGACCGCCCGTCCCGCCGGGAATGTTAATCCCGTTTCGATAGACCTCTACGCCACGCCCATGCCGGGAGACTTTACGATGCAAAGCGAAGCGGTGCCGGGAGCCCTGCACGCCGCGATCATCATGGACGGCAACGGGCGCTGGGCGACGCAGCGCGGCCTGCCGCGGCTGGCCGGCCACCACCGGGGCGTCGAGGCGATCCGCCGCACCGCCGAGGCGTGCCCGGATCACGGCATCGGCACGCTCACGCTGTACGCCTTCTCGGCGGACAACTGGCAGCGGCCGGCCGAGGAAGTGGGCGGCCTGATGCGGCTCCTGCGCTCGTACCTGCGCAACGAGACCCAGCGCCTCGCCCGCACCGGCACCCGTCTCAGCGTCGTCGGTCGGCGCGACCGTCTGCCCGACGGCATCCCCCAGGCGATCGCGGCCGCCGAGGCCGCCACGGCGGCGGGGACCCGGCTGCATCTGCGGATCTGCGTCGACTACTCGGCCCGCGACGCGATCATCGCGGCGGCGCAGCGCCTCGCCGGCGAGGAGCCGACGCGCGAGAGCTTCGGCAAGCTGGTGGCCGGTCCGATGCACGGCTCGCCGGTGGATGTCGACCTGCTGATCCGCACCGGTGGCGAGCGCCGCCTCTCCGACTTCATGCTGTGGGAGGCGGCCTACGCCGAGCTGCTCTTCACCGAGCGGATGTGGCCCGATTTCGGGCCCGACGACCTCGCCGAGGCCGTGGCCGAGTTCGGCCGCCGGGAGCGCCGGTTCGGCGGCCTGAAGGCGCCGGCCGTCCCGGCCGCCGCCTGAGGCGGCTTGACGCGCGCGCGCCGGCGCGCAGAGGGTCGGCGGCATGACCGAGACCCTCGCCCATCGCCGCGTCCTCCTCGTCATCGGCGGCGGCATCGCGGCCTACAAGGCCCTCGACCTGATCCGGCGGCTGCGCGAGCGGGGCGCCAGCGTCTGCCCGGTCCTGACCGCGGGGGCGCAGGAATTCGTGACGCCGCTGGCGGCGGCCGCGCTCGCCGGTGAGCGGGCGCATACCGACCTGTTCGACCGCGCTTCCGAGGCCGAGATCGGCCACATCAAGCTCGCCCGTCAGGCCGATGCCGTGGTGGTGGCGCCCGCGACCGCCAACCTGATGGCCCGCATGGCCGGCGGTCACGCGGCCGACCTCGCGACCACGGTCCTGCTGGCCACGACCCTGCCGATCCTGATCGCGCCGGCCATGAACGTCCAGATGTGGGCGCACCCCGCCACCCGCCGGAACCGCGCGGTTCTGGAGGGCGACGGCGTCCGGATCGTCGGGCCGAATGCCGGCCGGATGGCCGAGCCCGAATCCGGACCCGGCCGGATGGCCGAGCCCAACGAGATCGCCGACGCGCTGGAGCGGATGCTCGGCACCCCGAGCGGGGACAGGCCCTTGGCCGGCCGGCGCGTGCTCGTGACCTCGGGCCCCACCCACGAGCCGATCGACCCCGTCCGCTACATCGCCAACCGCTCCTCGGGCCGCCAGGGCCACGCCATCGCGGCCGCCGCCGCCGCGGCCGGCGCCGCCGTGACCCTGGTCTCCGGGCCGGTGGCGCTCCCCGACCCGCCGGGCGTCGCCGTCGTGCGGGTCGAGACCGCCCGGCAGATGCTGGCCGCCGTCGAGGAAGCGCTGCCGGCCGACATCGCGGTCTTCGCCGCCGCGGTCGCCGACTGGCGCCCGGAGCAGGAGGCGGGCAGCAAGAAGATCAAGAAGGACGGAACCGGGCCGGCGCCGATGCCGCTGGTCGAGAACCCCGACATCCTCGCCACGATCGCGCGCCGGCCGGCCGGGCGCCCGCCCCTCGTGGTCGGGTTCGCGGCCGAGACCGACACGGTGGTCGAGCACGCCCGGGCGAAGATCGCCCGGAAGGGCTGCGACCTCATCGTGGCCAACGACGTGTCGGCCGAGGGCGGCGTCATGGGCGGCGTCGACAACACGGTGCACCTGATCCGGCGGGACGGCGCCGTGGAGACCTGGCCGCGCCTCGGCAAGGACGAGGTCGCCCGGCGGCTCGTCGCCCATTTCGCCGCGCTTCTGGCCGGCTGACGCGGCGTCCCCGAGAGGGACGCGAGACCCCTCGGACGGCGCGCCGTTCCGAGCGTGAGTGTCGTTGCGCACAGGGAAGATAAAAGTGTTTCTGCAACAAATCCGCGTTCGATTGATTGGTGGCCGAAAATATCTGCACCTATGACCAATCATTTTCCAGTCGTTCGGCAGGAAAATAATTCGGAAAGGGAAATTTTAAGACGGTTCTGTGCCTTGGTCCGCCCGCATTGTCCCGGCTGTGCGGGGAAAAACTTGCTATGCTCCGGCATGCCCGATCGAACGGGCGGCCGGAGCCGAGGCACGATGCGCGTAGGGGACCTGTCCATCCGGACGACCATGAGCCTCGTCCTCGTCGTCATGGCCACGATCATGCTCGGCTTCGCGACGGGCACCGTGCGGGAGGCGCGGCAGCACGCCGCCGAGGCCGAGCGGGTCATCGCGCTGGTGCGGGCGAGCCGCGCCCTCCTCCAGACGCTGAACGTGACCCGGTTCGAGCGGGGCGCGACGCTGCAGTTCCTCGCCGCCGCCGAGCCCGTCGAGGCCGAGACTCGCGCGTCGCTCTACGCCGACCGGCAGCGGGCCATCGCGGGGCTCGCCGCGGCCCGGCCGCTCCTCGACGGCCTCGAACTCCCCGCCGTGGCGGCGACCGTCGGCCGGCTGCACGAGGCGAGCGGCCGCCTCGACCGCCTCCGGCCGCGGGTCGACGCCGCCCTGGACGTGCCGGGCGCGCGTCGCGACGGCGCGGTGACGGCGGAGGCCAGGGCCGCCCTCCAGGCCATGCTCGATGCCCTGATCGCCACGAGCGACGCCGTGGACGCCGCGATCCCGCTGTCCGACGGGCTCCTCCGGCGCGACCTCGCCCTGAAGCGGGCGGCGTGGGCGACGCGCATGGCCAACGGCGCCGTCGCGCTGCGCGTGCAGACATCCCTGGCGGCCGGGGTGTCCTGGTCGCTGGACGAGACCGTCGCGGCCGCCGAGGAGCGGGGACGGCTCGACGCGGCCTGGAACGCGGCGATCGAGGCCGCGGCCGAGGCGTCCGGGACGGTCCAGGCCGCGTTCCGGCGAGCCCGGGAGAACAATTTCGAGGGCGCCCCCCTCGCCCGCCGGCGCGCCGTGGCGCAGGCCCTGGCTCGCGGCGCGCCGCCGGGCCTGACGCTCGCCCAGGCGCGCAAGCTCGACACGCCCGAGCAGGTGACCCTCGTCGACCTCGCCTTCGTCTGCCTCGACGAGATGGTCGCGCGGGCCGAGGCCCTGTCGGGGGCGGCGCGGAGCACCCTGTGGCGCGACGGGGCGGCCCTGGTCGCGACCCTGCTGCTCGTCGCTCTCGGGCTGCTCGCCCTGTTCCGCGGCGTGCTCCGGCCGATCCGGCGGATCACGGCAGCCATGGAGGCCCTCGCGGCCGGGGATTCCGCCGTTGCCGTCCCGGGCCTCCGGCGGCGCAACGAGATCGGTGCCATGGCGGCGGCCGTGCAGGTGTTCAAGGACAACCTGATCCGCACCCGGCAGCTGGAGGCCGAGGCCGAGGCGGCGCGGCAGGACGCGGAGCGTCAGCGCGGCCTCGCGATGCGGCAGGTCGCCGACCGCTTCGCCGACGCCGTCGGCGGGATCGTCGCGCAGGTCTCGACGGCGGCCGCATCGTTGCAGGCCACGGCCCGCGGCATGACGGAGATTGCGGCCGAGACCGCGGGGCAGTCGACCACCGTCGCGGCCGCGGCCGAGGAGGCGGCCAGCAACGTCGGCACCGTGGCGGCGGCGGCCGAGGAACTCGGCGCCTCCGTGCAGGAGATCGGCCGGCAGGTCGACGGCTCGGCCGGCCTCGCGCGGGCGGCGGTCGCGGAGGCCGACCGGACCGGCGCGCTGGTCCGGGACCTGAGCGAGGCCGTAGCGCGGATCGGCGACGTAGTCGGGCTGATCTCGACCATCGCGGGCCAGACCAACTTGCTGGCGCTCAACGCCACGATCGAGGCGGCCCGCGCGGGCGCGGCCGGCCGCGGCTTCGCGGTGGTGGCCACGGAGGTGAAGGCGCTGGCCGAGCAGACCGCCCGGGCCACGGAGGAGATCGCGGGCCAGATCGGGCGGGTGCAGGCCTCGACCGGCCAGGCCGTCGCGGCGATCGGGACGATCACGGCCCGCATCCGGGACATCGACGGCGTGGCGACCACGATCGCGGCGGCGGTGGAGCAGCAGGGCGCGGCGACCCGCGAGATCGTCCGCAACGTCGGCCAGGCGGCGCAGGGCGCGGCCGCGGTCACCGGCCACGTCGCCGGCGTCGCCGCGGCCTCCGGCGCGACCGAGGCGGCGGCGGGCGAGGTTCTGGGTGCCGCCGCCGCCCTGTCGGCCCAGGCCGCGCACCTGACCGAAGAGGTCGGCCGCTTCCTCGACGGCGTCCGGGCCGCCTGAGCGCGTCCCCGGAGCGCGCCTCCAAGCGCGCCGTGGGGCGCCCTTTGGGGGCGCCGCGGCCGCCTCCCTGGCCTGGACGGGTCCGAGGCGATAGAAGGCCTCCCGACGGCCGGCGCGCACGGCGCCGGCTCCAGGGAGAAACCATGCCTCGCCTGTCCCCCCTCTTCGGAGCCGCGTTGATCGCCATGACCACAGCCGCCAATGCCGAGACCGTGACCACCCCGTCGGGCCTCAAGTATCAGGACGAGGTCGTCGGCACCGGGCCCGAGCCGAAGGCCGGCCAGACGGTCACCGTCCAGTACACCGGCTGGCTCGACGAGGGCGGCAAGAAGGGCAAGAAGTTCGACTCGTCCCGCGACCGCAACCAGCCCTTCAGCTTTCCCCTCGGCGCCGGCCAGGTGATCAAGGGCTGGGACGAGGGCGTCGCCACCATGAAGACCGGCGGCAAGCGCACCCTGATCATCCCGCCGCAGCTCGGCTACGGCGCCCGCGGCGCCGGCGGCGTGATCCCGCCGAACGCCACGCTGATCTTCGACGTCGAGCTCCTCGGCGCGAAGTAAGCGGCACGGCTGCGCGACGGCGGGAATTTCGACACGATGCTGTTCGCGCAGCTGTCCGACGAGCTGTTCAAGCCGCTGGCCTCGCCGAGCCGCGGCTTCAACGCGGCCCTGCTCCTGCACCTGCACCGGCGCGTCCTCGGGGCCGAGCCGGTGCGCAAGGCCGAGCTCCTGGCCGAGATCGGCGACTTCGCCGCCGGCTGGAGCGACCCGGAGGTCAGCGGCGACGAGCCGATCTCGGCCGACCCGGCCGAGCGCCGCACGGCGCTCTACCGGCGCCTCCTCGACACCGGCTGGCTGATCGAGCGCCGCGAGCGCTACGTCCCGGTCGCGGAGTTCGACCCCGAGGCCCGCCTCCTCCTGGAGGAGCTGTCGCGGCTGGAACGGGGCGAGACCCGCTCCTACGGCGGGGCCGTGCTGGAGGTGCTGGGCGGGCTCGAGAGCGCCCTGTCGGACCCGGCGAACCGATCCGAGGCGCTGTCCAACGCCGCGCGGGGCGCGGCCGCCTTCCTGTCCCACGTGCGCGGCCTCGCGGCCGGCATGCGCAAGGTCGAGGAGCGCATCCTGCGCGAGCCCGACCGCGCCAAGACCTTCCGGCTGTTCTTCGAGGATTTCGTCGAGCGCCACCTGATCAGCGACTACCGGACGCTGCACACCCGCTTCAACCCGTTCCGCTTCCGCGCCAGCGTGGTGCGCGAGGCCGGCCGGGCGCTGCGCGACGCGCTCACGGTCCGGGCCCTGGCCGAGGGCCTGATCCGCGAGGGGCGGAGCGCCGACCTCGACACGGCGCAGCGGGCCGTCCGGGCGGATCTCGCCCAGATCCTCGCGGTGTTCGAGGGCCTCGACAACCACCTCGACGCCGTCGACGCCGTGGTGGCGCGCCTGGAGCGCCGGATCGCCTCCGCGCTGCACGTGATGGACCGCCCGGACCCGAGCGGCGTCGAGCGCGTCGCCGCGATGCTGCGCGCCGTCGGCGGGTCGGAGATCGCCCCCGAGGTGCCGGGCGACGTCTCGCTGCTGCGGCCGCCGATCGGGCACGCGCATCTCCAGGCGCCGCGCGCCCGCAAGTCGGCCATCGACATGGAGCCGCTGCCCGACATCGAGGACGACCCCGTGGTCGACGCCTTCGCGGCCGCCAAGGCGGAGTTCCGGCGCCGCACCACCGTGACGCCCGAGAGCATGAGCGCCTTCGTGGAGGCCCGGCTCGGCAAGGCGGTGCGGCTGCGCGGGTCGCAGATCGTCATCGCGGGCGTCGACGACTTCATCGTGTTCCAGCGCCTGCGCGAGATCGACGTGCTGTTCGACGCCAAGCTCGGCGCGCGCTACGCCCTGACCCGGCTGCCCGAGCGCGTGGTCAACGGCTGGCTGGACTGCCCGGATTTCCTGCTGGAGCGCCGTCCCCGTGCTTGAGGGCTTCCGCGCGATCATCGACGGCGACGAGCCGCCGCCGCCCGGCGCCCGGGCGCCGGACGCCGAGGAGCTGTGCCGCGCCCTCCAGGTGCTGCTGAAGGGGCAGGTGATCTACGCCGAGACGCAGGGCATCGGCCGCTCCTACGAGCTCGCCCGGCACTACGCGCCGTTCTTCACCGACTACTTCGCCTGCCTCGGCTACGCGCTGACCGTCTCGCACCGCGACCAGATGGTCTCGCTGAGCCCGGCCGCCGACGCCCCGCGCCACGACATCGTCTCGGAGCGCCTGCGCAAGGACGAGACCCTGGTGCTGCTGGCGCTCCGCCTCCTCTACGAGGAGGGCCTGCGCGACCACCGGGCCGGAACGGACGGGATCGTCGACTGCACCACCGACGAGATCGTCGAGAAGATCCGCGCCGTGGCGCGCAACGAGCCCCCCGAGGAGGGCCGGCTCGCCGACATCCTGCGCCTCTACGCCAAGCGCGGCGGCCTGCGCCTCGGCGAGCGCGACCGGGTCGAGCGGGTCACGCCGCTGTCGCTCCTGCCGGGGCTGACGGTGCTGGCCTCCGACGCCTGGATGGAGCGCCTGCGGGCGTGGTCCGAGGCCGGCGAGGCCTGATTCCGCCGTCCGGTCGACCAGTTCGGCGCCGTCTTTGCGAGCGGAGCGAAGCAATCCAGCCGGCGCCACGATTGCCGGCGTCGCGCTGCCCTGGGTCACTTCGCTGCGCTCGCGATGACGGAGTGAGATACGTCAACCGCGACGTGCGGCCGAACCCACGTGACCGCGCTCAGGCCGCCCGGACCGTCGCCAGGAAGTGCTCGACCTCGCTGCCGAGATGGGCCGCCTGGCGGGCCATCTCGGAGGCCGAGGCCAGGACCTGCGCGGCGGCCGCGCCGGTCTCCTCGGCGGCGCCGGCGACCCCGCTGACATTGACGGTCACCGACTCGGTCCCGGTCGCGGCCTCGGCGACGTTGCGGACGATCTCCTGCGTGGCCGCGCCCTGCTCCTCCACCGCCGTCGCGATGGAGTTGGCCATGCCGCTGATCTCGCGGATGCGGCCGGCGATGCCGTCGATGGCCTGGACGGCCTGGCCGGTCGAGCCCTGGATCTGCGCGATCTGGGCCGAGATCTCGGCCGTCGCCTTGGCGGTCTGGTCGGCCAGCGCCTTCACCTCGGTGGCGACGACCGCGAAGCCGCGGCCGGCGACGCCGGCCCGGGCCGCCTCGATCGTGGCGTTCAGCGCCAGCAGGTTGGTCTGGCTGGCGATCGCCGAGATCAGGTCGACCACCTCGCCGACCCGGCGCGCGCCGGTGCTCAGGGCCTGGACGAGGTCGGCCGTGGCGGCGGCCTCGCGGACGGCGGCCTGCGCCAGGTCCGCCGAGGAGCCGACCTGGCGGCCGATCTCGTTGACCGAGGAGCCGAGCTCCTCGGCCGCCGCCGCGACCGTGGTGACGTTGGAGGAGGCCTCCTCGGCCGCCGCCGCCGCGCTGGTGGACTGGCCGGCCGTCTGCGTCGCCGTCGCGGTGAGGCTCTGGGCCGTGGACTGGAGCTGCGTCGCCGCCGACGTCACCGAGCCGACGATGCCGCCGATCGCGGATTCGAACCGGTCGGCGAGTTCGCGCGTCGCCTGCCGGCGCTGCGCCTCGGCGCCGGCACGGGCCTGCGCGGTCTCGGCCTCGAGGGCGCGGGCGTGCAGCAGGTTCTCCCGGAACACCGCGACGGTCGCCGACATGGCGCCGATCTCGTCCCGCCGCGCCGCGTAGGGGATCTCGGCCTGGGTGTCGCCGTCGGCGAGCCGCCGCATGGACAGCGTCATCCCGGAAAGCGGCCGCGACACGCCCGTGAAGGCGTACAGCATGGCGCCGAGCGCGATGACGAGGCTGACGAGCAGGCTCACGACGGTCGTCCGGACCGCGTCGGCCTGGCTGTCGCGGGCCGCGCGTCCGGCCGCCTCGCCGTTCCGGATGTTCAGGTCGGCGAGGGCGCGGGTCGCGCTGGAGGCCGCGAGGTAGTTGGCGTTCATCGGACCGCGGAAATAGGCGAGCGCCTGGTCGTGCTGGTCGGCCGGGAAGGCGCGCAGACGCGTCCAGTCGGCCTGCTGCACCGCCAGCTTGGCGAGCAGGTCGTCGTAGATCCCCTGCTCCTCCTTCGACGCCACCAGGCCGCGGTACGCCTCGGCCTTGGCCTGGCGGTTCCGCATCATCTCGTCGGCGTTCTTCAGGCTGGTCTCGCGCTCGGCGTCAGTATCCGCCGTCACGTAGCGGAACTGCCACAGTCGCGAGCGCATCACGAGGGCGTTGATCGCCTGGGCCTCGTTGATCGACGGCACGGCGTTGTCGATCAGCTCCGCGAGCCGCTGGTCGACCGCCTGCATCTTGTAGAGGGTCACGCCGCCCTGAACGATCGCCGCCAGGAGCAGGAGGGCGAAGAGGCCGCTGAGTTTTGCTTTGAGACTGAGACGCATCGGTCGGTTCCGGTCGTGCAGGCGAGACCCGCAGGACATGAACAGTTTGTGCTAACAGGGTTATAACCTGAGGTAGGATCAGGCTTCACGGGTTCGCGTGTGTCGGCTTGCATACGCGGCTGAGTCCGGCCAACTGGGCCGCTCATTCCCCGCCACCGACCCACCGATACCGTGTACGTCCTCACCGACATCGCCATCTCGAACTGGTACCTGATCCGCCGCGAGCAGATCCGCCTGCGCGGCGCCGCGGCGCTGGTCGGGCCGACGGGGGCCGGGAAGTCGACGATCTTCGACGCGGTCGGCACGGTGCTGGCCGGCAACAACGCCAGCCGCCTCGCCCTCAACGCCTCGGCCTCCGGCCGCAGCGCCCGCACCGTGCGCGACTACTGCCTGGGCTGGATCAGCGACCCGGCGGAGGGCGGCCGCCCGACGCGGGAATCCTGCGAGACCGTGCTGGTGCTGGTCTTCGAGAACCCCGATTCCGGCCGCGTGGTCTCGGTCGGCCTCGCCCTGGCGGCCCGGGCCGCCGAGCCGAAGGAGACCGTGCTGTCGCGCTTCATCGCGGTCGGGCACCGGTTCGAGGTCTCCGACTACGCCCGCACCGCCCCCGGCGGCACTTACACGGCGCCCTGGAGCGAGATCGCCGCGGAGCTGCGCGCCCGCGCGTCGAGCTTCACCGAGTACCGCACCTCCGGCGAGCGCTTCACGGCCGACGTGCTGGCGACCCTGCGCGAGGGCGCGCCGGCGCCGGAGCCGCGCCACTTCCTGCGCAGCTTCGCCAACGCGGTGGCGTTCAAGCCGATCTTCGACACCAGCGCCTTCGTGCGCGCCTTCGTGCTCGAGCCGGAGCCCCTCGACGTCGAGCGCGTGCGCCACTCCATCGCCAACTGGCGGCGCCTCCGGGAGACCATCGCCGAGCTGGAGACCCGGCTCGGGCGCCTGCGGCGCCTGCGCGACCGCTACGAGGCCTGGGGCGAGGCGGTCCTCGCCGCCGCGACGCACGAGCTGCGGGCGGCCAGCGCCGATCTGCGACGCCGCAGCCTCGACCTCATCGCCGTCCGGGGCCGCCTCCGCGAGGGCGCCGACACCCTGCGCATCGCCCGCGAGCGCGTCGCGGCGAGCCGCGGCTACGTCCGCGAGATCGACGGCGAGATCGCCGAGAAGAAGGCGCTGGCCGCCGCGGGCGCCGCCGAGGGCCGGCTCGCGGCCTCGACGCTCGGCCTGTCCATGCTGGAGCGCGACCGCAAGGAACTGATCGGCCGGATCGGCGACCTCGTCGCCCTCGTCGGGCAGATGGCCAAGCTCCAGCCGGTCGCCCCGATCCTGCGCCAGAGCTGCCCGCAGGCGGCCCGCCTCGCCGAGGCCTGCGCCCGGGCGGGCCTGCGCCGGGACGCCTCGCCCGAGGAGATCCTGCGCCCCGACGGCCCGCTGGCCGAGCTGGCCGACGGGCTGGCGCGCCTGCCCGACTTCGACGAGGCCCTGGAGCGGGCCGCCGAGGACGCGGCGCTCAAGGCCCGCGCGCAGGAGAGCGAGGCCGAGCGCACGGCGCCGCGCACCGGCGGCGGCCCGGCGGCGCGGCTGTCCTCCGACACGGTGGCGTTCCGCGGCGAGCTGGAGCGGCGCGGCATCGACGCGCTGCCGATCTGCGAATTGGCCGAGATCGTCGACCCGACCTGGGGGCCGGCCCTCGAAGGGCTGCTCGGGCGCGCCCGCGAGGCCCTGGTGGTCGCCCCGGACCGGCTGAGCGAGGCGCTCGGCGTGCTGCAATCCGGCCGCGACCGCTTCAGCCGCTGCATCCTGGTCAAGACCACCGACACCGCCAAGCAGCGCGCCCGCCGCTACGACGACGGTCCGCTCACCGTGATCGAGACCAGCGACCCCCACGCCGAGGCGTTCCTCGGCGTGCGGCTCGGCGGCTACGACCTCGCCCGGGACGATGCCGAGCTGGCGCGCCTGTCCCGGGCCGTGGCGCCGAGCGGCCGGACCACGGCCGGCATGGCCTACACGGTCACCCGCAGCGTCGACCTGCTGATGACCCGCGGCCATCGCGGGCCGACCGCCGACAGCCGCCGCGCCCACGAGATCGCCGTCGCGGAGGCGCGGCGCCTGCGCGGCGAGGCCGCGGTCCTGCGCGAGGCCGCCCGGACGGCCGCCGCGATCCGGGCCCGCGTCGCCCGGGGCCTCGACGCGGTGGAGGCCCTGCGGGCCGAGCTCGACGGGCTTGAGGGGCGGCGGCGCACGCTCCAGACCGAGCGGGAGGGCATCGAGAAGCGCGACACGGCCGGGCTCGCCGCCGAGATCGCCGCGCTGACCACCGAGCGGGTCGGCTACCTGCGGGAATTGTCGGAGGAGCTGGAGCCGAAGCTCGACCGCCTGCTCGCCGACGAGGCGGCCCTGCGCGCCCGTCTGGGGCCGGTGCGCGAGGCCGTCCGCGCCGCCCTGTCGGCCCGCCGCGCGGCCCTGCGCCAGCTGAGCGCGGGCGACGCGGCGCGGGTGCGCCTCGCCCGCGCCGAGCCCTTCGACCTCGGCGCGGTCGCCGAGGCGCGGCGGGCGCTCGCCGGCCTCGACGCCAAGGCGGCCGGGGCGCGGGTGAGCGCCGAGCGCGGCCTCGCCCGGGATTCCGCCGAGGCCGCCCGCTCGCACGGGCGGATCGCCGAGCGCGAGCTTGCGGAGGCCTGCGCCGCCTGGCGGGTGGAGAACCCGCTGGCCTCGGGGGACGCCCCGGCGATCGACGGCTTCGCCTGGGTGCGCCGGGAATACGAGGCGGTCGAGGGGCACGAGTTGCGCCGCTACCGGGCGCAGGCAGAGCGGGCCGAGTCCGAGATGCGCCGCCTCATGACCGAGGACCTGCTGACGCGCCTCGCCGACCGATTCGAGCGGGTCCATGCCCGGCTCGCGGCCCTGAACGAGCGGCTCTCGGCGCGCAGCTTCACCGGCCAGACCTACGCGTTCGAGGCGGCGGTGGACCGCCGCTACGCCGCCGTCCACGCGCTGGCCACCGAGACCGCCCGCTCGCCCGAGGCCGCGCAGGCGCTGCTCGCCGGCGAGGCGGAGGGGCCGATGGCGGCCGCGCTCGAGGAGATCACCGCCCTGATCGCCGGCGCGGACGACGCGGCGCGGCTCGCCGATTACCGCAACTACTTCGTCTACGAGATCGGCATGCGCGACCGGGCGGGCAACCGCACCACGATGTCGGCCCGGGCGCTGCGCGGCTCCGGCGGCGAGGCGCAGGCGCCGTTCTACGTGGCGATCGCCGCGTCGCTCGCCAGCGCGTACTACCCGGGCGACCGGCCGGGCGACGAGAATCCGGGGCTCGGCCTGTGCCTGCTCGACGAGGCGTTCTCGAAGCTCGACGTGCGCAACAGCCAGGCGCTGGTCGATCTCTACCGCGCCTGGGGGCTGCAGCTGCTGATCGCCGCCCCCGAGGACAAGCGCACGACGCTGACCGAGGTGATGGACACGATCGTGACGGTCTACAAGAGCCCGGATCTGACCTCGGTCCGGATCGAGGCCGAGCACCCCCTCGAGGCGGCCCGCCGGGCGCTGCACGCGATCAACCCCGACCAGGTCGGGATCGAGGGCTTCCGCCAGTCGGACGCCGCGGAGTGAGCCCGCGGGGCACCGGGGCGGGGCTTCGCGCCGCCGTCCCCGGTATCCCCGTTCTCCGGGTGATCGATCGTCAGTTCAGGTAGGTGCGGATCCAGTTCGGCGAGAGGATCTCGCCCTCTTCGGTGATGATCCAGGGCTGCTTGGCCGGGTCGGCCAGGGCGCCGGCCGCGGCGGCGATCGCCTCCCGCAGGGTCCGGTAGCGCTCGGGCTGCGCGAGCGGGGCGCTCGCCGGGGCCGTGCGCCAGATCGTCAGATCCGCGGGCCGTTCCAGAGCTTCGGTTTCCATGGGTACTCGTCCTTCCGAACCGTTTTGGACCGTTCAGATCGCCGCCGCCGGGCTCTGCCGAGGGGCTGCGGCGATCGATGGTCTGAGCGTCAATGCAAGCATCTCTGCGGCAGCTTTGCGATCAATTCGGGCGGTTCTCGAAACCAGCATCCGGTGCCGAGGCACGAGTTCGGGCGCGGTTCGGTGTTCCATGTCCGTATTGAGCGCGACTGAGCTGCCCTGGACTTGCGAGAATTGTGGCTCCTGAATGATGACCATTCCGTTAGCCAGTCTGCGCCGGTCGCCGACGTGCGCCAGAACACGTCAGGGGCCTGTCGGCGGCGGCGCCTCTCTGTGTTGACGCCCCGATCCTGAACGCGCACTTAAGGCTCGGCCCGTCGGGGCCCGCCTACGCGCTTCTCTCGGAGTCACCCGTGCCGGATCGTACCGTGCGCATCGTCCTCGCCGCGGTCCTGGTCCTGCTGGCGCTCTACGTCGCCCAGCCCTACCTGCAGCCGCTGCTCTACGCGGCCGACACGCCCCGGGCGATCACGGCCCGCGGCGATCTGGCGCCGGCCGAGTCCTCGACGGTCGCGCTGTTCGAGCGCGCGAGCCCGTCCGTCGTTCACGTTTTCGCGCAGGGCGCCGCGCAGAACCGCGACCTGCTCGACCTCGACGACCAGGGCGGTGAGCAGGGCGGGACGCAGACCGGCACCGGCTTCGTGTGGGACGGCGCCGGCCACATCGTTACCAACACCCACGTCGTGCAGAACGCCGCGCGGAGTGGCGGCTCGGTCTCGGTCCGGATGAGCGACGGCGAGGTCGTGCCCGCCACCCTCGTCGGGATGGCGCCGTCCTACGACCTCGCGGTCCTGCAATTGGGGCGGGTGCGGACCATGCCGCCGCCGCTGGCGATCGGCACCTCGGCCGATCTCAAGGTCGGGCAGTCGGCCTTCGCCATCGGCAACCCGTTCGGCCTCGACCACACGCTGACCACCGGCGTCATCAGCGCCGTGCGCCGCCGCATGCCGACGAGCGAGGGCCGCGAAGTGTCCGGCGTCATCCAGACGGACGCGGCGATCAACCCGGGCAATTCCGGCGGCCCGCTCCTCGATTCCGCGGGCCGGCTGATCGGCGTCAACACCGCCATCGTGTCACCGTCCGGCGCCAGCGCCGGCATCGGCTTCGCGATCCCCGTCGACGTGGTGAACCGGATCGTGCCGGAGCTGATCAAGGCCGGCCGCGTGCGCAATCCCGGCATCGGCATCATCGCCGCCCAGGAGGCGGCCACCGCGCGGCTCGGCATCGACGGCGTGGTCATCGTGCGGGTGCTGCCCGGCTCCCCGGCCGCGCAGGCCGGGCTGCGCGGCGTCGACCCGCAGACCGGCGACCTCGGCGACGTGATCGTCGAGGCCAACGATCGCCCGGTCCACCGCCTCGCGGACCTGACCGCGGCCATCGAGGAGGCCGGCCTCGGCGCCGGCGTGACCCTCAAGGTGGAGCGCGACGGCCGGATCCGGCAGGTCCGCGTCACCACCGCCGAGGTCGCGGAGAACCGGCGATGACGCGGGCGGCCCTCCTCCTGACCCTGATCGTCCTCGCCGCCGCCGCGCGGGCCGGCGAAGCGCCGACGCGCGCGCGCCTCTGCCCGGAGAACCTGCCCGAGGGCGTGCGCCTCCCGCCGCAGCCCGGCTGCGACGCGAGCGTGCGCCCGCCGACGCCGCGCCGGCCGGGCCACTTCGATCTCGGGGACGGGACGAGCATCCAGATCGGCGGGAGCGCGTCCGCCCTCTACGGCGTGCGGCGCTGAGCGATGGTGCTGTTCGCCGGCCTGCTCGCCTGCCTGACCCTGTGGTGGCTGTCGAAGAACTCGGGCGGCCTCGGCCGGAGGCTCCGCGGCGGTCTCCGGGCGGGCCTCGGCGCCGCCCTCGGGCGGTCGCGTCTGCCGACCTTCGGCGCCTTCGCGCTGCTCGCGGCCGGGTTCCTGCTCCTGCGCGGGAACTTCGTCCTCGCGGCACTGCTCGGGCTGAGCGGCGTCTGGATGATCGAGGGCCAGGCCGCCATGACCGCGCGGCTGCGCCGGCTGATCCGGCCGGGATCCGGCGAGCGCCCGCGCGACCCGGAGGACCGCCGCTTCCGCACGGTCCTGATCGACGCCCTCGTGCGCCCGGACGGCAGCCTGCGCACGGGCCGCGTCATCGCGGGGCCGGGCGCCGGCGCGTGGCTCGACAGCATGCCCACCGGGGCCGTGGTCGAGCTGCTGCGGCTCTGCCGGATCCGCGACGCCGCCGGCGCCGCCCTGCTAGAGCCGTATCTCGACCGCCGGGCGCCCGGATGGCGTGTAGACGCTGAGGGCGATCGCGACCCGCGGCCGCGCCGTCCGCCGCATCCAGGGGCGATGACGCAGGAGCAGGCGTACGAGATCCTGGGGCTTCAGCGCGGGGCGACCGCTGAGGAGATCCGGTCGGCCCACCGGTCTCTCATGAAGCGCGCCCACCCCGACCAGGGGGGCAGCGCCGAGGGCGCGGCGCGCGTCAACGCGGCCCGGGACAGGCTTCTGAACCGACATCGCTGAACTCCACGCGCGTTGTCAGAGAGTTACCGATCGTCGGCCGCGGACGAACTCGGTCGCGGCCGTTCCGTATCCGGCGCGCGGGCGCGCCGGTGGCTCGCGAAACGCGGCGCGCGGGCGCGCCGACGGGTCTCGCGGGTCTCAGCTCCGGGTGGCGAAGCAGCTGAAGCCGCTGCGCTTCAGGGCCGAGCAGGCCTCCTGGGCGGAATCCTGCTCGGAGAAGCCCGAGAAGCGAGCGCGGAACAGCGTGGTGCCGCCGTGCTCGACCTTGACCGTGTAGGGCGCGGCCTTCGACAGGCTGCCGCCGACCTTGGCGCGCGCCTCCGAGAGCATCGTCCGGGCCTTGGACTCGTCGTCCATGGCGCCGAGCTGGATCACCCAGGCGGTCGGGACGACGCGGGCGCCGGAGACCGCCTTCGGCGGCTCGTCGCGCTCGAGGGAGGCCACGCGGGCCGTCGACTTGGACGCGCCCGGGAAGGGCGGCTGGGCGTTGCCGCCGCCGGCATAGGCCTGGGCCGCCTTCGGGATGCCCTGCGGGCCGGGCTTCCAGGTGCCGCCCGGCGTCGTCGTCTTGGCGGGAGACAGGTCGAGGGGCTCGCCGGTGGTGCCGGTCGTCTCGACGTCCTCGTCGTCCGCCGAGGCGACCTGCGTGCGAGTCCGCGAGACCGCGTCGGCGACGACCGCCGGGCGGGCGCGCTCGGCGACCTCGGTGACCGGCGCCGAGATCCGGGCGCCGGCATAGGCGCGCGGCAGGCTGGCGCGGACGAGGTCGGCCATGATCCGGTCGCGGCTCGCGCCGGACTTGCCGCCCAGCACGATCGCCACGATCTGGCGCCCCTCGGACTTCGCCGCGGTCATCAGGTTGAAGCCGGAATCCCGAGTGTAGCCGGTCTTGATCCCGTCGACGCCCTGGACGTTGCCCAGCAGGCGGTTGTGGTTGCCGATCACCCGGCCGCGGAACGCGAAGGACCGGGTTTGGAAGTAGCGGTAGTAGTGCGGGAACCGGTCCTGGATCGCCCGCGCCAGCACGGTGAGGTCCCGTGCGGTGGTCAGCTGGTCCGGATCGGGCAGGCCCGAGGCGTTGGCGTAGTGCGTGCGGCTCATGCCGAGGGCGTGGGCCTTCGCGGTCATCATCTGGGCGAAGCGCTCCTCGGAGCCGGCGATGTTCTCGCCGATGGCGCAGGCCACGTCGTTCGCCGACTTCGTCACGATCGCCTTGATGGCGTCCTCGACCGAGATGGTCTGGCCGGGGCGCAGGCCGAGCTTGGACGGCGCCTGGGCGGCGGCGTGGGCCGAGATGGTCAGGTCGGAATCGAGGGCGAACTTGCCCCGCTCCATCTGCTCGAACAGCATGTAGAGCGTCATCACCTTGGTGATCGAGGCCGGGTGCCGCAGGGCGTCCTCGTTCACCGCGTGCAGGGTCTTGCCGCTCTTCACGTCCACGACCATCGCCGCGTAGGGCGGGTTGTAGCCGCCGCCGGCGCGGGCATGGTGGTGGTGCCGACCGCGCCGGGCGTCGGCCGGTGAGGCCATGGCCGTCAGGACGGCGGCGGCCAGGATCGCGGCCGGGAGCGCTGGAATCGTCCGGGAGCGGCCTACTACGCTACGCATCACGCCTGATTGCCTCGCGAGACCGGATCTGGCCGGTCGTATCCCCTGCAGAGCCTTCCGCCGATCACGTGGCCCCGCTGCATCAGTGGAGAGTTAGGCAAGTGCAGTTACAGGCCCGTTAATGCGATCGCGGCGAGTGCCGGATCGTGCCGGTCCGGCATCCGCTTACCGGCCGTTCCCGACCCGCTGTTGCCGGTCGGCCATGCCGTGCCGGTCGCGGCCGGCCGCTCTTACAGGCCCGAGCTTGACGCTGGCTGTCGTGCCGCACACTCTCGCGGCGATCCGAAACTGTCGGTCGCGGATGGCGGGCCGGCTCGGCGGCGGACCGGAGATCGGCGATGCAGAGACCCCCTGCCCTCCCCCTGAGCCCGGTCGCCTCCGGCTTCGGGACGCCCCTGCGGCGGTTCGGGATCGCGAGCCGGGCGGCCCAGACCCTCGGCATCGAGTATCTCGACTCGGTCAAGAAGGCCCTCGACGATCTCGGGGCGACCTGGGGGGCGCTGGCGGCGGCCCGCAGCCCGACCGAGATCCTGGCGGTGCAGGCCGCGTACCTGCAGCGGGCCGGGGAGCGCGCCGCGGCCCGCTCGGCCGCCGCCGGCGACGCGATGCTGGGCCTGACCGGCGCGTTCCTGCAGCCGAAGGCGGTGGCGCCGGCCGCGGCCCGTCCCGGCCCGGCGCGCTAGCGGGTCGGCCATCATGCGCCGGGGACGCGCGGTGCAGGGCGGACAAGTGCGCACAGGCGTCTGGCGAAGTCGGCTCACCGTCTGTAGATTAACCGGCGTGGAGCTGAGCGCTGCTCCCGGCAGGCCAGGATCAGGATCGGCCGTGAGGGCCGGCGGCGCCCGCTCCGAGCAAGGGATCGGTTCGACGCACATGAGACAGGTCCCCATGCAGGGCACCGCGAGTTCGACCAGGGAGCACCGGCCGGCGCGTATCGCGGTCACGGCATCCGGTTCGCGCACGCCCGGGGGCGACGACCGGTCCAACACCGCGATCATCACGCGCACGAAGCCGCGGACCAAGCGGCCGAGTCTGTACCGGGTACTCCTTCTGAACGACGACTATACGCCGATGGAGTTCGTGGTCCTGGTGGTCGAGCGGTTCTTCAACAAGAGCCACGAGGACGCCTACCACATCATGATGCACGTGCATCAGAACGGGGTCGGCGAGTGCGGGGTCTTCACCTACGAGGTGGCGGAGACCAAGGTGACGCAGGTCATGGACTTCGCACGCAAACACCAACATCCTCTCCAGTGCGTTATGGAAAAGAAATAGGCGCCGCTCGCGGTAGGCACGAAGGACAGAGGCCAGCTTTGCCAAGCTTCTCACGCAGCCTAGAACAAGCCCTCCACCGCGCCCTGGCGCTCGCCGGGGAGCGCCGGCACGAATACGCGACGCTGGAGCATCTCCTGCTCGCCCTGGTGGATGACCAAGACGCGGCCGCGGTCATGCGCGCCTGCAACGTCGAGATCGACACGCTCAAGCGCAGCTTGGTCGACTACGTCGATACCGAGCTCTCCAACCTCACCGGCGATGGCCGGCAGGACGCCAAGCCCACGGCCGGGTTCCAGCGCGTGATCCAGCGCGCCGTGATCCACGTCCAGTCGTCGGGCCGCGAGGAGGTGACCGGCGCCAACGTGCTGGTGGCGATCTTCGCCGAGCGCGAGAGCCACGCCGCCTACTTCCTGCAGGAGCAGGACATGACCCGCTACGACGCGGTCAACTACATCAGCCACGGCATCGCCAAGCGGCCCGGCGCCTCCGAGGCGAAGCCCGTGCGCGGTGCCGACGAGGAGGGCGCGTCCGAGCGTCCGAGCGACGAGGGCGATCCCCGCGGTGCCAAGAAGAAGGGCGACGCGCTCGACGCCTATTGCGTCAACCTCAACAAGAAGGCCCGCGACGGCAAGATCGACCCGCTGATCGGCCGCGAGAGCGAGGTCCAGCGGACGATCCAGGTCCTCTGCCGCCGGCAGAAGAACAACCCGCTGCTGGTCGGCGATCCCGGCGTCGGCAAGACCGCGATCGCCGAAGGTCTGGCGCGCAAGATCATCCAGCACGAGGTGCCGGAGGTGCTCGCCGACGCGACCGTCTTCTCCCTCGACATGGGCACGCTGCTCGCTGGCACCCGCTACCGGGGCGACTTCGAGGAGCGCCTCAAGCAGGTGATGAAGGAGATCGAGGCGCACCCGAACGCCATCATGTTCATCGACGAGATCCACACGGTGATCGGCGCCGGTGCGACCTCGGGCGGGGCCATGGACGCGTCGAACCTGCTCAAGCCCGCCCTGGCGTCCGGCACGCTGCGCTGCATCGGCTCGACCACCTACAAGGAGTACCGCCAGTACTTCGAGAAGGACCGCGCCCTGGTCCGCCGGTTCCAGAAGATCGACGTCAACGAGCCGTCGATCCCCGACACGATCGAGATCGTGAAGGGCTTGCGGCCGTACTTCGAGGAGTTCCACAAGCTCAAGTACACGACCGAGGCCGTGAAGGCCGCGGTGGAGCTGTCGGCCCGCTACATCAACGACCGCAAGCTGCCCGACAAGGCGATCGACGTGATCGACGAGACCGGCGCCTCGCAGATGCTGGTGCCGGAGGCGCGCCGCAAGCGCACCATCGGCATCAAGGAGATCGAGGCGACCATCGCCACGATGGCCCGGATCCCGCCGAAGACCGTCTCCAAGGACGACGCGGTGGTGCTCCAGCACCTGACCGAGAACCTGAAGCGCGTGGTCTACGGACAGCCGAACGCCATCGAGGCCCTGACCTCGGCGATCAAGCTGGCCCGGGCCGGCCTGCGCGACCCGGACAAGCCGATCGGCTCGTACCTGTTCGCGGGCCCGACCGGCGTCGGCAAGACCGAGGCCGCCAAGCAGCTCGCCGCCTCGCTCGGCGTCGAGATGCTGCGCTTCGACATGTCGGAGTACATGGAGCGCCACACGGTGAGCCGCCTGATCGGCGCGCCCCCCGGTTACGTGGGCTTCGACCAGGGCGGCCTGCTCACCGACGGGATCGACCAGCACCCGCACTGCGTGCTGCTCCTCGACGAGATCGAGAAGGCGCATCCGGACCTGTTCAACATCCTGCTGCAGGTGATGGACCACGGGAAGCTGACCGACCACAACGGCAAGCAGGTCGATTTCCGCAACGTCATCATCATCATGACGTCGAACGCGGGCGCCTCGGACCTGGCCAAGGCGGCCTACGGCTTCACCCAGTCGAAGCGCTCCGGCGACGACGTCGAGGCGATCAACCGGCTGTTCGCGCCGGAATTCCGCAACCGGCTCGACGCGATCATCTCGTTCGGCCACCTGCCGAAGGACGTGGTGGCGAAGGTGGTGGACAAGTTCGTCCTCCAGCTCGAGGCGCAGCTCGCCGACCGCAACGTCACGATCGAGCTCTCCGACGAGGCCCGGGACTGGCTGGTGGAGCACGGCTACGACGACGCGATGGGCGCGCGCCCGATGGCCCGGCTGATCCAGTCGACCATCAAGACGCCGCTCGCCGACGAGGTCCTGTTCGGCAAGCTGAAAGACGGCGGCGCGGTCCGCGTGGTCGTCCGCAAGCCGGAGGACGGCGAGGCCAAGGCCGGCGCCAAGGACAGCCTGGGCTTCGACTTCCCGGCGGGTCCCGTGACGCCCAAGCCCGAGAAGGACGTGACCAACGCCGCCAAGCGCCACAAGCGCGCCAAGCCCCGCACCGCGGCCCGGAAGAAGACGCCGAAGGACAACAAGGGCGGCGGCGGCAGCTCGGGCGGCGGCGTCCGGACCGTGCCGAAGGTGCCACTCGTGCGCGCCTAATGGTGTGCAGGCCGGCCGGCGGCCTTCCGGACTCGGGGGCCGCCGGTCTATGACCGCCGCGACGCGCATGCGCCGCGGCGAGGAGGCGCCCGATGACTGACAACCTGCACGAGGGACCTCTGTCCCCCGTCGCGCAGCCGGCGCCCCCCAAGAAGCTCACCCGGCGCGAGGAGCGGCGCCGGCGTCGCCAGCGGCGCCGCCGCGGCGAGGAGGTGCTGGCCTGGGTGCTCGTGCCGTTCATCTGCTTCGGCATCTACTGGGGCATCGCCGCCGGCTTCGACTTCTTCGGCACCTCGCCGGGCCAGGTCTGGGACCAGCTGATGCAGGTCAAGGCCATGATGGAGAAGCGTTCGGGTCCCCAGGGCGCGCGCGGCTAGCGCGCCGCCCCTGTCCGGACGCAGGAGGCGACGCCTCCGGAGACGGTTCCGAGCGGGCGCGCCCATGACACCGACCCGTCGATCGCTGCTCGCCGCCCCCCTCCTGGCGATGCCGGCCCTCCGGGCCCGCGCCGGCGGCGGATCCGTGGTCGTCGTCGGCGCCGGGGCCGCGGGGCTCGCGGCCGCCGCCCTCCTGCGGGCGGCCGGGCAGAGTTTCACCCTCGTCGAGGCCCGGGACCGGATCGGAGGCCGCGCCTTCACCGACCGGGCGCTCGGCGCCGCGTGCCGGTTCGACGCCGGCGCCGAGTACATCCACTGGGCCGAGCGCAATCCCTGGGCGCCCATCGCCCGGGCGGCCGGGGCGCACGTCGCCCGCGAGGACGGCTGGGCGCGCCGGCTCGTCGTCGACGGCCGTCCCGCCACCGCCGCCGAGGCGGCGCAGCGGCGCGCCGGCTTCTCCGGCCTCGACGCGCTGCTCGCCCCGAAGGGCGGCGACCCGTCCCTGGCGGAGGCGGCCCGGGCCGGCGGCCCCGACGCCGCCCTGGCGGCGGCCGGCCTGAGCCGGCTCTCCCTCGGCGAGGATCCCGAGCGGGTCTCGGCCGTGGACTACGACCGGCTCTGGTCCGGCTCCGACCTCTGGATCGACGGCTACGGCGACCTCGTGGCGCGGCACTTCGCCGACCTGCCGGTCAGCCTCGGCTGCCCCGTGCGGGCGATCGACTGGTCGGGCCGCGGGGTCCGGGTCGAGACGGCGCGGGGCACGATCGCGGCCGCCGCCGCCATCGTCACGGTGCCGGTCGGCGTGCTGAAGGCCGGGGCCGTGGCGTTCGCGCCGGACCTGCCGGACGCCGCCCGGACGGCGCTCGACGGCCTGTCGATGGGCGCCTACACCAAGATCGGCCTGCGCCTCGACCCCGCGCGCCTCGACGGCGCCGACCTCGGCGACGCGGTCTCGGTGGCGACGGCCGGCCCGACGATCTACTTCGAGATGCAGCCCTTCGGCCGGTCCCTGGCGGTGGCCAATCTCGGCGGCGACCTCGCGCGCGACCTGTGCCGGGCCGGAGAGACGGAGGCGGTGGCGCTCGCCACCGAGCGCCTGGTCGCGGTCCTCGGCGGCGGCGCCCGCAGCGCCGTCCAGGCCGGGAGCCTCGCCGGCTGGTGGACGGACCCGCACGCCCGGGGCTCCTACTCGATCGCCGCCCCCGGCCACGCGGAGGCCCGCGACCGCCTGCGCGCGCCGGTCGGCGGGCGCGTGTTCTTCGCCGGGGAGGCGCTGGCGGGCGGCGGTGCCATGACGGTGGGCGGGGCGACCCTCGACGGCGAGCGCGCGGCCCGCGCGGTGCTGAAGGCGCTCGGCGCCTGACGGGCCCGTCGCCGCGGCGGTTCACGCGGTCGCGGCGCGGCTCGGCAGCGGTCGCGCGGGTGCCGCGACGGTGGCCCGGCGCCGGATCGCCGCCACCGCCATGGGCTCGGCGCGGCCGCGCAGGGCGTGGGCTCCGAGATCCTCCGCCACGAGGTCGTCCGGCAGCGGGCCGAGCCGGGCGAGGAGGTCGGCCGAGACGAGGACGTCGACGCCCAAGGTCTTCGACAGGGCCTCCAGCCGGGCCGTCGTGTTCACGACGTCGCCGAAATACGCGATCTTGTGCCGCTCCAGCCCGATCTCGGCGGTCACGACCGGACCGCAATGCAGCGCGGCGCGGAACTGCGGCACCTGCCCGAAGCGGCCGCGCCAGCTCTCCGCCTCGGCGGCGAGGCGCTCCTGGAACGCGAAGACGCAGCGCAGGCAGGCGGCGTCGCGCAGGCCCCGCTCCATCGTCCAGGTCACCAGCGCCAGGTCGCCGACGTAGTCGTCGATGGAGCCGCGGGCGCGCGCCACCGGCAGCGCCAGGGCGTTGAACACCTGCCCGAGATAGGCCTGCGCCGCCCGGTCGCCGTGGCGGTCGGCGAAGCGCGTCGATCCGGTCACGTCGAGGAAGAGGAAGATCCGCTCCTCGCTGATCGGCCGGTGGTAGCGCCCGATCAGCAGGTTGGCGAAGACGCCGGGGCCGATCAGGTCGCGGACCCGGAACACGAATACCACCAGGGCCGAGATGCCGAGCGCGTAGAGCAGGCCGGACTGCGACATCAGCATCGCGTTCCGCTCGCTGTACATGAAGCGGAACAGCTGGTTCAGCACCGTGCTGGCGACCGCGTTCCCGACCACGATCAGCGCGATGTAGAGCGCCACGGTGGCGAGCAGGAACAGCGGCGTCGCAAGGCCGCGGATGCGGTCGCGCAGGCGCGGCGCCAGCAGCTGGCGCTCGTAGAGCAGGATCGGCGTGCCGATGATCGCGCCGCGGATCGCCGTCCCGGTCAGCGGGGCGATCCCGAAGATCACCCCGTAGAGGAGCCCCGCCAGGGCCCCCAGGGCGGGCGCCACCAGCAGGAACCAGCGCGGGCCGAAGCGCATGGGTTCGCGTGCCCCGCCCGGCCCCGCTCAGTCCAGCCGGAGCGCGTGGACCGAGAACAGCTGGTCCGGGTCGGTCCAGACCGTCAGCCACGTCCAGCCCGCCCGCTCGGTCAGCGCGCGGAACGTGGCCGGCGTGTATTTGTAGCTGCTCTCGGTGTGGATCGTCTCGCCCGCTGCGAACGCGAAGGTGTCGGCGCCGACCCGCACCGCCTGGGCGTCGCGGGCGACGAGATGCATCTCGATCCGCGAGGCGTCGGTGTTGAACACCGCCCGGTGGCTGAACGCGCCGGGCTCGAAGCGGCCGGCGAGCTCCCGGTTGATCCGGGTCAGGAGGTTGAGGTTGAAGGCCGCCGTCACGCCCTGCGCGTCGTCGTAGGCGGTCTCCAGCACCGCCGGGTCCTTCACGAGGTCGACGCCGACGATCATGTGGGCGCCCGGCCCCAGGATCCGCCCGAACCGGCGCAGCAGCGCCTCGGCCTCGTGCGGGTCGAAGTTGCCGATGGTCGAGCCCGGGAAGAACCCGGCGCGCGGCAGGCCGTTCAGGCTGTCCGGCAGGTCGAAGTCGCGGGTGAAGTCGGCCACCACCGGCTCGACCCGCAGGTCCGGGAAGTCGCCCCGCAGGACCTCCGCCTGCCCGCGCAGGAACTCGCCGGAGACGTCCACCGGCACGTAGGCCGCGAGGGTGTCGAGGTGGCGCAGGAGACGGCGCAGCTTCACGGTCGAGCCGCTGCCGAACTCCACCAGCGCCGCGTGGGCCGGCAGCAGCGCGGCGATCTCGGGCCCGCAGGCGTCGAGGATGCCGATCTCGGTCCGGGTCGGGTAGTATTCCGGGAGCCGGGTGATCGCCTCGAACAGCGCGGACCCGGCCTCGTCGTAGAAGTATTTCGGCGACAGGGCCTTCTGGGGCTTGGACAGGCCCGCGCGGACGTCGTCGAGGAAGCTCAGCGGCGGCGCGTCCAGCGTGACCGGCGTCGCGTCGGCGAAGGTGGGCTTGATGGTCAAGGGCGGCTCCGGGGCGCGTCAGGCGGCGTCGGCGAGGCGCAGGCCGGTGAACTGCCAGCGCTGGTGCGGATAGAAGAAGTTGCGGTACGGCAGCCGGGCATGGCCCTCTGGGGTCGCCACCGACGAGCCCCGCAGCACGAACTGGTTGGCCATGAACTTGCCGTTGTACTCGCCGAGAGCCCCCGGGAGCGGCCGGTACCCCGGGTAGGGGACGTAGGCGCTGCGGGTCCATTGCCAGACGAGGCCGAAGGCGTCCGGCAGGCCGCCGTCGCGGGCCGCGACCTCCCACTCGAACTCGGTCGGCAGGAAGCGGCCGGCCCAGCGGGCGTAGGCGTCGGCCTCGTAGTAGCTGACATGGGTGACGGGGGCGTCGAGATCCACCGGGCGCTCGCCGCCCAGCGTCATGGTCGCCCACCCCTCCCCGTCCCGGCGCCAGTAGCCGGGGGCCTCCCAGCCCTCCGCCGGCCCGGCATACCAGCCGTCGGAGAGCCACAGCTCCGGCTTGGCGTAGCCGCCATCCTCCATGAAGGCGAGCCACTGGCGGTTCGTCACCAGCGCCCGGTCGAGGCGGCCGGCCGGGATCAGCGTCTCGTGCCGGGGCGACTCGTTGTCGAAGGAGAACCCCTCGCCCGCATGCCCGATCCACGCGATCGCGCGGTCGAGGGCGACCTGGCCGGCCTGCGCCGCCGCCTTCGGGAAGCGCCAGTCCGGGTCGTAGGCCGGGTTCAGCGGGTTCTGCGCGAAGGCGTGCAGGATGTCGGTGAGGAGGAGCTCCTGGTGCTGCTGCTCGTGGTAGAGGCCGATCTCCAGGATCGGCAGCACCGCCTCGAGCGCGCGCTCGGAGGCCTGGCCCAGCAGGGCCTCGACCGCCCGGTCGATATGGGCGCGGTAGGCCGCGACCTCCGCCATGGTCGGGCGGGTGATCATGCCGCGCTGGATGCGCGGCTGACGGGGACCGGCCGCCACGTAGTACGAGTTGAACAGGTAGTGCAGCCGCGCGTCGTAGATCGCGTAGCCCGGCAGGTGCTCCCGCAGCAGGAACTGCTCGAAGAACCACGTGACGTGCGCCCGGTGCCACTTGGTCGGGCTGGCATCGGCCATCGACTGGACCTGCTGGTCTTCCGGCGAGAGCGGCGCGGCGCGGCGCTCGGTCTCGCTCCGGACCTGCCGGTAGGCGGCGATCCAGGCGGCCCGGTCGATCGGCCGGGCCGTGACGTGCGGCGGCGGGAAGGCCGGTGCCGCGGGGTCGCGTCTCTCGTCCGGGCGCAGTGCGGCTGTCGCTGCCATGACGATGATCCCTTTTTTCGGGCCTGACCGAGAACCGTCTTCTCGACCCCGGCCGGCGCGCAGAAGATATGTTCCGGCCGTGTTCCGACAACCTCTGCAAGAGCGGACGCGGCGGCTTCGCGTGCGCCTGGTCGGCGCGCGGTCGCCGCTCGGCCCACCGGGCCTCTTCGCCGCGTCGGCGCGCCGGTTAACGGAACGGGTTGGGGATCACGGGTCTTTCTCTCGCCGCAGTGACACCGCCTTAACCCTCGCTGCCGAGATTTTGGGACGCTCTTCGAGGAGTCCGGGGTTCTCATGCGGATCGATCTGATGGCCGGGGCCAGCCTGTCCGCCGCCGCTCTGCGCTGCGCCGCAGAGCCGACCATCCTGGTGTTCGATTCCGGCCTCGGCGGCCTGACCGTCCTCGACGCGGTGCGGCGCGCCCGCCCGGATGCCCGCTACGTCTATGTCGGCGACGACGCCGCCTTCCCGTACGGCCGGCTCTCGGAGGCGACCCTCGTCGCCCGCGTCCTCACCGTGATGGAGCGCCTGGTCGCGACCCACCGGCCCGACCTCGTGGTCATCGCCTGCAACACCGCCTCGACGCTGGTGCTCCCGGCGCTGCGCCAGCGCTTCACGACGCCCTTCGTGGGGGTGGTCCCGCCGATCAAGCCCGCCGCCGAGGCGACGCGCTCGCGGCTCGTGACCCTGCTGGCGACGCCCGGCACGGTGGCGCGCTCCTACACCCACGACCTGATCGCGACCTACGCGGGCTCCTGCGCGGTGACGCTGGTCGGCTCGCAGAACCTCGCCGGCTTCGCGGAGACCGAGCTCGCGGGCGCGCCGGTGGACGACGCCACCCTCGCCGCCGAGATCGCCCCCTGCTTCGTCACCGAGGCGGACGGGCGGCGCACCGACGTGGTCTGCCTCGCCTGCACCCACTATCCGCTGCTGCTGCCGCGCCTCCAGGCGGTCGCGCCCTGGCCGGTGACCTGGATCGACCCGGCGCCCGCCATCGCTCGGCGCGTCGTGCAGCTGATCGGCCCCCTCCCCCGCGAGGCGGACCGGCACGGCTCGGCGCTCGGCGCCTTCACGGCCGGCACCTGCCTGACCGACGCCCTGCGCGCGGCCCTCGCCGCCCGGGGCATCGGCGACGTCGCCGTGGAGGCGGTGCCGCTGCCGATGCAGTGACGCGGCGCCTCGCGCGCCGCCGAGGCTTCGCCGGGTGATGCCCGGTCCGGGCTGACCGGTCGTCCGCCGCGCCGTTTCAGCGGACCGCGTCGCTCAGGCGCCGCGTCGGTCGCCCTCCGGGGCCGCGCGCCTCACCGCGGGTTGTGGCTGGCCGCTTTCTGGACCGTCGTGAGCGGTGCCGCCGACGCGTCGGCCTCGGCGGGAACGACCAGATGGACGAACAGCATGCCGGCCGCGACGATGAGCGCCAGGGCGAGGATGCGCCACAGTTCCAGGATCGGCTCCTGCGCCGGGGCATCCTGAATCGCTCGGTTCGTCTCGCTCGGCATCGCTTCCGCTTTCCCGCCTGTGACCCTCCGGATCGGACACCCGGAGGATGAACGCTTGGTAAAATCCGCCCCGATCGGCCCGGCCCGCCGAGGCGGGCTCGGCGGGGAGCGGGGTCCGGCGTCGGGATCGTCGCCGCCACCGCGAGGCAGAGGGAGCGGGCGCTGGCGATCGCCTCGCCGACCGGGGCCGTGTCGCAGCGGAATGGGGCCGCAGCGGGACGGGCCCGGTCCCGCGGCGTGCGGTGCCGCACCCGCTGACGCTTCGGCCGGGGCGCCGTCCGGGTCACGAGGCCGAGCGCGGAGGCCTCACCCCGTCGTCTCGGATCCACCCGCACGTCCCGGAAGCGAGAGGGACGGGCTCGGGTGAGACGTCGATGGCCGGCGCGGATCCGGGCCGCTCCCGGCGCCGGCAGGTCCGGTCGACCTAGGCGGCGGCCGGCAGGGCGGCGACCTCGCAGCTGTCGGCGCGCAGGCGCCAGTCGACCACGCGGGCCCCCGCGCAGAGCAGCGCCTTGGCCTGCCAGACGGCCGACACCTCCGACTGTGCCCGGACCAGGATCGCGCGCTGCCGCACCCGGTGCTCGTGGCCGGTATCGTCCGCGACGGTCTTGTAGAAGGTGACGCGATAGAGGCGCATGGTCCGGGCTCCGGTTGGGCGCGGGGATCGTGGGAGACCGGGGCCGGGCGCGCATTGATCCCGCGCAAGGACGGGACGCCCGTCACGCGCGCGGATGTCTCGGGTGGGCGCAATCAGTTGTCGACAGTTGAATACCCAGCGATACAGGGCGTTGATTACATTCGCGGGAATGGTCTAGCTTCATCAGCAATCGTCCGCAGTCCGTAACGGTCCGCGGCGGGGCTCCAGACCGGGAGTGCCTGATGTTCGAGAGCGTGTTCTGGGGTGCGGTACTCGTCGCGCTGATCGGTTCGGCCGCGCTGGTGGCGATCGGCGCCAGCGTCCAGCCGCGGTTGGGTCGCAAGATGGAGATGGACGCGCGCCTCGCCGATCCGCGCCGCACCTTCGGGCGCAAGCGGCGCTGGGCGCGTCCGCCGCGGACGATGCGGCGCCCCGGCCTGCTCCCCATGCGGTGACTAGCGCTGCACCAAAGACGTACATCTCCCGCCGCCGGCGCGCGTGATAGCTACCTGTTCACTGCGGAAATGCAGTGTTCACGCCGGGCTGGAGGGATCGGTACTGATGAGCGTGCGTCAGATTTGTGATCAGGTTCGGATCGCCGAGCAGGCCTTCACCGCCGCGCTCGGCAACATGAAGGCCGCAGGCCTGCGCGAGTCGCTGACCCGCGAGCTCCAGGAGATGGAGAGCGCCGAGATCGACGCCGGGCAGGACGCGGCCGCGGCGCGGTCGGCCTCCTGGAAGCGGGTCAAGATGCTGCACGGGCTCGGCTACCCGGTGGATTTCGGCTGGCTCCACGCCGCCGCCAGCCCGGTCCGCTGAGCGGCGCCGGCCGGCGCCGCCCCGCCGGCAGATTGTTTGCCGGCTCCCGGATCGGGTCGGCGCTCTCGCCCGTTGTGCTTGCCGGGTGCCGCCGCACCCGGCCGCCGCGCCGACCTCTCGATCCGGACACGCCATGCTGGCTTGGTTTCGCGCCCTGATGCCGCGGGAGGACCGGTTCTTCGATCTCTTCGAGCGTCACGCGCGGACGCTCGAGGACGGCGCGGCCGCCCTGCGAGGCCTTCTCGACGGGACTCAGGCCGTCCCGGCGGCCTACGCGGCGATCGCGGCCCACGAGGACGCGGCCGACGGGATCACCCGCGAGGCGCTGCTGGCGGTCCGCCGGACCTTCATCACCCCGTTCGACCGCGGCGACATCCAGGCCCTGGTCGGCTCCCTCGACGACGCCATCGACCAGATGCTCAAGACCGCCAAGGCGGTCCAGCTCTTCGAGGTGACCACCTTCGAGCCGGCGATGCGCGAGATGGGCGCGGTCATCCAGGAGGCCGCGCAGGTCACCGCCAAGGCGCTGCCGAAGCTGCGCGCCCTCGGCGAGAACGCCGCCGCGCTGAACAGCCTGACCGAGCGCGTCATCGAGCTGGAGGGGCGGGCCGACGACCTGCACAATGACGGGCTGAAGGCCCTGTTCAAGGCCTCGGGGCGGGACCCCATGGCCTTCCTCGTCGGGTCCGAGCTGTACGGCCACCTGGAGAAGGTCATGGACCGGTTCGAGGACGTGGCGAACCAGATCAGCAGCATCGTCGTCGAACATGTCTGAGCCGCAGGTCGCCGCGTGACGCTCCTCGTCGTCCTCATCGTCCTCGCCCTGGTCTTCGACTTCCTGAACGGGCTGCACGACGCCGCGAACTCCATCGCCACGATCGTGTCGACGCGGGTGCTGGCGCCCCGCTACGCCGTGTTCTGGGCGGCGTTCTTCAACTTCGTGGCCTTCCTGGTCTTCGGCCTGCACGTCGCCGGCACGGTCGGCTCGGGCATCATCGACGTCGCGACGGTGGACGACCGGGTCATCATGGGCGCGCTCGGCGGCGCCATCACGTGGAACCTGGTCACGTGGTACGCCGGCATCCCGTCCTCCAGCTCCCACGCCCTGATCGGGGGCCTGCTCGGCGCCGGCATCGCCAAGGCGGGGGTCGGCGTGATCGTCTGGCCCGGCGTCATCGCCACCAGCGCCGCCATCGTCCTCTCGCCGGCCCTGGGCTTCGCCCTCGGGCTGCTGCTGATGCTGGCGGTCTCGTGGATCTTCGTCCGCTCGACGCCGCACGCCGTGGACCGCGTGTTCCGGGGCTTGCAGTTCGTCTCGGCCTCGCTCTACTCCCTCGGCCACGGCGGCAACGACGCCCAGAAGACCATGGGCATCATCGCGGCCCTGCTCTACGCCCACGGCGAGAGCGGGGCGTTCCACGTGCCCCTCTGGGTGGTGCTGTCCTGCCAGACCGCCATGGCCCTCGGCACCCTGATGGGCGGCTGGCGCATCGTCCACACGATGGGGTCGAAGATCACGCGGCTGTCGCCCATGCAGGGATTCTGCGCCGAGACCGGCGGCGCCGCGACGCTGTTCGCCGCGACGGCCTTCGGCATCCCGGTCTCGACAACCCACACGATCACGGGCGCCATCGTCGGCGTCGGCGCCGCGCGCCGGGTCTCGGCGGTCCGCTGGAACGTCGCGCAGGGCATCGTGATCGCCTGGGTGATCACGATGCCGGCCGCGGCCCTTGTCGCGGCCCTGACCTACGCGGCCTCCGGCCTGGTCCTGCCGTAGCGGACGGGCGCGGCCGGATCCGCCCCGGGCTCACCAGCGATGGTGCCAGCCGCCGTGCTGCCAGCCCCCGTGCCAGCCCCGATGCCAGCCGCCGCGCCATCCCCCATGCCAGCCGGCATGGCGGAAGCCGCCCCAGCGATAGCCGCCGCCCCACGCGAAGCGTCGGTGCCAGCGGTAGCCGTAGTGCCACCGGTAGCCGACGCGCGGATAGACCGGGACGTAGACGAACGGCCTGTAGCCCAGATTCGGCCGGCACCAGCCGTAGACGTTGCGGTGGAAGCCGGGCCCGCAGCCGTCGCGCGCCTCGGCGCTCGAGCCGGCCAACAGGACCCCCGCGGCGAGCGCCACGGGCAGGACGAGAGTGCGGATCATGACTCAACTCCGGGAGTGTCTCCACGGGAGTCCGGCCGCGGGGCCGGACGCGGAACGGGGGACGCGATCGAGCGTCCCGGCGTCTCAGTTCGGCCAGCAGCGGCGGCCGTAGGGGCCGATGTGGAAGCCCGCCGGGCACGAGCGGCCGCGGATGTAGCCGCCCCACTGGCCGCCGGTGCGGCAGCCGCCGTACGGGCCGCGATGGCCGTAGGGACCGCAGCCGCCGTAGACCTGGGTGATCCGGGCGCCGTCGGCGCCGTCGGAGACGGCGTCCTGCACCAGCGGCAGCGCCGAGGCGGGCACCGCGAGGCTCACGAGGAGGGCGGCGGGAGCGAGAACCTTCAGCATCGGTGATCTCCTTCTGCTCGGTCCGGCGGCCCGGCCCGGGGCCGGCCGCCGCCGCCGGGGCGGAGGATCCGCCGCGGCGTGTGAGCGAAGGTTGGTCGGCGCGCGCTGCCCGGATGTGACCGGGGAGCGCCGTCCTGTAACGATGTGTAACGGCCGGTTGCGGGCCCGTTGCGGCCCGCCGTCAGGACAGGCTCGGCAGGGTCACGACGAGCCGCGCGCCGCCGTCCGCGCCGGCCTCCGCCACCACCGTGCCGCCGTGGGCCTCGGCGATCTGCCGGCTGATGGCGAGGCCCAGGCCTGTCCCGCCGGTCTGCCGGCTGCGCGAGCGCTCGACCCGGTAGTACGGGCTGAACACCGCCGTCCGCTCCGCCTCGGGAATGCCCGGCCCGTCATCCTCGACGACGATCCGGCAGACCGTCCCGGCCCGGCTGACCGCCACCGCCACCGAGGAGCGCCCGAACTTGACGGCGTTCCCGATCAGGTTGGCCACGACCCGGCGCAGGGCGACCGCGTCGCCGGCCACGGTGGCGTCCCGTACCTCCTCGCCGGTCAGGCTGATCGTGGCGCCCTGGGCGGCGTGCTCGGCCACCTCGACGGCGACGAGATCGGCGAGATCCACCGGCGCCCGGGTCGCCTCGACGGCGGTGCCGCGGGCGAAACCCAGGGACGCCTCGATCAGCTCGGTCATGGCGTCGAGATCCGCCACGAGCTTGTCCCGGAGCAGCGGCTCCGCCACCACCTCGGCGCGGAGGCGCAGCCGCGTCAGGTAGGTCTTGAGGTCGTGCGAGATGGCGCCGATCAGCAGCGAGCGCTCGGCCATGAGGCCGGCGATCCGCTCCTGCATGCCCTGCACTGCCTGGGCGAGACGCCGGATCTCGGGCGCCCCCCGGGGCGCGCTCACCCGCTCCGGGGCGCGGCCGTCGAACCGGGAGACCGCGTCGGTCAGGCGGCGCAGCGGCGCGAGTTCGTGGCGCGTGCCGACCAGGACGAGACCGGCCGCCGCGGCGCCGAGCACCGCCACCCAGAGGCTCAGCGGCTGGCCGAACAGCCACGGCATGAGCGAGCGGCGATGCTCGGCCGCGCTGATCACCGCGTACCGGCCGTCGGGCAGCCGGTAGGTCGCCAGCGCGAGGCGGCCGACCGGCCCGGTGCGCTCGGCCTGCGCGATGTTGGCCGGATCGACGCCGCGGCGCAGCAGGGCGGCATCGGTGTAGGCCTGGACGCGGTCGGCCGGCTCGGCCGTCATCCGCCGGATCCGGGTTTCCAGGCGGGGCTCGCGGATCAGGTCGACGGTGTCGGGCGGCGCGTCGACGATCTCGGCCCGCAGCACCTCGCCGCTGACCGCCTTCAGGATGGCCGGCCTCTGGGCGGGATCCGCGTCGCGCAGCAGCGTCATGATGCCGGCGGCCTGGTCGACCCGCGGGAAGCGCGAGCCCGCGGGCAGCCGCTCCTCCCGGCGCTGCCAGTGATCCAGGGCCACGGTGGCGAGGACGAGCAGGGAGAGGGCGCCGAGCAGGAGCAGCATGATGCGCCCGAGGAGCCCGACGCGGCCCATCACGGCGTTCCGGAGCGGACCGGGGCGGCCAGGATGTAGCCGGCATTGCGCACGGTCTTGAGCAGGGACGCGGCCTGACTGCCCGAGGCGTCGAGCTTGTGCCGCAGGCGGCTGACCTGGACGTCGATGGTGCGGTCGAAGGCGTCGGCGGTCCGGCCCCGGGTCCAGTCGAGGAGCTGGTCGCGCGAGAGCACCCGCTGCGGCCGGGTGACGAAGCAGTGGAGCAGGTCGTACTCGGCGCTGGTCAGCGGGATCTCGGCGGCGGGATCGCCGGTGATCACCGTGCGGGCCGCGAGATCGACGACGAGGTCGGCGACACTGAGACGCTCGGAGGCGGCCGCGGCCGGCTGGCCGCCGACGCCGTGGGCCCGTCGCAGGACCGCGCGGATCCGGGCCAGCAGGACCCGCGGGTTGAACGGCTTCGAGACGTAGTCGTCGGCGCCCATCTCCAGGCCGAGGACCCGGTCGATGTCCTCGTCCTTGGCGGTCAGCATCACGACGGGCGGGCCACCGGCGTCGCGGAGGCGGCGGCAGATGGAGAGGCCGTCCTCGCCGGGCAGCATCCAGTCGAGGACGACGAGGTCGGGCGCGGGGCCCGCCGCGATCAGGCGGTCGAGGGCCGCGCCGCCGTCGAGGGCGACGGCGCGGAACCCCTCGCCCTCCAGGTAGCCGGCGAGCAGGGCGCGGATGTCGGGATCGTCCTCGACGATGGCGATGGTGGTGCCCTCGTGCATGGGGCGAGCATAGGGGCGGCCGGCGGCACGGCAACGCGAAACTGCACAGTGTCACAAAACGTTACACGTCCCGATCCGGACACGGAGCCCGCGCCCACCGTCACGCGCTCGCTTTCTCGTCTCGCCACCGAAGACACACGAGAAGACACCCATGACGAAGACCTACACCATCGCGGCCATCCCCGCGGACGGCATCGGCGTCGAGGTCATCGCCGCCGGCATCGAGGTGCTCGATGCGCTGGCCGAGAAGACCGGCTCCTTCGCTTTCCAGTTCGACCATTTCGATTGGGGATCGGACTACTACAAGAGGCACGGCGCGATGATGCCGGCCGACGGCCGCGACCAGATCCGGAACCACGACGCGATCTTCTTCGGCGCGGTCGGGGCGCCGGACGTGCCCGACCACATCACCCTCTGGGGCCTGCGGCTCGCGATCTGCCAGCCCTTCGACCAGTACGCCAACGTCCGTCCGACCCGGATCCTGCCGGGCATCACCAGCCCGCTGCGCAACGTCTCGGGTCCGGAGCTCGACTGGGTGATCGTGCGGGAGAACTCGGAGGGCGAGTATGCCGGCGTCGGCGGACGGGTCCACCAGGGCCATCCCAACGAGGTCGCCACCGACGTCTCGATGATGACCCGCTCGGGGGTCGACCGGATCATCCGCTACGCGTTCGAGCTCGCCCGCTCCCGTCCGCGCAAGCTGCTCACCGTGGTCACCAAGTCCAACGCCCAGCGCCACGCCATGGTGATGTGGGACGAGATCGCCGCCGCGGTCGCGAAGGACTTCCCGGACGTGACCTGGGACAAGATGCTGGTCGACGCCATGACGATGCGCATGGTGACGAAGCCCGAGACCCTCGACACGATCGTGGCGACGAACCTGCACGCGGACATCCTGTCGGACCTCGCGGCGGCGCTCGCCGGGTCGCTCGGCATCGCGCCGACCGCCAACATCAACCCGGAGCGGACCTACCCGTCGATGTTCGAGCCGATCCACGGCTCGGCCTTCGACATCGCCGGCAAGGGTATCGCCAACCCGGTCGCGACCTTCTGGACGGCGTGCCAGATGCTGGATCACCTCGGCGAGAAGCCGGCGGCCGACCGGCTGATGCGCGCGGTCGAGCGGGTCACCGCGGATCCGAACCTGCACACGCCGGACCTCGGCGGCACGGCGACGACCCGTCAGGTCACCGACGCGGTCATCGCGGCGATCCGGGGCGACAACGCCTGAGGCGTGCCCGCGTGCCCGGGCGGCCTCAGGGCGCCTCGCTCGCGAGATCCGGGCTCCGGGTGCCGCAGGCCCGGCAGAAGCGCTCGAAGGTGCTCTTGCGCTGCGCGCAGGACGGGCAGTGCGCGAAGATGCCGAGCCCGCAATGGGGGCAGAAATTCGTGCTCGCGTCGTCGAGGGCGATTGGCCGCTCGCAGCCCGGGCACGCCTTCTTGGCGAGGCGCGCCAGGGCCTGGTCGGTGGCGATCTCGGTCCGCCGCTCGGCGTCCGGGCGCGCCTCCACCACGGCCTGCCGGGCGCGGTAGGCGTGCAGCGCGTTGATCGCCGCCCGGCCCGCGACCAGGGTGACGATCACGCCGACGCCGTACTGCACGTAGCCGCCGTAGCTCGGCATGTAGGGCACGAGCTCGACGAAGAACGCGAAGGCCGCCGCGAAGGCGAAGCCCCACACGAAGGGCCAGTTGCGGGTGCGGCGGCGCGTGAGCAGGAGCCATCCGGCGAGGGCCAGCAGCGGCAGCGTCAGGGCGAGGCGATAGCCGAAGACGCGCAGCTCCTGGCCGCGCTCGGCCGCGTCGAGGCGCGTCTGCGCGGCGGCCCGCAGGTCGGTGTCCACGCGCAGCTGCGCCGCCTCACGCTCCGACAGGTCGAGCCCCGTCCGCGCCAGGGCCGCGAGCCGCTCCTCGATGGTGCGCTCGGCGGCCTTCAGCGCATCGAGCTGCTGCGTGCGCGCGATGAGCCCGGGATCTTGGTCGACCCGCTGCGTGGCGTCGCGGGTCTTCAGCCAGTTGGCGAAGGTCTCGCGCGCGCCCTCGGAGGCGGCCTGCGCAGCCTCGAGGGCGAGCTGGTCCTGCTCGACCGTCCGACGGTTGTCGTCCTGCTCCCGGCGGATCTGCTTGAGGGCCTCTGCCGACGCCGTGCCCTGGTCGGTGTCGAGGAACTGGTCGAGAGTGTAGCGGTGCTCAACCTGCGGCAGATCGCCGACGACCAGCGAGCCGAGCCCGATCAGGAACCACGCGAAGACCAGCGCGACGAGCCAGAGCGCCAGCGTGAACCAGCGCTCGGAGAGCCTTGTACCGGACCGCACGCGAATCGACCTCGCCGAAAACCGAAGCGGGTCCTTATACCGCGCGACGCGCCCGGGATATGCCGGCTGGCCCGGCTTCCGGGCCCGCGGCCGCGGGCAACTTCCCGCCGCGACCGGGATCGCTCGCATCCGACCGGGTGCGGCGTTGCGCCCGGGAACGTCGCGGACCGAGCCGCCTTTCCCGGCGGTGTGCTCGGCGGAGCGCGCTGCCCCTCCAATCCGGACGTATCGACATGCTGACACTCGCGCGCGGACCGGCGACGCTCCTGGCTCTCTCCGCTGTCCTGGCCGCAGGGCCGGTCCTGGCTCAGGGCAAGCCCCTGCCGCCGCCCGCCACCGACGCGATGCCGCCCGTGGAGCTGACGATCAGCCTGAAGGACGGCAAGCCGGTCTGCGACCCGGCCGAGCTCAAGCTTCCGGCCGACACCAACGTCGCGCTGAAGATCGTGAGCAGCGCCGACGCGCCGGTGACGATCACCGCGCCCGGGCAGTTCGAGAACGGCCTCGTGCTGCACGCCGACGGCGACCTCGTGCATGTCGCCAGCGAGAAGGGCTACACGGTCAAGCAGAACGGCAGGGGCACGCTGCGCCTGCGGACGATGAAGGCCGGCCAGGAGGAGTACGCGTGCACCAGCACGCGCAACGCCGACGCGCCCTTCAAGGGCAAGCTCGTCCTGAGCCCGCCCGCGAACTGAGCCCCTAAGCACCGGCGCGGCCATGGCCGAGGATCGCTCCGACGGGCGGCTCAGCGTCTACTACGACGGCGGCTGCCCGCTGTGCCGCGCCGAGATCGACCAGTATCGCCGGTGCGCCGGCGCGGACCGGCTCGCCTTCGTCGATGTCGGCTCCGGCGCGCCCGAGTCGGCGCTCGGCGCGGATCTCGACCGAGCCCGGGCCCTGCGCCGCTTCCATGTCCGGACCGCGGACGGGCAGCTGATCTCCGGCGCCGCCGCGTTCGCGCGCCTCTGGCGGACACTGCCCGGCTGGCGCTGGCTCGGCCGCCTGGTCGACCTGCGCGTCCTCGGTGTCCGGCCGATTCTGCCGGTCGCCGAGCTGGCCTACCGGCTGTCGCTGCCGCTGCGGCCGCGCCTGGCCCGGCTGATGGCCCGCCTCCGGTGAGCCGATGGCGACCCGCTGCGTCCACTATGTCGGCTTCCGGGACGACCGGTACTGGAACGCCTACCGGATCTTCGGCGGCCCGCGCGTGATCCACCGGCGCTGGGATTTCTACGCGACCCGCGACGTCGGGCCGGACGACGTGGTGGTATTCGCCGAGGGTGACGAGACGCAGCCCGTCGCGGACAGGAACGCCACGGATCTCGACGAGCGCTGGCTGTAGCGGTCACGCGGGGCAGCCCGTGCCGGGGGTACGCGCTTCCGCGGACGCTGCCGCGTCTCCGTGCCAGAGGAAACCCCAGCACCTTAAGAGGTATTGCGCCCCGACAACAATTCGCGAGAGTAGCGGTGAGCTTCCACTCGCAATCGAGGAGGTCCGCGGTGGTCGAGATCCGTATATCGGAGGACAACGACGGCCGCTGGACGGTCTACGCGCCGGGGCTGGTGGTCACCGACCTGACGCACGAGGAAGCCCAGGCTTTCGCGGCGAGCTACCGGCGCGTCACCGCAGCGTGATCGGGAGAAGCCGGCGCGGCCGTGCCGGCGGGTTTGCGTGGATCCCCGAAGGGACGTCACGCCGCCGCGAGCACGGCGCTGTCGCAGCGCGGGGCACGAAAAAACCGCCGCGGCCGGAGCCGGGCGGTTCGAGGTGATCTCGCTGGGGGAATGTCGAGACCTCGTCTACGCGCGGGATGGCAGCGCGGTTCCGGTCTCCAGGTCGAACGGTGCCCCCTGAGGCCCGGACGACCACTCCTACCGCCGTGCCTCCTCGCCGCCCCGTGATCGCATGGCTCGCCACATCTGAGGAAACGGCGGCACAGCGCCGGGGCCGGTCGGTCGAACGGGGCGACCGATACGCGGACAGTGGGTCGGGATTTGAAAGCCCGAGAGTCGCGGCGGGCGCCCGCATCCTCGGTCCGCGGATCCCGCACCCCAGAAACAACAAAGCCCGCCAATGCGTTGGCGGGCTGCTGTCAGGCATTTGGTGCCCAGGAAAGGACTCGAACCTTCACCTCTCGCGAGACTGGTACCTGAAACCAGCGCGTCTACCAATTCCGCCACCTGGGCTCGCCGTCGGCCATCGGCCGGCGACGGCTCCGTTTAGGCAACGGAGCCGCCGGCGTCAATCGCGATTTCAGCCCTGCGGCCACTCCCGGATGTCGACGAAGTGTCCGGTGACCGCCGCGGCCGCCGCCATGGCCGGAGAGACGAGGTGCGTGCGTCCGCGGGGACCCTGGCGGCCCTCGAAATTGCGGTTCGACGTCGAGGCGCAGCGCTCGCCCGGACGCAGCTTGTCCGGGTTCATGCCGAGACACATCGAGCAGCCCGGCTCGCGCCAGTCGAAGCCCGCCGCCTTCAGGATCTTGTCGAGACCCTCGGCCTCGGCCTGCGCCTTCACGAGGCCGGAGCCCGGCACGATCATCGCCGAGACGCCCTCGTGCACCTTCCGGTCGCCGACGACCCGCGCGACCTCGCGCAGATCCTCGATGCGGCCGTTGGTGCAGGAGCCGATGAAGATCCGGTCCAGGGTGATGTCGGTGATCCGGGTGCCCGGCGTCAGGCCCATGTAGGCGAGCGCCTTCTCCTTCGACTGCCGCTTGTTCTCGTCGGCGATCTCGGACGGGTCCGGCACGCGGCCCTGGATCGAGATCACGTCCTCGGGGCTCGTGCCCCAGCTGACGATCGGCGGCAGGTTGGCCGCGTCGAGACGCACCTCGCGGTCGAAATGCGCGCCGGCGTCGGTGACGAGGCTCTCCCAGTAGCGGCGGGCCGCGTCGAAGGCCGCGCCCTTCGGCGCCTTCGGGCGGTCCTTCACGTAGGCGAAGGTCGTCGCGTCGGGGGCGACCATGCCGGCGCGGGCACCGCCCTCGATCGACATGTTGCAGATCGTCATCCGGCCCTCCATCGAGAGCGCGCGGATCGCCTCGCCGGCATACTCGATGACGTGGCCGGTGCCGCCGGCGGTCCCGATCTCGCCGATGATCGCCAGGATGATGTCCTTCGCGGTCACGCCGGGCGGCAGCGTGCCATCGACGGAGACGCGCATGTTCCTGGCCTTGCGCTGCACCAAGGTCTGGGTGGCGAGCACGTGCTCGACCTCCGAGGTGCCGATGCCGTGGGCCAGCGCCCCGAAGGCGCCGTGCGTCGAGGTGTGCGAATCGCCGCACACGATCGTCTGGCCGGGCAGCGTGAAGCCCTGCTCCGGGCCGATGATGTGGACGATGCCCTGGCGGCGGTCGAGGGCGTCGTAGAACTCGATGCCGAAGTCTCGCACGTTCTCGGCGAGCGCCTCGAGCTGCGTGCGGCTCTCGGGATCCTCGATGCCCTGCGAGCGGTCCGAGGTCTGGACGTTGTGGTCCACGACGGCCAACGTCTTCTCCGGATGGCGCACCTTGCGGCCGGCCACGCGAAGACCCTCGAAGGCTTGCGGGCTCGTCACTTCGTGGACGAGGTGCCGGTCGATGTAGAGGAGGCTGGAGCCGTCCGGCTGGACATCGACGACGTGGTCGTCCCAGATCTTGTCGTAGAGGGTGCGCGGGCTGGTCATCGGTCTTCGTCTTCGGCGATTGGGGTCGGTGCAGAACTCTCGCGATGATGCGTGGTCCTTAGTAGGCATCGCGCGCGGTTTTCGAAAGAGGCGAGCCCTGTGCCGGCCGAACGGCCGCCCGGCTGATCCGCGCGGTTGTCACCGCCGGCCACTCCTGCGCGCTGGCGCCCCACCCCGCACAGGCTCTATGCCGGGACGGGGGAGGCGGCCGACACCGACGCGCGGCCGAACGTGGGAGTGAACGATGGCTGAGGCCCCGGTCGAGATCCTGTTGCTCCGGAAGATGCACCCGTTGGTGGAGAAGGCCTTCGCGGGGCGGTACGGGGTCCACCGGCTGGCGGAGGCCGCGAACCCGGAGGCCCTGCTCGCCGAGATCGGCCCGCGGATCCGGGCGCTCTGCGTCGGCGGCGGGGTGGACGGGGCGCTGATGGACCGGCTGCCGAACCTCGAGCTGATCGCGAATTTCGGCGTGGGCTACGACGCCGTCGACGCCGCGGGGGCGCAGCGGCGCGGCATCGTCGTCACCAACACGCCGGACGTCCTCACCGACGAGGTCGCCGACCTCGCCCTCGGCCTCACCCTCGCCACGCTGCGGCGGATCCCCCAGGCCGACCGCTACCTGCGGGACGGCCACTGGCCCAAGGCGCCCTTCCCGCTCACGGCATCGCTGCGCGGGCGACGGGTCGGCATCCTCGGTCTCGGCCGGATCGGGCGGGCGATCGCCCACCGCCTGGAGAGCTTCGGCGTCGCGATCGACTACCACGGCCGCAGCCGGCAGGCCGACATACCCTACACGTATCACGATACGTTGATCGGCCTCGCCCGCGCGGTCCACATCCTCATCGTGGTGGCGCCCGGCGGCGCCGACACGCGCAACCTCGTGGACGCGGCCGTGCTGGAGGCGCTCGGTCCCGAGGGCATCCTGATCAACGTCGCCCGGGGCACCCTGGTCGACGAGGCGGCGCTGACCGCGGCGCTGAAGGCGGGCACGATCCTCGGCGCCGGCCTCGACGTCTTCGAGAACGAGCCGCACGTGCCCGCGGATCTCGCCGCCCTCGACAACACGGTGCTGCTGCCGCATGTCGGGTCGGCCTCCGAGCACACCCGCGCGGCGATGGCCCAGCTCGTGGTCGACAACGTCGTCTCGTGGTTCGAGGGACGGGGTCCGCTGACCCCCGTCGCCGAGACACCCTGGAGACCGACCGCGTGAGACAGGCTCGGGCCGCCCTGCTGGCCGCATCGGCGCTGATCGCGACCGCCGCGATCGTCCGACCGGCCGCCGCCCAGGACGTGCCCGCCGCCACAGACGAGGCCGCACCGCCGTCCCCTCCGCCGGCCGCGGAGACGCTCGCGGCGCCCCCGGCTCCGACCGCGCCGCCGAGCCTCCCCGAGAAGCTCGGGCAGGTGCCGGGAACCTGGGACCTGTCGCGGGACGGCACCAACCGCCGCTGCGTCATGACGCTGGTGCTCGACAGCGGCGAGGCGGGGCAGCGGCTGCGCTTCCCGGCGGGATGCCGGAGGGCCCTGCCGGTCCTGAACGGGGTCGCCGGCTGGCTCTTCGTCGACGGGGCCGTCCGCCTCGTTGACCGCAACGTCCGCCCGGTCCTCGATTTCGCCAAGCGGCCGGACCAGCGCAGCCTCGTCGCCCAGGCCGAGGGCGGCGAGCGCTACAGTCTCGTTCCCCTCGACATCGTCGCGATGCGGCCGGCCGACGCGGCCGCCGCGCCCGAGACCGCGCCGGCGGATCCGGCGAGCCCGGCCCCCTCCCCGCTCCAGACCGCGGCCCCGGTGCCGGCCGAGCTGCAGCCGCCGCCGACCGCCTCGGCCGCGACCGCCTCGGCGGGGCCGGCGCCGGGGCTCTACGCCCTCGACCGCTTCCAGCAGCGCGATACCTGCCGGATCAACCTCGACGGGGTCGGCGGCGGCGTGCACATCGTCCCCGGCTGCCACGACAGCGGCCTGGAGGTGTTCGATCCGGTGCGCTGGCGCTACGCGAAGGGACGGATGACGCTGACCGCCAAGCGCGGCCACAGCATCGACCTCGTCCCGAGCGGCGACGGCCGGTGGCGGCGCGATCCCGAGGTCGGCACCACCTTCGTCCTGCGCCGCGTCGATTGAGCGCACCGCGCGACGACGGCCGCGCGCTCGATGACGGGCGCGTCAGCGCGACGAGCCGCGCCCGTCCTGGACCGGCAGCATCCGCTCCAGAAGACCGTCGCGGCGGATCACCAAGTGCCACGCCGTGCCGGCGACGTGCAGCAGGACCAGGGCGTAGACGAGCCACTGGCCGAACACGTGGATCGACTCGAAGATCTTCTGCGTCGCGTCGTCCTTCGGCAGTCCCGGGATCGTGAACAGCCAGAAGTACGGCGTGTCGCGCCCGGACAGCGCGCTCAGCAGGTAGCCGCTGATCGGCATGATCAGGAAGATCGCGTAGAGCAGGAAGTGGTTGACGCGCCCGATCAGCGTCAGGAGCCGGGGCGCATGCGGGTCCGGCGGCGCGGGCCGGATCATCCGCCAGAGGATGCGCACGACCACGATCGCCAGGATCGTCAGGCCGACCGACTTGTGCAGCACGAACATGCTGCCCTTGGCGGGTGTCGGCGGCAGGCTGATCGCGACCCAGGCGAGCGGCAGCACCGCCAGGACGAGGGCGGCGTTCAGCCAGTGCAGCGCCTGCGAGACCGGGTGGTAGCGCGGCAGTCCGGATGCCGTGACGTAGGTGGCGGGCAGCGCGGTCGGCGCCTTGCCGGCCGTGAGCGGAGAGCCTGACATGATCCCTCGCGGAAGAGCGTGGTCCCCCTCCGATCTAGGGCCCGCCTCAGGCCGGGGGAGTCTCCCGTCAGCCGGATGCGCCGGACGAGGCCGTCCGCGACACGTCGAGCAGGGCTGCGAGTTCCGCGGCCGCGGCGCGCAGCCGGATCGCCACGGTCTCGTCGACGATGCGGCCGTCCACCAGGTCGTCGGACCCGGCATAGACCGAGGTCGGCGCGACGTGGGCCGCGAAGAAGCCGAACAGGGGTCGGAGCCCGTGCTCGACCACCAGGGCGTGGCGCAGGCCCCCGCCCGTCGCGGTCAGCGCCACCGGCATGCCGATCATCCGGGCCGGGTCGACGAAGTCGAAGACGTGTTTGAACAGCCCGGCATAGCCGCCCTGGTAGACAGGCGTCCCGACGATCAGCGCGTCCGCCGCCTCGATCGCCTCGACGAGGCGCGCGGCGGGCGCCGAGAGGTCGTCCCGCTGCGTCGCGCCGAGGCCCGGGCCGGCATCCATCAGGTCGTACACGGCGAGGTCGATCCCGCGCAGGCGACCGAGTTCGGCGCCGAGGGCCTCGACCAGGATGCGGGTGCGCGAGGGTCGCTTGGCGCTGCCCGAGAAGGCGACGACGCGGGCACGGCTGGGCTTCACACTCGACTCGACACTCACCACGAAACCTTCCGCCGCAGCACGCCCTGATCCGGGACTCCGAACACCCTGGCGCATGCGCGGCACGCGACGCGGGTCGATTCGACGGTAACGCATTCCCGCGCCGGATAAAGCCTCGGCGCGGCCGCGCGGGCGGCGGTCCGGCAGGACCGTCTCGGCGGATCCGTCATCCGCGGAGCCGCCAGACGTGGCTGCGCTTGATCTCGGAATCCTCCAGCGCGCGCGAGACCGGAACCTCGTAGGTCGCGAGGCAGTCGAGGCGGTCCCGCGGAAGGTAGGTGCGGCCCGGATCGCCGATCAGCACGGTGACGCCGCGCGCCTGCAGGCGAACGAGCCAGGCGGTCACGGCCTCGGCGAGGTCGCGCTCGTAGAACACGTCGGCCGCCAGGACGAGATCGGCCCGGGGATCCGTGGCGAGGAGATCGTCGGCGATCGCGGCGACGCGGTCGCCGACGCCGTTGGCCGCGGCGTTCAGCCCGATCGCCGCGACGGCGAAGGGGTCGAGGTCGCTGGCGACGACGTGGCGCGCCCCGGCGCGGGCCGCCGCGATCGCGACGAGGCCGGACCCCGAGGCGAAATCCACCGCGCGCGCGCCGTCCGCGACGTCCGGGTTGTCGAGGACGTAGCGGGCGAGCGCCTGGCCGCCCGCCCAGGCGAACGCCCAGAACGGCGGCGGCAGCCCGATCGCCTGCAACTCCTCCTCGGTCCGCTGCCAGAGATCGGTCGCCTCGTCGGCGACGTGCAGGCGGATCTCGGGCGCGTGGGGGACGGGCAGCAGGCGGGTGTTGGCGCGGATGAAGCCGGCGGGATCGTCCGGTGCGCGCACGGTCAGGCCTCCAGCAGGTCGCGCCACACGGCGCGGACTTGGTCGGTCACCGCCGTCTCGGTGAAGCCCCCGGTCTCGATCCGCGCCCGCGCGGCCGCGCCCAGGCCGGCGACGAGACCGGCATCGCCGCTCAGGCGCGCCAGGGCGGCGGCCAGGGCCGGCGCGTCGTCCGGGGGAACGAGCAGGCCCTCGACGCCGTCGCGCACGAGGCTGCGGCAGCCCGGGACGTCGGACGCGACCAGCGCCCGGCCGCAGGCGGCGGCCTCCAGCAGCGTCCGCGGCAGGCCCTCCCCGCCGCGCGAGGGCAGGCAGGCGACGTGGTGGCCGGCCCAGACCCCCGCGACGTCGGTCGTCGGCCCGTGCCAGACGATGCCGTCGCGGCTCCAGGCGCGCAGGGTGTCGGCGCCGATCGCCCGCCGGTTCGACGGGTCCGGCGCGCCGTACAGCGCCAGCTCCACCGGCGCGCCCTGGCTCCGGGCGAGGCGAACGGCCTCGACGGCGACGTCGATCCCCTTCGACCACAGCATCCGGGCGACGACGGCCACCCGCAGCGGCGGCATCGGCGGCAGCGGCTGCGGGACGAGGATCGCGGGATCGACGCCGGCGCCGCCCACCACGGTCACCGACCGGTCGAGCGGGTCCAGGCCCAGGGCCAGGGCGTCGTCGGGGTTCTCGAAGAGGAAGCGCGTCCGCGACGAGGCCAGCGGCCCCCGGATCAGCGCCCGCAGGGCGAGGCGCGCCGCCCGGCCGAGGCGGTCGCTCCGGGCGCCGACGAGGCCGAGGCCGGTCAGGGCGAAGACGCGGGACGGGATGCCCGCCATGGCGGCGGCCGTGCCGCCGACCAGGATGCCGCGCAGGGCGATGCAGTGGACGATGTCGGTCTTCAGCGCCTTCAGGATCGCGGCGAGCTGCCCGGCCGCGTAGCCCGCGGCCATCGGGTTGAGGCTCGCCCGCTCGGCCTCCAGGTTGACGACCTGCGCGCCGGTCGCCTCGATGGCGGCCCGGTGGAGGCGGACCCGCGTCACCACCGCGACCGAGAGACCCATGCCGACGGCGGCGCGGGCCATCGGAAGGAAATGCGAGGCGAAGAACCAGTCCTCGGTCACCACGAAGACCAGGCGGCGCATCGGAACGGGCAGGTTCCCGGGTTCGGCATCGGACTGCATCCGTCCCCTCTAGCACGGCGGCGGGGCCCGTCCTGCGACGGATGTGCAGGCCCGGAACGGCGATCCCGTGCCGCCGGTTGTCCAAGGCCTTCTCGCCGGGCGAGGCAGCCCGGCGGCGTCGATGGGAGGGGCTGTTCATGGCGTGCGTCGAGACGGCGGAGAGCGGCGGAGACCTCCGCGCCGCGGCCGAGGAGGCCGGGCTCGTCTACGTCGATGACGGCCGGCCCGGGCTGACCCGCCGCCGCAGCGGCACCGGCTTCCGCTACTGCGACGCGAAGGGCGCGCCGGTGCGCGACAGGGCCGTGCTGGCCCGCATCCGCGGCCTCGCGATCCCGCCGGCCTACACGGATGTCTGGATCTGCCCCCGCCGCAACGGCCACGTCCAGGCGACGGGCCGCGACGCCAAGGGGCGCAAGCAGTACCGCTACCACCCGGACTTCCGGCAGGCGCGGGAGGCCAACAAGTTCTCGCGGATCATGGCCTTCGCGGACGCGCTGCCGGGCATCCGCCGGCGCGTCGACGCCGATATGAGGCGGCCGGGCTTGCCCCGCGACAAGGTGCTGGCCACCGTGGTCCACCTGCTGGAGACCACGCTGATCCGCGTCGGCAACGACGATTACGCGCGGACTAACAAGAGCTACGGCCTGACGACCCTGCGCGATCCCCATGTCCGGATCGAGGGTTCGGCCCTGTCGTTCCGGTTCAAGGGCAAGAGCGGCAAGACCTGGGACGTGTCGCTAAAGGACCGGCGGGTCGCCCGGATCGTCAAGGCCTGCCAGGACCTGCCGGGCCAGGAGCTGTTCCAGTATCTCGACCCGGACGGCACCCAGCGCGACGTCACCTCCTCGGACGTGAACGCGTACCTGCGCGAGATCACCGGCGAGGACTTCACCGCCAAGGATTTTCGGACCTGGGCCGGCACGGTGCTGGCGGCGCTGGCGCTGCGGGAGTTCGAGAGCTTCGACAGCGAGGCCGGGGCCAAGCGCAACATCCGCGCGGCCATCGAGAACGTCGCGGGCCGCCTCGGCAACACGCCGACGATCTGCCGCAAGTGCTACATCCACCCGCAGATCCTCGACTGCTACCTGGAGGGCGGCCTGCTCCTGCAGGTGAAGGACGCGGTCGAATCGGAGCTGAGCGAGGATCTGTCGAGCCTGCGGCCCGAGGAGGCGGCGGTGCTGGGACTTCTGCAGGCGCGCCTCTCCGCCGCCGAGGACGCCGTCAAGGCCGGAGGTCGGGTCAAGCCGGCGGGCGCGCGGAAACGCGGGGCGAAGGCGCTAGAGCGGTCCAAGAGCGGGACGGCGGCCAAGCGCGCGTCCGGAGCCCGGAAGGCGGCCGCGGCCGCTTAGGGGGGCGGTCTCGCCGAGACCGCCCGATCCCCCTCTCAGTGCCGGGACTGGTTGTCGTTGCCCGAGGACCGGTTGTCGGTGCCGCGCCGAACCTGATCGCTGGAATCGACCACGGGGGCCAGGCCGAGCTGGCGGGCCAGCGAGACGAGGTCCTTGAGCCGGCCGGTCTGGGTCTTGCGCCGCAGGTTGAGCCGGTGGGTCTCCACCGTGCGCACGCTGAGCGCCAGCCGCCGCGCGACCTCTTTGTTGCTGAACCCGGAACTCAGGAAGCGCAGCACCTCGGCCTCGCGGGGCGTCAGCCCGAGGCTCTCGCCGGCCTCCGGCGGCATCGCCACCGGCTGCTCCGGCGGGACCAGCACGTCCGAGCCTTCCGCCAGGGCGAGCAGCGCCGCGCCGAGGTCCCGCGGCGACTTGGAGCGCGCCACGAAGGCGTCGGCGCCCGCCGCCAGCAGGGCGCGGAGGTCGTCCGCCGTCAGCGCGCCGAAGGCGACCAGCGTGCGCAGCGCCGGCTGGCGCTCCTTCAGGGCGACGATGCGGGCGATCCCGTCGGCCAGCCGGATCTCGTCGAGGAAGACCAGGGCGACGCTGCTGCCGGCGTCGGCGCGGTCGAGATCGGCCTCGCCGATGGTGTGGAATTCGGGCATGTGCTCGAGGGTGGCGCGAACCGTCGCGCTCAGGTCCTCCGGCTCATCCAGGATCAGGACGCCAACGGCCGTACTCATGACCTCGCACCTCTCTCTCCCGGCTTGATACAGGCGGCCGGGATCGAAGGCGAAGTTCCAAGATCCGTTCCAGCAACAACTCGCGAATATTAAGCTTTATATTGGCCGAATCGATCCCCAGAAACGGATACTCGGCGAATCAATGCGCCGATCTGGGACGACGGTGGGACACCGCTCGACGGACTGTGCCGATCCGGGACGGGCGGTCCGGTTCAGCCCGCGACGGCGCGGATACCCTCGCTCTGATCCGGCACCACCCGGTTCCGGCCGCCGCCCTTCGCCGCGTAGAGCGCGACATCGGCCCGCTTGACCAGGGCCTCGACGCTGTCGCCGTCGTGCCACGTGCTGACGCCGAAGCTGCAGCTCAGCGCGATCGGACCCCGCGCCCCGTGGATCCGCAGGGCCTGGACGTCGGCGCGCAGGCGCTCGGCCTGCGCCACGGCCTCCGCGAGCCCGCGGCCGGGCAGGATGACGGCGAATTCCTCGCCGCCGAGGCGTCCCGCGATCCCGGCACCGGCGATCAGCTCGGCCACGGCCTTGATCGCCACGTCGCCGACATCGTGCCCGTGCTCGTCGTTGATGCGCTTGAAGTGATCGATGTCGAGGAGGATCGCCGAGACGGCGCCCGGCCTCGGGTCTCGCGCCGCGGCGGCCCGCGCGCGCTTGAAGAAGGCGCGCCGATTGTAGGAGCCGGTCAGCGGGTCCGTCTCGGCGAGGCGGATCAGCTCCTCCTGCATGGTGGTCAGGCGCTCGGCCGCGCGCAGGCGCGCGTTCAGCTCCTCGGCGCTCGGCGGCTTCTCGATGAAGTCGTCGGCGCCGCTGTCGAGGGCCTCGGCCAGGCTGCGGACGTTGCGGGCCGACGACATGGTGATGACGTGCAGCGGCCCGCGGGATTCGGCGAGGAGCCGGGCCGACCAGCAGAGCTCGAGCCCGCAGAGCGGCCGCACTTCCAGGCTGGTGATGAGCACTCGGACCGCGGGCGTCGCCGCCAGGAACTCCAGCGCTCGCTCCGAATCCGTGAACGGGTGCACCGCGTGGCCGCGCGGCTCGATCAGGGAGGCTATGATCTGCAGCACGACGCGGCTCGAGTCGACGATGACGATCTGCATGGCGTGACCCGCACCCGATATCCGCGGTGTAAGCTGGAAGGCTTAACCGCCCCCCAACGGAGCTGAACCCCGGTATGAGCGTGGCCATTACCACTCCGGATCGGCGCTATATCGTTGTCCGGGCGCGTCTGTGGCGCCGCGCGAATCCCGACCTGTCGGAAACCTGTCGGGCCGCGCTGGTGCAGCGCCTGATGGCGGCGCGCCGGGGCGTGAAGGAGGCCAAGCGGGCCGAGCGCGCGGGCGAGACCGGCGCCGCGGAGGCGCTCGCCGCCGCCAGGGCCGAGGTCGATGCGGCGAAGGTCGGACTCGGCGAGCGCGGGCCGGTCTGGTGGACGGACGGCGCGCCCGACCTCAACCGGCACCTCGTCCGCAACACGCCCTACGCGGCGTGGTTCGCGGCGCTCAGCGCCGGGGAACCTGAACCGCGATGACCCGGGCCCCCGCGACCGGGTCGGCCCCGACGGCGCGCGCGCCGCGGCGGCCGTAGGGGGCGGCGTTGATCACCGTCAGGGTCGGCTCGGCCGCCGGAGCAGCCTGGATGCCGGTCACCGTCGGGACGCCGTAGGTGCCGTAGCTCCAGGGCGTGGGCACGATCTGGGTCGGGCGCGGCACGCGGGTCAGCGGGGCGCCGATATAGGTGCCCCGCACGAACTCGCCGGCAAAGCCCGGATCGGCGGCGTAGCCGGGCGCGTAGGCGACCGGAGCGTAGGGATCGGCGCTCCGGAAGGTCTGCGCCGACGCGGGCGCCGCCGCCGCCAGAGCGAGCAGGGTCACGATCGTCCGGTTGGCCATGGGTCCGGCTCCGAGGGGTGTCGGCGGGCGCGGGGCGCGCCGGGTGCGGGGCCAACAGACCGGATCATTGGCCGTTCCGCGTCTCCAGTCGCGCAGAGTGCGTAACGGTCCCGTCATGCCCAGCCGATCGGCCCCCTGGTGCGCACCGGTCAGCGGCAGGTGGTGATCCGCCGGACCACCCAGCCCTCGCCCTCGATCCACAGACGGCGGCGCGCCCGGCTGCATGTGACGTCGTCCTCCCGCTCCGCCGAGACGGGATGAACCTGCGGGTTGGCCTCGGCGACCTTGGTCTCGGCTGGGCCGTTGGCGGCCTGGGCCGCGAGCGGAACGGCGAGCATGACGGTGCCGGCTGCGGCGGCAGCGATCGTACGGAGTTTCATCGGGGAGAAGCGCCCTGCGGCCATGCTTGGAGGTTTGGTCCAGGAATGCGCGGGCCGGCGGTTCGGTTGCATCCCGGTTGCGTCGATCGCGACGGCCCGTGCGCTCGCTCACATCGCCGGTGGCGCCACACGGGCTGACGCCCGGCCACGACACCTGGCCACGACACCTGGCCACGACACTTGGCCACCTTGCCCGGCCGCGGCGCTTAGACTTCCCGGCTTTCACGGGTAAGGAAGAACAAAACCGGACGCGCCGGTGCCCAGCCGTCCTGCGAGACCGCCCATCGCGGGCCGCGGCACGGTCCACGAAGCAGGGTTCATGAGCAAGTCGAAGCCTCCGACCAACGCGCTCCTGACACCGGAGAAGCGCACCGAGGACGTCGATCAGACGATCCGCCCCCTGAGCCTTGCCGAGTTCATCGGCCAGCGGGCGGCGCGGGCGAACATGCAGGTGTTCATCGAGGCGGCGAGGAAGACCGGGCAGGCGCTCGACCACGTGCTGTTCGTCGGGCCGCCCGGGCTCGGCAAGACCACGCTGGCGCAGATCGTGGCGCGCGAACTCGGCGTGAACTTCCGCTCGACCTCCGGGCCGGTGATCGCCAAGGCCGGCGACCTGGCCGCCCAGCTCACCAACCTGGAAGAGCGCGACGTCCTGTTCATCGACGAGATCCACCGGCTCAACCCGGCGGTCGAGGAGATCCTCTACCCGGCCATGGAGGATTACCAGCTCGACCTGATCATCGGCGAGGGCCCGGCGGCGCGCTCGGTCAAGATCGAGCTGCCGAAGTTCACGCTCGTTGGCGCCACGACGCGGGCGGGGCTGCTGACGACGCCGCTGCGCGACCGGTTCGGCATCCCGATCCGGCTGGAATTCTACGAGATCGACGAGCTGGAGCAGATCGTGGCGCGCGGCGCGCGGGTGCTGGGCCTGGGCATGTCGGCGGAGGGCGCCAACGAGATCGCCCGGCGGGCGCGGGGCACGCCGCGGATCGCGGGGCGGCTCTTGCGGCGGGTGCGGGACTTCGCGGTGGTGGCGGAGGCCGAGACGGTGACGCGGGCGATCGCCGACCGGGCGCTGCAGCTCTTGGACGTGGACGGGGCGGGTCTCGACGTGATGGACCGCAAGTACCTGAGCCTGATCGCGCGCTCGTTCGGGGGCGGGCCGGTGGGGATCGAGACGATCGGGGCGGCGCTGTCGGAGCCGCGGGACGCGATCGAGGACATCATCGAGCCCTACCTGATCCAGCGCGGCTTCGTGCAGCGCACACCCCGCGGACGCGTCCTCACCCGGCACGCCTACCGGCACATGCAGATGCCGGAACCGAAGCGCGAGACGCCCGGGCAGTTCGGCTTCTTCGGTGACGGACAGCCCTGAGGACCGGTCAACGCGTCTCCATGCATTGAATTCGGACCAGCATTTCACCGGGCACATGCGCGGAACGCGCGATGCTGCGCGCGGCAGCCGGGTGAGTTCCGCGTCGCGATCTCGGCAAGTCGCTGCCGTAACAGCCGTTTTGTCGATCGTCTCGGAACAATATTGCCAAGCTTAGGAGGGGATCTCGTCGATCACGTAAGTGTAAAAACTGCCGGATCGCGTGGAACAGCGCCGAAACGCGACAGTTGGGGAGGCGACCGCGCCGGGTCCGCTCGGCGCCGGCAAGGCTGTCCCGATCAGGGTCCTGCCCTCCGATCGCGGCAGATCTTCGCGATCTCAAGAACAACGTCAGGGATAAACTTCCGCCATGAAGACACTCACGCTCGCCGTGCTCGGCCTGTCCGTCGCCGCCATCTCGGCGCCCGCCTTCGCGCAGGACGCCCTGCCGATCCGCGTGCTGCCCTTCGCCAATCAGGACGGCGTCGGCGCCGCCGCGACCGAGACGCCCGCCTTCCGGGCCGAGGCGCTGCGTTCGGACGCCGCCAGCATCGAGGCGAGCCGGATCGCCCTCCAGCGGTCGCGCAACCCCCGGGTCCGCAACTACGCCAACCGCGTCCTCGTCGAGCGCAAGGCGACCACCGACGCGCTGCTGCCGCCGAACACCTCCCTGACCCGCAACGGCTCGGTGGTCTCCGACAACCAGGGGATCCGCACCGACCTGAGCAACCCGGTCGGCCTCGTGCTCGCGCCGGTGACGGTGGCCGCCAACATCGGCACCGGCATCGTCGGCGGCGCCCTCGGCGCGGTCGGCATCGTCGACAACAGCCCGGCCGAGCCGGGCCGCCGCGTGGCCCTCGGCGAGCGCGGCCAGGCGCGTCTGGCGCAGCTCCAGGCGGCCCCGAACGGCCGGGCCTTCGACCGGACCTACATCGACCAGCAGGCCCGCTCGGACGCCCGCACCCTGGCGCTCTACGACGCCTACGCCAAGCAGGGCGACAACGCCCAGGGCCGCAAGTTCGCCACCGAGGCCCTCCCCTACATCGCCGACGAGCACGCCCACTCGGCGAGCCTCGCGGCCCGCATCGGCGGCTGAGCGCCGCGCATGGCGTGATCTGCGCGAGGGCCGCCCCAGGGCGGCCCTCGTCGTGTTGCGCCGTCGCACCGCCCGTCGCTAAAGGGGCGCATGAGCGCGATCGAGCCCGCCAGTGACGGACCCGCGGAGGACGGTGCCCCGCCCCACCGGATGGGCGTGCGCGTCTACTACGAGGACACAGACTTCTCCGGCTTCGTCTACCACGCCAGCTACCTGCGCTTCCTCGAGCGCGGCCGCACCGAATTGCTGCGGGAACTCGCCGGCGACCAGTCGGACCTGCACCGCGACGCACGCGGCCTCGTCTTCGTGGTGCGGCGCATGAGCCTCGATTTCCTCCGGCCGGCCCGGATGGACGACCTGCTCACCGTCGTGACCCGCACGCGCGCCCTGCGCGGCGCGTCGATGCAGCTCGCCCAGGATGTCCGACGGGGCGACGAAGTGCTGGTCTCCGCGGAGGTCACGGTCGCCTGCGTGCGGGACGGCCGCGCCGTCCGCCTCCCGGACGCGCTGCGGCGGCGGCTCGCGCCCGGCGAGGCCGCCTAGACCTCAGCCGGCCCGCGCCGGGTCGGCCTCGCAGAGCACCCGCGCGAAGGCGTTGACGATGGTCAGCGCGTCGTACTCGACCGAGACGAGCTGGTAGCCCATCCCGACCATCTCCCGGGCGCGCGCCGGCGACGGCGCGAAGGCGCAGGGGATCTTGCCCGCCGCCCGGGTCTTGCGCGCGATCTCCCCGAGGGCCGCCGTGACCGCCGATCCCAGCGGGTCGATGGCCGCCCCCTTGGACAGGGCGATCGACAGGTCGGCGGGGCCGACCAGGACGCCGTCGATGCCCGGCACGGCGAGGATCGCCTCCAGGTCGGCGATCCCCGCCTCGGTCTCGCACATGGCGATCGTGAGCGCCCGATCGTTGGCGCCCGCGAGGTAGTCCGCGCCGTTCCGGAGCCCCGAAAGCCACATGGCCCGGTCCGGTCCCCAGCTCCGCTGCCCGACCGGCGGGAATTTCGCGGCCGCGGCCAGGGCCTCGGCATCCGCGACGGTGTTGATCATCGGCGCCACGACGCCGGCGGCGCCCGCGTCGAGCATCCGCGAGACCATGGCGAAGTCGCCCACCGGCACGCGCACCAGGGTCGATTTGCCGGCCAGGGCGACCTCGGTGATCGCCGCACACGACGTCTTGTAGTCGTAGGTGCCGTGCTGCTGATCCAGCAGGACGGCGTCGAATCCGGCGCGCGCCAGGAAGCCGGCCAACATCGGGTCGGCGATCATGGACCAGCCCAGGAACCGGGCCGGGCCGGTGGGCAGCAGATCGGGCAGGCTGGGAACGGGGAGGGTCATGCGCGTCCTGCGTATCTCAGGGCTGTCGACTCGGCGCCGTGGGCCGCGACCATACGGGAGGCGCTTTCGGCAGGTCCAGCCCGGACGGCCCGTCGGACGGCGGCACATGCCTCAGGATCGCCCGGATCGAAACCGATCCTTAACCCTGCCGCGCCCTTAACGGAGGCGATGCCACGGCGGGGCGCGGGGGCCGTCGACGGCCCTTACTTTCGACAGATTCGCGGGCGACAGCCTTGATATCGCTCACGGATCCGGCGGACGCGGGCCTCGCCCGGCGCATCGCGATCCGGAGCAGGAGACCTCGACGGATGAACCCAGCCGACGCGATGCAGGCCGCGCCTGTCGCCGACATGACGCTGCTCGGCCTGTTCCTGCAGGCCCACTTCGTCGTGAAGATCGTGATGATCGGGCTGCTCAGCGCCTCGATCTGGTGCTGGTCGATCATCGTCGACAAGACGCTGCTGTTCCGCCGGACCAAGGCCGAGATGGACGCGTTCGAGGACGCGTTCTGGTCCGGCCGCTCCCTGGAGGAGCTGTTCCGCTCGTTCAACGACCGGCCGGCCACGGGCCTCGCCGCCGTCTTCGTCGCCGCCATGCGGGAGTGGAAGCGCAGCTTCGAGGGCTCCGGCCGGCAGATCCAGTCGCTGTCGCAGCGCATCGAGAAGCAGCTCGACGTCACCATCCACCGCGAGGTCGAGCGGCTCGAGTCGCGCCTGCTGTTCCTCGCCTCGATCGGCTCGGCCGGCCCGTATATCGGCCTGTTCGGCACCGTCTGGGGCATCATGACCGCGTTCACCTCGATCGCGGCCTCGAAGAACACCTCCCTCGCGGTCGTCGCCCCCGGCATCGCCGAGGCGCTGTTCGCCACCGCGATCGGTCTGTTCGCCGCGATCCCGGCGGTGCTCGCCTACAACAAGCTCCAGGCCGAGGTCTCCAAGGCGCAGTCGCGGCTGGAGAGCTTCGCCGACGAGTTCTCCGCCATCCTCTCCCGCCAGATCGACGAGCGGCTGCCGCTCGCCGCCTGAACCGGCTGATCCAGAGGAGACCGATCCATGGGCATGGCAGCGGGCGCATCGCAGGGCGGCAAGCGCCGCCGGCGCCGGGGCCGCCGCGGCGGACCCATCAACGAGATCAACATGACGCCGTTCATCGACGTCGTGCTCGTGCTCCTGATCATCTTCATGGTCGCGGCGCCGATGATGACCGTGGGCGTGCCCCTCGACCTCCCGCAATCCAAGGCCTCGCCGCTCAATTCCGACGTGAAGCCGATCACCCTGTCGATCCGCCAGACCGGCCAGGTCTTCCTCGGCGAGGACGAGCTCACCGACGACTCGATCGTGCCGAAGCTCATGGAGACCGCCAAGACCGGAACCGAGGAGCGCGTCTTCGTGCGCGGCGACAAGCGGGTCGATTACGGCCGCGTGGCGCAGGTGATGGCGATCGTGACCGGCGGCGGCTTCAAGAAGGTCGCCCTCGTCACCGAGCCTGAGCATCAGTAGGGCCGTCCCGTGGAGTTCCGCTTCGACCGCAAGGAACCGGGTGTCTGGATCTCCGCCGGCACCCACGTCGCGCTCCTCGCGCTGGCGCTGGTCAGCGTCGCGGCCCCGGCCCTGCCGGAGGCCCAGGAGGGCGTGCCCGTCGAGGTGATCACCGAGAACCAGTTCTCCGAGATCACAAAGGGCGAGCGTCAGGCCGACAAGCCGATGCCGAACGCCACCTCGCGGGCCGACCGCAAGGCCGAGAAGTTCGAGGACCGCGAGCCCGAGAATTCCAAGCAGGACGCGCCGACCGCCCCGACCCGCACGGCCGAGATGAAGCTCGCCAACGCGGACGAGATGCCGCTGCGCGCCGAGCCCGATCCGCAGGAGGCGGCCCAGGCCGCCAAGGCGGCGGAGAAGGCCGCGCAGGAGAAGCGCGACGCCGAGAAGGCCGCCGCCAAGGCGGCTGAGAAGGCAGCAGAGAAGGCGGCCGAGAAGGCCGCCGCGGAGAAGGCTGCCGCCGCCAAGGCCGAGGCGAAGGCCAAGGCCGAGGCGGTCGCGAAGGCCGAGGCCGAGAAGCGCGAGCAGCTCGAGAAGCTGATCGAGAAGCAGGAAGCCGAGGCCGCGGCGGCCGCCCAGAAGGCCGCCGCCGCGAAGAAGGCCGAAGCGGCCAAGGAAGCGGCCAAGAAGGCCGCTGACGCGAAGGCCAAGGCCGAGGCGGAAGCCGAGCGCCAGAAGGAGATCGCGGAGGCCAAGGCCGAAGCCGAGCGCGAGAAGGCCGAGGCCGCCGCCAAGGCGAGAGCCGAGGCCGCGAAGGCGGAGGCCGCCGCCAAAGCCGAGGCCGCCGCGAAGGCCAAGGCCAAGGCCATGGCGGACGCGAAGGCCAAGGCCGATGCCGAGGCCAAGGCGCGCAAGCAGGCCGAACTCGCCGACAAGTTCAACGCCGGCGACATCCGCTCGATGCTCGCCTCGAAGGCGCCGTCGCAGTCGACCGGCGCCACAGGCCACGCGGTGCAGAAGGTGGCGGCGCTCGGCGCCGCGACCGGCAACGCGCAGCGCCTGTCGCCGTCGCTGCGCGACGCCCTGGTCGGCCTGCTCCAGCAGCAGATCGAGCGCTGCTACTCGGCGCCCCCCGGCGCGGCCCAGGGCGTGGTCCTGCCGGTTCTCGACATCCGGCTGAACCCGAACGGCTCGCTCAGCACGGAGCCGCGGATCATGCGCGGCGGGGCGAGCGCGGTCGACCAGTCGATCGCGCAGGCCGCGCTCCGGGCGGTCCGCCGCTGCGCGCCGTACAACATTCCGGCCACCTACGCGCCGTACTACAACGACTGGAAGGCCATCAACGCGGAGTTCGAGTTCACGGCGACCTGAGGTCTTCCAGCCAGTGTCCCGCCGCTCCCGCGTTCCCGTCTGATCGTCACTCGGATCCGACCCACCATGCTGCACCTCCCCTCCGTCGGGCGCCTCCCGACGTCCTATGCCGCGCGCCTGCTCGCGCTCCTCGTGATGCTGACGGGCCTCCTGGCGGGGCCGGCCCAGGCGCAGCTGCAGCTGCGCATCGGCGGCGGCAACTTCCAGCCGATGCCCATCGCCATCGCGGATTTCGGCGGCGACCCGAGCCTCGCGGGCCTCGTCTCCGGCGTGGTCACCAACGACCTGCGCCGCTCCGGCTACTTCACGCCGCTCGACCACGCCCGCTTCCCCGAGCAGCCGAACTTCGACGCCGCGCCGAACTTCGAGAAGTGGCGCGCCACCGGCGTGCAGGGCCTCGTCACCGGCCGGGTCGTCCGCGAGGGCGGCCGGGTCAAGGTCGAGTTCCGGCTCTGGGACGTGACCAACGGCCAGCAGATGACCGGCCAGCAATACGGCACCGACGCCGCCAACGTCCGGCGCACCGGCCACCTGATCGCCGACGGGGTCTACACCAAGATCACCGGCCTCGGGCCCTGGTTCGACAGCCGCATCGCCTTCGTGGACGAGACCGGCCCCAAGGAGAACCGCCGCAAGCGCCTGATGGTCATGGACCAGGACGGCGCCAATGTCCGGGCGATCACCACCGGCGAGATGTCGATCGTGGCCCCGCGCTACTCGCCGGCCACGCAGGACATCGCCTTCATGGCCCAGGCCACCGGCCACCAGCCGCGGGTGCAGATGATCAACCTGGAGACCGGCTCCCGCCAGGCGCTCGGCAACGTCGATTCGATGAGCGCGAGCCCGCGCTTCTCGCCGGACGGCCGCAAGATCGTGATGAGCGTCCAGCAGGGCGGCAACGCCGACATCGTCACGATGGACCTCGCCTCGAAGGCCCAGCGCTCGATCACCAACGGCATGGCGATCGACACCTCGCCGACCTACTCGCCGGACGGGTCGCAGATCGCCTTCGAGTCCGACCGCGGCGGCTCCCAGCAGGTCTACGTGATGGGGGCGGACGGCTCGAACCCGCACCGGATCACCTTCGGCCCCGGCTCGGCCTCGCAGCCGGCCTTCTCGCCCCGCGGCGACCTGATCGCCTATACCCGCCAGCGCAACGGCGGCTTCGCCATCTGCGTCTCGAAGCCCGACGGCTCGGGCGAGCGCGTGCTCACCGAGGGCTTCCACAACGAGGGCCCGACCTTCGCGCCGAACGGCCAGTACGTGCTGTTCTTCCGCGATCCGGGCGGCCAGGGCGGCGGCAAGCTGTTCATGGTCGACATCACCGGCAAGGTGGAGCAGCCGGTCCCGACGCCCGCCTACGCGTCCGACCCGACTTGGTCGCCGCTGCTGTCGGGCCGCTGAGCCCGTCGCGGAGCCCGGCTCACGAGGCGGGCTCCGGGGCCGTTCCCGATCCTGGTGCAACGGTACGGCAGGACGGCGGGTCCAATCGAGAGAGCTGCGCCTTACCCCTCCCCCACACGGGAGAGGGGACCCGCGTTTCGTGCGGCGCCGGCTCGCGGCGCCACGATCGCCACGGCCGTCATCCGGGACGCGTCGCGTCCCGAGCCGCGCGACGGCGCGCTAGCCCTGCACCATCAGCCGGTCGCGGGCCCTCAGCGCCGGGAAGAGCCTGCCCCAGAGCAGCGCGACCCCGACCGTCGCGGCGCCGCCGACCACCACCGCCGGGACCGCGCCGATCGCGGCGGCGAGCAGCCCCGATTCGAACTCGCCGAGCTCGTTCGAGGCGCCGATGAACACCGTGTTCACCGCCGAGACGCGGCCGCGCATCGCGTCCGGCGTCTCGCCCTGCACGAAGGTCTGGCGCACGTAGACCGAGATCATGTCGGCGGCGCCCGTGACGAACAGGCAGGCCATCGACAGCGGCAGCGACGTCGACAGCCCGAACGCGACCGTGGCGGCCCCGAACACCGCGGCGGCGCGGAGCATGCGCACGCCCGCGTGGCGCCGCAGGGGGTAGTTCGCCAGCAGCACCGCCATGGCGACAGCTCCGAAGGCCGGCATGCTCCGGAGCGCGCCGAGGCCGAGCGGGCCGACGTGCAAGACCTCCGCGGCGTAGATCGGCAGCAGCGCCGTGGCGCCGCCGAGCAGCACCGTGAACAGGTCGAGGCTGATCGCCCCGAGCACCACCGGCTGGGAGCGGATGTAGTCGATCCCGGCCGAGAGCGCCGCCCAGGTGATCGGCGGCCGCTCGCTCACCGCCGCCGGCCGGTAGCGGATCAGCAGGGTCAGGGCGCTGGCCAGGGCGAAGCTGCCCCCTGCCCCGCCGAACACGACGGCGGGTCCGAGGGCGTAGAGGAAGCCGCCGAGCGCCGGCCCCATCACCGACGCGCTCTGCCAGAGGGACGCGTTCCACGCGATCGCCGAGCCGAAGAGCGGCCCGGGCACCAGGGTCGGGAGCAGCGCCTGCAGGGCCGGGTTGGCGAAGGCCCGGGCCGTGCCGACGACGATGACCAGGGCGTAGATCGGCCAGACGGAGTGCACGCCCGCGAGGGCGCAGGCGAGGAGGCCGAGGCTCGCCGCGCTCTGGAGCGCGAAGGCGGCGGCGCCGACGAGGCGCCGGTCGTAGGCGTCGGCGACGTGGCCGGTGATCAGCGCGCACAGCACCGCCGGCAGGAAGCCCGCGAGGCCCACGAGGCCCAGCGCCAGGGCGGAATGGGTCAGGTCGTAGACGTACCAGCCGATCGCCACCGCCTGCATCTGGTAGGCGAGGCCCGTGAGGAACCGGGCCGAGCCGAACAGGCGGAAGTCGCCGATGCCGAAGACGGCCCAGCCGGAACGATCATGCGCGGACATGCCTCCTGCTGCGCGGGACCGGCCGCGGAATCAAGCGCTACGGTGACGTTCGCCGGTCGGATGTCGGCGGCTCCGGCCCGCTCGACTGCAGCGTCAGGGTCGGCTTGCGCGGCGGCGGCGGCGGCGGCGGCGGAGGAGGAGGAGGCGACAGGACGGGCGGCTCGGGTTCGAGCGGCGGCGCGCGCCGGCCCTCGCCCGCGAGGTCGGTGGGAAACGTGCAGGTGACGCGGGTGCCGCTGCCCGGCGCGGTCTCCAGCTGCACCCGTCCCCCGTGCAGCTCGACGAAGGAGCGCACGATCGACAGGCCGAGGCCGACGCCCCGGTGGCGGGTTCCGAGGGTGTGGCTCTCGAAGCGGTTGAACACCGAATCGGCGATCTCGGGGGGCATGCCCCGGCCGTGGTCGCGCACGCTGAGGAGAAGCTCCTGCGCGGTCCGGCGGGCATGGACCTCCACGCGCTGGCCGGCATCCGAGAAGCCGACGGCGTTCGAGAGCAGGTTGAACAGGATCTGGCGCACCCGCTTCCCGTCGGCGTGGACGCTGCCGATATCCTCCGGCACGTCGAGGGCGAGGGTGATGTGCGATTCGGCGAGCCGGTCCTCGATGCCGCGGACGGCGGCCTCGACGGTGGCCTGGACGTCGACCTCCTCCCGCTGCAGCTCCAGCGAGCCGGCGTCGATCGAGGCGAGGTCGAGGATGTCGTTGATGATGACGAGCAGCGCCGCCGAGGAGCGCATGATGTGGTCGGAATACTCGCGCTGGCGCTCGTTGAGCGCGCCGACGGTCTCGTCGCCGAGAAGCTGGGTGAAGCCGATGATGTTGGTGAGCGGGGAGCGCAGCTCGTAGGAGACGTGGTGCACGAAGGTGTCGCGCAGCTGCGCGGCCTTCTCCAGGGCATCGTTCTTCTCGGTGAGCGCCCGCTCGACGTTCACACTCGCCGTGACGTCGATCAGGGTCAGGAGCGTCGCGCCCTCCGGGAGCGGCTGCGCGGCGCAGTCGAGGACGGTGCCGTCGACCACCTCGAGGCGGCACGTCCGGGCCGTGCGCGATTCGAGGCCGACCACCGCGTCGCGGATGTCGAGCCACGGCTCCTCGACGGGGGCGAGCGCCCGGCAGGCGGCGATCACCGCGTCCACGTGCGGGCGCTCCTCGATCATCTCCGGGTCGAGCCGCCACACGGTGAAGAAGGCGCGGTTGGCGAGGGACAGGCGCCCGTCCGCGCCGAACACGGCCACCGGCTCGGCCAGCGTGTCCAGGGTCTCGGCCTGCAGGCGGCGCAGGGCGTTGTAGCGGGACTCGGCGTTCAGGCGGTCGGAGACGTCGTCGAACAGGTAGGTCAGGCCGCCCTGCGGGTTCGGGTCCGCGACCACGCGCAGGGTCCGGCCGTCGGGCAGGTACCACCAGGTCTGGTTCGCCTCCGCGGCCCGGTAGGCGGACAGCACGCCCTGCTTCCAGCCGCGGAAATCCGCGTGCTCCTCGAGCTTCCGCTCCGCCCGCAGGTGGTCGAGGATCTCGCCGTCGGAGGGCCGGCCGTCGAGGAAGGCCTGATCGAGGTCCCAGAGCTGCCGGTAGGCGGCGTTGTGGAAGATCAGCCGCTGCGAGACGTCGAACATCGCGACCGCGGTCGGCAGCTGGTCCAGGGTCCGCACGTTGGCGTTCATCTGCCGCTGCAGGTCGGCGCGCACGCTCTCGAGTTCCGACACGTCGATGGCGATGCCGACGCGGCCGGTCTCCAGCCCGGTCTCGAATACGTCGAGCATCCGCCGGTTCCCGGCCACGATGGCCGAGAGGCGCGGGACGCTCCGGGTCAGGCCGGCGAACCGGGCCGCCTCCTCGCGGGCGATCGTCTCGCGGGCCGGCCGGTCGAACAGCTCCAGGCCGGCATCGAGGGCGGCCTCGCGGCTCTCCGCCTCGACCGCCGCCACGTAGGCGGCGTTGATCCAGCTCAGGCCACCGTCGCGGTTGCGCCGCCAGACCGGCTGGGGGATCGCGTCGAGGAGCCCCGACAGGGCCGAGAGTCCCCGGCGGGTCTCGTCCAGGGTCGCGCGCAGGTCGGCGATCTCGCAGCGCTCCTGGCTGGTCTCGCGCAGGCGCAGGAGCGCCCGCCCCGCCACGGCCTGCCCGTGGGCCTCGATGTTGCGGCCGGTCTGGGTCCGCAGGCTCAGCGCGAAGCTGGTGCCGCGCGCCCGCAGGGTCTCGACGGCGGTCTCGACGGCGGCCGCGTCCGCGGCGACGAGCCACGTGCCGAAGGCCAGGACGCGGCGGGCGTAGCCGGAGGTTGGCCGCTCGCCGTGGATCGCGAGGCTGATGTCGCCCTCGACCACCGGCTCGCTGCGATGATCCCAGGTGACGATGATCTGCCGCTCGGCGTTGAGGAGCATCTCGGCCCGGTCATGGGCGCCGCGCAGGACGTCGAGGGTCGCGGCGAGCTCGCGCTCGCGGCGGGTCCACCGGCCGCGCTCGTAGAGGTGGAGGAGCGACAGGATCACCGCGAAGGCGACGAGGCCGCCGAAGATCGCCAGGGCGGCCACGCTGTGGATCTCCCGCGCGGGATGCGCGGCGGCGGCCTCCGGCAGCTCGGCGAAGGCCGCGCTCGCCGTCGTCAGCGCGAGCGCGCCCACGCCGATCCGAACGTGTGTCGCACGACCGACACCCATGGTTTGCCCCGCCCCCGTACCCGATGGCTGTCCGACCGGCGCGCGTCGCCGCGCGGCGCAGAAGGCACCGTTCCCGCGGCGATTCTCCCGAACCGCCGCAGCCCCATCGATCTAAGATTCGCCCGCACTCTAGGTGCGGCGGAATCGCCCCGGAAGGGGAACGAAGCGTGGCTTTGGGCAAAGTCGGCATAATCAGCCGTTAACGACACACAGAAGACACAGTTCGATTCGGCCGTCTGCGCTTGACAAACGAGAAGGCCCGGCGCAGCGCGCCGGGCCTCCAAATCTCTCCACCGGGCCGCGCCGCCGGATCGCGGCGGCGCGGTGCCGGCCCCGGAAACGAGGCCGTCCGCGCCACCGGCGATGCGGGCTCAGTAGCGGTAGTGCTCGGGCTTGAACGGGCCGCTCTCGGAGACGCCGATATAGGCGGCCTGATCGGGGCGGAGCTTCGAGAGCTTCACGCCGATCTTCTCCAGATGCAGGGCGGCGACCTTCTCGTCGAGGGTCTTCGGCAGGGTGTAGACCTGCTTCTGGTACTTGCCCGGGTTGGACCAGAGCTCGATCTGGGCCAGCGTCTGGTTGGTGAACGAGGCCGACATCACGAAGGACGGGTGACCGGTGGCGTTGCCGAGGTTCACCAAGCGACCCTCCGACAGGAGGATGATGCGGTGGCCGTCCGCGAAGGTGATCTCGTCCACCTGCGGCTTGATGTTCGACCACTTGAGGTTCTTCAGGCCGGCGACCTGAATCTCGTTGTCGAAGTGGCCGATGTTGCAGACGATCGCCCGGTCCTTCATCGCTCGCATGTGGTCGATGGTGATGATGTCCTTGTTGCCGGTGGCGGTGACGAAGATGTCGGCGCGCGGGGCCGCATCCTCCATGGTCACGACCTCGTAGCCCTCCATCGCGGCCTGGAGCGCGCAGATCGGGTCGATCTCCGACACGAGCACGCGGCAGCCGGCGTTGCGCAGGGACGCGGCCGAACCCTTGCCCACGTCGCCGAAGCCCGCGACCATCGCGACCTTGCCGGCCATCATCACGTCGGTGCCGCGGCGGATGCCGTCGACCAGCGACTCCTTGCAGCCGTACAGGTTGTCGAACTTCGACTTGGTGACCGAGTCGTTCACGTTGATCGCCGGGAAGAGCAGCTTGCCCTCCTTGGCCAGCACGTAGAGGCGGTGGACGCCCGTGGTGGTCTCCTCGGAGACGCCCTTGATGCTGTCGGCGAGACCGGCGAACCAGCCCTTCGGCTTCTCGGCGAGCTTGCGCTTGAGGAGCGCGAAGAAGACCTCCTCCTCCTCGCTCTCCGGCTTGTCGAGGAACGCGGTGTCGCCGTTCTCGGCACGCAGGCCGAGATGGACGAACATGGTCGCGTCGCCGCCGTCGTCGAGGATCATGTTCGGCATGCCGCCGTCGTGCCAGTCGAACAGGCGCGAGGTGTAGTCCCAGTACTCCTCCAGGGTCTCGCCCTTCACGGCGAAGACCGGGATGCCGGCGGCCGCGATGGCGGCGGCGGCGTGGTCCTGGGTCGAGTAGATGTTGCAGGAGACCCAGCGGATGTCGGCGCCGAGCGCCTTCAGGGTCTCGATCAGCACGGCGGTTTGGATCGTCATGTGGAGCGAGCCGGCGATCTTGGCGCCCTTCAGGGGCTGCGCGGCGCCGTACTCCTCGCGGACCGCCATCAGGCCCGGCATCTCCGTCTCGGCGATCGAGATCTCCTTCCGGCCGTAATCGGCCAGCCCGATATCCTTGACGATGTAATCCTTGGCCATGAGTCGATGGCTCCGTGTTCGCGTTGCGGGTCGGGGCAACCCCCTACCACCGCGCGGCCTACGAAGCAATCAAGACATAAAGATGTCTTTATGCGTTCTGATCGGCGGGGCGGCCGCGCGAACGCCCGCCCCGCCCCGGATCAGGTCCCGTCCGCCGCTCAGCGGGTCGGCCGCGCCAGCCACCCGAGGCCGAACGCGACGGCGGCCACCAGGGCGAGGGTCGTGCCGCGGTTCTCGTCCGCGCGCGCCGCGAGGGTGCGCCCGTGGCGCACGGCGCGGTCGCGGTAGTGCTGGCCGCGCTGGAGCGCCTCGTCTGCCAGGGCGTGCCCGCGCTCGCTGGCGTCGCGGAACCGGGCGCGCCCCTCCTCGACGAGGTGCTCGCCGCCGTCGCGCAGGTCGCGGACCGTATCCCGGGCCTCGCCGTAGGCGTACTGGGCAGCGCCGGCGGCCTGATCGTAGGCGCCGTCGAGCTGGTCGACGGCCCGGCCGCGCACCGCGCCCGCCGCCGTCTTGATCCGGCCGCGCAGATGGCGAACGCCGCCCTCGAGGTGATCCCTGTTCATGCTGTCTCTCCATTCCGGCGCGCACCCCGGGGGCGCGACGCCTGCGTCGGGGCGGAACGACGGCGGAAGGCTACGGTTCCCTGAGGAGCGGCGGAACGTCCTCAAGTTTCCGTGCATCGGCGAGCCGGCGCTGGAAACAGGTCCGGACCGGCGCAGCGTCCAGGAGGGGCGCGGCGTCAATCGCCGGGATCTGATCGAGGCACATCGCGGCCGGGCGGGTGCTCCGATCTCTGCGCACGACTCGGCCTGTTCTGGACCGCGCCGCCGCGGTGACTTGCCGGGCGGCGGGAATGTCTCGGGCCGAGGCCTAGATCTCGATCTCGGTGCCGACCTCGACGACCTGCCGGGTCGGCACGCCGAAGAAGGCGCCGGTGCGCTCGGCGTTGCGCTGCATGAAGGCGAACAGGTTCTCCCGCCAGGGCGCCATGCCCCGCTTGTCCCGTCGCGGGATGATCGTCTCGTGCCCGACGAAGACGGTCATGTCGTCGAGGACGTGCGGCGGCAGGTGGCGCGATTCCACCGCGCAGGCCAGCCCCTCGGGGATCGAGGCCTCCTCCATGAAGCCGTAGCGGAGGATCACCCGGTAGAAATCCGGCGCCAGGATCGTCACGTGGGCGCGCCGGTCCCGCGGGACGGTGGGCGTCTCCTCGTAGAGCGCCGTGATGATCAGGATGCGCTCCATCAGGGCGTGGTTGCGCTCGACGAAGCGCGAGAGATGCAGCGGGATGCCGTGCTCGGCCGCCGAGAGGAACGCGGCCGTGCCCGGCAGCCGCAGCAGGTCACGGTGCTGGAGACCGCCGAGGAAGACGTCCTCCGGCAGGCGCAGGGCGGCCCTCGCCTCCTCGACCAGCTCGTTTCCCTTCTTCCAGGTCAGCATCATCGCGGCGACGAGCCCGGCGAGCACCAAGGGAAACCAGCCGCCCTCGAGGATCTTCACGCTGTTGGCGGCGAAGAACACGAGGTCGATGGCGAGGAAGAAGCCGTTGACCGCGAAGACCAGGATCGGGTTGTAGCCCCAGCGGAGCGCGATCAGCGCGGCGAGCAGCGTGGTGATGCCCATCAGCATCGAGACCGCGATGCCGTAGGCGCCGGCCAGGGCGTCGGAGGAGCCGAACACCACCACGGCCGTCAGGGTCGCCACGGCGAGCAGCCAGTTCACCGCCGGCACGTAGATCTGGCCGCGCTCCTCGTGCGCCGTCTGGACGATGCGCATGGCCGGCAGGAAGCCGAGCTGGACCGATTGCTGGGTCAGGGAGAACACGCCCGAGATGATCGCCTGCGAGGCGATGATGGTCGCCATCGTGGCGAGCGCGACCAGGGGCAGATGGCCCCAGTCGGGGCTGAGGCGGAAGAACGGGTTCTCCAGGGCGTCGGGCGCGGCGATCAGCAGGGCGCCCTGGCCGAAATAGTTGAGCACCAGCGCCGGCAGGACCAGCGCGAACCACGCGATGCGGATCGGCAGGGCGCCGAAATGGCCGAGATCGGCGTACATCGCCTCGCCGCCGGTCACTGCCAGGAAGGCCGCGCCGAGCATCGCGAAGCTGACGTGCCAGCCGGCATGGAGCATGAAATCGACGGCCCGGAACGGGTTGGCCGCCGCCAGGATCTCGGGCTTGGCGACGATCCCGGCGATCCCGAGGAGCCCGAGGACGACGAACCAGACGAGCATGACCGGTCCGAACACCCGGCCGATGGCGGCCACGCCCTTGTGCTGGACCAGGAACAGACCGACCAGGATCACCAGCGTGATCGGCACGACGTACGGCCCGAGTGACGGCGCGTCGACCTTCAGGCCCTCGATCGCCGAGAGCACCGAGATCGCCGGCGTGATCGCGCCGTCGCCGTAGAGCAGCGCCGCGCCGACCAGCCCGACCACCAGGAGCAGCGCCTTCCACGTGCCCGGCCTGGCCTGACGGGCGCCGAGCAGCGCCAGCATGGCGACGATGCCGCCCTCACCGCGGTTGTCGGCGCGCAGGATCAGCACCGCGTATTTCAGCGACACGATCAGGATCAGCGACCACAGGATCAGCGACACGGCGCCGGTGGCCGCCGCCGGCACCGAGGCGCCGCCGGCGGTCGCTGCCTTCACGGCCTCCTTGAACGCGTAGAGCGGGCTCGTGCCGATATCGCCGTACACGACGCCCAGCGCGCCGAAGACGAGGGCCGGCCGGAGCCTGTCGCGCGCCGCTCCCGCGTCGACCGGGCCGGTCTCGGATCGGGGACTCGCCGCCGGGGCAAGGGTCTGGCTCACCGCAGGATTCCCCCACGGCGCCACCCGGCCTCGACCATCCGGGCGCCGGGCGCGACGCCGTGGCGGTAAAGCTAGGGGCCACGGCCGCGCCGTCCAGCGACGCTGTCGCGGCGCTCAGATCGAGCCGGTCAGCTCCTCCGGGCAGGCGTCACCACGGCGCAGACAGAATACGGGCGCGCCGGCATGACGGGCGATGGCCGCGGCCACGGTCGCGGCGGGCGCCGGCGTGCCCAGGCTCTCGCTGACCACCACCGCGCGCAGCGGCACATCGTGGAGCCGCAGGGTCTCGCAGGCCGTGAGCGCGTGGCTGATCGCCCCGAGATAGCTCCCCGAGACGAGGAGCGCCGGCACGCCGAGCGCGCGGAGCCAGTCCAGGCCAGTGGCGGCCTCCGTGACCGGGCTCATGAGCCCGCCGACACCCTCAATCAGCAGCGTGTCCTGGGTGCAGGCGATCTCAGCCCGGCACCAGCCGACAAGGTCGGCGAGGTCCAGGGAGCGCCCCTCCAGCACGGCGGCCTGATCCGGCGAGAGCGGTGCCGCGAATCGCCAGGGCGAGCAGGCCTCCACGGCCTCCTCGTCCAGGGCGAGCCCCTGCGCGTCCAGCAGCCGGGCGGTGTCGCTCTCGACGAAGCCGGGATCGCTCAGCGGCGGGACACCGCTCGCGAGCGGCTTCACCGTCCGCACCGTCCGGCCCTGAGCCCGCAGACGGCGCGTCAGGGCGGCGGTGACGTAGGTCTTGCCGATCTCGGTCCCGGCCCCGGCGATGAACAGCGCCCGCGCGGGCATCCCCGCCTCAGGCCTGGAGGCTGCCGTGGCAGTGCTTGTACTTCTTGCCCGAGCCGCACGGGCACGGCTCGTTGCGGCCGACGCGGCCCCAGGTGGCGGCGTCGGTCGGGTCGCGCTCCAGCACGGCGCCGTCCGCCGCGAGGCCCTGGGCGGCGAAGCCGTAGGCCGGCCCCCCGCCGCCGTCGCTGCCCGAGCCGAGACCGGCGTAGTCCATCTCGTTCTCGCCGGTGACCGGGTCGAGATGCTGGGCGAACATCGGCGGCAGCGCCGGACCGCCGGGCGGGTACTCCTCCTGCGGCTCCTGCATCATGATCTCGACCCGCGAGAGCTGCGCGGTCACCTGCTCGCGCAGGGCGGTCACGAGACCGTTGAACAGGTCGAAGGCCTCGGACTTGTACTCGTTCAGCGGGTCCCGCTGGGCGAAGCCGCGCCAGCCGATCACCTGCCGGAGGTGGTCCAGCGTCACGAGGTGCTCGCGCCAGAGATGGTCGAGGGTCTGCAGGAGGACCTGCTTCTCGATATAGGCCGTGACCTCGGCGCCGTTCTTCTCGGTCCGCTCGGCATAGGCGGTCTCGGCCGCCTTGAGCAGGCGCTCGCGCATCTCCTCGTCGGCGATGCCCTCCTCCTTGGCCCAGTCCTCGACCGGCACGTCGAGGTTGAGGATCTCCTTCACCTGCTCGCGCAGGCCGGCGACGTCCCACTGCTCGGCGTAGGCGTTCTCCGGGATGTGGCGGGCGACGAGGTCGTCGATCACGCCCTCGCGCATCTCGTCCACGGTCTCGCGGACGCTGTCCTGGCCCATGAAGTCGCGGCGCTGCTCGAACACGACCTTGCGCTGGTCGTTCATGACGTTGTCGTACTTGAGCACGTTCTTGCGCATGTCGAAGTTGCGCGCCTCGACCTTCTGCTGCGCCTTCTCGATGGCCTTGTTGATCCAGGGGTGGATGATCGCCTCGCCCTGCTCCAGACCGAGCTTCTGCAGCATCCCGTCCATGCGGTCGGAGCCGAAGATGCGCATCAGGTCGTCCTGAAGCGACAGGTAGAACTTCGAGCGGCCGGGATCGCCCTGGCGTCCGGAGCGGCCGCGGAGCTGGTTGTCGATGCGCCGCGATTCGTGACGCTCGGTGCCGATGATGTAGAGGCCGCCGGGCAGCGCCTTCTTGCGGCCCGCCTCCGGATCGGCCGGCTCGCCCGAGGCCAGCACCTTGGTGCGGTTCTCGGCGATCTCCGCCTTGATCGCCGCGATGGCGGCGTCGCGCTCCGGACCGTCGGCGAGGTGGCCCAGCTCCTTCTCGATCCGCATCTCGAGGTTGCCGCCGAGTTTGATGTCGGTGCCGCGGCCGGCCATGTTGGTGGCGATGGTGATCGCGCCGGGGACGCCGGCCTCGGCCACGATGTAGGCCTCCTGCTCGTGGAAGCGGGCGTTGAGCACGGCGAAGCGCTTGGTCACCCGGCCCTCGCGGGCGGCGGCGTAGACGTCGGTCAGCGCGTTCGGGTCGGAGTAGTCGAGCAGGCTGTAGCCGGCCTTCTTGAGCATCTCGGCGAGGTGCTCCGACTTCTCGATCGAGCCGGTGCCGACCAGGATCGGCTGGTGGCGCGCATGCGCCTTGTCGATCTCGGCGATGATGCCCTCGTACTTCTCGCCGACGGTCCGGTAGACCTCGTCGTCCTCGTCGACGCGCTCGACCTCCTTGTTGGTCGGGATGTCGACCACGTCGAGCTTGTAGATCTCGGCGAACTCGTCGGCCTCGGTCGAGGCGGTTCCGGTCATGCCGGCGAGCTTCTTGTAGAGGCGGAAGTAGTTCTGGAAGGTGATCGAGGCCAGCGTCTGGTTCTCGGGCTGGATCGTGACCCGCTCCTTGGCCTCCAGCGCCTGGTGCAGGCCTTCCGAGTAGCGCCGGCCCTGCATCATGCGGCCGGTGAACTCGTCGATGATCACCACTTCGTCGTTCTTGACGATGTAGTCCTTGTCGCGGGTGAACAGCGTGTGGGCGCGCAGGGCCTGGTTCACGTGGTGGACCAGCGTGACGTTGTGGGCGTCGTAGAGGTCGCCCTCTTTCAGGAGCCCCGCCTCGCGCATCGCCTCCTCGATGAACTCGTTGCCCTCCTCGGTCAGCGAGACCGTGCGCTGCTTCTCGTCGAGGTCGTAGAACTCCTTGCGCAGGCGCGGCATCAGCGCGTCGACCGCCACGTAGAGTTCCGACCGGTCATCCACCGGCCCTGAGATGATCAGCGGCGTGCGCGCCTCGTCGATCAGGATCGAATCGACCTCGTCGACGATCGCGAAGTTGTGCCCGCGCTGTGCCAGCTGGGACAGCTCGTACTTCATGTTGTCGCGCAGGTAGTCGAAGCCGTACTCGTTGTTGGTGCCGTAGGTGATGTCGCAGGCGTAGGCCTCCTTGCGCTGCGCATCGTCGAGCCCGTGCACGATCGTGCCGACGGAGAGGCCCAGGAACCGGTAGACCTGACCCATCCACTCGGCGTCGCGCGAGGCGAGGTAGTCGTTCACGGTGACGACGTGGACGCCCTTGCCCTCCAGGGCATTGAGGTAGACCGGCAGCGTCGCCACCAGGGTCTTGCCCTCGCCGGTCTTCATCTCGGCGATGCCGCCCTCGTGAAGCACCATGCCGCCGATGAGCTGCACGTCGAAGTGGCGCTGGCCGAAGACGCGCTTGGCCGCCTCGCGCACCGTGGCGAAGGCCGGCACGAGGATGTCGTCGAGACTCTTGCCGTTGGCGAGTTCGGCCTTCAGCATGTCGGTGCGGGCGCGCAGGGCCTCGTCCGAGAGGGCCTGGATCTCCGGTTCCAGCGCATTGATCTGCGCGACGCGCGGGCGGTAGCCCTTGACGCGGCGGTCGTTCGAGGAGCCGAAAATCTTCTTGGCGATGGAGCCGAGCATCATAGACCTGCGGACGCGCGAGCCCGCCCACGAGTGAGCGTGGCGGGCCGGCCTGGACGGAGTTGGCCGGGCTTATAGAGGTAAACATCGCCCGGCGCACCTGGAAGGGGCAGCCCTCAACGCATGCCGGTACGGTCACGGTTCCGGCACCGGTGAAATGGCCGCGCTTGCCTTCTCGCCCGACGCGGGCCACCTGTGCCGCGGCGCGACGCCCGGCCGATCCGGCGCGGCGCCGAGACGTGAGCCGAGGACTTCGCCCGTATGCCGAACACCGCCCTTCTCCGGCGCGTCAGCGCGCTCGCCGTCATGGTCGCGATGCCGGGACTGGCGCTGGCCCAGGCACCCCAGAAGGCCCCCACGCCGGCCGCCAACACGCCGGCTGCCGCTTCCCCCGCCGCCCAGAGCGCCGCCCCCGCCGTGCCGAGCGCCGACGCGGTCGTGGCGAGCGTGAACGGCAAGCCGATCACGCAGGGCGACCTCGCCATCGCGGCCGATGATCCGGCCCTGTCGCTGCCCGGCGTCGACGAGGCTCAGAAGAAGAGCCTGCTCGTCGACTACATGGTCGACCTCCGCGTCGGCGCGCAGGCCGCCGAGGCCGCCAAGGTCGGCGACACGCCGGAATTCAAGCGCAAGCTCGCCTACTTCCGCGACAAGCTCCTGCTCGACGACTACCTGGAGCAGGAGGCCAAGCGCGCGGTCACGCCCGAGGCGGAGCACGCGATCTACGATCAGACCGTCAAGCTGATGAAGCCCGAGGAGGAGGTGCACGCGCGCCACATCCTGGTCGACAACGAGGCCGAGGCGAAGAAGATCGCCGCGCGCATCAAGGGCGGCGAGGACTTCGCCAAGGTCGCCGCCGAGGCGTCCAAGGACCCGGGCTCGAAGGCCGAGGGCGGCGATCTCGGCTGGTTCACCAAGGAGCGGATGGTGCCCGACTTCGCCAACGCCGCCTTCGCGATGAAGCCCGGCCAGGTCTCCGACCCGATCAAGACCCAGTTCGGCTGGCACGTGATCAAGGTCGAGGAGAAGCGGACGAAGCCGCAGCCGACCTTCGACGAGCTCAAGGAGCAGATCGACCAGCACCTGATCCGCAAGGCGCAGCAGGACATGATCCTGAAGCTCCGCTCGGAGGCCAAGATCGACCGCGCCGACGCGCCGCCGGCGGCTCAGGCCGCGCCCGAGCCGAAGAAGTGACGGTCCGGGGCTGACCGGCGCGGCCCCGCGGGGCCGCGCCGTGTCGTCAGTACGGCCGATCCGGGACGAGGTAGCTGGATCGCGCCGGGGCCGGCTGGGGCGTGATGCCGAGAGCCGAGAGTTCGGCGCCGCGGCGCCCCTCGGCGATCCTGTCGAGCACCGCGATCAGCAGCCACGGACACGCGATGCCGATGAAGAACGCCATGTGATCCTCCCGCGCCGAACCGATGGGCCCGTTCGGCTTAGGAAAATAATAGGCGGGCCGGGCCGCGCCGCAAGCGGCATCCCCGCCGGGATCTCAGATCCAGCCCTGGAGCTCGCGGCGCACGACGTGCTCGATCACCCGCATGCCGAGGTCGCTGTCGTTCAGGCAGGGGATGTAGGCGAAGCGCTCGCCGCCGTTCTCCTCGAAATAGTGCCGGTTCTCACCGTCGAGCTCCTCGAGGGTTTCCAGGCAGTCCGCCGTGAAGCCCGGGGCGACGATCGCCATCCGCTTCACGCCCGACTTCGCGAGCTCCATCACCGTCTCGTCGGTGTAGGGCTTCAGCCACTCCTCGTTGCCGAAGCGCGACTGGAAGGTGACCCGCATCTTCTCCGGAGACAGGCCGAGCGCCTCGCGGATCAGGCGCCCGGTCTTGTGGCACTGACAATGGTACGGGTCGCCCTTGAGCAGGTAGCTCCGCGGCACGCCGTGGAACGAGGTGAGGATCACCTCCGGCTCGAAGTCGAGCTTGGCCAGGCCCTCGCGGATCGAATCGGCCATGGCGGCGATGTAGACCGGGTCGTCGTGATAGGGCGGCGAGACCCGCACCGTGGGCTGCCAGCGCATGTCCATCAGCGCCCGGAAGGCCTGATCGCAGGCCGTGGCCGAGGTCGCGGCGGCGTATTGCGGGTAGAGCGGCACCAGCAGGATCCGGTCGCAGCCCTGGTCGAGCAGCGCCTGGATCCGGCCGGCGACCTCGGGCTTGCCGTAGCGCATCGCCCAGTCGACCACCACGGACTCGCCCATGGCCGCCTGGAGGCGCTCGCTCTGGCCGCGCGTGATCGTCTTCAGCGGCCCCTCGTTGAGCGCGTTGTTCCAGACGCTGGCGTAGTCGCGGCCCTTCGGCCCGGGGCGCTTCGTCAGGATGATCAGGTTGAGGAGCGGCCACCAGATCAGCCGCGGTACCTCGATTACCCGGCGGTCCGACAGGAACTCCTTGAGATACCGGCGCATCGGCCAGTAGGACGTGCCCTCGGGCGTCCCGAGATTCATCAGGAGCACGCCGACGCGGCCCCAGGCCACTTTCGGGTGGTCGGCCGGAAGGGTGCTCGCCGCGGGCTGCAGCGGTGCGAGGGGCCGGCCATTCGCCAGCGCGGCGGGTTCGACGCGTTCGTTCATGGCAGCGTTCCGGCGCCGCGCGCCGAGATCCTTCCTCTGGCTTCCGATATCCGGCGGCCGGCGCGTACGCCTCGGCTTGGCCGGCGCTTAAACCCCGTCGGGTGCGCTTCCATGTAGGGTGCGAAGCCGCCCGGCGAAGGGCGGACGCGACATGCCGCACCGCGACAGGCCGCGCGCTCGACCCCCGTCCCTAAACACGGGCGGCTCCCGGCCGCAACCGCCGCGCCGATGACGGTGCGCGTCCACCTCCTATCTCGGCGTGGAAACCGATCGCGAGAGACCATGGCCGCCACACCCGTCGCCGACGCCCTCACGGCCTTCCGCGCCTCCGGTTCGCCCTGGCTGAGCCTGCCGTTCTTCGCCGGCGGGGAGGCCGACGCCGTGGCGGCGCCGGTCGATGCCCGAATCGCCGCGGGCGCCCGGGTGCTGCCGGCACCGGACCGGATCTTCCGCGCCTTGGCCGAGACCCCGCTGCAGGACGTGCGGGCCGTGATCCTCGGGCAGGATCCGTACCCGACGCCGGGCGACGCCAACGGCCTCGCCTTCTCGTTCGTCGGCTCCGGTCGCCTGCCCGCCTCGCTGAAGGTGATCCTGGCGGAGGCGGGATCCGACCGCGCCGCCGGCGGCGACCTGACGCCCTGGGCGCGGCAGGGCGTGCTCCTGCTCAACAGCGCGCTCACCGTCGAGGCCGGCAAGGCCGGGGCGCACCTGCGCTACGGCTGGGCCGCGCTGACCGATCAGGCCGTGAGCGCCGTCTCGGCCCGCGCGGAGCCCGCCGTGTTCCTGCTCTGGGGCGCCCAGGCGCGGGCGAGGGCCGCGCTCATCGACGCGACCCGCCACGGCGTGTTCGAGAGCGGACACCCCTCGCCGCTCAACCGGGCGCGGGATTTCCCCGGCTCCGACCCGTTCGGCCGGGCCAACCGGTGGCTCGCCGCGCACGGGCGCCCGCCGATCGACTGGCGCCTCGGCTGAGGCCGGCGGCAATCCCGCGAATGGGCTATTGCGGCTTGGCGGGCTCGGCGGGTTTCGCCGGCGCGGCGGGGTCCTGGCCGGCGGGCAGGAGCACGTTCTTGGCCACCGTGCCCTCGGGCCCGTACTCGCCGGCCACCGCGAGGCAGGCCTGGTCGCGGTTCTGCGCCATCTGGTTCGACATCAGCGTGAACATGGTCTGCACTCGGTTGCCGAACGGTCCGCGCGGCTGGACGTCGCCGATCTGCACGTTCTGCTTCGCCAGCAGGGCCTCGAACTGGTCGCTGCCGATCCGGTAGCCGCAGACGTTCGAGGCCGCGAAGATGTAGGCGGCGAATTCCAGGGCCCGCGGCGACGGGGCGTTCCGGATCTGCGCCTGCGCCGGCAGGGCCGCGAGCGTGACGGCGGCGAGGAGTGTGATCCGGGTCGTAGTGGGGCGCATGCGCGGCGGTTCCTCGATCGGGGGCGGCCTCTCGCGGGCCGCCTCTGGCGGGCGGGACATAGGCCGGACCCGCGCGCGCGCCAATGCGACCGAAGATGCGACCCGAGATGTCGGCAATTCAACCGTCCCGGTTCACGGCCCGTTCGCCATAGGTCCAGTCGCCGGCCCGCGCGTCGACGAAAAGACGGTCGTTTTTCGACGGAACGCCCGGGTGAGAGAGAGTGTTAACCTGCTCGCGTCACGCCAGGACCTGCAGTGTGTCCAGATTCAGGCGGTCCGCATCGCATGTACGGCGTCCATCACCCGGCGGCCTCCACCCCACTCCCGGCTCGCGACGCCGACCGGCGCGCCCGGCCGGGTGCGCAAGGAGCCGCCAGCGCGGAGCGGCGCGGCGCGCCGGCGGTGCCGGTCGCGGCGGTCTGTCCGCACCGCGTCTCGCGCTGGGCCTGGGGCGAGGGCCTGCGGGCCGGGCAGGCCGTGGCGCTCTTGGTGCAGGATCTCGGGCAGGTCGAGGCTATGCGCCTCGGCCTCACCCGCCTCGGCCTGCGCGTCGTCTGCCTCGACTGCGCCGGCCGCGACGCGGCGCTGGCGGAAAGCCTCGCGCAGTCGGGCGCCGTGCTGGTCGTCGTCGATACCGCGCTCGCCGACGCCTATGCCGGCGTGATGGGCCGGCTCACCGCCTATCCGGCGGTGTGGTGGAACGGTCCGGGCGCCGACTACGCGAGCCTCGACCTCGCCCTCGCCGAGCACGCCTGACAACCGCCGCATCGCGGATCGCGGGCCGCGGCACCGTCGCGGACCTGAACCTTGCGTGCTACCGTCCGGCGACGCGACCGGCCCCGTGCCAGGGAGGCCGGCGCCGGGAGACGCCGCCATGACCGCAGCCCTCGCCACGGCCCACGCCGCCAGCCCGGAGGCGCCGGTGCTGTTGCGCAGCGATGCCGACGGGGTCGCGACGCTGACGCTGAACCGGCCGCAGGCCCGCAACGCCCTGTCGATGGCCCTGATGGGCGCGCTCCAGGAGCAGCTCGACGCGATCCGCGCGGATCCGTCCGTGCGGGTGGTGATCCTGCAGGGGGCCGGCCCCGCCTTCTGCGCCGGGCACGATCTCAAGGAGATGCGCGCCGATCCGTCCCGCGAGGCGACTGAGGCGGTGTTCCGCACCTGCGCCCGGCTGATGCTGAGCCTCACGCGCCTGCCGCAGCCGGTGATCGCCCGGGTGCACGGGATCGCCACCGCCGCCGGCTGCCAGCTCGTCGCCACCTGCGATCTCGCCATCTGCGCCGAGACCGCCCGCTTCGCGACCCCGGGGGTGCAGATCGGCCTGTTCTGCTCGACCCCGATGGTCGCCCTGTCGCGCGCCGTATCGCGCAAGGCCGCCCTGGAGATGCTGCTGGTCGGTGAGCCGATCGACGCCGCGGAGGCCCTGCGGATCGGGCTGGTCAACCGCGCCGTGCCGGAGGCGGATCTCGACGCGGCGGTGGGCGCCCTGGCGGCCCGGATCGCCGGGAAGGCCCGGCGCGTCCTGGCGATCGGCAAGGAGGCGTTCGGCCGGCAGATCGAGATGGGTCTGGAGGACGCCTACGGCTACACCGCCGAGGTCATGACCCGGAACATGATGATGGCCGACGCGCAGGAGGGGATCGACGCCTTCCTGGGCAAGCGGCCGCCCCGCTGGGAGCCGTGAGCCGGCGTCCCGGTCCGCGCACTGGCGCGATACGACGCAGGCCCTTCGGCGCGACGCGCATAGGTGATGGCGCCGCCCTGCCCTAGGATGAGGGGCCTGTCCGACCCTGCCGGGCTCGGCGCCGCCACGCGGAACGGCTGATGAGCACCCTCGACCTGCTCGGTCTGACGCTGTCCTTCTACGGCACGATGCCGCCGCCGCGGCCCCCGCGGCCGAACCGCAACGGCGCGACCTGGGCCGCCGCCGTGATCTTCGGCGGCGTCTGCCTCGCGACGATCGGGCCGATGATCACCATCTGGAGCTTTCACCGGCCCTATGCCGAGGCCAAGGCGCGCTGTATCGCTTCCGGCGGCCGGGTCCTGTACGGGGCCCTCGACGGCAGCGGACCCTATCGCTGCGAGCGGCCCGCGGCCGCCGCGGCCGCCGCGCCCATTGCGCATCCGGCCAAGCCGGCGGATTAATCCGCCCGCCGCATGCGCTTCAGGTCGATCCGGCGCCTCCCGACGCGAACCCGGATAGCCTCACCTTGGAAAACGCGATCACCCGCTGGGTCCAGTCGACCGCCCTGATGCGGTCGGATGTCGAGGCCCTGATCGGCTTCGCGCTGGCGATCGGCGTCACCCTGCACGCCCTGCTGCGCAAGCGCCGGGTCAGCGTGGCGGTGGGCTGGATCGGGCTCGCGTGGCTGTCGCCGATCTTCGGCACCGCCCTGTACCTGACCTTCGGCATCAACCGGGTCTCGCGCCGCGCGCGGCGGCTGCGGACCAAGCCGTCCGACGCGACGCAGCTGCCCGACACCGACGACGCCGTGGTGCCGGAGGCGCTCTGGCCCCTCGACAGGGCGATCCGGCGGATCACGAGCCTGCCGGCCTTCGCGGGCAACACCGTGCAGATGTTCCGCAACGGCGACGCCGGCTATCCGCAGATGCTGGCGGCGATCCGCGCGGCGCGGTCCAGCATCGGCCTGTCGAGCTACATCTTCCGGGACGACGCCACCGGCCGCGAATTCTGCGACGCCCTCGTGGAGGCGAAGGCCCGGGGCGTGCAGGTCCGCGTCATCATCGACGGGATCGGCGGCGGCTATTTCCGGGCGCCGGTTTACCACCGCCTGACGGCCGCCGGGGTGCCGGCCGCCCTGTTCATGCACTCCGCCCTCCCCTGGCGGATGCCGTTCCTCAATCTGCGCTCGCACAAGAAGCTGCTGATCGTCGACGGCCGGATCGCCTTCACGGGCGGCCTCAACATCTCGCACCCGAATCGCGTCGCCCTGAAGCCCGAGCACCCGATCCGGGACACGCATTTCCGCCTGACCGGCCCCGTGGTCGAGCAGCTCGCCGCCGCGTTCGCGGCCGACTGGGCCTTCGTGGACGGCGAGATCCTCGACGGCCCCCCGTGGTTCGTCGACCTCGAGCCCTGCGGACCGAGCGTCGCCCGGGCGGTGACCTCCGGCCCGGACGCGGACGTCGAGAAGATCGAGCAGGTCATCCTCCAGGCGCTCGCCTGCGCGCGCCGGTCGGTGCGCTTCGTGACGCCCTACTTCCTTCCCGACGAGCTGGTGACCGGCGCGCTGGCCCAGGCCGCGACCCGGGGCATCACCGTCGACGTGATCATCCCGCGGGTCAGCGACCATCCCTACATCGACTGGGCGACCCGGGCGCATCTCGACCCGCTGCTGCGGGCTGGCGTGAACGTCTGGCTCGACGAGCCGCCCTTCGACCATTCCAAGGCGATGGTGGTCGACGACATCTGGTGCTTCGTCGGCAGCGCCAACTGGGACATGCGCAGCTTCCGGCTCAATTTCGAGCTGAACGTCGAGATCATCGACGCCAACCTCGCCGCCGACCTCGACCGGTTCATGCGCGGCAAGATGGAGGCGCGGCTCAGCCGGGAGGATCTCGCCGCGCGCGGCCTGCCGATCCGTCTGCGCGACGCAGGCGTGCGACTGCTGCTGCCATACCTTTGAACCGGGCGGGGGCGTGCGCCTCCGGCGCCGGGCCGAGATGGACGACGATCGGCCGGTGATCGGAGCGTCCCCGCGGCAGCACCGCGTGCGCGTGGCAGACGAGCCCGCGGGCGAGGCAGCGGTCGAGCCGCAGCGGCAGCACCTCGACCATCGCGTGGGTCGATTGCCGCGGTCCGACGTCGCGGAAGCCCGGGATCAGCGCCGGGCCGACGATATTGTAGTCGCCCAGCACGGCCGCCCGCGGCGGCAGCTCGCTGACGATGCGCCGCAGCTGGCGCCGGTTCAGCATCTGTCCGTGCGACAGGTGGACGTTGGCCACGCCGAACTCGCCGAGATCGAGGATCTGGCAGACCCGGTGCACGAGGGCGCCGGAGGGGAGCGCGATGACCCGGGGCGGCGCCGCCCAGGGCTTCGGGCTCCACATGGCGAGCCCGTGGATCCGGCCCGGCAGGGGCGCCCAGGCGTAGTGGCCGCCGATCCGGTCCAGCAGGAAGCCGATGGCGCGGGTCGCCTCCTGCATCAGCAGCAGGTCGGGCTTCTCCTGCGCCACGAGGGCGGCGACGTCGTCCACCGCCGCGCCGGTGCGCCGCAGCAGGTTCCAGCTCACGATCTTGAATGGCTGGTGCGGCCGCTCGGCGGGGCGGATCGGCGTGACGGGTGACGGTGCGGTGTTGGAGCGGGCCGGGCGTGCAGCAGGATTCATCGGGCCGGTCTCGTACCTCAACGCGCGGCGCTCCCGCCACCGCCACGCTCTAACGCGCCCGGAGCCGGGACGTTCGACCGCTTTCGCGCCGGGCCCGGGCGCGCCGCGGTCGGCGCCGGCGCGGTCCGACCTGCGCGCCCCACAGCCCATCGCCGGGCGACGCTTGAGGCCGACCCGGTCGGCGGCCTAAGAGCCGGCAGGGCGACGCCGGCCACTCCGCGGATTGCCGCGCACCGCCATCCCACCGATCCCGTCCGGAGGCCATGACGGCGTTCAGCTTCATCCATGCCGCCGACCTGCATCTCGGCAGCCCGCTGTCGGGCCTCGCCGCGCGCGACGCGGATCTGGCCCGGCGCCTCGCCGCGGCGAGCCGGCAGGCCTTCGAGGATCTGGTGACCCAGGCGATCGAGCGGTCGGTCGCCTTCGTGGTTGTCGCGGGCGACGTCTACGACGGCGACTGGGCCGACACCACGATCGGCCTGTTCTTCGCCCGGCAGGTCGCGCGCCTCGACCGCGCCGGCATCCCGACGATCCTCGTGCGCGGCAACCACGACGCCGAGAGCGTCATCACGCGCTCGATCACGCTGCCGGCCTCCGTCCACGTCTTCCCGACCGCCCGCGCCGGCACCCTGCGCCTCGACGCGCTCCGCGTCGCGGTCCACGGCCGCAGCTTCCAGGGCCGGGCGGTGGAGGAGAACCTCTCGCTCACCTACCCGGCCGCCGTGCCGGGCTGGTTCAACCTCGGGGTCCTGCACACCTCCTGCACCGGCCACGCCGCCCACGAGACCTACGCCCCCTGCTCGGTCGCCGACCTTGCGGCCCGGGGCTACGAGTACTGGGCGCTGGGCCACATCCACGAGTACGCGGAGCTGTCCCGGGATCCCTGGATCGTGTTCCCCGGCAATCTCCAGGGCCGGAGCGTGCGCGAGTGCGGCGAGAAGGGCGCCGTCGTGGTCGACGTCGCCGACGGGCGGGTGACCGGCGTCAGCCGCCTGCCCCTCGACCGGGCGCGGTTCGAGCAGATCACGGTCGACCTCGCGGCGGTGGCCGACGCGCGCGGCGCCGTCGAGGCCGTCGAGGCGGCGCTGAGGCCCCTGGCCGGGATCGCGGCGCGCCGGCTGCTCCTGGTCCGCGTCCACCTCGCGGGGACGACCCGGGCCCACGACGCCCTCGCGGCCGATCGCGAGTCCCTGACGGCCGAGATCCAGGCGGCCGCGCACCGGCTGCACGAGGACATCTGGCTGGAGCGCCTGAAGATCGAGACCCGCCGCCCGCGCGCCGCGGCGGAGCCGACCGGCGCCGCCATCGACCCCGCGGCCCTGCTTGCCGACCTCGACCGCGACCCCGAGTTCCGCGCCCGGGCGAAGGCGGTGCTGGCCGAGATCGGCGGCCGGATGCCGGGGACGGCCGCCGCCGAGGCCGACCTCGACGCGGAGTTCGACGCGCTCTGCGCCGAGGCCGAGGCCCTCGTCCTCGGACGCCTCGGCGGCCGGCACTGCTGAGGCGCGCGCCCATGGACCCCCGATGCGCCTGATCCGCCTCGCCCTGGAGCGCTACGGCGCCTTCACGGACCGCACCGTCGCGTTCCGGCCCGACGCGCGCCTGCACGTCGTGCTGGGCGCCAACGAGGCCGGTAAGAGCACCGCGCTGGCGGCGGTCACCGACCTGCTGTTCGGCTTCGGGAAGACGACGCCCTACGCCTTCCTGCACGACATGCCGAAGCTGCGCCTCGGCGCGGAGATCGCCGCCGCCGACGGACGCCGGCTGTCCTTCCGCCGCCGGAAGGGCAACAGCCGCACCCTCATCGACGCCGCCGACGCGCCGCTCGCCGACGACGCGCTGGCCCCGTTCCTCGGCGGCCTGTCCCGGACGGTGTTCTGCCGGGCCTTCGGACTCGACGCGGCGAGCCTCCGGGCCGGGGGCCGCGAGATGGTCGACGTGGAGGGCGAGGTCGGTGCGAGCCTGTTCGCGGCGGGCTCGGGCCTGCGCGGCCTCACGGAGCTGCAGACGACGCTCGACGCGGAGGCCGACGCCATCTTCGCCCCGCGCCAGGCCAAGCACCGGACCTTCTACCAGGCGCTGGAGCGCCACGAGACGGCCCGGCGGGCGATCCGCGAGCGGGGCCTGCGCGCCGGCGACTGGCGCGCCCTGAATGACGAGATCGCCGCGGCGGCCGCGCAGCTCGAGGCGCTCCGGTCCGAGCAGAAGGCCGGCGCGGTCGCGCGCGCCCGGCTGGAACGATTCAAGCGCGTCCGCCCGATCATCGCCGAGATCGACGCGCTCGAGCGGCGCATCGCCGCCGAGACCGACCTCGTCGACGCGGATCCCGCCTGGATCGCCCGCCTCGGGGCCGCCCTGGACGCGTGCCGCGCCGCGGACGCCGAGGCGGAGCGGGCCGAGACCGCGCGCGACCGGGCCCGCGGCGAGGCCGAATCGGTGCCGGTCGAGCCGGGGCTGACCCATCGGGCGGACGAGATCCTGGCGGCGTTCAGCGGCACCCGGGAGTTCGAGAAGGGCGGCACCGACCTGCCCCGCATCGAGGGCGACGCCCACAAGGTCGGGCTGGATCTGGAGCGGCTGCGCGCCCGGATCGGCGTGCCCGACCTCGCCGCGCTGGAGGCCCGCCAGCCCCCGGACGCCGCGCGGGCGCGGACCGAGCGGCTGATCCGCGACGGCCGGACCCTGGCGGCCGCCGAGGAGCAGATCGCCCGCGACCTCGCCGCCGCCCGCGCCGAGCGGGAACGCCTCGCCCGCGAGGTGGAGGCGGCCGACGCGGCCCGGGATCCGACCCCGCTCCGGGAGGCGCTGAAGCCCCTCGCCCGGCTGCACGAGTGGATCGCCGCCCGCGACACCCTCGACGGCGCGATCCGCCGGGAGGCGGCGCTGCTGCGCAACCAGGCCGAGCGGCTGTCGCCGCCGGTGCCCGACCTCGCCGCCCTCGTGCGGACGCCCCTGCCCGCCCCCGACACGGTCGCGCGCTACCGTCAGGGCCTCGAGGCCAAGACCCGCGAGCACGAGCGGGCCGCCGACCGGTGCGACGCCGCCCGCCGGCAGGTCGCGGTCACCCGGGCGCGGCTGCGCGAGCGCGAGGCCGGCCGGCCCGTCGCCACCCTGGAGCGGCTCGACGCCCTGCGGTCAACCCGCGACGCGGCGTTCGCGCCGCTGCGCGACGCCCTCGCGGCCGGCCGGGCGGCCGCCGTCGCCGAGGTCGCGGCCTTCGAGCGCGCGCTCCTCGAGGCCGACCGCGTCGCGGACGAGCGCGCCTCCGACGCCGCCCGGGTCGCCGCCCACGCGGCCGACCTGGAACGGCTCGCCGCCGAGGAGGCGGAGGCCGCGCGGGCCGACGACGTCCTCGCCGGTCTCGCCGCGGAGATCGCGGCGGGCGAGGCGGCGTGGCGCGAGGCGTGGCGGCCCGCCGGGCTCGTGCCCGGTCCTCCGGCCGAGATGGCGGCCTGGCTCGCCGAGGTGGAGAGCCTGATCGAGGCCGAGCAGCGCCTCGCCGCGCAGCGGATCGAGGCCGACCGGCTCCTGGCACGGATCGAGGCCGCGCGGGGGCCCCTGGCCGACCTGCGCAGCCGCGCCGGCCTCGACGCCGCGCCGGACCTCGAGATCGCCGCCGCGCTGGACGGTCTCGAAGCGCGGATCGCCGCCCTGGCGAGCCGCTGGGAGGCCAACCTGCAGACCGCCGGCCTGCTGCGCGCGGCTGGACTGTCCGTCGATCGGCTGGAGGCGAGCCTCGCGGAGACCGCCGCCCGCCGCGCCGCCTGGCGGGCCGACTGGGAGGCTGCGCTGCTGCCCCTCGGCCTCGACGGCACGGCCGGTCCGGAGGAGGCCGAGGGCGCGCTGGAGGCGTGGCGCAGCGTGCCCGACCGGCTGGCGGAGCGGGCCGCCCTGCAGCGCCGCTCGGCGGGGATCCGCCGGGACATGGAGGCGTTCCGAGCCACCGCCGCCGCCCTGGTCGAGGCCCTGGCGCCCGACCTCGCGGAGGTGTCGCCCGCCGGCGCGGTCCGATCGCTCCACGGCCGCCTCGTCGCCGCGCAGGCCCGCGAGGCGCGCCGCGCCGAGCTCGACCGCCGCCGCGACGAGGCCGAGGCCGCCCATCGCGGCGCCTGCGACTCGCGCGACGCGGCGCGGGCGACGCTCGCCCGGCAGGTGGCCGAGGTGATGCCGGACCTCGCCGCGGCACCGACGCCGGAGATCGACCGGCTGTTCGGCCGCCTCAGCGCGCGCGAGGCGCTGCGCGCCGAGCGCCTGCGGCTCCGCGGCACGCTCGCGGGCGCGGCGGACGGGCTTCCGGAGGCCGAGTTGCGCGCCGGCCTGGAGACCGTGTCGCCGGAGGCGATCGAGGCGGAGCTGGCGCGGCTGTCGCTCGAGGCCGACGAGCAGGCCGAGCGCGGGCAGGTCATCTTCGCGGACCGCGACCGGGCGGAGCGGCGGCGGGCGGAGCTCGAGGGCGGCACCGGCGCCGAGCTGGCCCTCGCGGAGCGCAAGGCCGCGGAGGCGGATCTCCAGGCGGCTTCCCGCTCCTGGGCCGTCTTGCGGCTCGCCGGGCTGATGCTCGGACAGGCGGTCGCCCGCCACCGCGCGGGACAGCAGGACCCGCTCGTCACAAGGGCGGGCGCGCTGTTCCAGGCTCTCACCGGCGGCGCGTTCTCCGGTCTGGCGCAGATCTACGACGAGGCCGACACGCCGAAGCTCGCCGGGCAGCGCGCCGGCGGCGGCACGGTCGCGATCGAGGGCATGAGCGAGGGCACCCGCGACCAGCTCTACCTCGCCCTGCGGCTGGCCTATCTGGAGGATTACGCCGGCCGCGCCGAGCCGGCCCCCTTCATCGGCGACGACCTGTTCTCGACCTTCGACGAGACCCGGACCGGCTACGGCCTCGATGCGCTCGCGGCGATCGGCGCCCGGGTCCAGCCGATCCTGTTCACGCACCACCGCCACGTCGCGGACATCGCTCGCGACCGGCTCGGCGACGCCGTCGACGTGGTGACGCTTTAGGCGTCGCCGGCGGAGGGGTCGTTCGTTCCCTCCCCGGCCACCGCGTCTCAGGCGCCCGCGCCCCCGAGGTAGCGCGCCTCCAGATGGGCCCGGAACGCCGCCGTGCCGAGCCTCGTCCCGGTGGCGCGGGTGAGGAGGTCGTCGGTGTCGAGCAGGCTCCCCACCGCGTGGACATGCGTGCGGAGCCAGTCCCGCAGGGGGCCGAAATCGCCCTGCGCGAGGCAGCCCGGCAGCGCCGGCTCGGCCGCGCGGGCCGCCCGGAACAGCTGCGCGGCCGCCAGGGCGCCGAGCGTGTAGGTCGGGAAATAGCCGAAGGCGCCGCTCGGCCAGTGGATGTCCTGCAGGCAGCCGACCCGGTCGTCGGGCACCGTGAGCCCGAGGAGGTCGCGCAGGCCGTCGTTGAACGCCCCCGGCAGGTCGCGCACCGCGAGGTCGCCCGCGATCATCGCGGTCTCCAGCCGGTAGCGCAGCAGGATATGGGCCGGGTAGGTCGCCTCGTCGGCATCCACCCGGATGAAGCCGGGCGCGACCCGGGTGTTGAGCGCGTGCAGGTTCTCCGGCGACCATTCGGGCCCGGATCGCCCGAACGCCGCCTGCAGGAGCGGCGCCAGGAAGGTGAAGAACTCCCGGCTCCGGCAGGCCTGCATCTCGACGATGAGCGACTGGCTCTCGTGCAGGCTCATGCCGCGCGCCGCGCCGACCGGCTGGTTGCGCCACGCCGCCGGCCGGCCCTGCTCGTAGAGGGCGTGCCCGGTCTCGTGGAGAACGCCCATCAGCGCCCGGCCGAAATCGGCCGCGTCGTAGCGCGTCGTGATCCGCACGTCGTCGGTGGCGCCGCCGCAGAACGGGTGCAGGCTGATGTCGAGCCGGCCGCGGGTGAAGTCGAAGCCGACCGCCGCCATCAGCTTCAGGCCGAGATCGCGCTGCACCGCCACGTCGAACGGGCCGGCGAGCGGGAGCGGTGCCGGCCGGGACGCCTGGATCTCCCGGGCGCGGGCGATCAGGGCCGGCAGCCAGTCGGTCAGGTCCGCGAAGAGCGGGTCTATCGTCGCCCGGCGCATGCCGGGATCGTAGCTGTCGAGCAGCGCGTCGTAGGGATCGAGGCCGAGGGCCGCGCTCTTCGCCTGGCCGATCTCCCGCTGGAGCCGAAGCACCTCGGCGAGGTGGGGTTCGAGGCGGGCGAAATCGGCGTCGCGCCGCGCCTCGCGCCAGACCATCTCCGAGCGGGACACGGCGCGGGAGCTGGCCTCGACGAGGTCGCGGGGGACCGCCGTGGCGTGTCCTTGCGCGCGGCGCATCTCCCGCAGGTTGGCGGCGGGCCAGGGCTCGAGGTCGCCGCCCTGCTCGGCCGCCGCCAGCTCCTCGGCGGCCTCGGGGGCCGTGAGCATCCCGTGGGCGAGCCCGCGGAGGATCGCGAGCTGGTCGCCGCGGGCCTCGGCGGCGCCGTCCGGCATCAGGGTCTGCGCGTCCCATCCGAGGATCCCGGCCGCGCCCTCCAGGGCGGCGAGCCGGGCGAAGCGCTGTTCGAGGGTCTGATAGGCGGTCATGCGGTCTCCGGTCGGGTACGTCTCGCGGCGCGACGGTGCGGCTCTCACCCCGCCTGAAGCATCTCCAGTTCCAGCCAGCGGTCCTCCGCCTGCGACAGCTCGGTCTCGGCCTGGGCCAGCATGGTCGAGGCCTTGTCGAACCGGGCCGGGTCGCGGGCGTAGAGCTCGGGGTCGGCGAGGATCGTGCGGAGCTGGGCGATCGCCGCCTCCAGCTTCTCGATGCGGGCCGGCAGGGTCTTCAATTCGTGCTGGTCCTTGAAGCCGAGCTTGGGCTTGCCCGACGGCTGGGCGGCCGGCGCGGCGGCGCGCTCGCGCGACTCTTTCGCCTTCGGCGCGACGGTCCGCGCCTCGACGCCCTGGCCGCGCTGGACCAGCATGTCGCTGTAACCGCCGGCATACTCGACCCAGCGACCGGCGCCCTCCGAGACCAGCACGCTGCCGGCCACGCGGTCCAGGAAGTCGCGGTCGTGGCTCACCAGGATCAGCGTGCCCTGGTAGTCGCCCAGCATCTCCTGGAGCAGGTCGAGGGTCTCGAGGTCGAGGTCGTTGGTGGGCTCGTCGAGGACGAGGAGGTTGGCCGGCTGGGCCAGGGCCCGGGCGATCAGCAGCCGGTTGCGCTCGCCGCCGGAGAGAACCGAGACCGGCGTGCGCGCCTGCTCGGGCGTGAACAGGAAGTCCTTGAGATAGCCGATCACGTGGCGGCTCTGGCCGTTCACCGTGACGCTGTCGCCGCGGCCGCCGGTCAGCACGTCGGTGACGGTCATGCCGGGCTCCAGCACGGCGCGGGCCTGATCGAGCACCACCGGCAGCAGGTTGGTGCCGAGCACCACCTGCCCGCCATCCGGCGCGAGCCGGCCCATCAGCAGGTTGATCAGGGTGCTCTTGCCCGCGCCGTTCGCCCCGACGATGCCGAGCCGGTCGCCCCGCATCACCCGCAGGGACAGCCCGTCGACGATCCTGCGCTCGCCGTAGCTCTTCGCGATGTCCCGGGCCTCGACGACGAGGCTCCCGGAAGATTCGGCGTCCGAGGCCTGCATGCTGACGCTGCCCACGGGGCGGCGCACCTCGCGTCGGTTCTGCCGGAGTTCGTGCAGGTTGCCGAGGCGACGGACGTTGCGCTTGCGCCGCGCGGTGACGCCGTAGCGCAGCCAGTGCTCCTCGGCGGCGATCTTGCGGTCGAGCTTGTGCTGGTCCCGCTCCTCTTCCTCGAAGAAGGCGTCGCGCCACGCCTCGAAGCTGGAGAAGCCCTGGTCGATCCGGCGGGTCTCGCCGCGGTCGAGCCAGATCGTGGCCCGCGACAGGGCCGAGAGGAAGCGCCGATCGTGGCTGATCAGCACGAGGGCCGCGCGGGTGCCCTTCAACTCCGTCTCGAGCCACTCGATCGCCGGCAGGTCGAGATGGTTGGTGGGCTCGTCGAGGAGCAGCACGTCGGGCTCGGGGGCGAGCGCCTGCGCCAGCGCGGTGCGGCGCCCCTCGCCGCCGGAGAGCTTGCTCGGATCCTCCGCGCCGGTCAGGCCGAGGCTCTCCAGCAGGTAGCGGGCGCGGTGGGTCGATTCGCCCGGCGGCAGGCCGGCCTCGACGAAATCCAGGGTGGTGGCGAAGCCCGTGAAATCCGGCTCCTGCGCGAGGTAGCGGATCGTCGTGCCGGGCTGGACGAAGCGCCGGCCCCGGTCGGGCTCCGTGAGGCCCGCGGCGATCTTCATGAGCGTCGACTTCCCCGACCCGTTCCGGCCGACGAGGCAGGTGCGCTCGCCCGGCGCGATGGCGAGGCTCGCGCCCGTGATCAGCGGCGTACCGCCGAAGGTGAGCGCGACGTCCTGGAGGGTGAGGAGCGGGGGAGCGGCCATGGGCCGGCTTATGGCAGCGCGGGGCGGCCTGTTCAAACAGAGCCGCCCCCGTCGGTCGGCGCCCGGTCAGGCGATCGGGTTGGCCGGTCCCGTCGGCGGGCTGATCTCGGGCACGCCCGGATCGTTGACGGGGATCTCGGGCGGCTGGATGCCCGGCGCCTCCGCCGGGGTGTTCCCGGGGATCTCCGGCCCGGGCGGCTGGGTCGGCGCCTGCGGCGGATCGTAGGGGCGGTCCGGCACCGGCGTCGGCTGCGGCGGCACCTCGGGGACCTGCCCCGGGTCGGCGAGCGTGAAATCGGGCACCGTCATCCTCCGCGAGACCGGTGGTCCACAGCGGCACCGGTCCCGCGGAAACAGAGTGCGGCGGATCCGGTTCCGGAGGGCTACTTCTTCGTCAGCAGGAGGTTGCCCTCCTTGCTCGCCACCTTCTGGATCTTCTCGGCGAACAGGGCGAGGAGGAACGGCAGCTTCACCTCGAGGCGCACGCTCTCCGCGCCCACGTCGATCGTGCCGGCGATCTTCTGCGCCACCGCGGACACGCCGAAATCGAGCCGGTCGCCCGTCCAGGCGAGCTGGTCCACCGTGATTCCGCTCTTGGCGAGGAGGGCCCGCGCCTGATCCGTGCCGTGCTCCAGGCGCCGCTTGGCCTCGTCGCGGCCGAGGTCGTGCGGGATGTCGACGATGAGGGGCTTGGGCATGGGCGGGTGATCCGAGCTGAACCCGGCAGCAGATGGTGCGTCCGGGTCCGGCAGACAACGCCCCGGAGGCCGCCCCGCCCGCGCGGGGCGGAGGCGCGCCGGGGCGCTCGATGCCCGTGAAGGGTCAGTGCACGACCTGCAGCGACACGTAGCTGACGCCGCCCATGCCGAGGGCGCGGGCGGAGCCGCGCGACAGGTCGATGATGCGGCCGCGCACGAACGGACCGCGGTCGTTGATGCGCACGACGATCGAGCGGCCGGTCCGCTTGTTCTCGACGCGGACCCGGGTGCCGAACGGCAGGCTGCGATGGGCGGCGGTCAGTCCGTTGGGGTTGAAACGCTCGCCGTTGGCGGTGCGATGGCCGCTCCCGTACCAGGAGGCCGCTCCGCTCTGGGCGGCGGCCGGGAGGCTGGTTCCGACGACGGTGGACAGCATTCCAAGCGAGACAACGAGCTTACCGAAACCGAACGACATTCTCGACGCATTCCCATTGTTTTTGTCGGGGCGGCGCCAGTCGTGCCCGAAACGGGCCGGAATATGGCAGGCTTTTTCGGGCTGTCGGGGTCACATTTTGGCCGATTTCGCGCTGGTCATCCCCATTACATGGCGGCTTATTTCAGTTTATTTCCGCTCTTGTTGCGGGTGATGCATTGGCGTGTGGTTCTGCGTATTCAGCAAGAACTGCTCGCCTCCGTCAGGGAGGATGCAAAATAGGACATCATTCTTAAGCCTTGCGCGGAGCGTGACCCTGCGTCCCGCTGAGGTGGAAGCGCGACCCGCCCGGCGCCCCTGGCACGACGATGATTGTCGTGCGCGGCTGTTTCCGAAGCACAGGCTGCCGCGGCCGCGCGCGACCCGCAGGGATAGAGTGTTGTCGCCCGATCCCGGCGGCGCCGCGCGGCCGGGTAACGGTTGCTTAATCTGTCGGAGGATTGTCCGGGCGCCCGGTCGGCAAAATCTGCAGCCCCAGAACGGGACGCGCCGGACGCGAAATCGACAACGTGACCTTTACCGTACCCGGCGCATGGTCTGCCGGTCAGTCGCGTAACCGGTGTTTGCCATGGCTTCCCCGCGTACCGTGGCTGCCGACGCCGTCGCCCGGAAACAGGTCTCGCGTGCCGGGCGGCCCGCGTCGGCGCCACGGATGGGTCTCGTACCCACCCAGCGTTCTCTGCCCCTCGACCAGGTACTCGTCGGGGACTGCATCGCGGCCATGAACGCCTTGCCGGCGTCGAGCGTCGACTGCGTGTTCGCCGATCCGCCCTACAACCTTCAGCTCGGCGACGCCGGCCTCCTGCGCCCGGACCAGAGCCGCGTCGACGCGGTCGACGACGACTGGGACAAGTTCGCGACCTTCGAGGCCTACGACACCTTCACCCGGGACTGGCTCGCCGCCTGCCGCCGCGTGATGAAGCCGAACGCGACCCTCTGGGTGATCGGGTCGTACCACAACATCTTCCGGGTCGGGAGCGCGTTGCAGGATCTCGGTTACTGGATCCTCAACGACATCGTCTGGCGCAAGGCCAACCCGATGCCGAACTTCCGCGGCAAGCGCTTCACCAACGCCCACGAGACCCTGATCTGGGCCTCGCGCTCGGCCGACTCGAAGGGCTACACCTTCCATTACGAGGCGCTGAAAGGGGGCAACGAGGACCTCCAGATGCGCTCGGACTGGTTCATCCCCCTCTGCACCGGCGAGGAGCGGCTGAAGGATGCGGAGGGCCGCAAGGTCCACCCGACCCAGAAGCCCGAGGCCCTGCTCGCCCGGACGCTGCTCGCGGCGACCAATCCCGGCGACGTGGTGCTCGACCCGTTCTTCGGCACCGGCACGACCGGCGCCGTCGCCAAGCGCCTCGGCCGCCGCTTCATCGGCATCGAGCGCGAGGCGACCTACGCCGAGGCGGCCCGGGAGCGGATCGCCGCCGTGGAGACCCTGTCGAGGGCCGCCCTCATGGTGGCACCGACCAAGCGCGCCGAGCCGCGGGTGCCGTTCCTGTCGGTGATCGAGGCGGGCCACATCCGGCCGGGCGAGACCGTGACCGACGAGCGCCGCCGGTTCCGCGCCACGGTGCGCCCGGACGGCCAGCTCGACAACGGCCTCGTCATCGGCTCGATCCACAAGATCGGCGCGCTCGTGCAGGGCCTGCCGGCCTGCAACGGCTGGACGTTCTGGCACGTGGAGCGCGGCGGCAAGCCGGTGGTGATCGACAGCTACCGGGCCGGTCTCCGGCAGGCGATGGCCAACGGCTGAGCCAGCACACCGTCTCTGCGAGCGGAGCGAAGCAATCCAGCAGCGCCTCGCAGACAGATGTCGCGCTGCCCTGGGTCGCTTCGCTGCGCTCGCGATGACGGTCGGCTACCGCTTCCGGGCCGGCCCCGGCCGCCGCGGCGATGACCGGGCCCGCGCCGGTGCGGGCGATGGCTCGACCTCCCCGTCGAACAGTTCGTCCGTCTCCTGCGGCGGCACCGGCGCCGCCTTCGGCTGGGGCTTCGGGACGGCGCGCACGCGCGGGCGCGGGTCCGGATCCGGCATCGAGACCGGTGGCTCCATCGCCGCCAGCAGCGGCATCGGCGGCGGTTCCTTCCTCGGACGCCCGCGCGGCTTCTTCTCGGGCTCCGGCTTCGGGTCGAAGGCGTGCGCCAGGACCTTGCGCATGAGGCCGGGCAGCGGTTCGTCCGCGAGGGCGCCGCGCGGCGTGAAGCGCATGCCGGCCGGAGCCGGCGTCGCCAGCGCGACGCGGGCCACGAACACCGTCAGCTCCAGGGGAAAATGCGTGAAGCCGTGGCGGACGAGGCCCGGGAGCCGCTTCCAACGCGCGTCGAGGGGCGCGTCCAGCAGGGCGGCGGCCACGTCGTAATCCGGCTCCCAGGCGCTCCCCGGCGGCTCGGCCATGTTGCCGAGCAGCCCCTCGGGGGCGCGGGTCCGCAGCAGCACCGCCTCGTCGCCGCTGCGGATCGCCACGAAGGCGGCGCCGCGGCGGAGCGCCCCCTTGGCCACCCTGATCTTGCGCGGGAAGGTCTCCTGCGTGCCCAGCGACCGCGCCCGGCAGGGCCGCATCCACGGGCAGAGCGCGCAGGCGGGGCGCTTGGGCGTGCAGATCGTCGCGCCGAGGTCCATGAGCGCCTGGGCGAAGTCGCCCGGCCGCTCCTGCGGGACGAGCGCCTGCGTCAGGCGGCGGATCTCCGGCCGGCTGCCCGGGAGCGGCGCCTCCACCGCGTAGGCCCGGCTCAGGACCCGCTCGACATTGCCGTCGACGGCGGCCTCCGGCCGGTCGAACGCGATCGCGGCGATCGCGCCGGCCGTGTAGGCGCCGATTCCCGGGAGCTTGCGCAGGCCCTCGGCGGTGTCGGGGAAGCGCCCCCCGGCCGCCGCGACCGCCTTCGCGCAGGCGTGGAGATTGCGCGCGCGGGAGTAATAGCCGAGGCCGGCCCAGGCCGACATCACCGCCTCCTCGGGGGCCTCGGCCAGGGCGAAGATGTCGGGGAAGCGCGTCAGGAAGCGCTCGAAATACGGCCGCACCGCCGCGATGGTGGTCTGCTGCAGCATCACCTCGGACAGCCAGACCCGGTAGGGATCGGGGACCGCGCCGGCGAGCGCCCGCCAGGGCAGCACCCGCCGATGCCGGTCGTACCAGGCGAGCAGGTCGTCGGCGCGCGGTCCGGGACCGGCTTCAGGATCCGTGGCTGTGCGAGGCGGCATGGGCGGGTCGACAGGGGTCGCGCTGCATAGCCGGAGCGCCGCGGCGATCATAGGGCGGCGAAAGCGCCGGCGCGTGCTCCCTTCGTCAACCATCCTGCGCTAACCTTCTCGGATCCACGGGGCCGGAACCACCATGGCGCGCGTCAAACCGCTGGCCGAACTGATCGAGAGTTGCATCGGGCCGGCCTTCGCGGCGCAGGGTTTCGCCTCGACCGACATCCTGGCCGCGTGGCCGGAGATCGTCGGCGAGCGGCTGGCCCGCTACTGCCGCCCGTCCAAGCTGGAATGGCCGAAGCGCCGCCGGAGCGAGTCCGCCGCGCCCGAATCCGGCACGCTGGTCGTGCGCGTCGAGGGCGTCTTCGCGCTCGAGTTGCAGCATCTCGCGCCGGTGGTGATCCAGCGGATCAACGCCCATTACGGCTGGGCCTGCGTCTCCCGGATCGTGCTGCAGCAGGACCGGGTCGGGCGCGCCGGCCGGGCGCCCGCCCGCGCGCGGGTCGATCCGGCCGCCGCCGTCGAGGTCCAGCGCGCCGTGGCGGGAATCGCCGATGACGGCCTGCGCGCGGCCCTCGACCGCCTCGGCACCGCCGCCGTGGCGACGCGCCCGGAGCGGTGAACGGTCGATTCGGTCACCTTGCCAGGACGGTCGCGCCCGAGTACCGGCATCCGGACGCCACGACTGATCAATCCGGCGGAGCCTGCCCGATGACGACGCGACGCGACGCTCTCAAGTTCTCCGGCCTCGCCCTCGGCGCCGGCCTCGCCCTGCCGTATCTCGGGCGGCCCGCCCGGGCGCAGAATTCCGAGATGGCGGCCCTGCTGCAGCCGGGCCCCCTCGGCGACGTCTGGCTCGGCCCGGCGGACGCCAAGTGCACGATCATCGAGTACGCCTCGATGACCTGCTCGCACTGCGCGGCCTTCCACAGGACCACGTGGCCGACCCTGAAGGAGCGCTACATCGACACCGGCAAGGTGCGGTTCACGCTCCGCGAATTCCCCCTCGACCCGCTGGCCACGGCGGCCTTCATGCTCGCGCGCTGCCAGGGCGATGCCAAGTATTATCCGATCACCGACCTGCTGTTCGATCAGCAGGCGGCCTGGGCCTTCACGCCGAAGCCCGTGGACGCGCTGGAGCAGATGCTCCGGCAGGCGGGCTACAACAAGCAGACCTTCGAGGCCTGCCTGAAGGACCAGAAGATCTACAGCGCGGTCAACGCCGTGAAGCAGCGCGGCCTCGACGTCTTCAAGGTGGATTCGACCCCGACCTTCTTCATCAACGGCGAGCGCTACACCGGCGAGATGACCGTCGAGGGTATGGAGAAGGTGATCAAGCCGATCATCGGCGCCTGATCGACCCGCCGGGGCCTCGCGCGCGACGCGGCTCCGGCGCATCGCACAAAGTTGGAATACCAAACTAAAATCAATTACTTACGGTGTATGGGGTTCGCCTTGACACTCAAGATAGGCGAAACTATGGTGCGCCCCGCTTGCTGGGGGTGTCCAGCCGGTTCCACAGCCTCCCGCCCGATGAGTTTTGAGCCGTGAACGGCGACGATCCGAGGGACGGGAGAGGGACCGAGCAGACGCCGACGGACAGCGAACTCTCCGCGAGGCTCAGACGTCTCGAGACGCAGATCGAACGGAAGCGGCCGCAGGCTGCTCCCGGTCATTCCACGCGCCCTCGGGACGGCGGGCCATCCTCGCTGGGCCAGGCCATGACGCTCTCCACGGAGTTCGTCGCGGGCGTGATCGCGGGGGGCATACTCGGCTGGATCGTCGATCATGTCTTCGGGACGAAGCCCTGGGGCCTGATCGTCCTCCTGATGCTGGGGTTCGTCGCGGGGGTCTACAACGTGATGCGGGCGTCGGGTTTCGCCGGCGCGCGTCCGGGACGGCGCGATCGGCAGGAGCCATAAGGCGCGCCGGTCAGTGGGGAATGTGGGGCGGCCGACACCCGTCGGCGCGCCGGACAAGAAGGGCGGAAGCGGGAATGGCGGTCACGATCGACCCGATCCATCAGTTCGAGCTGAAGCCGCTCGTGTCGCTGGGCCATATCGGCCACCAGCAGCTCGCGTTCACGCAGTCGGCCCTCTACATGTTCGCCGCCGTCGGCGTGATCGCGCTCATCACCATCGTGGCGACCGCGTCCCGCTCGGTCGTTCCGGGCCGCATGCAGTCGCTGGCCGAGATCTTCTACGAATTCATCGCCGACACCGTGCACCAGGCGACGGGCGACGGCGGCAAGCGGTTCATGCCGCTCGTGTTCTCGCTGTTCATGTTCGTGCTCGTCCTGAACCTGTTCGGGATGATCCCCTACGCCTTCGCGGTGACCAGCCACCTGATCATCACCTTCGGCCTCGCCGCGCTGGTGATCTCCACCGTGGTGATCTTCGGCGTGATGAAGCACGGCACCCACTTCTTCGGCCTGTTCGTGCCGTCGGGCGTGCCGAAGCCGCTCCTCGCGATCCTGGTCCCGATCGAGGTGATCTCGTTCATCTCGCGCCCGATCAGCCTGTCGGTCCGTCTGTTCGCCAACATGCTGGCCGGCCACATCGCGATGAAGATCTTCGCGTTCTTCGTGGTCCAGCTCCTTCTCGCGGGCGCCTGGAGCGTGCTATCGCCGCTCCCGCTGTTCCTGACGATCGCGCTGACCGCTCTCGAGTTCCTCGTTGCGGCGCTTCAGGCCTACGTCTTCGCGACGCTGACGGCGATCTACCTCAACGACGCCCTTCACCCCGGCCACTGATCGGCCGGCTCCACCCGCCGCAAACGTCACCGCACGTTTCGATCTGAAGAGACCTCAGGAGTTACCATGGATCCCGTCGCTGCGAAGTACATCGGCGCCGGCCTCGCCTGCCTCGGCATGGCGGGTGCGGGCATCGGCCTCGGCAACCTGTTCGGTCAGTTCCTCGCCGGCGCCCTTCGCAACCCGTCCGCGGCCGACGGCCAGCGCGCCACCCTGCTCCTGGGCTTCGCCCTAACCGAGGCGCTCGGCATCTTCTCGCTGCTGATCGCGCTGCTGCTGCTTTTCGCCGTCTGATCGGCGCCGGAGGCCGCGGTCCCCGCGGTCTCCTCCCGGGCCCCGGCCCGATGAACGGGTGGACGCTCCCGCGACGGGGCGTCCGCCTTCGTCCGTCACCGCGCCGGCGGTGGCCTCAGCGAACGGTGTCAGTGTAGCGGTCTCATGGCGCAGCCCAATCCCCTCACCACGCCGCCCCCGGGCGCCGACACGCAGGTCGTGCCGGGCCATGTCGAGCATACGGAAGCGCATTCCGGCGCCTTCCCGCCCTTCGAGACCTCGGGCTTCCTGGCGCAGCTGATCTGGCTCGCCCTGGCCTTCGGCCTCCTCTACTACCTGATGGACAAGATCGCGCTGCCGCGGATCCAGTCGATCCTGCACGCCCGCGCCGAGCGCCTGCGTGCCGACCTGGACCAGGCGCAGGCGATGAAGGCCGAGGCGGATGCCGCCGGCGTGGCCTTCGAGACTGCCCTCCGGGACGCCCAGGGCAAGGCGCGCGACATCGCGCAGACCACCCGGAACGAACTGGCCGCGGAGGCCGAGACCAAGCGCAAGGCGCTGGAGGACGAGCTGAACGCCAAGCTCTCCGCCTCCGAGGCGACGATCCGCACGCGGACCGAGGCCGCCATGGGCAACGTCCGCTCGATCGCTGGTGAGGCCGCGTCGGCCATCGTCGAGCGTCTGACCGGGCAGGCCCCGGACCGGACGAGCCTCGACCGCGCCCTCGACGCCACCGCACACTGACGGGATCCCACGATGCTGCTCGAAGCCGAATTCTGGGTCGCCGTCGCGTTCGTCATCTTCATGGGCATCGCCTGGAAGGCCGGCGCCTTCTCGACGATGCTCAAGGGCCTGGACGGGCGCGCCAACCGCGTCCGCCACGAGCTCGACGAGGCCAAGCGCCTGCGCGAGGAGGCCGCCGCCGTGCTGGCCGATTACAAGCGCCGCCGCGCCGAGGCCGAGAAGGAGGCCGAGTCGATCGTCGCCGGTGCCCGCGAGGAGGCCCAGCGCGCCGCCGAGGAAGGCCACCGCAAGCTTGACGATTTCCTGGCCCGCCGCACCAAGGCCGCCGAGACGAAGATCGCCCAGGCGGAAGCCCAGGCCGAGGCTCAGGTCCGCGCCGCCGCCGCGGAGGCTGCCGTGAAGGTCTCGGAGACGATCCTGCGCGAGCGGATGCAGGGCGACGCTGCCCAGAACCTGATCCGCGCGAGCCTCGGCGAGGTGCGGACCCGCATGCGCTCCTGATCCGGACGCAGCAAGCAGCGCGACGGTCACGAAAGCCGCCTCCGGGCGGCTTTTTTCATGGTCGACGGCCCCTGCCGGCCCGTCCCCCGATCCCGCCCGGCGCGGGATCGGGGGACGGGCCGCGCAGGACGCGCTTCCGACGCCGCGCGGAATCGGCGCGCGCCGCGGCGAACATCGAGGCCGTGACCGGCGTTCCCGACCCGTGAGGATGCGGAGACGTCATGGCGGAGAGACCACGGATCGTGATCGTCGGCGGCGGCGTCGCCGGGATCGAGGTGGCGACCAGCCTCGGACGCGGCGGCCGGGCCGACGTCACCCTCGCCGATCGCAGCCTCTCGCACGTCTGGAAGCCGATGCTGCACACCTTCGCGGCGGGTACGGCTCGGGCCGACCGGCAGAAGGTGGATCTCTTCGCCCAGGCGCGCCGCAACGGCTTCCGCTTCCAGCCCGGCGCCCTCGTGGGCATCGACCGGGCGGCCAGGCGCGTCCGGCTCGCGGTCGAGGCCGCGGAGGGGGTTCCGGAAGTGGAGCGCGCCTACGACCTGCTGGTGCTCGCCATCGGGAGCCGCGCCAACGATTTCGGCACGCCGGGCGTGGCCGAGCATTGCCTGACCATCGACGACCTGACCGAGGCCGAGCACTTCCACGAACAGCTGCGGTGCCATCTCCTGGCCCGGCTCGACGGCGGCGGCCTGCTGGAGATCGCCATCGTGGGCGGCGGTGCGACCGGCGTCGAGCTGGCCGCCGAGCTCAAGCACGCCATCAACCTCTTCGCGGCCTACGGCTCGCCCGACCTGCCGGGGCGCCTGCGCCTGACGCTGATCGAGAGCGGGCCGCGCCTGTTGCCGGCCTTCCCCGAGAAGGTGTCGCGCGCCGCCGCCCGCACCCTGTCGGATCTCGACGTGGAGGTCCGGACCGGCGCGACGGTGACGGCCGCGGACGCGGACGGGTTCATCCTGAAGGACGGCCGCCGCATCCCGGCCGGGCTGAAGGTCTGGGCCGCCGGCGTCAAGGCGCCGGACGTGCTCGCCGGCCTCGACGGCCTGGAGCGCTCGCGGGCCGGGCAACTTGTCGTCCGCCCGGACCTGCGCACGACCCGGGATCCGGCCATCATCGCCCTCGGCGACTGCGCCAGCCTCACCGACTCCCGGACCGGCCACCCCGTTCCGGCAACGGCGCAGGCCGCACGCCAGCAGGCGCAGCATCTCGCGCGCCATCTCGGCCGCGCGCTGGCCCGCGGGGATGCGCCCGACGCGGACCTGCCTCCGTTCCACTATGCCGAGAAGGGCGCGATCGTCTCGCTCGCGGATTTCAACGGCTGGGGCACGCTCGGCCGCTACACGTTCGGCGGCGGGCGCCTGAACGGGCTCTCGGCGCGGCTGACGCACGACCTCCTCTACCGGCAGCACCAGATCGGGCTCTACGGGCCGCTGCGCGGGACGATGACGTGGGTCCTCGACGATCTCGACCACCTGATCAGCCCGCCGGTGCGGCTCGACTGAGAGGGCCGGCGCGGATCCGGCGTCGCGGGCGACGCGCGGTGCCGCCCGGCTGCCCGGTCCTCGGCCCAAGTTCTCGGTCTCAGTCCGGACGCTCGCCCTCGACCGCCTTGGTCTCCTCGACCTCGGGGGCGACCTGCCCGTAGTTCAGCACCGCCACCAGCGCCACGCCGCCGAACGTGTTGCCGAGCAGCGTTGGCAGGAAGAACTTCACCGCGTAATCGTGCAGCGACGCGGCGCCCGTGACCACGAGGTAGAAGGCCTCGACGGAGCCGGCCACGATGTGGGCGAGGCTGCAGAGCGCGACCAGCCACGTCATCAGGAGGATCACGAACGGCGCCGCGCTGGCGGTGGCCGGCAGGAACCAGACCATCAGGGCGATCATCCATCCGGCGAAGACGGCCTTGACGAAGGTCGCCCAGAACTCGTGCGCGATGGCGTCGTGGCTGATCTCCGCGAAGGCCCTGAGGACCGGCGGCTCGAAGGCGCCCGAATAGGCCAGCACCGTCGCGATCGCGAGCGTACCCAGGATGTTGCCCGACAGCACGATCATCCAGAGCCTGACGACGCGGAGCGCCGTCTTCACGGAGCGGTCGTGCAGGAGCGGCAGGATCGGCGTGATGGTGTTCTCGGTGAAGAGCTGCTGGCGCCCCAGGACGACGACCAGGAACCCGACCGCGTAGCCCATCGAGCCGACGATCTTGGCCCAGTCCGTCTCCGGGAGATGGCTTCGCAGGACGCCCGGCACGATCAGCGACAGGGCGATGCTGAGCCCGGCCGCGAAGGCCGAGAGGAACAGCGCGAGGCCGTGGCGCCGCAGCTCCTCGTCGCCCTCGAGCCGGATGACCTCGTGCAGGACGTAGGCGTCGGGCCGGCCGATCTCGGAGACTTCCTTCAGCAGTTCGTCCCGGCGCGTCTCGGGGTCGGCCCGCTTGTCCTTGTCCCGCACCATCCGACAGCTCCGCTACGCAACACGATCGATCGGACGGGACAGGTCAGGCCGAGAGCCGCGCCAGCAGGGCCTCGACGGCGCCGCGCGCCTCGGCGAGGGCCTCCGGGTCCCGGCTACGCACGACGATCCGGTTGCGGAAGCCCTCCGGCGTGATCGCCGGGTACGAGCCGATGGAGACGGCTTGCCGCGCCCTCGCGATCTCGCCGAGGCCGCCCGCGTAGCTGCCCTCCGGGAGGCCGGCCGCCTCGATCGTCTCGGACAGCATCGCGGCGCCGCCCGTCAGCGTCGGGGCGATCGAGTCCAGCATGGCCTGCATGATGCTGGGCACGCCGGCCATCACGTGGACGTTGCCGATGCGGAAGCCCGGCGCCTTCGAGACGGGATTGGCGATCAGGTCGGCCCCGAACGGGATCCGCGCCATGCGCAGGCGGGCCTCGTTGAGATCCTCGGGTTTGTGCCGCTCCAGCAGCATCGCCCGGGCGCGCTCGTCGACGTCGATGCCGACCCCGAAGGCCTCGGCCACGCAGTCGGCGGTGATGTCGTCGTGGGTCGGGCCGATCCCGCCGGTGGTGAACAGGTAGGTGTAGCGGGCGCGCAGGGCGTTGACCGCCTCGACGATCATGGCCGCCTCGTCGGACACGATCCGCACCTCGCGCAGGTCGATCCCGGCGGCGGTGAGGAAGTCGGCGATGGTGCCGATATTCTTGTCCTTGGTGCGACCCGAGAGGATCTCGTCGCCGATGACGAGGATCGCGGCGGTGACGGATTCGGAAGGCTGGCTCATGGAACTCTGGCGTCGGGCGGGTCCTGCAGGCAGATAGCGCGACCGCGGCCCGCGACTACGTGAACCCCGGAGACCCCATGCAGTTCGCCGCGCCGCTGGTGCCGGGACGGCTCGTGCAGCGCTACAAGCGCTTCCTCGCCGATATCGACACCGATGACGGCCGCGTCACCGTTCACTGCCCCAATCCCGGAGCCATGCTCGGGCTCAACACGCCGGGTGCGCGCGTGCTGCTGTCGCGCTCGAGCAACCCCGCGCGCAAGCTGCCGCTCACCTGGGAGCTGGTGGAGGCCGACCTCCCCGGCGGGGCGCAGTGGGTCGGCATCAACACGATGCGGCCGAACGCGCTCGTGGCCGAGGCCTTCCGGGCCGGCGCGATCGCGGCGCTCGACGGCCACAACGCGCTGAGGCCCGAGGTGCGCTACGCGGCGGCCAGCCGGGTCGACTTCCTCGCGAGCGGCGCGGCTACGGGGCCATGCCACGTCGAGGTCAAGAACTGCCACCTGATGCGGCGGGCGGGCCTGGCCGAGTTCCCGGACTGCAAGGCGGCCCGCAGCGCCCGGCACATGCGCGACCTGGCGCAGGTCGTGGCCGAGGGCGGTCGCGCGCTGGTGGTCATCGTCGTGCAGATGCGGGCCGAGGCCTTCGACGTCGCCCGGGACATCGATCCCGCCTTCGACCGGGCGTTCCGCGAGGCGCGCGCGGCGGGCGTGGCGGTCCGCGCCTATCGCTGCGCCGTCGCGCCGGAGGGCGTCGCCATCGCCGAGGAGATCCCGGTGATCACGCCGGCCTGACGGCGCCGCGCTCGAACATCAGGTTGAGACGCGAGCGCGCGATCTCGCGGTAGCCGTAGCGCCCCAGATGCCGCAGCAGGTCGAGCTGCCACTGGCCAGTGCCGTTCTCGACCAACAGGATCCGCGGCAGGAGCGCGTCCGGCGCCTCGCGGAGGAACGGCTCGAGGATCAGGTCCTCGGCGCCCTCGACGTCGAGCTTGATGGCGTCGACGCGGTCGAGGCCCTCGCTGCGCAGCAGGTCGAGGAGCGTCACCGCCGGCACGGTGATCCGCGCGCCCTCGTTGGTGCCGACGATGCGCAGGCTCGACTCGCCGCGGTTGCGCGGATCGATGAACAGGGTCAGCTCGCCGGCCTTGTCGGCCACCGCGCAGGCGACCGCCTTGACGGTGTGGAACGGGTTCTGGGCGATGTTGTAGGTCAGGCGGTCGAACACGTCCGGCTGCGGCTCGACGGCGACGATCCGCGCCCCCGGCCCCGAGAACGCGGCCACGCAGAGGGCGTAGGCGCCGACATTGGCGCCGATGTCGAGGAACACGCAGTCCCGCGGCAGGCGCTCCTGCAGCAGCGCCCGCTCCTCCGGGTCGAAGAACTGCGGGGTGAAGAGCACCTTCTTCTCGCAGTTGTTGTTGTACGGGTGCAGCCGCATCCGCGCGCCGTAGCGGGTCACGTCGAGGGGCTTGCCCCCGAGGCGCGCGATCGCGATCCGGCGCAGGAACAGCGCGAGGCGCCGGCCGTACCAGGACTCGGCCGGGATCCGGTTCGTGCGGCGGGTGATCGCCGCCACGAGGCCGGACGGTTCGTAGGTGCCGTAGGGCTGCGTGTCCGTCATGACCGGGGCGGTTTGCCAGCCGGCGCTCCGACCCGCAAGCGGATCGATCCGCGTTGCTCCCGCGCGTCCGGGTGGTCTAAGCCGTGGCCGAGCTTGATGAACACAGGTTGCGTGGCATGGAGACCTTCAATTCCGACGGCGTGCGGATCGCCTATATCGACGTCCCGCCGGCGGACGGTCCGGGCAAGCCGATCCTGCTGATCCACGGATTCGCGTCGAACCACGCGGTCAACTGGGTCAACACCCAGTGGGTGAAGGCCCTGACCCAGGCCGGCTACCGCGCGATCGCGCTGGACAACCGCGGCCACGGCGAGAGCGAGAAGCTCTACGATCCGGCCGCCTACAGCTCCGAGGCCATGGCCGGCGACGCGGTCCGGCTCCTCGACCACCTCGGGATCGGGCGCGCCCACGTCATGGGCTACTCGATGGGCGGGCGGATCACCGCGCATCTCGCGCTCGACCACGCGGACCGGGTGCGCTCGGCCCTGATCGGCGGCCTCGGGATGCACCTGATCGAGGGCAAGGGCCTGCCCTCCGGCATCGCCGAGGCCCTGGAGGCGCCCGCCGGGACGCCCGCGCCCAACCCCACGGCGGCCGCCTTCCGGATGTTCGCCGAGCAGACCCGGAGCGACCTGCGGGCGCTCGCCGCCTGCATGCGCGGCTCGCGCCAGACGCTCAGCCGGGGGGAACTCGCGCAGATCGAGGTGCCGGTCCTGGTCTCGGTCGGGACCCTCGACACGGTCGCGGGCTCGGGCCCGGGGCTCGCCGCCCTGATCCCGGACGCCCGGGCCCTCGAGATCGAGGGCAAGGACCACTCCACGGCGGTCGGCGCCAAGCCGCACCGGGACGGGGTGCTGGCCTTCCTGGCCGCGCAGCCCTGAGGCCTCAGCTCTTCAGCCGGTAGCCCGTGCGGAAGATGTAGGTCACGAGGCCGAGGCAGATCACCAGGAACAGCGCGGTCATGCCGAGGCTGACCGCGATGTTCACGTCCGCCTTGCCGAAGAACGCCCAGCGGAACCCGCTGATCAGGTACACGACCGGGTTCAGCAGGCTCACCGCGTGCCAGAACGGCGGCAGCATGCTGATCGCGTAGAAGCTGCCGCCCAGGAAGGTGAGCGGGGTCACCACGAGGAGCGGGACCAGCTGCAGCTTCTCGAACCCGTCCGCCCACAGGCCGATGACGAAGCCGAACAGGCTGAACGTCACAGCGGTGAGCAGCAGGAACCCGATCATCCAGAGCGGGTGGTCGATCCGCAGCGGCACGAACAGGGCCGAGGTGGCCAGGATGATCAGCCCGATCAGGATCGACTTCGAGGCCGCGGCGCCGACGAAGCCCAGCACCACCTCCAGCGGCGAGATCGGCGCCGACAGGATCTCGTAGATCGTGCCGGCGAAGCGCGGGAAGTAGATGCCGAACGAGGCGTTGGAGATGCTCTGCGTCAGCAGCGAGAGCATGATCAGGCCGGGCACGATGAACAGCCCGTAGGGCACGTCGTCGACCGCCGAGACCCGGGAGCCGATCGCCGCGCCGAACACCACGAAGTACAGGGTCGTCGAGATGACCGGGGCCAGGATGCTCTGCCCGGCGGTGCGCCAGAAGCGGCCCATCTCGAACAGGTAGATGGCCCGGACCGCCGGCCAGTTCATGCTGAACGCCGCGCTCATGGCTGTGCCCTCTCCTCGCGCACGAGGCCGACGAAGATGTCCTCCAGCGAGCTCTGCTCGGTGTGGAGGTCGTTGAAGCGGATGCCCGCCGCCGCGAGGCCGGTCAGGAGCCCCGTGATGCCGGTGCGCTCGGCGCGGGTGTCGTAGGTGTAGACAAGCTCGGTCCCCTCCCCGCCGAGCGCCAGGCCGTAATCGGCGAGTTCCGGCGGTACCGCGGCAATCGGCTGCTGGAGGTGGAGCGTCAGCTGCTTGCGCCCGAGCTTGCGCATCAGCGCGGCCTTCTCCTCCACCAGGATGATCTCGCCCCGGCGGATCACGCCGATGCGGTCGGCCATCTCCTCGGCCTCCTCGATGTAGTGGGTGGTGAGGATGACGGTGACGCCCTGCTGGCGCAGGTCGCGCACGAGGCGCCACATGTCCTGGCGCAGCTCCACGTCGACGCCCGCCGTGGGCTCGTCGAGGAACAGCACCCGGGGCTCGTGCGACAGCGCCTTGGCGATGAGCACCCGCCGCTTCATGCCGCCCGACAGGGTCATCAGCCGGCTGTCGCGCTTGTCCCAGAGGGACAGCGCCCGGAGGATCCGCTCGATATGCCCGGGATCCGGCCGCAGCCCGAACAGGCCGCGGGAGAAGCTCACGGTGTTCAGCACCGTCTCGAAGGCGTCGGTGGTCAGTTCCTGCGGGACGAGCCCGATGGCCCGGCGCGCGGCGCGGTAATCCGCCGCGATGTCGTGGCCGTCGACCAGGACGGTCCCCGCACTCGCGGTGACGATCCCGCAGACGATGTTGATGAGCGTGGATTTGCCCGCTCCGTTCGGACCGAGCAGCGCGAAGATCTCGCCGCGCTCGATGGCGAGGTCGATGTCGCGCAGGGCTGTGAAGCCAGACGTGTAAGTCTTCGACAGCTTCGAGATGGAGATGATCGGCATCAGAGCCTGGTGCGAGCGGGAGCGTGCACGGGTCCGGCAGCCATGCTCAGGCACCGGACACGCGAGGGGCCGGCCGAGCGGGACGCCTCCGGCGGCGGGCGCCCCTATAGCATGGTGAATGACCGGCGCTGACCGAGCCCGTGTGCGCCACCGCACCGCGAGGGCGCCCACCGCTCACCGGCGGCCGAGGCGCTCCGCCAGCGCGAGGCACTCCTTGCGGAGTTCCGGATCCTCGATGCGCGAGAAGGCGGTCAGCAGGGCGGCGCATTCCGCGGCGCTCGGGCCGCCGGCTGCCGGGGACCCCGGCGGCCCGCGGAAGATCGAGACCGGGACGTTCAGCGCGTGGGCGATCTGGCGAAGCAGCACTTCCCGCTCGTGAGCGGATTTCGCCGTGCCGTCGAGATCGAATCCGCCCGCGTCCGTCATGATCTCTTCGAAACCAGTCCTTCGGCCGAGCTCGGATGCACGGGATGCCCACAGACGCTGCTCACGCGGCGCGCGGCACGACCATCCACACTTTCTCGGCGGGTGCAACCTACCGTTATGGTATCAGCTTGGCAGGGCCGCACTGTCCAGAACGCGCGGACAGCCACCCCGGACCGAGATCTTGTGCCGCTCATCTGAAATCGGCGAAGTCGGTTCGGCCTCCGTTCCTTATAGACAACCAGAAATACAATTGCCGGTAGCATGGTTCCGGCGCTAGGCCGCTCGCCGAAGCGTGATCAGCGCGGCCAGACCGACAAGCGTCGCCGCACCGAGGATCCTGCGCCAGGGATTCACGCCGCGCAGGAGCTCGTCGAGCGCCCACCATGTCAGCGCGATGTCGGCCCCGAAGGACAGGGAGGAGGCCGGCAGCCAGGGGGCCAGCTCGCCCCTGTCCCGGGCCAGCCAAGCCGCGAGGCTCAGGCCCGCGAAGAGCCAGAGCGGCAGGTTCGGCCACTGCGCCACGGTGATCGCGCCGGTGGTCCTGTCGCGAAACATCCAGTCGACGGCCCGCCCGAAGGTTGTGCGCGGACGTGGGGACATGGCTCGAACCTTCGTGAGTTCCGGCCGGCGCAGATCGTGCCGCCCCGCCGGACCAGAATGAGCCGACGGCTCCGGAAGAGGTCTTAACACATCGGTAACGTTAGCGAACGGAAACCGTCGGTAAATCCCTAACGGATCCTGAAAGGACTCGCGAAAAATTCGTTAATCTGGTGATCATCGGTCATCGGAACGGCAGCCAACCAGCCGAACATCGAGGATCGATCATGAGCGCCCGTCTCGAAGACCTGAAGTTCATGCTGACGCTCAGCGCCGTGGTCCTGCTCGGCAGCGGCCTCGACGTCATCCTGCGCTGATCGCGCCGGCCAACCCGGCGCGCGGTACCGCGCCGCCGGACGTGAAGGCGCGTCCGAGCGCCGCGCGGGCGGCCGACGGCCGAGCCTCCGGAGCGCCGCCCCGGCCGGTCGTGTACGGGACGGCGATCAGCCGCGCGGCAGCATCCGCGGGACGGCGCATCCCCCCGATCTCGACAATCGGGATCTGTCCGGAGCGAAGGAAGCTCCGCAAGTCCGCGGCCCGCGCCCGCCGCTCCGTCCGCATCTTGAGCACGGCGATCACGAGGCCGGCCAGCCCGGCCGCCTCCAAGAACGCCGCGACCACGTAGCCCGCAGCCATCCGCTTCCACCAACTGTATCGAGGAGAGGCCGCCCTCGCGGCGGCCGCCACCGATCTGCGGGGTCATGGTTAGCGGGGCCTTAACGGCTGCGTAGAAGTCCGCAGATCGCGCCGGCGTCGACACTCGCCACCCGCGTCCGGGGCGCGGTGCGAGCCTTTCTCGCGCAACGACGATCGGGCGCCGCGCAGGGTCCGCGCGTCGCGCCCGGGAGTCCCTTCGGGAAGCCGTGAGGCTCCGCCGGAGCGCTACCACATGTCGAGGGCGACGCGGGCCTCGTCCGACATGCGGCTCTGGTCCCACGGCGGGTCGAAGACCATGGTCACCGCGCAGGACTGGACCCCGGGCACGGCGGACACGGCGTTCTCGACCCAGCCGGGCATCTCGCCCGCGACCGGGCAGCCGGGCGCCGTGAGGGTCATGTCGATCGCGACGACGCGATCGTCGCCGATATCGACCTTGTAGATCAGCCCGAGCTCGTAGATGTCGGCCGGAATCTCGGGATCGTAGACCGTCTTCAGCGCCGCGACGATGTCGTCGGTCAGGCGGTCCAGTTCCGCCTGCGGGATCGTCGAGTCGCCGGCGACGTCGGGGGCGTTCTTGCCGCCCGTGATGGTGGCGTCGGTGCTCATCGCTTCACTCTCCCCGGGCCCGCGCGGGCGGGACCAGCCTCATCCCAGTATCAGGTGAACAGCATTTCTGCTCTGCCGAGCGCCTCGGCAAGGGCATCGATCTCGGCGGTCGTGTTGTAAAGCCCGAACGAGGCGCGGCAGGTCGAGGTGACGCCGAAGCGGTTGAGCAGCGGCATCGCGCAGTGGGTCCCGGCCCGCACCGCCACGCCCTGCCGGTCGATCACCGTGGCGATGTCGTGGGCGTGCGCGCCCTTCATCTCGAAGGCGATCACGCCGCCCTTGCCCGGCGCGGTGCCGATGAGGCGCAGGGAATTCATCGCGCCGAGGCGCTCCTGCGCGTAGGCCGTGAGCTTCGCCTCGTGGGCGGCGATCGCGTCGCGCCCGAGATTCATCATGTACTCGAGCGCGGCGCCGAGACCGACCGCCTCGATGATGGCCGGGGTGCCGGCCTCGAACCGGTGGGGCGGATCGTTGTAGGTGATCGCGTCCTCGCTGACCGTCCGGATCATCTCGCCGCCGCCCTGGTAGGGCGGCAGGCGCTCCAGCCATTCCTTCTTGCCGTAGAGCACGCCGATCCCGGTCGGGCCGTAGACCTTGTGGCCGGTGAAGACGAAGAAGTCGCAATCGAGCGCCCGCACGTCGACGGGCTGGTGCACCGCGCTCTGGGCCCCGTCGAGCAGGACCGGCACGCCGTGGGCGTGGGCGATGCGCACGATCTCGGCGGCGGGCGTCACCGTGCCGAGCACGTTCGACATGTGGGTGATCGCCACCATCTTGGTGCGGGGCGAGAACAGCTTCTCGTACTCCTCGACCAGGAAATTGCCCTGGTCGTCGACCGGCGCCCACTTGATCACCGCGCCGCGGCGCTCGCGCAGGAAGTGCCAGGGCACGATGTTGGAGTGGTGCTCCATGATCGAGAGGATGATCTCGTCCCCCTCTCCGATCAGGCCGGCCCAGCCCATCGACGAGGCCACGAGGTTGTAGGCCTCGGTGGCGTTGCGGGTGAAGATGATCTCGTCCGTCGAGGCGGCGTTGAGGAACTGGCGCGTGGTCTCACGCGCGCCCTCGAAACCCTCGGTGGCGGCGTTGGCCATGTAGTGCAGGCCGCGATGGACGTTGGCGTAGCCGGTCTCCATGCAGGAGACCATCGCGTCGATCACCTGCCGGGGCTTCTGCGCCGAGGCGGCGTTGTCGAGGTAGACGAGCGGCTTGCCGTAGACCTGCTGGCCCAGGATCGGGAAATCCTTCCGGATCGCCGCGACGTCGTAGGTGGGGGTGAGGACGGGTGCGTTCATGGTCGCGACCTTCCGAAGACTTCGCCGATCCCGGGAACAGCCCTCATCCTGAGGTGCCGGAGCGAAGCGGAGGCCTCGGAGGCCTCCGGCTGGCGTTGCGATTCCTGGACCCCGCCCCGAGGCGCGCTGCCGCGGTGGCCTCAGGCCGGGATCAGGCATCGAGAAGGGCCGGTCCGCGGAGCGGACCGGCCGGGTCCGATCAGCCGCGCGCCTGGAGCCAGGCCTCGATCTCGCCGATGAGCGCCGCGCGGGCGCCCTCGTGCGTGACCGCCTCGACGGCCTCGCCGACGAAGGCCTGGACGAGCAGGCTCTCGGCGGTCGCGCGCGGCAGGCCGCGGGCCATCAGGTAGAACAGCAGGTCCTCGTCCGGCGCACCGCAGGTGGCGCCGTGGCCGCAGGCGACGTCGTCGGCGAAGATCTCCAGCTCCGGCTTGTTCATCATCTGCCCCTCGTCGGTGAGGAGGAGGCAGTCGGACTTCATCTTGCCGTCGGTCTGCTGGGCGGCCTGACGGACGATGATCTTGCCCTGGAACACGCCGGTGGCGTCGCCGTCGATGATCCACTTGAACTGCTCGCGGCCGACGCCGCCGACGGCGGCGTGATCGGCGAGCAGCGTCGAGTCGGCGAGCTGACCCTTGCGCAGCATCGCGGCGCCGTTGACCACGACGTTGGTGTCGTCGCCCGCGACGTGGACGAAGATCTGGTGGCGCGACAGGACCGCTCCGGTCACGAGGTTCACGGTCTCGACCTGACCCTCGGCCTCGACCTTGAGCGACAGGGTCGAGAGCGCGATGGCGGCGTCGCCCTGCTTGTTCAGGCGGGTGTGCCGGAAGGCGGCCTTGGGGCCGACCACCACGTCGAGGGCGTCGTTCGGCTGGCAGGTGAGCCCGTCCGGACCCTCGTGGCTCTCCAGGAGACCGAACTCCGCGCCCTCGCCGATCTGGACGAGCACGCGGGTCGCCGTCGAGAACGGCGTGTTCCCGGCGCCCACGAAGCGCAGGTGCAGCGGCCGCGCCGGCTTCGCGCCGGGCGCCACCGTGATCAGCGCGCCGTCCGCCAGGAAGGCGGTGTTGAGCTGGTAGACCGGGTTCTCCCGGGCCTGCGCCACCGGCGCGAGCTGCTTCAGGTCGACATGCGCCTTCGTCAGCGCCTCGGACATCGGGACGACCGTGACCCCCTCGGGGATCCGGTCGAGATCCGACAGCTCGCGGACGAGATGGCCGTTCACGAAGGTCAGGCGCGCGGCCTCGATGCCGGCGAAGCCCTTCGCCCCGGCGACGGCCGCCCGGGCGGCGTCGAGGCTCGGCGCCTCGGCCGGGGGCGCGGCCTCGGTGATGGCGGCGCGCAGGTCCGTGTACTTGAATGCCTCGACCCGCCGGCTCGGCAGGCCGGTCGCCTCGAAGAAGCGGAAGGCCTCCTCGCGGGCGATCGCCTTCTCGCTGGCGAAGCTCTGGCGGGCCGACTCGAACAGCTTCGACAAGCCGGCCTCGGCGGGGGAGCGGAGGTTGGTGACGTCGGCCATGGCTCAGGCCGCCTCCCCGGCGCGGTACTCGGCGTAGCCCGAGGCCTCGAGCTCGAGGGCGAGCTCTTTGCCGCCGGTCTTCACGATCTGGCCCTTCGACATGACGTGCACGGTGTCGGGCACGATGTGGTTGAGCAGCCGCTGGTAGTGGGTGATCACCAGGAACGAGCGGCCCTGGTCGCGGAGCGCGTTCACGCCCTCGGAGACGATGCGCAGGGCGTCGATGTCGAGGCCGGAATCGGTCTCGTCGAGCACGCAGAACTTCGGCTGCAGCAGCGCCATCTGGAGGATCTCCATGCGCTTCTTCTCGCCGCCGGAGAAGCCGACGTTGAGGGCGCGCTTGAGCATCTCCTTGTTGATCTCGAGCTTGTCGGCCGCGCCGTTCACCGCGCGGATGAAGTCCGGGGTCGACAGCTCGGCCTCGCCACGCGCCTTGCGCTGCGCGTTCAGGCAGGCCTTGAGGAAGGTCATGGTGCCGACGCCGGGGATCTCCAGCGGGTACTGGAAGGCCAGGAAGATGCCGGCCGCGGCGCGCTCGTCGGCGGCCATCTCCAGAACGTTCTGCCCGTCGAGCAGGATCTCGCCGTCGAGAACCTCGTAATCCTCCTTGCCGGCGATGACGTAGGAGAGGGTCGACTTGCCCGAGCCGTTCGGGCCCATGATCGCCGCGACCTCGCCGTCGTTCACGGTCAGGTTGAGGCCGTTCAGGATGCGGTTGTCCTCGATCTGCACGACGAGGTTCTTGATTTCCAGCATGTCAGTCCAAGTCCTTCAAAACCATTCGTCCCGCATCGCCCGCAGGAACGCGGCGCTCCCGGCCGGGTAGCCGGAGAGGTCGCCGATCACCGCGTCGATGCCGCACCGGGGACAGAGGGCGGTGCCCTCATCGGCGATCCAGCCCGCGATCTCGTCCGGCGCGAAAACCTCGAGGCAGAAGAAGCATCCGCACAGGACGCTGCTCCTGACCTCGTCGGCGTGCCGCGCGCTGTGCCGATGGGCCGCCCGCAGCACGTCGTCGTCGTAACCGCCCAGGCGGTCAGCCCACCGAGCCTTCCAGGCTGATCGAGATCAGCTTCTGGGCCTCGACGGCGAACTCCATGGGCAACTGCTGCAGCACGTCCCGCACGAAGCCGTTGACGATGAGCGCGGTCGCCTCCTCCTCGGAGAGGCCGCGCTGCTGGCAGTAGAACTTCTGCTCCTCGGAAATCTTCGAGGTCGTCGCCTCATGCTCGAAGACGGCCGAGGCGTTCTTCGACTCGATGTAGGGCACGGTGTGCGCGCCGCATTGGTCGCCGATCAGCAGGGAGTCGCAGTTCGTGAAGTTGCGCGCGCCCTTGGCCTTCCGGTGCGCAGAGACGAGGCCCCGGTAGGTGTTCTGCGACCGGCCGGCCGAGATGCCCTTCGAGATGATCCGGCTCGTCGTGTTCTTGCCGAGATGGATCATCTTGGTGCCGGAATCGACCTGCTGCATGCCGTTCGACACCGCGATCGAGTAGAACTCGCCGCGGGAATCGTCGCCGCGCAGGATGCAGGACGGGTACTTCCAGGTGATCGCCGAGCCGGTCTCGACCTGCGTCCACGAGATCTTCGAGCGGGCGCCGCGGCAATCGCCGCGCTTCGTCACGAAGTTGTAGATGCCGCCCTTGCCCTCGTTGTCGCCCGGGTACCAGTTCTGAACGGTCGAGTACTTGATCTCAGCATCGTCCAGGGCGACCAGCTCGACCACCGCGGCGTGGAGCTGGTTGTCGTCGCGCTTCGGGGCGGTGCAACCCTCGAGATACGAAACGTAGGAGCCCTTGTCGGCGATGATCAGCGTGCGCTCGAACTGGCCGGTGTCGCGCTCGTTGATGCGGAAGTAGGTCGACAGCTCCATCGGGCAGCGCACGCCCGGCGGGATGTAGACGAACGACCCGTCGGAGAAGACGGCCGAATTCAGCGTCGCGAAGAAGTTGTCGGTCACAGGCACGACCGAGCCGAGGTACTTCTGCACGAGCTCGGGATGCTCGCGCACCGCCTCGGAGATCGGCATGAAGATCACGCCGGCCTTCTCCAGCTCCTTCTTGAAGGTGGTGGCCACCGAGACCGAATCGAACACGGCGTCGACCGCGACCCGGCGCTCGGGGGCGATGCCCTCCAGCACCTCGACCTCGCGCAGCGGGATGCCGAGCTTCTCGTAGGTCTTCAGGATCTCGGGATCGATCTCGTCGAGCGATTCCGGTCCCTGCCGCTTCGGGGCGGCGTAGTAGTAGATGTCGTTGTAGTCGACCTTGTCGTAGGAGACGCGGGCCCACTCCGGCTCCTTCATGGTCAGCCAGCGCCGGTAGGCGTCGAGGCGCCACTCCAGCAGCCACGCGGGCTCGTTCTTCTTGGCCGAGATGAAGCGGACGACGTCCTCGGAGATGCCCTTCTCGGACTTCTCCATCTCGATCGTCGTCTCGAACCCGTACTTGTACTGGTCGAGGTCGATCGAGCGGACCCGGTCGATGGTTTCCTGCACAGCAGGCATCAGCGTCTCCTAGGCATCTCCGGCGTCAAGGGCCGGGAAGCGACTGTCGGAAAGCGGGGGGGCGGCGCTCAGGCCGCCTGACCTCGCCGTCTATATAGGGTCTCCACGACCCGTTCGAAGGCGTCGAGGAAGCATGCCACCTCCTCGTCCACCGTGTTCCAGCCGAGGCTGACGCGCAGCGCCCCCCCGGCGAGGTCGGAACCGACGCCCATCGCGGCGAGCGTCGCCGAGCGCGCGACCTTGCCCGACGAGCAGGCCGAGCCCGACGACACCGCCACGCCGGCGAGGTCGAGGGCGATCAGGGCCGAGGGCGCGTCGAGCCCCGGGACCGAGAAACTCAGGGTGTTGGGCAGGCGCGGCGCCCCGGCGGCGAACACCACCGCGTCCGGCGCCATGGTGCGCACGCCGGCCTCGATCCGGTCCCGGAGCGCGGAGAGGCGCGCCGCCTCCGCGTCGAGCGCCGCGCGGGCGATCCGGGCAGCCTCGCCCATGCCGACGATGGCCGGCAGGCACTCGGTGCCGCAGCGCAGCCGCCGCTCCTGGCCGCCCCCGCGCAGGAAGGCGCTCTCCAGGCTGACGCCCTCGGCCAGGACCAGCGCGCCGACCCCCTTGGGCGCCGCGAACTTGTGGCCCGAGAGGGTCAGCGCGTCGAGGCCGAGCGCCGCCATGTCGAGGGGGATCTTGCCGACGGCCTGCACGGCGTCGCTGTGGACCAGGGTCCGGCCGTGCGCCCGCGCCAGGCCGACGATCTCGGCCAGCGGCTGCACCGCGCCGGTCTCGTTGTTGGCGGCATGGACCGAGAGGACCAGGGTCTCGTCGGCGAGAGCACCCAGGCGCGCCTCCAGGGCGGCGAGATCGACCACGCCGTCGGCGGTGACCGGGACTTCCTCAACGGCCGCGTCCGGGAACCGGTGACCGGCCGCAACGCAGGGATGCTCCGTGGCGGAGTGGAGCAGCCGCCTCGGGGCCGCCGCGCCGCCGCGACGGAGAGCGCCCGACAGGACCGCGTTCGCCGCCTCGGTCCCGCCGCTGGTGAAGACGACCTGCTCGGGCCGGGCGTTCACGAGTGCCGCCACCTGGGTGCGGGCCGCTTCGAGGGCGGCCCTGGCCGCCCGTCCCTCCGCATGGATCGAGGACGGGTTTCCGAGGAGCGTGAGCGCGCGCGCGACCGCCTCCGCGACGTCCGGGCGGACCGGCGCGGTGGCGTTGTAGTCGAGATAGGCGCGTGCCCGGCTCATCCGCGTTCCGTTAAGCCCTCTGCTGCGGCGCGTCACAATTCCTTGCCCGCGCGCCGGCTCGCCGTGCTAAGGCGCGCCGAGACAATGAGATCCCGCCGACCCGGCACGGTCGGCGTGGCAGCCAACGCGGTGCTTCGGACGGGTTGTTTAGAGCAGTTCTAATCGCCTAGAACTGTTCTAAGACTGCTTTTATGGTGCGCGCGCGACGAGTCAAGGCTGCTGCGCCGCCGGGCCGATAGCCCGGCGGGCGATCTCCGGAGCGAGAGACGAGCGATGCCCGAAGTGATCTTCACCGGCCCGGCCGGCCGCCTGGAAGGCCGTTACCAAGCCCCCAAGAAGCGCGGCGCGCCGATCGCCATCATCCTGCACCCGCACCCCCAGTTCGGGGGCACGATGAACAATCAGATCGTGTACAACCTGTTTTACACGTTCGCCAATCGCGGTTTCGCGGCCCTGCGCTTCAATTTCCGCGGGGTGGGACGCAGCCAGGGGTCGTTCGACCACGGCTCGGGCGAGCTGTCGGACGCCGCGGCCGCCCTCGACTGGGTGCAATCGGTCAACCCGGAGGCGAAGTCCTGCTGGATCGCCGGCGTGTCCTTCGGCTCGTGGATCGGGATGCAGCTCCTGATGCGCCGCCCCGAGATCGAGGGATTCATCTCCATCGCCGCCATGGCGAACCGCTACGACTTCACCTTCCTGGCCCCCTGCCCCTCCTCCGGCCTGTTCGTGCACGGCTCCGAGGACCGGGTCGCGCCCGCCCGCGAGGTCATGCCGGTGATCGAGAAGGTGAAGACCCAGAAGGGCGTCATCATCGAGCACCAGATGGTCGAGGGCGCCAACCATTTCTTCGACGGCAGGGTCGAGGAACTGACACAGACGGTCGACACCTACCTCGACAAGCGCCTCGGCAAGCGCGAGGAGGCGGCCTGACGGATCCGGCCCCGCGCCTTGACGGGGGGAGCCCCGGAGGAATAGGGCGCGGGTTTCGGAATTGAGACGCACCTTCGCAGGTCTGATGTCAGATAGCTCGTCCGACCACCCCGTCGTTCTCCTCGTGGAAGATGACGGCCTCCTTCTGATGGAGGCCTCGGACACCCTCGCGGATGCGGGCTTCACCGTCGTCGAGGCGACGCATGCCGACAAGGCGCTGAAGGTCCTGGAGAACCGCGACGACGTCGGCGTCCTGATGACCGACGTCGACATGCCGCAGGGATCGATGGACGGCTTCGCCCTGGCCCGCCTCGTCGCGCATCGCTGGCCCTCGATACCCGTGCTGGTGGTATCGGGCATGGGCACGCCCGGTCCCAACGACATGCCGGAGGGCGCCCGGTTCATCCCGAAGCCCTACGAGCCGACCACCCTGGTCCGGACCCTGCAGGCCTTCATCCGCCGCGCGGCTTGACGCACGGATCCGCTCGGGCTGACACCCGGTCCGGGCCCTGAACACCCGACCGAGAGCCATGACGGACAAGAACAGACCGCACCGCTTCGCGACCCGGGCCATACACGCCGGCGCGGCGCCCGATCCCGCCACGGGCGCCCGGGTCCAGCCGATCTACTTCACCAACGGCTTCGTCTTCGACTCGACCGAGCAGGCCGCCGACATCTTCGCGGGCCGCCGGACCGGCTTCTCCTACTCGCGCGGATCCAACCCGACGGTCGCCGCGCTGGAGCGTCGGATCGCCGATCTTGAGGGCGCGAAGGCGGGCGTGGCGGTGTCCTCCGGACAATCGGCCATGCAGCTCATTCTGATGACGCTGTTGAAGAGCGGCGACGCCTACGTCGCGTCGCCGCGCCTGTTCGGCGGGTCGCTCGGCCTGATGCGCCGGCTCGACGGGCGCTACGACCTGAAGCCGCGCTTCGCGCGCGGTATCGCCCCGGAGGATTTCGAGGCGGCGATCACCCCGGACTGCCGGGCCATCTTCTGCGAATCGATCGTGAACCCCTGCGCGTCGGTGGTGGACCTCGACGGCATCGCCGCGGTGGCCCGCCGCCACAACCTGCCGCTCGTCGTCGACAACACCCTCGCCTCGCCGGCCCTGATCCGGCCGATCGAGCACGGCGCCGACATCGTCTGGCACTCCACCTCGAAGTTCCTGAGCGGCTCCGGCCAGACCATCGGCGGCGTGATCTGCGACGCCGGCCGCTTCGACTGGGCGAAGGCCGGCGGCTACAACCTGATCACCGAGCCCTGGCCGGACTATGACGGGCTGGTGCTCACCGAGGCCTTCCCGGCGACCCCCTTCGCGGCGGCGTGCCGGTTCTTCGGCCTGCGGGACCTCGGGCCCGGCCTGTCGCCGATGAACGCGTTCCTGACGCTCATGGGGATCGAGACCCTGCCGCTGCGCATGGAGCGGCACTGCGCCAATGCGCGGGCGGTGGCGGCCTTCCTGAAGGATCACCCGGCCGTGGCCTGGGTGAGCTACCCGATGTTGCCGGGCCAGACCGGCGAGGACCTCGCCCGCCGCTACACCCCGGACGGGCCGGGCTCGATCTTCACCTTCGCGCTGAAGGGCGGCGAGCCTGCGGCGCTGCAGTTCATCGCCGGGCTGGAGCTGATCTCCCACTTGGTGAACATCGGCGAGATCAAGTCGCTGGCGATCCACCCGTCCTCGACCACGCACCGGCAGCTGCCGGAGCACGAGAAGGCCGCCGCGCAGGTCGGGCCCGAGACCGTGCGGCTGTCGGTCGGGCTGGAGAACGAGGCCGACCTGATCGCCGATCTCCAGCAGGCGCTGGATCGCCTGTAGTCGTCATCGCGAGCGCAGCGAAGCGACCCAGAGCCGCGCGATCTCGACGATCGTGGCGCCGCTGGATTGCTTCGCGCCGCCCGCGAGGACGGCCACGGCGGGCAGGGAGTGGCCGCAACCGGGATGGCCTCAGCGCCGCCGCTCCAGGATCGACACGTAGTTGGCGACCGCCGCACCGCCCATGTTGAAGATCCCGGCGAGCTCCGCCCCGGGCACCTGCATCTCGCCGGCCTCGCCCATGAGCTGAAGGCAGGCCATGACGTGCATCGACACGCCGGTCGCCCCCACGGGGTGACCCTTGGCCTTCAACCCGCCGGACGGGTTGATCGGCAGCCGGCCCCCCTTCTCGGCGAGCCCCTCGCGCACGACGCGAAACCCCTCGCCCGGGGCGGCGAGACCCATCGCCTCGTACTCGATCAGCTCGGCAATGGTGAAGCAGTCGTGGGTCTCCACGAAGGAGAGGTCCTCGTTGGCGATCCCGGCCTGGGCCCGCGCCTTCTCCCAGGCCATTCGCGCGCCCTTGAACTCCGCCGGGTCGCGGCGGGACAGGGGCAGGATGTCATTGACGTGCGCGCGCGCGCGGAAGCCGATCGCCCGCTCCAGGCCCTCGGCGGTCTCGGCATCGGCCACCACAAGCGCCGCCGCCCCGTCCGAGATCAGCGAGCAGTCCGTGCGCCGCAGGGGGGCGGCCACGTAGGGGTTCTTGTCCGAGACCCGGTTGCAGAAGTCGAAGCCGAGGTCCTTGCGCAACTGCGCGTAGGGGTTGCCGACGCCGTTGCGGTGGTTCTTGGCGGCGATGCGGGCCAGCTCCTCGCTGCGGTCGCCGTAGCGCTGGAAGTAGCCCGCCGCGATCCGCCCGAACACGCCCGCGAAGCCGCCCTCGATGTCGGCCTCCTCCTTCCGGTAGGAGGCGCCCAGCAGGATGTCGCCGGTCTCGGCGACGGTCTTGGCGGTCATCTTCTCGGCGCCGATCACCAGGGCCACGCGGCCGCGGCCGCTGTCGACGAAGTCGAGGGCCGCGTAGAGCGCCGCCGACCCGGTGGCGCAGGCGTTCTCCAGGTGGGTCGCAGGCGCGTGGGCGAGGCCCGGCCGGTTCACCGCCACCAGCGAGCCCTCGAAGCCCTGCTTCGAGAAGCCGGTGTTCATCGAGCCCACGTAGATGCCGTCGACCTGCGCCTCCTCGACGCCGGCATGGGCCAGCGCCTCCCCCGAGACCCGGGCGATCAGCCCCTCGACATCGGGCTCCTCGAGCTTGCCGAAGGGGGTGTGGGCCCAGCCCACGATGCAGGCGCGCGTCATCCGGTGACCTCCCGTGTGTGGACAGGACGATGGGCCCGCCGCGGCCGGCGATCAAGACAGGGCGCGGGTTCTTCGACGCGCCGGACCCGTCCGGAGGAGGGCCGCTCGGGCCCGCTCAGCGCAGGTGGAAGGCGACCCACGCGACGCCGACCAGCACCAGCGCGGTCAGCAGCGCGCGGCCGAGCGCGCGGCGACCTCTCACGGGGCGAACAGCTCCGGATGGCGTGCGCGGAGCGCCAGGATCAGGGCCAGCGTCTTGAGGTCGGTGATCTCGGCGCGGTCGGCGCGTGCGGCGAGCTCGGCCAGCGGCATCTCGACCACCCGGATGTTCTCGTGCTCGCCCTCGGCCCCGCCACCCGCCTCCGCGCGATCCGCCCGGTCGTAGGGCGCGAGGTAGAGGTGGATCTTCTCGGTGGTCAGGCTGGCGCAGGAATAGGTGGCGCCGACGAACTCGAGCGCCCGCAGGCGCAGGCCCACCTCCTCCAGCGCCTCCCGGCGGGCGTTCTCCTCCGGGCTGCCGGCGTCGATCAGGCCCGCCGGTGCCTCCAGCTGGACCTGCTCGCCGGCCGCGAAAAGCGGCGGCACCCGCAGCTCGCGCACCAGCGTCGCGACCTTCCGCTCCGGGTCGTAGGGCAGGATCCCGACCGAGTCGCCGTGGTCCTCGATCTCGCGCTCGACGACGGCGCCGTCGGCGAGGCGCACCCGCGCGATCCCGAAGCGGCTCCAGCCCTCGTGGACGAAGCGGACAGTGAGGATCTCAGCTTTCATGGGCACGCCCCCCTCATCGCCTTACACGGAACCGTGTCCTCGGGTTCCGGGAACGCCGGCGCCCGCGGCCACGTTTGGTCGGACACGCGCATGGTCACGCTTCCGCGGGGCGCGCCGGTCAGGATCGATGCGGACAGGATCGACGCAGGCAGGATCGACGCAGGCAGGACCGATCGGCGGGCTCGGGAAGCGTTCGCGGCGCGACGGCGCAGCGATCTGGGTCGTCCTCGCCCTCACCTACATGGTCTTCGCCGGCTCGGTGAGCCTGAACGAGGGGATGGCCGCCGTCGGCTGCGCCAGTCTCGGCACGCTCTGGTGGTGGGGCGTCGGACGGCGCGGCGGGCTGCGCTTCCGCTTCGACCGTGAGGCGCTCCGCCCGCTCGGCCCCGCCATCCGCGACATGCCGCGCCAGAGCGCCCGCGTCGGGCTGCGCCTCCTGCGCGCGGTCCTCGGTCGCGCCGGCGGCGGCGCGACCCGGGAGCGGAGCGCCGCCGAGATCGCCTGGGCCACGCCGGAGGGCGAGGCGGCGCCGGCCGCTCGGGCGGTCGGGCTTCTGGCCGCGTCGCTCGCCCCCGACAGCTACGTGCTCACCCTCGACCGCGCGCACGGAACCGTGGTGACGCACGGCCTGGAGGAGGCGCGATGAGCGTCTGGACGGTCGCCATCCTGGCGCTGCTGCCGCCGCTCGCGGTGGCCGCGGCGCTCGCGTGGCGGGGCAGACCCGGCCAGCGTTTCGCCGCCTACCAGCTCGCCGGCAGCGTCACGGTCCTGATCCTGACGCTGATGGCCTTCGCCACCGACCAGGCGTCGATCACCGATCTCGCCCTCACCCTGGTCCTGCTCAACCTGCCCGGCACGATGCTGCTCGCGGTCTTCTTGGAGCGCTGGATATGAGCGTCGCGATCGGCTCGGTCCTGGCCCTTGCCGTGGCGGCCGCGTGGCTCGCAGCCCTCGCCCTCTGGCGCCTGCCCCGGGCGCTCGACCGGATGCACGCCGTCGCGTTCCTGAACGTGGCAGCCGCGATCCTCGTGACGGTGACGGCCTTCCTCGCGGACGGCGTCTCCGGGCGCTCGCTCAAGATCCTGGTGATGATGGTGGTGTTCCTCGCCTGGGCGGCGGTGCTGTCGCACGTCTCCGGCCGGGCCGTGCTGATGCGCGAGGGCCGCTCGGCATGACGGTCATCCTGCCGCTACTCTTCCTGCTCACCGCGGTCTCCGGCACCGCCGTGGTCCTCGTGCGCGACCCCGCGCGGCAGGTCTTCGCCATCGCGGTCAACGGGCTCGTCCTGGCGATCCTGTTCGACGCCCTCCAGGCCCCCGACGTCGCGCTCTCGGAGCTGGCGGTCGGTTCGGCGGCGGTGCCGCTCCTCTTCCTCGTGGCCCTGATGGCCGTGCGGACGCAGCCGCCCGAGGAGGAATCGTGAGCCCGCGCGCCCGCGTCGTGCTCCTGGCCCTCGCGGGCCTCGTGCTTCTCCCGGGCGCGGCCGCAGTGATCGCCGGCCTGCCGCCCTTCGGGTCGACGATCGCCCAGTACGGCGCGCGCATCAACGCGATCGTTCCGGAGGCCCGGCACGTCGCCAACATGGTGAGTGCCATCAACTTCGACCTGCGCGGCCTCGACACCCTCGGCGAGGAATTCATGCTGCTCGCCGCCATCACCGGGACAGTGGTGCTGCTGCGCGGGCGGCGCGGCGAGGGCAGCTCCGAGCGCGCCATGCGCCGGCCCGGCCGGGCCGTGATCCCGCGCTCCGAGGCGGTGGTGCTGGCCTGCCGCGTCGCCGGCCCGCTCACCGCGCTGTTCGGCCTCTACGTCGTGCTGCACGCGACCGTCACGCCCGGCGGCGGCTTCCAGGGTGGCGTCATCCTCGCCTCCGGAACCCTGCTGATCTACCTCGGCGAGGGCTATGCCGGCTGGCGCGACGCCATCCGCAGCCACTGGCTCGACGCGCTGGAGGGGGGCGGCGCGCTGCTCTTCGCGCTGTGCGGGCTGGTGCCGATGCTCACCGGCGCCGCCTTCATGCAGAACATCCTGCCGCTCGGCACCTTCCGCGACCTGTTCTCGGGCGGCCTGATGCTGGTCGAGAATCTCGGCGTTGCCCTCGCGGTGACGGGCGGTTTCACGCAGCTCTTCCTGGAATTCATGGAGGAGACCCGCGAGGCCGACGCGCCCGAGGAGCCGGGGGAGGAATCCGCGTGAGCGCGGTCACCAGTGTCCTGCCCTACGCGGTCGCCGCGTGGCTGTTCGGGATCGGCCTCTACGGCATCGCCACGAGCCGCAACTTCATCCACCTCGTGGGCTGCCTCGGCGTGTGCCAATCGGCGACCTACGTGCTCCTGCTCGGCCTCGGCTATCGCTGGGGCAGCATCGCGCCGATCTTATACGACCACCCGCCGGGGACGCCCGCCGTGGACCCGGTGATGCAGGCGCTGGTGCTCACCGACATCGTGGTCGGCGCGACGCTCACCGCCCTCCTCCTCGTCCTGACCATTCAGGCCTACAAGCGCGGCGGCAGCCTGGACCCGGAGAAGCTCCGACCGATGCGCGCGGGCGGCAAGTCCGGGCGCGACGCAGGGTCCAGCCGCGTGCGCGACGCGGAGCGGAAAGTCCCGTGACCGCCTTCCCGGCCGCCCTCCTGCCCCTGCCCGTCGCGATCCCGCTCGTGGTCTGCGCCGCGATGCTGGCGACCGCGCACGTCCTGCCCGGCCGCCTGCCCGACATCCTGGCGACGCTGGCGGCGCTCACCGTCGCGGTGCTCTGCGGCTTCATCGCCACCCGCGCCGCCGACGGGCCGCTGGTGTACTGGTTCGGCGGCTGGGAGCCGCGCGACGGGGTCCATCTCGGTATCGGCTTCTCGGTGGACGAGGCCAGCGGCTGGGTCGCGGCCTTCATCGGGCTGCTCTACGCCCTGACATTCGTGTTCGCCTGGGGCTTCTTCGACCGCACCCACGGCCACTTCCACATCCTGATGCTGCTGTTCCTGGCCGCCATGGTCGGGTTCTGCTTCACCCGTGACATGTTCAACCTGTTCGTGTGGTTCGAGGTGATGAGCGTCGCGGCTTTCGCGCTCACGGCCTACCATCTGGCCGAATCGGCGCTGGCAGGCGCCATCAACTTCACGGTGGTGAACAGCCTCGCGGGCTTCCTGATGCTCGGCGGCATCGGCCTGATCTACGCCCAGACCGGCACGCTCGACTTCGAGGGCATCGCGGCCGCGGTGGCGCGGGGCGGCCGGGATCCGGTGGTGGCCGGGGCGTTCTGCCTCGTCGCGGCCGCCCTGATGATCAAGGGCGCGATCGTGCCGTTCCAGTTCTGGCTCGCCGACGCGCACGCGGTCGCGCCGAGCCCGGTCTCGGTGATCTTCTCCGGATCGATGGTCTCGCTCGGCCTGTTCGGCCTCGCGAAGGTGAGCGCCGTCGTGTTCGGCGGCTCCGATCAGGTCCAGCACGCCCTGCCGGGGCTCCTCATCGGCCTGGGCAGCTTCACCGCCCTCCTGGGCGGCTGGATGGCGCTGCTGCAGCGGCACCTCAAGCGGCTGCTCGCCTTCTCGACCATCTCGCACGCCGGCATCATGCTCACCGGCCTCGGCGCCCTCTCGGTTGACGGGACCGGCGGGATGCTCGTCTACGTGGTCGGGCACGGGCTGGTGAAGGGCGCCCTGTTCATGATCGCCGGCATCCTGCTCGCCACCCAGGCCAGCATCGACGAGATCGCGCTGCGCGGCCTCGGGCGGGGGATCTGGCCCGCCGGCGTCGCCATGGCTCTGGCCGGGCTGCTGCTCTGCGGCCTGCCCCTCGGTGTGCTCGACCAGGGCACGCGCCTCGTCCAGGGCACGCTCTGGCAGCAGGGGCACGGGGTCGCGCTGGCGGCCGGCGCCATCGGCGCGGCGCTTACCGGGGCCGCGGTGCTGCGGGCCGCGGGCCGGATCTTCCTCGGGCTCGGGCCAGATCCCGGCGACGAGGCCGGGGCCCCGAGCGCGGACGAGCGCGAGAAGGCCAACCGGCCGCTCTGGCTGATGCTGGCGCCGTGCTGCCTTCTCCTCGCGCTCGATATCGGTCTGCCGGCGGGCCTGATCGAGCACGCTCTCCCGCGGGCGGCGTCGGCCTTCATGCACCGGCCGACCGTGCACGCGCTGGCGGAGGGGCCAGGCTGGCTCCCCTGGGCCTCGGTCGCCGCCGCCCTGGCCGGCGCGGGATACGGGCTGTTCCGCAGACACCTGCCCGCGTTCGTGGTCCGGCCGGTCAGCGCGACGCAATCCGCGCCGACCCGCGCGCTGGAAATGCTCCATAGCGGCTTGATCGGCGATTACGCCGCCTGGCTCGCCGTGGGCGTGGCGGCGATCGCGGCCGTGCTGGCCATCGCCTGAGCGCGCCCGTCGCCGCGCGCCTCAGCCGACGGGCTCAAGCCGGCACAGGCCATCGGCCAGCGGCTCGCTCGTGTATGCTTTCGGGAAAGGCCTGGGGGAAGTGGTGCCGCAAGAGGGATTCGAACCCCCGACCCCCTCATTACGAAACACGGGTTACTCAGCAGATTAGTTGACAGAATTGCTTACCGGTCGTCAGAAGCGTTGATTGATGAAGGGTTTGTGCACGCATACCCTCTCATCGTAAGGACAGGATCGCGACGAACCTCCGTCCGTCTGCTTACTATGTGCTTACCGGAACGGCGATGCGCCTGACGAACCAAACCGCCGCAGCTGTGCAGCTCCCGGCCGGGCGCGACCGCATCGTGGTCTTCGACGATGACCTGCCCGGCTTCGGGCTGAGCGTGAGCAAGGGCGGCTCGCGGATGTGGGTGGTCCAGTACCGGAACGCCCTCGGCCAATCGAAGCGGGAATCGCTGGGCAAGGTCGGGCTGCTCTCGGCGACTGATGCTCGGCGCGCGGCGAGCGAACGGCTGGCCCGGGCGAAGCTCGGGGAGGATCCGCACGCCGAGAAGGCGAAGGCCAAGGCCCGAGTCGCAGTGACCTACGGCGCCATGGTTGACCCGTACCTCGACGCGGTCTCGCCGCATCTCCGGCCTGCCTACCTCGCCGAGGCCGGGCGCTACCTGCGCACGGTCTGGAAGCCGCTTCACAAGCTGCCGCTCCACACGGTCAGCCGGCGGGAGATCACTGAGCACCTAGGCAAGATCCGGCGCGAGACCGGCCCACACGCGGCGAATCGCGCCCGCTCGGCTCTCTCGGCGCATTTCGCATGGCTGGTCGGCACCGGGGCGGCCGAGCTGAACCCGGTCATGGGCGTGCCGAAGCCGGCGCCGGAGGTGCGCCGCGCGCGGGTGCTGACCGAGGACGAGTTCGCCCGGGTAATGAAGGCCTGCCGAAACGACGACTTCGGCCGAATCGTCCGGCTGCTGCTGATGACTGGCCAGCGCCGCGACGAGGTCGCCGACATGGCCTGGGCCGAGCTGAATCTCGCCGGCGCGGTGTGGTCCCTGCCGGACGCGCGGGTGAAGAACGGCCAGGGCCACGATGTGCCCTTGTCGGCCCCTGCCCTGAAGATCCTCGCGGCGACAGACCGGATCGAGGGGCGCTCGCTCGTGTTCGGCCAGGGCGAAGGCGGATTCCAGGGGTTCTCGCGGGCGAAGGCCTCGCTCGACAAGCGGTCCGGCGTGACGGGCTGGCGGCTGCACGACCTGCGCCGCACGGCCGCGACTGTCATGGCCGACCGCCTCAAGGTGCTGCCGCACGTCGTCGAGGCGGTGCTCAACCACATCTCCGGCCACAAGGCGGGCGTGGCCGGCATCTACAACCGGGCGCTCTACGCCACGGAGAAGCGCGAGGCCCTAGACCTGCTCGGCGCCTACCTCACGGGTCTTGAGCCACGCGTCGAGGTCGCCGCGACGGACCCCCAGACGGCGCTCGCTCAGCCGGAGAAGGGTCGGCCCGTTGCCGTCCTTGCACATCCGGCGAAGCGTCGCCGCGCTAAGGCCTAGCTCGCGGGCGGCCGCCTGGAACGGCACGACGTGTCGCGCAGTGTCGGTCATGGCCTCCTCTCCTTCGTCTCATCGCTGCCGGTGAGGGCAGCCAGAACCGCGTCGCGCGCGGTTCCATGATAGGCGCGGGGCAGCGGCGCCCCGCGGATTGTCCTCTCGGCGTGGGTGACGCCGCGGTTCGTCTGCGACTTCGCGCCGGTCAGGATCGGCGGCCCGAATTGCTTCTCCAAGCTATAGGCGACCATCTAATAGTCTTCTCCGCGAACCAAGACGGCTGGGGCCGAGTAATCGACGGCAACCAAGCTGCTGTTCAGCCAGCCCCAGTCGGACGCTTTGTATTCGAAGGGGCAATCTTCCCCGCCTGGAATGTAGTCCCAGTCTGGGAACGTATCTTCCTCGATCCGACGGCTCTTCTCTTTCTCGCTGAGCGGCTCAGCGGCGGGCATCAGCAGAAATTGTCCATCTGCACGGCATGCGAGAACCGGACAGAGTATGCGCTTGCGCTCCGGCGTCGCCTCAGCCCAGATCCGTGCCTCGAAGCGGTTGCATCGACGGCCTCTGTGGTGCCGCGCGATCTTCAGCGCGTAGCCGCCGATGATCAGGACGAGGCGGGTGGTGCCTGCTTTCTTCAACATCACAACCGCACCTCCCCGCCGAACAGATCTCCCTTTGCGCCTTCGGTTTCGGCCTCCGCGCGGAGCTTGCGCGCGATCGCTTCCATGAGCGCGGTCTGACGGTCGGCCAGGGCCTGCGTCATTCGCTTGGCCTCGACCCATCGCGGATAGGCGCGTCGGCGCTGTGCAAGCTCACGCTCGGCGCAAGCGGCGAGGTCGGCGGTGGTGAAGGGCTCAGCCACGGGCGCCTCCCGTCGCGTGGGCGCGACCCTTCGCAATGCACAGCCGAAAAACCTGTCGGCCGCTAGAATGATCGCCTGACGGCGGGCCACTCCGCGTTGCTACGGCAAGCCCACTATGCGTGAGCGATTTCTGTTTCGGTCGGACTGGCGCGCGTCGGATCGCCGTGTTCTGCTGGCCGCCCTGCTCGGCCACTACGCTGCTGCCTATACCTTCTGCGCGGTGACGATGCTCTCCGGGTTCGTAGACGACTTCCACGAACAAGGCTTGTCCGTATTCGCGGGAGCGAGCTGGGGTCGTGCAGCGGAGATCGTCTTGACAGCTCCTGTGGTGACTGGCCTGCTCGGATTTTGGGGGGCTGTCGTGATCAGTCCATCGCTTCTCTTCACTCTGCCCATCACGAGGTGGGCTGCCCGGAAGCTCGATACAGCCGCCCTGCCGACGGTGGCGATCGGTATCGTGCCGGGCTTCTTGATCGGGCTTTTCGTTTTCTGGTCCGCGCCAAGGATCGAACCTGCCTTCCTGGTGTCGTCCGCTATAAGCGGGGCCGCCTTCGCATGGGTTGTTTGGATGCTCTGCATCCGGCCACGCCAGACGTAGAGAGTTCGCAAGTCCCGTAGGCGCCGGGAACTTCGGCTCGCGCGGGATGGTGCTGGCCTCGGCCATGCTCCTACTCCGCGATCAGAGAGATGAGGGCCGAAAAACTGTCCTTTCGATGCGGTTTCACGGATCTAAAAAAATTGACCGGATATACGAAACTGATCACTCAATAGCCTTGTGCTCAGATCCTGTTCGAGGAGGTCCGAGCCATGACGATCACCACCTCGATCAAGGCCGTCGGGCCGGTGCGGGCGACGGAGATGATCCAATCGGCACGAGCTGAGGCCGCGCTCGAACACAGAGAGGGACTGCATACCGTCACGGCGGCTGTGCAAGGGCCCGACGATGAGAGTATTCAGGGGAGGAAGGGCGGTCTGAACCTTCCCCCGGCGCAGAAGCGTGTGGTCGACATCACCGTCTGAGACCGATTCGACCATAGGGCTACTCCGCGGCTGTAAGGAGAGAAGCCGGAGCGGGTCGGGCTGACCGCTTCCGGGCGGGGAAGAGCGCGGGCATGGTCGCCCGGGTCGCCTCCCTGGTTATGCGCGCCACCGAGACCGGTCTGGCTCATCCGCGCCTGCTCCCGGGCGATGCGGATCCGCCCGCCAATTCGGGCGTCGAGGTCGGTGCAGCGCTTCGGGCTGGCCACAGGCGCAAAATATGAGTCGTCGACCAGTGTGCGATTTAAGACTTCCAACGGAGATGAGAGCGATAATCTAGGCGCGAAATAGAAAGTTGAGCGCCTATAAATGCCCCACGAGAGACGCGTCCGCCCGAGAACCGAGACGGACCTGACTGGCCGTATCGTGCCGAATTTCGGTCGAGCCGTGGGCTGCAAGGTCTTGGACCGATCGCCCGGCGGCGCGCAGCTCCGCGTGAACAGCGTCTTCGGTCTCCCTGAGACGTTCATGCTAGAGATCCCGCAGACCGAGGAGCGCATCAACGCGCGCGTGGTCTGGCGCTCGGCGGGCAATCTGGGGGTGGTGCTCGAGGAGCCAGCGCGGCTGTCGATGTAGCGGCGGGCGGACATCAGGCGGCCTCGGCCGTTCCGATCGCCAAGAGGGCCGACGTCCGCTCCGCAACTTCGCCAAGGAAGGCGTGAACCGCGGCCTCGTCGCTGGCGATCTGCGCGTCGTCGCGGCGCAGCCGCTTGACCCACAACCGCAGCGCCGGCGGCACGTTCGGGTGCCACGAGGCGAAGTCGCACCATGCCCGGCCCGTGCAGGCCATCTGCCAGCGCATCTGCGGCCGGTGCGCCTCCGGGATCTCCCCCGCGAGCAGCGTCTCCAGATGGGTGCGCAGCGTCGGGCATTTGAACTCGACGAGGCCGTCCGTACCGACGAGCCGGTCCGGGCTGGCCCCGGCCATTTCGATCGTCGGGTGGTCGACGAACCCGACTTTCACGGTGTCGACGCCGTACAGGAACTCGTAGGCGTCGCAGGCCTGGGGCTCCCGTTCCGAGCCCTCGATCATCGCGGCCGTGAGATGGTGCTGCGTCGCGAGGCCGGTCAGGCGCTCGCCCACGAGCTCCATCAGGTAGCGCTCGCGCTCCGCGGTTGGCTTGCCGTCGCGCTTGACCGCCAGCACGTCGGACACGCGCGAGGCTGTGACCTTGCCGCAGCGGGCGTCCAGCCACGCGGGGCTGCCCTGGATCATCTCCGCCATGTCAGCGACCCTCCGGCCGGGCACGCCGGGCGACGGCGCGCTCGATGGCGTCCAGGGCCTCGCCGTAGAGGCTGGCTGGAAGGTCGGGCACGCTCTCGACGGCGAAGACGCGCAGGAACTTCGCCGGGGCGATGCCGTGCTCGGTGAGAAGGTTGCGCAGCGTCTCCGCCTGTGCGTCCGAGATCACGTCCGCAGACGCGTCCGCTCGGGAGGCCCCGTCGGTGTCGTCCGGATCGTTGGTCAGGGCGATGTTGAAGACCTGCAGGACGAGGTAGCGGCGGGCGTAGGTGATCGCCGACCCGATGCCCTGGATGGGCGTCTTGTTGGCCTTCCCCTGTGCGCCCGCCGTGTCGGGCGGCAGATCCAGGTGGTAGGCGCGCTCGTGGCCGGCCTCGTGGGCGCAGGTGCATATCACCCGCAGATGCCCCTGGATCGGCGACGCCTCGGTGTCGAACGAGAGCGAGAAGCCGTGCCGGGCGATGACCGGCTGCGTGGCCCGCGCGATCGTCTCCAGGCGCGCGTAGGGAGCGCCGGAATGCGTGTTCCGGGCATCGCGCAGGACGCGCGGCAGCTCGGCCTGACAGGCCGCCATGGCGGCGATGAAGGCCACCCGGGCGCGCTCGGCCCGATCTTCCCGGGCCATGACCAGGAACCGTACGACCCGGTCGGGATCGACGTTCGGATCGCGCGCCATCCGCTCGATTTTCGAGAGGACCGTGGCACCCTCGCTCGGCGAGGCCGCTGTCACGGCCTGGGACGCCGCCTCGGTGGCGACGATCTGCATCTGCGGCTGGCTCACCGGCTCCTCTCCCCTCTCTCTTGCTGCTGGCGGTCACCGGCGCCGCCCGGTCGTGATGGTGCCGAGATCGGCCAGGATGGCGGCGCGGTCGGCGTCGGTCTGGGCCAGCCGGTGCGCGTGCAGTTCGGTCACGGCTGGCGGCAGGCCATCGATCAGGGCCTGCGCGGAAGCGAGGCCGCGGACGATCGAGACGCCGCGGATCTCGGCGAGGCCGGAGTCGTCCCGGCCCACCAGCATCACGACGGCGTCGCACAGCTCCTCGGCATCGACGGCCGGGACGGGCAGGACCCGTACGACGTAGCGGCGGCCGGACCGGCCGCGCCAAGCGGACAGGGGCATGATGGGGCTCCCGCGCAGGCCCGCAGTGGAGCGCAGGCGCTCCTCGCGTGGCAGGCGTTTGGCGGCCGCCCGATCGGCCGGCGCGATCTGGAGGGCGAAGCGGCGGGCCGCCTGCTGGTTGGCGATGACGGCCGCCTGCGCGTCCAGTCGATCAAGCCGTTCCTCGAGGGTCATATGATCGAAGGCATGGCCGGCCATGGTCAGGCGGCCTCGCGGATCTGGTCGGCTTCACAATCCGCGATTGCCGCCAGCTCTTCGGCCTCCTCGGCTTCGCGCTCCTCAATCCAGTGGCGTGCGGCCGCGATGCAGTCGAAGCCCTCGGCTTCGAGGCCGCAGGCGCTGCGGACCGCGTAGGCGCGATCCAGAACGACGATCCAGCGGTCCTCAGACACGGATGGGAGGTGGACGCTTCCGCCCGAAGCTGAGGCCCCGAAGGTGAGGCTGATGTGAGATTGGGCGGCTTCGGACACGAGAAGCTCCATCGCGGCGGGCGATGCAGCTTTGTACGCATGAAGCGTACGTATCGTCAACGCATAAAGCGTACGATCGGACAAAACGTACGAACGATCAGGCCGTTTGGCCTGCGGGTACGTCAATCCCTTGTTGAGGCCTGCGCATAAGCCTGCGATCGGCAGGAACGGCCTGACCGCCCGTCAGAATGATTGCCGGTCCATGGAATTCGGCCACGCTCTGAAGCCACTGCACTGCCGAGCGGCGCGCAGGCGGTGGCGGCGAGCGTCGCGGGGTAGCCGACAACGAAGAGGGTATCGAATAGGCCGCCGCGCACGTCCTCTCCGGATCGTGGCGTCGGATCTATGCCGGTCGATACCAGCCCGTGACGATCCCGAGGATGCGGACATGGTCCTCGCCGGCGCCGAAATCGAGCGCCTGCTGGTGATCTGGATGCGTGCTATCCGGGTACAGGAGGACCTGGTCTCCGTCGGACCGGACCTTCTTGATGGTCCACTCGATGAAGTCGCCGCGCGACCGCTCGACATGGACGTATTTCCCGTTCGGCGGTGCGTGCCGGCCCTCTCCGTAGCGCTGACAGATAGCATAATGCCCATCCGGCGCCACTTTATTCAGCGATAGTCCAACAATTCGAAGGACGTACTGCCCGGCTTTATTGACGTAATGCTCGTTCGGGACAGAGATCCAGTCCTCCGGCTCGTCTAAAGACGGGCTTCTCTCCATCCAGTTGCTCGCATGTGCTGGTCCCATGACGGGCAACATGCCGGAACGAATCAGGAGGACGCTAGATGCTGCGTCCCGGGGTTCATGGGGCGGCAGCTTCAAAATTGTGGACGCCGCAAGAGGCATGGTCTCGAGCTGCGCCATCCACGCGCCGTGATCCGCGTCGCCATGCACGAGCACGATCAGTTCGGCCGGCTGAATCGGCGGCGTCCCCTTACCGACAAGAGCGCGGGCGAGCTTGGCCGCCACCTTCGGCTGAAGCGACTCGATCGTCTGATCCTCGAAGTAGCGCTGGATGCTGGATCGGCCCCGGTAACCGGCCTCCCGAGCCACCTGCTCGAGGGACATGCCGGCACGCTCGCGCAGGTGGGCGAGACGTTCCGCGACGGGCCGGGCGCTGGTCGTGACCATGGCGCAGCTATGACGCACAGGGTCGTACGCTTTCCACGTTGACGTACGTACGTTCATTGCGTACGTATCGATGCATGACGCCCGCAGAGCGCATCATCCGGCGATTCGGTGGCATTCGACCCATGGCGTCGAAGCTCCGCGACACGCCGCCCTCGACCATCCAGGGCTGGATGGAGCGCGGCCTCATTCCGATTCGCCGGGCGCCCCAGATCATCGCCGCCTCCCGCGACCTGCCGCGCCCGGTGACGGCCGCCGATTTCATCCCGCGCCGCGACGCGGACGATCCGGTCGATATCGCGCGTGAGGAGGCCGTCTGATGCCGCCCAGTCCACGCCCGCGTAACCGGCTACCGGCCGCCCGACGCCTCGGCCGCGGCGAAGGCCTCGAGCAGAGCGGCCGCGAGGTCGCGGGCCTGCTCGAGGCGCATCCCGACCGTGTGCAGCACGGGCACCGCACGAGCGCGCGGACCCTGCGCGCGGCCGCCGGTGGTCATCAGCACGTAGGGGCCGCCCGGCCCAGGCAACGGCGCCACCAGGAAGCCGTTCAGCGCGTGGATCTCCGGTCCAGTCTCCATCCCGCTTCCCTCCCCCGCGGCACGGCCGCCGGCACCCGCGAATCCCTGCGCGCGCCGGGCGCGCGCCGCACCCGCAGACACCGCGCCGGCCCTGCCCGGAGCTTGGCGCTCGCCGGACCTCAAGCTGGCTTCGTCCTCACGCCCCGGCTGCCTCGCTGGCCGCATCGCAGCCGGGGTGTCGCCGTTCTCCTCCGCCGCTTCCGTCGCCTCCCGTCCGCACGCCGTGCTTCGGCCCCGCCGAGGATCTCGCATGGAGGGCTGATCGAATGCGGTCAAAATCGCGGTGGCGTCGCATGGTGACGGTGGAGCAGGCCAACGAGGTCGCCCGGGATCCGCTCCTGCGGCTCGTGCTGGATCGGAAGGATCGCACGGGCTCGCTGATGGCAGCCTACGACGATGTCGGGGGATGCCTCGGCCGCTCACCGTCGTGGGTGCGCAAGGTTATCGGGCGCGCGGCCGACGTCTCGGTCGGTCTCCACGACTGGCTCAACATCAACACGCTCTGCGCGAGGCTCGATGCGGCGAGCGCGCGGCTGGAGGCCGCGACAGCGGCCCGAGAGGAGGCGCGACGTGCGGTTCGTGAAGCTGCTGCGGTCGCTGGGCCGCTTCGGTCTGGCCGCGATCCGGGACCTGCGGTCGCGCCTGCGCGCGTGATGCCGGGGACGCTGGCCGAATTGCCCCGCGCCCCGGGCTGAGGAATTCCGCCCCTGCGGGGCGTGCCCCGCGCATTCTGGAGGCCCGCGATGGCCGAGAACTCGGACAGCCCCCGGCCATGGGGCGACGCGCGTCCGCTCGCGTCCCTGGCCGCGCCCGCGGTCGCGGAATAGCCCGATGCGCTGGATCCTCATCCGCGCCGGCGCGGTTCTCGGCCGGGGCAGCCGCGAGACCGTGCTGACGCTCGCCGAGCACCACGGTCTCGTCTGGCACGCGACCTCGGGGCGTTCGCCCGAGCCCGGCCGGGGCTACCATCCCGACGGCACGGAACTGCCGCCGCGGCTCGTCCAGGGCGCCCTGATCCTGCCGGAGGCCATGCTGCCGGCGCGAGGCCGGAGGCGCGCGGCATGAACCTCCCGCACGCCATCACCGCGCGCCTTGAGGCGATCCGGCCGGAATACCGGGCACCCCCGCACAACGTCGACGCGGAGCAGGCGCTGCTCGGCGCGATCCTGGTCAACAACGACGCCTATCACCGCGTGGCGGACTTCCTGCTGCCCGAGCACTTCATGAAGGAGGCGCACCGCCAGATCTTCACGTTGGCCGGCGCACTGATCCGGGGCGGCACGGTCGCGACCCCGATCACCCTGAAGACCTTTCTGGGCGATGCCGATTTCGGCGGCCAGACGGTGATCCAGTACCTCGCGCGGCTGGCCTCCGATGCCACCACGGTGGTCAACGCCGGCGCCTACGCCCGCACGATCCACGACCTCGCCGTGCGCCGTCGCCTGATCACCATCGGCGAGGAGCTGGTGAACGGCGCCTACGAGGCCTCGGTGGAGCAGGCGCCTCGCGACCTGATCGCGGCCACCGAGTCTCGCCTGCTCGACCTGATCGACGCGGAGCCGGGCCTGGGCTCCACGGCGCAGAGCGCGGCCCAGTCCGCCGCCTGGATGCGCGAGCGGATCGATGGCCTGCGCTCGGGGCTCATCCGCTCGAGCGCGATCCCGACGGGGCTGCCCGACCTCGACCGCGCCACCAACGGCGGATTCCAGCGCGGCCAGCTCTGGATCCTCGCCGGGCGTCCCGGCATGGGCAAGACGGTCGCGATGACGACGCTGAGCCGCCTCGCCGCCCGTGCGGCCGGCGTGCTCGCCTTCCAGTGTGAGGTGACCCGGGACCAGCAGATGGCCCGCTACCTCGCCGACCTGTCCTATCGGCACAACCGGCCGCTGCCCTTCGGCCGGATCATGGCGGCCGTCGACCTCGACGAGGAAGAGCTGGCGCGCCTCGACGAGGCGATGCAGTGGTTCGAGCGCCTGCACCTCACCCTGACCTGCGAGCCCAGCGTCGGCCTCGCGCAGATCGCCGCGGCCGTGAAGGTCGAGAAGCGGCGCCTCGCCCGGCAGGGCATCGCCCTCGGCGTCGTGTTCATCGACTATCTGAAGTTCATCAAGGTCTCGGACCGGTACCAGGGCAACCGGGTGCTGGAGATCGGCGAGATCACCGGCGGGCTGAAGCAGCTCGCCAAGGCCGAGGACATCTGCGTGGTGCTGCTGACGCAGCTCAACCGCGCCGTCGAGGCCAAGGACCGGGCCGACCGCCGCCCGAACCTCGCGGACCTGCGCGATTCCGGCGAGATCGAGCAGGACGCCGACGCGGTGCTGATGCTCTACCGCGAGGCCTACTACCTGGAGCGCAAGCTCAAGGCCTCCGGGGGCGACCCCGAGATCGGCGCGCGCCTGATCGAGCGGCAGAACGCTCTCGAGCTCATCCTCGCCAAGAACCGCGCCGGCCCGTGCCCCACGCTCGACCTGTGGTGCGACGTGGCCGCCTCCGCCATCGCCCAGACCGCACGAGGCCCGCTATGAGCCAGCATTCCGCCGCGTCCACGCCTTTGCCCGAACCGCTGGTGCCGGCCGACATCGACGTGGACGGGATCCACGGTTTCCTGCTGCACACGGACCGGCTGTTCCATTCGGAGCTGTGGGCGCTCTCGACGGGCGACGAGTTCAAGGCGGCGGTCGCCCTGTGGTGCCACGCCTGGCGCCAGCGCCCGGCGGGCTCGCTGCCCGACGACGACCGGCTGCTCGCCGCCTTCTCGGGGGCGGGCCCGCGCTGGAAGAAGGTGCGGACGATGGCCCTGCGCGGCTTCGTCCTGTGCGCGGACGGCCGCTACTATCACCGGGTCCTGTGCGAGGACGTGCTGCGCGCCGCGGAGGCGAAGGACGCGCGGCGCGAGCGGACCGCCGCGGCCACGCGGGCCCGTCAGCGCAAGGGTGATCCCGAGACGACCCCGCCCGGCGGCGAAAAACCCTATCTTCTCAACGAAACGCCCGACCGTAACGATGGTCGTCACGATCAACGTCACGATCAACGTCACGACCCACGCGACGATCGACGTGACGATACCGTCACGGTCGCCACGCGCGGACCGTTACGTTCACCAAGGGAAGGGGAAGAAGAAGGGAAGAAGAAAGATATACCGGCGGCCGCCTGTGATCCTGTACCCCGCGCGGACGGCGCGCCGCCCTGGAACAACCGGGCGAACTTCGACCGGGTCGAGCACCGGTGCCGGACCGCCCTGCCACCGGGCTGGTGCCTGGACCCCGTCGTCGGTCCGATGGCGCGGCTGGAGGCGGACGGCCTCGACCTCGAGCGGGAGATCGTCCCGGCGATCCTCGACCTCGCGGTCAGTCGCCGCGTGCCGATCCGGACCTGGGCGCTGCTGGCCAACGCGGTCGCCGAGTGCGTCGCCGCCCAGCGCCGGAGCCGCGCCGCGCAGGGCCTGCCCGCCGTGCCGCCGGCGCCGGTACCGCCCGACGAGATGATCGACCTGCCCGGCGGCCTGCGCTGGCCAGAGGCCGACCTGCGGACTTGGATCGCCCGCTTCCGCGAGAACCCGGCGACGTGGTCGGAATCGCTGTTCGGCCCGCCCCCGGGCCAGCCCGGATGCCGGATCCCGCCACGGCTGCTGATCGGCGAGGCCGCGTGAGGGCGCCGCGCGGAGCCGGCCCGCGCCCAGCGGCCGAGGTGTTTTCGTGCGATCGAGGAGTGTGACATGGCTCGGAAGCGCGGAACGAACGGATCCCGGATCAGGGCCGAGCACGCGGTGATCGACCAGAGCCTGACGTGGTTCGTGGTCCACACACTGCCGCTGCACGAAGCCTCCGCCGCCGAGGAGTTCGGGGGTCTGGCCATGGATTGGTGGCTACCCCGCTACCGCGTCACCGTGGTCCGGCGCGGGCGCAAGATCGACACGCAGGCGATCTTCTTCGCCTCGTACCTGTTCGTCGGGCTCGATAGAGACCGTCACGCCGGACGGTGGACCGAGCCGCTGTTCGACAGCCGCCACGTCATCGACGTGCTCGGCCGGCGCGCGCCGCTGGAGATCCCGGGCTCGGTCCTGCAGGCCCTGTCCGATCGGATCGCGGGCGTCGACGAGACGGACCGGGCGAAGCGGCGACGGGAGGCCGCGTTGCTCCAGGTCGGCGAGCTGCGCCGGATCTTGAACGGGCCGTTCATGTCGTTCTTCGCCGAGGTCCAGGATGTTCTCAGCAACGGGCTCGTGCGCGCGGAGGTCAGCCTCTTCGGCCGTGCGACGCCGGTCGAATTCACACCCGACCAACTTGGCGATCCGGTCGCGGCTTGACTTGGGAGTTCGGATCTGAGTCTATTCCGCCCGTGGACGGCCGGATCGTGAGCTGCGCTCGGTGGAGGGTGCGCCTGCCGGAACTACCGGATCACGTGTCAGCGTCGGGACCCTCTGCCCACGCGCGACATGCACAGCCTGGATTCTGCGCGCGATCGGATACCGCTGCTCGGCTGAGCTACCGTGATCAGAATCTCGCCGCCGCGATCCCGAATAAAATAACCCTGGAAACTTGATGCCCCGTGGACGGCCGAAGGGCGCTCGCAACAAGGCCACGGCCGAGATCAAGACGCTCTGCCAGGAGCAGGGCCCGAACATGGTCGCGCGCCTCGTGGCCATCGCCAGCAACGCGAAGACGCCGGAGAATGCGGCTGTCGCGGCGATACGGGAGATCCTCGACCGCGGCTACGGCAAGCCGACCCAGGCCCACGAGCACGGCGGCCTCGGCGGCGGTCCGATCGCGGTCGACCTGACGGGCGCAACCGATGAGCAACTGGCCGCGCTCGGCGCTCTCTTCGGTCCGCTTGCCGCCGCCGGCGCAGCTGCTGGCGGCGATCCGGGCGGAGCAGGCGCGGCGTAGCGAGAGGGCCGAGCGCGAGCGGATCCGGACCCGCAGCGCGTCGCTCGCCGGCTTCGTCCAGGAGGCGTGGCACGTCCTGGAGCCGAACCAGCCCTACGTCCATGGCTGGCACATCGAGGCGCTCTGCGCGCACTTGGAGGCGATCACCCACGGGCGCTTCCTGGCCCTTGGGCTGGAGAACCGGCTGCTGATCAACGTCCCGCCGGGCACGATGAAGTCGCTCATCGTCTCGGTGTTCTGGCCCGCCTGGGAATGGGGGCCGTGCGGGCTCCCAGGCCTGCGCTACCTGACCACCTCGTACAAGGAGGACTTCGTCAAGCGCGACGCGCGGCGCATGCGCGACCTCGTGTCGAGCGCGTGGTACCGGGCGCTCTGGCCCCACGTCGCGCTGTCCCGCTCCGGCGAGATCTCGTTCGCCAACACGGCGACCGGCTCGCGCGAGGGCATGCCGTTCGCCTCGCTGACCGCGGGCCGCGGCGATCGGGTCATCATCGACGATCCGCACTCGACCGAGACCGCCGAGAGCGAGACCGAGCGCGAGCGGACGCTGCGCATCTTCCGGGAATCGGTGACGACGCGCCTCAACGACCCGGCGCGCTCGGCGATCGTGGTGATCATGCAGCGCCTGCACGAGCGCGACGTCTCGGGCGAGATCCTGCGGCTCGGCCTGGGCTACGTTCACCTGATGCTGCCGATGGAGTTCGAGCCGGACCGCGCCTGCCGGACGCCAATCTTCGCCGACCCGCGCACGCTGGACGGCGAGCTGCTGTTCCCCGAGCGCTTCCCGCGGGCAGTGGTGGAGCGCGACAAGGTCCCTCTCGGCGCCTACGCGGTGGCAGGGCAGTTCCAGCAGCGGCCGGCGCCGCGCGAGGGCGGGCTGTTCGACCGGGCGGGGTTCGGGATCGTCGACGCGCTGCCGCCGATCGAGAAGTGGGTGCGCGCCTGGGACTTCGCCGGCACGAGGAAGCGGCCGGGCGCCGATCCGGACTGGACCGTCGGTGTGAAGATGGGCCGCGGGGCGGACAAGCGGTTCTACATCGCCGACGTGGTTCGGGTGCGCGAGACACCCTGCAAGGTCCGCCAGCGGCTGATCAACACCGCCGGCCAGGACGGGGCCGCGGTCGGCATCCGGATCCCGAAGGATGCGGGGCAGGCCGGCATCGCGCAGGCTGAGGACTACGTCACGGCACTCGCGGGCTTCATCGTCAGCGCCGTGGCGCCGACCGGGTCGAAAGAGGTGCGCGCCAAGCCGCTCTCCAGCCAGGTCGAGGTCGGCAACGTGCTGTTGCTGCGCGGGCACTGGAACGAGGCGTTTCTGGAGGAACTGGGCATGTTCCCGGCGGGCAGCCACGACGATCAAGTGGACGCGGCCGCCGACGCGTTCAACGAGTTGGCCGGCGTGCTGCCGGGCGAGGGGCTGATCGAGTTCTACCGTCGGCAGACCGCGGCAAGCTCAGCTTCAGAGAGCCTTCGCCACGGGTGGTCGATGCCGAGCGGCGCGGCCGAGGGCTCGACAATCGAGCTGGTGGCACCGGCTGGCACAGGATCCGTGATCGGCTTGTCGGGGGCACGCTATACGCCTGACACCCATGGGCGTATCGCAGTCGTGACCACGGACGCCGGGCCGCTGCTGGCCTCAGGTTTCAGCTATGCAGCCGAGGCGGTCTGAAGGTCTTTCTTGGGTGTTGAGCGGTCTGTTCGCTTTCCGAAGGCTCAAAAAAGCATCTTTTGAATGCAATCCCCTCTGCTCACGATCAGCTATAACTGCGGATAAGGCCGCATAGCGCACGCCTAAATCGCATCATCCCGACTAACACGATCAGCTCGCGATACACCAGATCAAACCCAAAGTAGAATTAGATTTCAAAATTCAACCAGCGCGGCATTCGCTATCAGGCAAAAATAATGCGCTGCTGTCCAAATATCTTGATCAAACATTAACTGTTAAATTCAGTTTTTAAGGCAAAGTTCTGGGCAGATCTACCGTATAGCGGCATCGGATGATGTCGCAGAAAGATGAGAGCTGTTAAATGTTCGATCTTTGGGGCGATGATCGCGCTAAACTCGAGGCTTTGGATCGTTCGCAGGCAGTCATCGAATTTAAGCCGGATGGCACGATCATCAGCGCCAATCGCAATTTTTTGCAATTGATTGGCTACGAACTGACGGAAATACAGGGGAGGAATCACGCGATTTTTGTTGATCCTGAATTCGCTGCAAGCTCTTCCTATAATTCGTTCTGGACTGCTCTGAGACAAGGCGAGTTCCGGAACGATGCTTTTCGACGGATAGCCAAAGGTGGCCGTGAAATCTGGATTCAGGGAAGCTACAACCCGGTTCTCGACCGAGCCGGCCGCGTCACGAAGGTGATCAAATTCGCGACCGATATCACCGTATCGAAGACGCGAGGCTTGGAGGCGGATGGCCGCCTGTCGGCGCTCGATCGCTCTCAGGCCGTCATCGCGTTCACCCCAGATGGTACGATCCTGGACGCCAACAGCAATTTTCTCTCTGCTATGAGCTACCGCCTGGACGAGATCCGCGGAAAGCACCACTCGATCTTCGTCCCAGAATGCGAACGGGCTGAGGGCAGTTACCGCGCGTTCTGGGCCAATCTCAAGCGCGGAGATTTTCAGACGGGCGAGTACCGCCGCCTCGCGAAAGATGGAACGGACGTCTTTATTCAGGGCACCTACAACCCGATCACCGATGCAGACGGGCGGGTTATGCAGGTCGTTTAATTCGCCGTCGATGTCACGCCGCAGGTCCGCCAAAGGCAGCAACTCGCTGAGGCGCAACGTGCCATCGGCAACGATCTTGACGCGATCGGCAAGGCTGTGGAGGACGTCACGCGTCAGACAGGCGAGGCTGCCGGAACAGTCGGCCGGGTGTCCTCCGACATCCAAGCCGTAGCCACCGGCGCAGAGGAATTGTCTGCCTCGGTCGGTGAGATCAGCCAGCAGGTGAGCCACGCCGCGCGGATCGCCGGCGATGCCGTGGATCAGGCCCGGCATACGGGCGACATCGTATCTGGCTTGAGCGAGCAGGCGGCGCAGATCGGTGCCGTTGTTGGCCTGATCTCTGGCATCGCGGCGCAGACAAATCTGCTGGCGCTCAATGCCACCATTGAGGCTGCTCGAGCAGGACAAGCCGGCCGTGGCTTCGCCGTCGTCGCGACAGAGGTGAAGGCGCTGGCTGAGCAGACAGCGCGGGCGACCGACCAGATCCGCGGACAGATCGCCTCCACGCAAGCTGCAACTCATGAAGCCGTCGGGGCGATCGGGAACATCCAAGCCACGATCCGCACCCTGAATGATGTTTCGTCAGCTATCGCGGTTGCCGTTGAAGAACAGTCGGCGGTGACCCGCGAGATGTCAGGCAGTATGCAGACAGCTTCGCATGGCGTTTCCACTATTGCGTCCGGAATGGACACCATCGCCGCAGCGAGTGCGCAAGTCGATCAAGCGACTCGGCAAGTCCGAGAGGCGGCACGCGCGATTGCTTGAGCAATTGGCAAGCCGTACTGTACTATCGAGTCTGTCTGTGTGATTTCCAATATCGTAGTATTCTCAGGATGATCGGAAACAAAAATCGGATGTAATTTTGAATAACAGTTCAGTAGCATGATCCGCGAATGTCAGATCACGCATTCTTGTAACTGTTAGGGGATGCCGGCAGCCTGAGAATATAATAAGCGTCCGAAGCAATGCAGACGCTATTTTCAACCGATGGAGTGCCGCAGAGGGACCGTTTCCGCCTGTGGCGCGACATCTGCGAAGACCGCCTGGTCCCAATGGCGCAGCAACGCTTGGAAGGCGGCGCCTTTCAGGCTGTCATTGAGGGTTGTCAAGTCGGCGGCCTTGGTTTCACAAAGTTCTCGTTACAAAATTTGCATGCCGCCACCACTCCGCAGATGGTGCGGCATCCTGACAATAAGACAGACAGGCTGTTTATGAGCCTGGTCCTGGCCGGCTCCGTCAAAGCACTTCAGAACGATAAATCGGCGGTCTCTACCACTGGTGATTTTTCGATCAGAGACACGAATGCGCCTTGGACGATCGAACATAGCGGATATAGCGAAGTTCTTGCCATTGAAATACCTAGGGACAAAATCGAAAGTATTATAGGACCTGCGCGACACTTCGCCGGACTGATCGTAGGGCGTCATCTTCCGGTTGCGGCTTTGGCTCGCTCATTCCTTTGTGATCTGGCGCGTACGGCGGACCAGTTGGAGCCCCATTCTGCTGAGCGCATGGCGGCCGTCGGCGTTGATCTCATCGCCGCCAGCATAGCCGAGCGCATGGCAATGGAATCGCCCAAGTCTCTGCGCGGCTCATTGATCGTGCAGCGAGCGAAATCCTACATCTCCGCAAATTTTTCCGATCCGCGCATAGGCCCAGCCGAAGTCGCATCCGCGGCAGGTGTGTCTTTGCGCCAGTTACAGATGCTGTTTCGCGAGAATGGGGATAATATCGCCGCTTGGATCTGGCAGCGACGATTGGAAATGGCGTCTCGGCGGCTTTCAGACCCTGGATGTTCACACCTTTCGTTGGGCGAGCTCGCCTTTGAATGCGGCTTCTTGGACCAAGCTCATTTCTCTCGCCGATTTCGAGCTCATTTCGGTCTCAGTCCGCGCGACTACCGCCATGCCGCACTGACTCGGCAGGCGTAATCCCGGTCTATTGCGTTTTGCAATAACAAGACGTCTAATGGTATGGGATATTTGAGCGACTTGGCGTAGATATTGGGTAAGCACTGACAGATTATTTATAAAAATGGCTAGCGGAGTTAGGACCGTCAGCGGCGGGATGGTCCATAAATTGGGTCAGGCGGTTCGGTTGTGCTCGAAGATATAGCGTCTCATCGACGACTACCGATCTGGAAGACTGTTTCTATGGAACATCGGCTATTATTCTAGTGGATAAAAAATAGGTCGTCAGCGGACAACTCTGATCCACAGCCTTCGATCGCACCCGCACTGCTCTCCAGATCGATCTTCGCGCTCCGCCAAAGGGCAATTGCATTTGGCCTCACCGTCGCGCGGCGGCGTGGCGGGCACCTCGCTCGCTCCGCTGGCCTACACCCTCACCTATGGAAGCGCGGGCGCTGGCTCGATGACCGGCCATGGCTCGGGCTGGTTCGGTCCGTCGGTGCCGATGCGCCCGACCGCGCCCGCGGAGGTCGCCGGCCGCCGCTTCGACTACCCGACCGGTTACAACCTCAACACCACCGCGCGCGCCTACGAACCGGTCTCGTTCGCGCAGCTGCGCCGGCTCGCCGACGGCTACGACCTGCTGCGGCTCGTGATCGAGACCCGTAAGGACCAGGCCGCCCGGATGAAATGGGCGATCAAGCCGCGCGACAGCGGAAAGCTGGCCGCCGCGAAGACCGCGGCAGTCACGGCCTTTCTCGCCAAGCCCGACGGTATCCACCCCTGGACCGACTGGTTGCGTATGGGCCTAGAGGACGTGTTGGTCCTCGACGCCTGGACAGCCTTCAAACAGCGCTCCCGCGCGGGCGACCTCCTCGCCCTGGAGCCGATCGACGGTGCCACCATCAAGCCGATCCTAGGCGAGGACGGCCGCGTGCCGATGCCGTGGGTGCAGGGTGGCCAGACAGTCTGGCCCGAGGCGTACCAGCAGATCCTAAAGGGCCTGCCGGCGGTGAACTACACCGCCCGCGAGTTACTCTACCGCCCGCGCAACCTGCGCACCGACCGCGTCTACGGCTCCTCGCCGGTCGAGCAGGTGATGACCACCGTCAACATCGCCCTGCGCCGACAGGTGATGACCCTGGAGTACTTCACCAGCGGCACCGTGCCGGACGCGCTGATCGGCGTTCCCGAGACCTGGGGCCCGGACCAGATCGCGACCTACCAGACCTACTGGGACTCGCTCTTCACCGACAACCTGGCGGCGCGCCGGCGCGCCCGCTTCGTGCCTGGCAAGGTGGCGCTCCACCAGACCAGCGAGCCCCAGCTCAAGGGCGAGTTCGACGAGTGGCTGTCGCGGGTGGTGTGCTTCGCCTTCTCGATCTCGCCCCAGGCGCTGATCAAGCAGATGAACCGCGCCTCGGCCGACACGCAGAAGGAACTCGCCGAGGAGGAGGGCCTCGCGCCACTGCTCGACTGGATCAAGGGCGTCCTCGACGAGGTGATCGCCGACGACCTCGCCGCGCCCGAGCTTGAGTTCGCGTGGCAGGAGGACGAGCAGATCGACGAGGCCGCGCAGGCCGAGCGCCTGCGCGGGCTGAGCGCGGGCGGTCTGATGCGGCTCAACGAGGGCCGCAAGATCCTGGGCCTCGATCCCGATCCGAGCCCGGCCGCCGACGTCCTGATGGTGATGACCGGCGCCGGCCTCGTGCCGATCGACGCGAACACGCTGGCGGGCAAGAAGGCGGCGCTCGACGCGTTCGGGCCGCCGCCCGGGGCGAACGGATTCGGTAGCTCCGGGCAGGCGGCCGAGGAACAGGACGACGGACCGTCGGACCCGGTCGCCAAGTTGCTCGGTAAGTTCGACGAGGCTCAGCCGCGGGACGCGCGCGGCCGCTGGACCGATGGCAGCGCAGGCGGCGAAGCGGATGAGGCCGCCGAGCGCGCCGCGTTCAAGCGCACCGTCCTGCGCACCGCGATCGGCGGGGCGGTGATCGCAGGAGGCGCGATCGTCACGGCCGCGTCCGGCGGCACCGTGCCGGCCGCGGTCGAGGCGGCAGTCTGGATCGCCGAGAACTACCTGCTCGGCGACGCGCTGGTCACGGCTGGTCGCCACATCGGCGCGCATCTCGGCTACGACGACGACGAGGTCGCGCACATGCTCGACCAGCTCGCCGGCGCGGTCGGGGTCGGAAAGGCGGCCGGGAACGCCGCCGCGGGCGAGCGGATCCGAGACCAACTCGCCCAGGTGGTGGACGCCGCGCTCGACGCGATGATCGCTACCGTCCGCGACGCGGGCCTCGACGCCGACCGCCGCAGCCCCATCGTGGCTGCCCTGGAGGATCTGCGCGGCCGCCTCACGACGCGGATCGCGCATCTGCCAGCGCCGGCCCACAAGGCCGTCGGTGCGGCACTCACCAAGCGGCGGGTGTGGAGGCCGGCCGATCCCGTCCCTTTCGACCGGCCGGCCACGCGCCGGGCCATGCGTGCGATTGCGGAGCGACTGGACAGAGCCCTGGCTGCTGCCCGCTCTGACGTGGTCGCCGGGCTGCGCGGGTTCGGCAAGCTCGCCAAGGTCGGATCGGAGCCCGACGACGCCGACGCACTGCGCCGCGCGCTGGACGACTTTCTCGACGCGCTCGACTTCGCGGATCTGCGCGCTGTCGCGCCAGAGGTGGCCGACGAGCTGGAGGCCGTCGCCGCCGATGCGGGCCGCAGCGCTCTGGCGCAGATTGGCGCCGCCAGCCGTGAAGAGCTGGTCGACCGCGTGAACGCCCGGGCGGTCGCCGCAGCCAGGGCCCGGGCGGCCGAGATGGTTGGGATGCGCTTCGACGCCGACGGGCGACTCGTGCCGTCGGCCGACGCGCGGATGGTGATCACAGAGGCGACTCGCGACCGGCTGCGCGAGACCATCGCGTCAGGCCTGGAACGCAACCTCGGCCTCGACGCCATCGCGGAGGCGATCGAGACCGACTACGCTTTCTCGGAAGAACGGGCGGCGCGTATCGCCGAGTACGAGGTGGCCAGCGCCAACGGTGCGGCGTCGCTGGAGAGCTACCGGGGGGCGGTCGCGGACGGCATCGCGGTCCGCAAGGCTTGGTGGGCTGAGGAGGGCTGCTGCGCGGTCTGCCAGGCCAACGCGGATGCCGGCGCGCTCGCACTCGACGAGGCGTTTCCGAGCGGGGACGACGCGACACCCGCGCATCCGTCCTGCCGCTGCGTCGTGGTGCCGGTCGTCGCGGAAGACGCGGCCGTTGGCTAGGGGCGCAGTCCGCCGAAGCTTCCGCGGGGCAAGCCTTCCCAACCCAAAGTCGACACCGCTTCCACGGCCGCCGCACGCCTCGGCCAGGTCTTGAGCCGCGGCGGCACCACGTACCCGCCGGAGCCCCTCATGCCCGAGCTGTCCCTGTTCCTGCCGCTGACCAAGGTCGATGCGGCCAACCGGCTCGTCTACGGCTTGGCCACCGCCGAGGCCCCGGACCGGGCCGGCGAGGTCTGCGACTACGCCTCGACGAAGCCGCTCTACGAGAAATGGTCGGGCGGGATCGCCAAGGCGACGGACGGCCGCTCGCTGGGCAACCTGCGGGCGATGCACGGCAAGGTCGCAGCCGGCAAGGTCACGCAGATCGCCTTCAACGACGACGCCCGGCAGATCGAGATCTGCGCGAAGGGGTCGACGACGCGGAATGGAAGAAGGTCGAGGAGGGCGTCTACACCGGCTTTTCGCAGGGCGGCGCCTACGCCAAGCGCTGGCGGGGGGAGGACGGCCTGATGCGCTACACGGCCGACCCGAGCGAGGTCAGCCTCGTGGACCTGCCCTGCCTGCCCTCGGCGACGTTCCAGGTGCTCAAGGCCGACGGCGCGGCTGAGACGCGAGCGTTCGCGGAATCCGTGCGGATCGCCGCACCGCCCGAGCCTACCAACGCGGACGTCTTCGCCAAGGCGGGCGAGCTGGCCGCGGCGGCCGGTCGGCCGGGCGAGGTCGGCGACTTCGTGGAGCCGGCGCGCGAGGCGCTGGTGAAGGTGGCTGAGGCGGCGGCGCTGGCTGAGGCGCGACCCGCCCCCGAGCCACCGCCTGGATCCGCACCCGCGAGCGAGGGCGAGGTCGAACAGGTCTGGAAGGCGAAGGACGGCAGCACCTTCGCCAAGAAGTTGGACGCGCTGGCGCACAATGCCCGCGCGGACGCGGAAGCCTCGGCCCGGGTCGCGGCCGGCCCGGTGCTCGACGCGCTGTCCGACCTGGGCAAGCGACTCGAGGCCGCGGACGGCGAAGCGGCCGCCTCCGGCAGCGCGGAACAGCCTCCGGAGCGAGCGCGCAGGCGCGACCACGCCGAAGCCGGCAAAGCGGCTGACGGTCCGGACCTCGCCAAGGACCTCTACGGCGTGTCGCGATTCGCGGTGCTGCTGAGCGAGATCAAGAGCATGGTCGGCTCGGCGGTGTTCGACGTGGTCTACGCCGACGGTGACGCGGCGCTGCCCCGGCAGATGAAGGCTTGGGCCACGCAGGGGGTGGCGCTCCTGCAGGCCATGGTCGCGGCCGAGATGTCGGACCTGATGGACGACGCGCCGACCGACGCCGCGATGGCGTTGGCCGCCGACACGCTAACGGACACCGCCTACGACGCGCTGGTGAAGGCGGTCGCGGCCGACAGCCCGGCCGGTCGGGCGCTGGCCAAGGTCGGCGCGCGCAACAGCCGGGCTGACCAAGAGCGGATCCAGCGCATGCACGACGATGCTTGTGGCCTCGGTGCGACCTGCGGCGCGGCGGAGAAGGCGGCCGGCGGCAGCCTCGACAAGGGCGGCGCGGCGATCGAGGCGGTGCGCGCCGAACTCGCCAAGATGACCGGCCAGCGCGATGCGCTGCAGAAGACGCTGACCGACGAGGTGCTGCCGCAGATCGCGGCGCTGGCGAAGATGGTGGGGGACCAGCCCGTGCCGCGCCACCTCGTGGGCCGCGCCGTCACGAAGGGCAGCGAGGGTGATACCGGTTCATCTGACATCCCGTCCGCGGACGCGATCCGCGACCACCTGGCCAAGATGAGCCCAGAGGCGCGCGCGGATCTGCTGATCAAGGTCTCGCACCAGAACCCGCAGCACCTCCCGCTCGCGCGCTGAGGCGTTCAGATCCGCTACCTGCGTCCGGTGACGCGCGACGGCGTGCAACCCGACTCGGGCACCGGGATCGCCGTCGGCGCAGCTCCAAGGCAGTCAAATGTATTCGGTCTGGCAAGTTCGGTGCAAGGCATCGATCAGACACATCGGCCGACACAGGCATCACGCTGTACGGGAATGCGAGGCGCGATGGCTCGGTTGCTGTCAGGAGCGGATCCTACACTTATCGAGTGACACGAGTGTCCTTGACCAAATCCGTAACGCTTCTACGGATCAGATATTCGGTGCCTTCTCCGCGTCATCCCATTCGAGCGCTGGAACACTGATTTCTGCTTGAAGCACAATCGCTAGAACCGCGACGACGATCAGGCTCGCACCACAAAACAGCGCCACGCCGACCATCGCCAGATCTCCTCAACTAACAGTTGCAAAATCGCGCAACGTGGTTAACGAATGGTTAAGTTTGGCGGTCGCGGCTCAGACAAAGTCTGGCTCTCCTCTTTCGCGTATGCGGAACAGTACCGGCACCAGGATCGAGCACTCATGTCCGCGACCCTTGCTCGTGTCCCGGCGCGTTATGACGGGGTGCACCGGCGTCCAGATTAGTAGCCATCTATTCAACGCACCCGGCATTGCCAGCAAGCGACACGACGCCTAACAATACCAGCCTCCGCCATATATAGACTTCGAGCTATTCCGCGACTCGATTAAGTTTAGACTACTTGATAATCAAAGTCCGTATGTCGAATATTCTTTTTCAACATTCGCATCAATTTTAAGGGCTTTGGCGATATCGATATCGCCACCTTCTTTGTCCCCGCCCAGTATTTTGGCCAGTCCACGGCCATACAACGCCCCCGCCGTCTCTTTCAGCTTCAGAGCGGCGCTATAATCGGCAACTGCCTTCTCATATAAACCCAATCTAGTATTCACCAATCCTCGGCTATCAAGCGTGCTCGCTTCATCTGATTTCAATCTCAAAGAATTATTGCAATCTTCCAGCGCACCCTTGAGATTTGTGCCCGTGGTCGCGCGGAGCCAGCACCGGGAATTATATATCTCGGCATTACCAGGATTCAGCTTGATCGTGCTGCCATAGTCTTTCAGCGCCTGATCAAAATTACCCTTCAATTCCATGGCGGCGGCGCGGTGCTGATAACCGAGCGCATTGTTGGGATCGGACTCGATTGCTTGATCGAATTCTTTGACTGCCGCGTCGAGGTTGCCCTTTGCTCTTTGGATTTCGCCGCGCCCTACGTAAGCCATCGAAAAATTTCGATCGAGTCGAATGGCTTTGTCGAAATCCTTCAATGCCAGATCGAAATTTCCTTTCCCGGCCAGGAGCGTGCCTCGATTGAAGATAAAGATCTTCAAGATGGCGCCTCGCCAGAGGCCGGAGTCGATGACAGCATTGCAGGCCGCGAGGTCTGCTTCCGCATTTCGCTCGCCACCATGCGGTTGGCACTGATTGATCTGCGCTCGGGTAAGCGGCAACGCATTGGCATTGGCGATGGAGAAAATCACAAATCCGGCGGCAGTGATCGATTTTATGCCAAACTTCATGATATATTTAGCTCCATATTTCGTGCTGAGAGAGTGTTATTCTGCCGCGCTATCATAAATTGTCGGCCTACAGTCTATATATGATATGTATTGCCGTCTTGAATTTTAATAACAACAAAGGAATTGTGTCAGTTCTTAATTAAATACGCTATATGATTCGTCAAAAATCTACAAATCTGCAATACGACGCCAGATGACGTCAACTCTACGGCCGGAAACATTGACCGATGTGCCGTGAATATTGGTAGATGTGCCGACAGGGATATCAAATGGTATTGTGATCTCGGCTCCGGGAGGCACACGCATCCCCGTGACGAGTTCGCCACCGTCAGGAAATGACAGGATTGCAGTTCCCCGTGCGCGGCCGCCTTCCTCGACATAGCTGCCGCGATAGATGCCGCCGCCTACGTCGAGGCCTGCCACCTTTCCGTTGGCGAGCGCTAGAGAGCCGGACGCTTGGTCAGTGCGCGCCTGGAACTCGACTCGAAAAAAGCCGCCCATCACAACCTCGTAACCTTTCTGCCGCCTTGCTTCAGAATGTTTTTTCGTAACCCCGTGAGCCTGACCAACGACGAGCATTTTCGACTGGTCTGATCGGTCAAGTTCGATCGCGTCTCTTCGACATTCCTTCTTCAGATCCGATGCCCTCAATGTCCTTAAATTTTGAACTCCAAGCGGTGAGATGGCTGCGCTTTCGACTGCCCTCTTGTGGATAGACCTTAAGTGGCAGTCACTGCGAAGACTCGATAACGGGTTGTGCTTGCGAGCAGATTTGACAGAGGCTTGGAGTTCCAGTCGGTGCCTATCGGCACGCATCGAGGTCAGAGTGGCTCCTAGGGCTGTGTTCAGTTCGATCCATCCGCTGCTCGGAAGCGGACCGGCAGCGATCCACCCGAGGCAGATTGTCGATCTGGAGACCGACAGCCTGACGTAGACCGTCCGGCTTTGGACTGACCATTCACGACGCACCGCGGGTCCGGGGACGGATCGCGCGCGTCCCCCGACGGGCCGCAAGGCCCACCACCCCCCCTTACGTCCGATGTCGCGCGCCCCGGGGACGGGTCAGCGCCGGCGCGGCCGTGCATCCGAACCGGATCACGCCCCATGACCCAGCACGTCGACGTCCTCGCGCTCCTCAAGGAGGCGCAGTCCAAGCCGCTCACCGATCCGATCCTGGCGCAGCTCGGTATCGACCTGCAGAAGTCAACCTTCGCACAGGGCAGCTCGCCCACCTCCGGCCTGACCTTCTACGACCTCGAGCTCGGGGCGAAGTCGCTCTACCCGGTGCTCACGCCACTGCGGAACGCGATCCCGCGCGTCTCCGGCAAGGGCGGCATCCAGGCCGCGTGGCGGGCGATCACCGGCATCAACGTCTCCGGGATGCGCATCGGCGTCTCCGGCGGCAACCGCGGCGGCGTGCAGGTCGTCGCAACCGCCGACTACACCGCCAGCTACAAGGGCATCGGCATCGAGTCGAACGTCGAGTTCGAGGCCCAGTACGCCGCCCAGGGCTTCGACGACGTGCGCGCCATCGCCGCCCGCACCGGGCTCCAGAGCCTGATGCTCGGCGAGGAGGCCATGCTGCTCGGCGGCAACACGTCCCTGGCGCTCGGGACCACGCCGACGCCGACCCTCTCCGGTTCTGCCACCGGCGGCGCGCTCGCCGCCCAGAACTGGTCGGTGATCGCCGTGGCGCTGGCGCTCGACGGCGTCATCAACGGCACCGTCGCCGGCGGCATCCAGTCGACCATCACCCGCACCAACGCGGACGGCTCGACCGACGTGTTCGGCGGCGGCGCGGCGGCCCGCTCGGCCGCCGCCACCGTGGCGACCACCGGCGCCACCGGCTCGATCGCGGCCTCGGTCGACCCGGTGCCCGGTGCGCTCGGCTACGCGTGGTTCTGGGGCGCGGCCGGCGCCGAGGTGCTGGGCGCGATCACCACGATCAACTCGGTCCTGATCACCACCGCGGCCGCGGGCAGCCAGACAGCCGCCTCGCTCGGGACCGTCGACCGCTCGACCTCGACCCTGTCCTTCGACGGGCTCCTGACGCAGGCATTCCGGCCCGGCTCCGGCGCCACCATCCTCACCCTGCCGCCGGGCAGCGCCGGGATCGGCACGCCGCTCACCGCCGACGGCGCGGGCGGCATCGTCGAGGTCGACGCGGTGCTGAAGTCCATGTGGGACGTCTACCGGCTCTCGCCCGACACGATGTGGGTGAACAGCCAGGAGGCGCTGAGCATCTCCCGGAAGATCCTCACCGGCAACGCGAGCTCGGCCTACAAGTACGAGATCGCGGTGACCCGCGACCAGCTCGGCGGCGGCTTCATGGCCCGCACCTACCTGAACCGCTTCTCGATGGCGGGCGGCTCGACCCTCAACATCAAGGTCCACCCGAACCTGCCGGCGGGCACGATCCTGTTCACCACCGGCACCCTGCCGTACCCGATCAACAACGTTGGCAACGTCATGCAGGTGCGGACGCGGCAGGACTACTACCAGATCGAGTGGCCGCTGCGCTCGCGAAAGTACGAGTACGGCGTCTACGCCGACGAGGTGCTGCAGCACTACTTCCCGCCGTCCCTGGCGGTGATCACCAACATCGCCAACGGCTGAGCGGACATGACCGCGCCGCTCGCCCGCATGTTCCCGCCCGGGGACGGGCGCCCGCACACCACGGTCGCCAACGGCCGCCCCTACCGGGGCACGGCCGGCACCGTCCTCGACGTGCCGGTCTTCGACGCGCAGGTGCTGGAGGCCAACGGCTGGATCCGCGCCGGCGCGCACGCGCTATCCGGCCCGACCGCGGGGCGGCCGAGCGCGCCCCTCACCGACCAGCTCTACTTCGACACCACGCTGTCGCTGCCCGTCGTCTGGGATGCGCTGGCCAAGGTCTGGCGCAACGTCTGGACCGGCGCCCCGGCCTGACGCCCGCCCTTCGCTTCAGGAACCCCGACATGATCAAGATGCGCGCCCCCGCCGGGCTGACCGGCTTCTCGCACCAGGGCCATTCGTTAGAGCCGGACGAGGACGGCGCGGTGCATGTCGACCCGCGCCATCGGCTCGATTTGGAGGCCCACGGCTTCACGCCGTGGGACGATGCCGTAGCGGCCCCGGTGTCGGCCACGCTCGGGGCCCTGGACGGGGATCGCGGCCGGCTGGTGGCACTGTTCACCGAGACGGTCGCGGCGACGCCCGACGAGGACGTGGCGCGCATGATCGCCGAGGCGGATCAGCGCCGGCGCCTGGAGCAGGAGGACGCCGAGCGGATCGATCCGGCCAAGGTCACGGCCGCGGACATCGACGTGATGAAGCGCCACGAGCTGTTCGCGTTCCTGAGGAAGCGCGGCATCCGCGTCGTGCCGCCGGTCGACAACGACACGCTGCGCGCCAGGGCCCGGGACGCCCTGGCGCCCGCCGCCTGAACCATGATCTGGCCGAGTTCCCACGACCTCGTGCGGCTCGCCGACCTCGGCGTGAGCGAGGATCCCGACGGCTCGGTGCAGCGCCTGATCACGGCGGTGAGCCGCATGATCCTGACCGCGCTGAACCGCCCCGCGATCCTGCCGCGGCGCTACACCGAGGTCCGGACCGGGGGTGCGGGTCGCATCCTCCTCGCCAACTGGCCGGTCACGGAGATCGAGGCGGTCACCGTCGGTTCGACCGCGATCGCGGCGGCCGAGGATGCCGGATCGCGAGGCGGGTACACTCTCCAGCCCGCCGATGACGCCCCGCCCGGCCGGCCGCAGGTGCTCACCCTTCCGGGGCGTCCCGGCTGTGCGGCCGTCTCGGTGACGTACACGGCCGGCTACCAGATCGCGGAGGGGCCCGTGCCGCTCCCGGGCGGCGCGCCGTGCACGGTGTATCCGGACCAGCCCTACGGTCCCTGGGCCTGCGATCTCGGCGTGGCCTTCGGCACCGGCGCGGCGCTCACCCAGGTCGATCGGAACCCCGCGCAAGGGCAGTACGCCGTGGGCGATGACGGCGGCTACCTGTTCTCGGCCGAGGACGTGGGCGAGGCAGTGGCGATCACCTACGGCTACGTCCCGGCCGATCTCGCCAACGCCGCCCTGGACTGGATCCGCGACCGCCTAGCCTACGCCGAGCGGGTCGGCATGCAGTCGAAGTCGCTCGGCGGCCAGGAGACCGTTTCGTACCGGATCGCGGCCGTGCCCGACTTCGTCTCGGCGGCGCTGCAGCCCTACCGCGCGGTGGTGCCGCCGTGCTGACCGAGATCCAGGTTGCGGAGACTCGGGTGGTCGCCCGGTTCGACCGGATGCCCGACGCCGTCCGCGCCGAGATGGTGAAGGCGGTCCAGGTCGAGCGGCTGGTGTTGGAGGCGCTGATCAAGCGCAAGCTCTCCGGCGAGGTGCTGAACGTGGTCACCGGCCGCCTGCGCCGCTCGATTGTCTCGGATGTCGAGCAGAGCGGCGATGCCGTGACCGGCTCAGTGAGCCAGTCCGGCGACGTGAAGTACGGCGCCCGCCACGAGTTCGGCTTCACCGGCGAGGAGACCGTCGCGGCCCATGTCCGCACGATCACGCAGGCCTTCGGGCAGGCCATCGCCCCGCGCGCGGTCGACGTGCGCAGCTTCACCCGCACCGCCAACACGCCGGAGCGGTCGTTCATGCGCTCCTCGCTCGCCGACCGGGCCGAGGCGATCGTGGCGGCGCTGAAGGGTGCCGTGGCCCGGGGGATCGCGAGGTGACCGCCCCGCTCGGGCCGCGCAACGCGGCGGTCGTCGCGCTCCAGACCGTCGTGGCCGGTGCCTACCGCTGGAAATCCGGCCCGACCCGGCGCCTGAAGCTGTTCGCCGACGTGCCGGCCGCGCAGCGCCCGGCCGTGTTCCTGCACGAGGGCGGCGACGAGAGCTACGCGTGGTCGTCGGGCGCGGTGCCGCGGCGGACGATCGAGGTGAAGATCTTCGTCTATATCGACGCCCGCGACCCGCGCGTGATCGGCGCGGCGCAGCTCAACGACATCATGGACGCCCTGGACCAGGCTCTGGCGCCCGCCGGCGCCGACCTGGCGCTGGGCCGCACGACGCTCGCCGGCACCCCGTACATGGCCCGCATCACCGGCCGGCCGGTGAAGGTGCCGGGCGACCTCGACGGCGACGGCCTCCTCGTCGTGCCCGTCGCGATCGAGCTTCCCTGACAAAGGAGATCCCTATGGAATCCGAGCTCGATCCGGGTGCCGCCGAGGCGCCCGAGCCCACGCCCGTGCGCGGGTACGGCCCGCCGACCCGCGGCGACACGCTGGCGGCGCGCATCGACAACCTGCACGCCGACATGCTCGGCGGCACCGCGCTCGGCAACCACACCGCGCTGTGGAACCTCGTCCACGCCTTCAAGGAGCGCGTGAAGGCACTGGTCGCCGAGCTCGAGCACGCCGCGCCCTGACCACGCCGCCCCGCCCCTCCTGAGAGGAGACCCGCATGTATTCCTTCGGCTCCGGGGTCCTGATCGGCACCCGCACCGACATCGCCAACGCGACCCCGGTGAACTTCGGCCTCGTCCAGGAGGTCACCATGGACGAGACCGCCACGATCAAGGAACTCTACGGCCAGCAGCAGCACCCGCTGGCCATCGCCCGCGGCACGATCAAGACCACCGGCAAGGCCAAGGTCGCCCGGATCTCCGGTCTGGCGATGGCCTCGCTGTTCTACGGCGTCACGCCCGTGCCCGGGCAGCTCATGACCGCGTTCGGCGAGTCCGGCACGATCCCGGCCGGGTCGCCCTACACGGTGACGGTCGCCAACGCCGCGATCGCGGCCGACGATCTCGGCGTGCTGAACGCGCTCACCGGGCTGCCCTTCACGAAGGTGGCCAGCGCGCCGGCCGCCGGCCAGTACAGCGTGGCCGGCGGCGTCTACACCTTCGCCGCCGCCGATCAGGGCAAGATGCTGCTGATCAACTACACCTACGCGCTCGCCGGCGCCGGCCAGCGCTTCTCCGTGACCAACCAGCTGCTCGGCACCACGCCGACCTTCGCGGCGCAGTTCTACACGACCTTCCAGGGCAACGCGGTCAACGTGCGCTTCAACAACTGCACGTCCTCGAAGCTCGGGTTCGGCACCAAGCTCGAGGACTTCGTCATGCCGGAGTTCGATTTCAGCGTGTTCGCGGACGCAGCCGGCAACGTCGCGACCTGGTCGTTCGGGGATGTTGGATGAGTGCCGATCCGCGGCCGCTTCCGGCCATCATCACGCTCGGCTCGAAGACCTGGACCGTCCGGCCGCTCACCCTGCGTCAGGTCGAGGCCCTGGAGCCGCTGGTGGCGCGCGGCTCGGGCGAGAGCCCGTTCGCCTACGGCCTCGCGGTGGTGAGCGCGGCACTTGCCCGCGACCACGAGCCGGACATCGCGAGCTTGCGCGACCTCGAGGCCACGAGCGCCGATCTCGCGGAGGCGACCCGCGCCGTCCTGATCCTCGCGGGCTACCTTCCCAGTTCCTCCGCGGGTGCCGACCCGGGGGAAGCGCGGGCGGCGCAGGGCGCCGCCTCGACCTCGACGCCGTCTACGGACGGATCTGCACCGTCACCGGATGGTCCTTTGACGTCGTCGGCGAACTGACGCTCTGGGATGTGCGGCGGCTCTACCGCTACTGGTCGGCCCATCCCCCAGTTCACGAGCTGGTGGCGGCGTTCATGGGCCTAAAGGCTCAGGCCGAACTGCCGCCCCCCGCTGCAGCGACTGTAGCCGAGGCTGACGACCCGAGCGGCATCGGCGCGATGATCCTGCGCTTCCCAGACGGGCAGGTGAAGGCGCGCTAGAGCTAAAGGTCGACCAGCCCCGTTCTTGGTCCGGCTGCTTGCGACCCAAGTCAGCTGCCCAGATCGACCCACCTGCATTCCCGAAGCGGACGCGCACGATCGTTTGAACCCCATGATCAAACGCGGTTCTTGACGGTCGTCTGCACGCTGCTAAGCCCATTCTCGGACGTGTAGAAGCCACAGCCCGGTCGGTAGTCCGGGTGGCCTAGCGCTCGTGCATGGCGGCCGCCATCAGCAGCCGACTACCAGCGCGTCCTTTCCGGTGAATGGGAAAGGTGCGTCCAGTGAAGCTCAATCACATCAATCTCACGAGCATCGATATTCCGGCGGATGTCTCGATGTTCGAGACCTATTTTGGATTACGCACGTTAGTGATGCGCGGGAAGGCAATCGCCGTCATACAAGACGATGATGGTATGGTGCTAGTCCTCAATGACTTCGCGAAAAAGCGAGGTACCTTCACTTATCCTGAGGATAGCGATATTCATCATATTGGCTTCATCCAAGATAGCCGAGAGCAGGTCGATGCGCTGAATGCTCGCCTGAAAGCCGATGGCTGGGACGTGCCTGAACCGCGTGACTACCACGGCGCTTGGACATTCTACTTCAAGGCCAAGGGTGGCTATTTCATCGAGGTTGCAACTCAGACCCAACTCCGGCGCAGAGACATCGCCGCCGTCTGACAAAGTATCATGGCTCGAACTCAACGACGGGTAGCCTGATGAGCGCTTCTGCCGTGTTGTGCGGCAGAAGCGGACCGTCTCCAGACCACCCCAAGCGGTCTTCCCGCATCCGACCCAATCCAGCCGCCTGGCCCGCCATCGCAACTTCCCAGAAGCGGCCGTTCGTCAGCCCTCCGGCAACTTCGGCTCGGGTTGGTAAGCCGTCATCGGGCCGCTGCCCCAAAGCCGACATTTACACTCGCTTCTCTCGCCGAGATTTCAGGAGCGACTTATGGCAAGCGCCACACGCATTCCCGCCGACAAGCTGCTGGACTTCGCCAGCGCGGTCTATACTGCGGCCGGCATGCCGGAGCCCGATGCGCGGCTCGCCGCCGACACACTCGTCCATGCCGACCTATGGGGGCACCAATCGCATGGGGTCATGCGGCTGTCTTGGTACACCGCCCGATTGAAGGCGGGGGTCTGCGCCCCGATCGCGCAGCCCGAAACGGTCGTTGATGCCGGCGGCCTCGCCGTGATCGACGGTCACGACGGCATGGGCCAAGTGCTCACCGCCCACGCGATGCGAGAGGCGATCCGGCGGGCGAAGGCGCACGGGGTCAGCGCCGTAGCCCTGCGCAATTCCGGCCATTTCGGCACCGCCCTGTACTTCACGCTGATGGCCGCGCGGGAAGGCTGCGTGGCGTTCCTGTCGACCAATGCCAGCCCGGCGATGGCGCCATGGGGCGGCCGCCAGAAGACGGTGGGCACCAACCCGTGGTCCTGGGCCTGCCCGGCCGGCTCGCACGCGCCGATGGCGCTCGACATCGCCAATACCGGGGTGGCCCGGGGCAAGGTCTACCTCGCCAAGCAGAAGGGACAGCTGATCCCGGAAGGGTGGGCCCTCGACGCGTCCGGCGCCCCGACCACCGACCCGGCGGCGGCCATCGACGGGATCATCCTGCCGATGGCCCAGCACAAGGGCTACGCCATCGCGCTGATGATGGACATGCTCTCGGGCGTGCTCACCGGCAGCGCCTTCGGGCCGCGGGTGACCGGCCCCTATCAGACCGAGCACCGCAGTGGGGCGGGGCAGTTGATGATCGCGATCGACATCGCCCAGATCCAGCCGCTGACGGAGTTCAACACGCGCATGGACCAACTGATCGCTGACTTGAAGTCCGTGCCGCTGGCGCAGGGGTTCGATGAGGTCTTCTATCCAGGCGAGATCGAGGCCCGCAACGCGACGCGAAACCGCGCCGAGGGCTTGGCCTTGCCCGACGACACCCTCGCCGACCTACACCGACTCGCCGAAGAAACCGGGATTACTCCCGGATGGTAAGGAAGGATTGTCAGAAGCGGTCCATCCCCCTTCGGCAATGGGTCTTGAACAGGCGCGGTGGTAATGTCCGCTCTTATTGCATGGCCACCCGATAGCGGACTGGCGGAAATCCACCCTACGCGGTCATTCCGCTGGGGACCCATATGAGCCATTCGAGCGTGCCGCGGCGCTTCTCGAAAGCAGACGCCCGTCACCTGCGCTGCATGAGCGATAGATACAAATCCAAGACAGACGGTCGCCAACCCGACGGGCTGTGCCCGCCTGTATCATCGCATCTCGAAACGTCTGAAGCGAGGCTGACCCAAACAGCTATTGGCCCGAACGGCCTAACGCCCTGAGGAACCAAGCTCGTGAGTTTGTGTTGGCGCAGTGTTTCTGTGTTGTTTCTGCAAACCTGGGGGATGGCGGTATGGCAGTTCGGTTCCTGGGTATGGCAGCGGGTCTCACGCTTGCGGGTGTCGGTTTCGCGGCACAAGCGCAGTCGGTTGGCAGCAGGATTGATCAGCCAACTCCAGGAACCCTGCCTTCCGGGACACACAATGCGGACAGCTCCACCGCGCCGGCTAATCAGCCGACCGGCCGCGTCTCTGCGCCGAGCGCCATCAGCTCGTCCACTGATGTGATGAAGGGGGGACCGGTCCAGGGGGGCGGAAGCAGCGGAAGAGTCGATCCTATCGAGCATCTGCCCGAGAACATGAAGCGCTGATCGATCAGACGAGCTGTGCAATCAACGGTCAGCGGATGATGGTTTTCCGCTGATCTAAAATCAATCCGATTTCAGAATTCGACACAATGAAACGATCTAGAAGTATGCTCAATAAAGCCGAATGAAAATCGTAAATCGGGCCCGTGACCAAATTCTGGCGCTTATTCGGCGGTCTTTACGGGAGTTCATCGGCCTTCCACTGATCGTCGTTGCGGCGTTCCTGGGCCTGTTCGCGCTGAGCTATCTGCTCGATGACGCGCTGTGGGGTCGCCCTGGCCCTACACCGCTCCCCTGGCTCGCCCATCTGCTTGGGGACACGGGCGCAATCGCAAGCCTGCTCGGTACCGTCGCGTCGGGTATGATCACGGTCACGTCGATCACGTTTTCCCTTCTGCTGATTGCCGTACAGCAAACCGCCTCGACCCTCTCCACCCACGTCTACGACCAATTCATCCAGCGACGCTCGAACAAGCTGAGTTTCGGCTTCTTCGTAGGTCTTAGCGTCTTCGTGCTGTTGACGCTTGGCAGCGCCAATCCCGACCACAAACCGATCATCGGGGCACTACTGTCGCTCCTGATGACGGGCGCGGCGCTGTGCATGGTGGTGATCCTGATCTACAGCACCATCGATCAAATGCGGCCGCATTCCGTCATCACCGCGATCCACGATCATACGATCAAGGCCCGCGCCGTGGACGGGGGCATGATCGCGGGCACCCGGCGTACACCCCGCGCCGGTCTGTCGTGGTCGCAGACCGTCCGAACGGACGCTTACGGCGTGGTGTGCGGTATCGACCTCGCGACGATCGAGCGGTCCGCAGCGGAGCATGACGCCGAGATCGAGATCATCGCCCGCGTCGGCACCAACCTCGCCTTCCGCGACCCGCTTTTTTGCATTCACGCTGCCCGATCCCTGCTGGGCGACGCGCTGCTGGCACTCGATCGGTCGATCACTGCCGCTATCAAGATTGAACCACGCCGGACGATCGACAGCGATGCCGGCTTCGGGATCGAGCAGCTTTACTCGATTGCTTGGACGACCGCCTCGACATCGAAGCAAAACCCGCAACCGGCGATCTTGGTGTGCCATTGCCTGCGGGACATCATCGCGCGCTGGAGCAGCGCCGATGCGATCCCGGAAAACAGCGCGTCCCGGATCGTCTATGCCGATCGGGGGGTGGATGATGCGATCCTGGCTATCGCGGCGATCGGCGTCGTCGCTTCCGAGAGCATGCAGAACACGCTGGCCGCCGAAGTCTGGCGGACCCTCGCGACGTTAATCGATGACGTGCCGACCGCACAGCTGCCGGCGTTGACCGACACGGTGCAGCGGCTGCTATCGAGCCTCGGAGACCACGTGCTGACACGAGATCTCGAGGAGGAGCTGAGCCGCTGCCGGCGAAGCTTAGCGGGCAGGGGTGAGCCTGATGCCGCCGAGGCAATCCGGGCCGCAGCCGAAACGCTGGCCGAGAGCATCGGCACGCTCAACTCCCGCGGGACGCGCGTGCCGACATCCGCCTGAGCGCAGGCGTCCGTCACTTCTTCCCGGACGGGGGGCGTGACGACTCAGGTGACAGGCCTTTCGCCTCGTGAGCGCCCGTGCCGTGTACGGCCTCGCTGCCGATGATACCCCCACCCACGGAGGAGGCCGGTACGCTCTCGCCGGAGGCTCCAGCCCCGGTGTCAGGGATTTGGCGGGTTGTCGTGGTTGCCGTGCCTGCCGCGTTGGGTGCGCCTGTCTCTGCATGCGCAAGGCCCGACCCGGCGGCGCCGATAACGGCAGCAACGAAGACCTTGGCAAACATGATGATCTCCAGCAGGGCCGGCCTCAGCGCTTAAAGATCATGCTGGTTTCGCGGGTCGGGCAGCGGTCGCATCTGTCTGATCAGCAGCGTCCGCTTCCGCGCGTGGTCGCCCCAAGTGGAACCTCGCAAAGCCACCCCTAGCAGCCGCCCGCTCGGTCAACCCGATCGCGTTTGAGCCCGACCATGGCCGACGACATCCAGATCCGCTTCGGCGGCGACGCCGGCGGCATCCGCGCGGCCGCCGATCAGGCCAAGGGCACGATCCAGGGCTTCGCCACGGCGGCCCGCGGCCAGAACGCCACCGCGCGCCAGAGCTACGACGAGCTGAAGGCCGCCATCGACGCGGCCAACGCGTCGCTGCGGCAGATCCAGGTTAGCGCCGAGAACACGTCCGCGCTCGCCACGCAGGCCCGCGCCGTGGCGGCGCTGGTCGCCGCCTACGAGGGTCTTCGCGCGGCCGACGAGGCCGTGTCCGGCGCGACCGGGCGGACCTACGCGGCAGTCGGCACCGCCATTTCGGCCACCGCGACCGCGGCCCGGTCCGGCGCCACCGCGCTGGTGGAATACGCCTTCAACGCGCTCTCGGCCTCGCGCGCCCTCGACGTCACGGCTCTATCCACGCAGGGGCTCACCGGCGCGATCGAGCGGCAGCGCAGTGCCTTTCAGGAGTGGCGCCGCGGCTCGCAGATCTACGGCTCCGGCCTGCTCGAGGTCGAGGGCCGCACCATCGCGGCCGCCGGCAACATGGACCGGCTCCAGGCCGCCGCGCAGGCGCGCGGCTTCGAGAACGCCACCCGTATGCTCCAGGCCTTCACGCTGGAGTTGACCAAGGTTCCAGGCATGACCGACCAGGGCGCGGCCTCGATCGAGGCCATGCTCGCCTCGGTTCCGAGCTACACCGGCTCGGCCAACGCCTCGATCGTCTCGCTGATCGCCATGATGGCCTCCTCCGAGGACGAGGCGAAGCAGATGGCCTCCGCGCTGACCGGGGCGCTGCGCGACCCCGCCGCCGCCGGCGGGCCGTATCTCGCCGCGCTCGGCGGCGTCTCGCGCGAGCTGCGCGCGCAGTTCGACCTCGCCCGCCAGAACGGCAACGCCAACCAGATGCAGGCCGCCATCCTATCGGCCCTGGTCGAGCGCGCCCGCGCCTACGGCAACGAGATGACCCGGTCGCTGCAGGAGCAGCTCAAGAGCTATTCGGCCCTGGGCCCGCTCGCCGGCCTGTTCGCCTCGCGCCTGCGCGGGCAGGTTGACGAGGCGAACCGGGTCACCGAGGCGCTGGAGAAGCAGCTGGAGACGATCGAGCGCCGCAACGCCACCCTGGCGCGGACGCCGCTCGACACCAATCAGCTCACCGACGCCACCGCCAACCTCCTCGGCAACACCGCGCAGGCCGGGATCGATCAGGCGAGCGGCCGGATCGACCTGCTGCGCCAGCGCCTCCAGGGCGCCACCGGCGACGCCGCGGCGCTGATCCGCAAATTCGAGGGGTTCAGCAGCGCGGCCTACCGCGACAACGACGGCCGCTTCCGCGTCGGCTTCGGCTCGGACACGACCACCGGCGCCGACGGCCGCGTCAGCGCGGTCACCGCCGACACCGTCACGACGCGCGAGGATGCCGAGCGCGATCTCGCCCGCCGCCTCGTGGCGTTCCAGACCGAGGCGGCCGCGCAGGTGGGCGCGGCCTGGCAGGGCCTGTCCGACCGGGCGAAGGCCTCGCTCACCTCCGTGGCCTACAATTACGGCTCGCTGCCGCGGGACGTGGCGGCGGCGGCGCGCGGCGGCGACGAGGGCGCGCTGGCCGCCACGATCCGCGGGCGTTCGGGCGACAACGGCGGGATCAATGCCGGGCGGCGCAATCAGGAGGCCGACAACATCACGGGCGGCGCCACCGCCGAGGCGCTGCGCGCGCAGCTCGACCTGCGCCAGCAGCTCGCGGACCGCCAGGCCGGGGGCAACGCGCTCGACCGCGAGGCGCTGGCCACGGCCCAGGCCAACGCGGCGGGGCGGCGCGACGAGGTCGCCGCGCAGGAGCGGGCGAACGACGCCCTGCGCCGGCAGCTCGACGCGACCACCGACCTCTCGGCGCGCACGGCGCTCCAGACCCGGCTCGCGCAGGGCGAGGCCGCGCTGGCCGAGAAGCGCGTCGCGCTCACCCGATCCGAGGCCAGCCTCCAGACCGCCGAGATGGAGACCGGCTCGCGCGAGCGGCTGCGCATCCTCAACGACGCGCTCACCGTCGAGCAGGGGCTGCACGCCCGCGGCACGGCGGCGTGGAACCAGCTCGAGGCCCAGAAGATCGCCAACACCCGGGCGGTGGAGCAGGCCGAGGCGCAGGAGCGCGCCACCGCCGAGGACACGGCCTACCAGAACGCCAAGCGCGTCCTGGAGGATCGCATGCGCGACCTCCGGCAGGAGGCGCAGGAGCGCGGCCTCGGCTTCGCGGAGCGCCAGGCCGAGACCGGCGCGGTGCTGGGGCAGATCGAGGACCTGGAGCGCGACCACCAGCGCAAGCTCGCCGAGATCTGGGGCCAGGGCACGAGTCAGTACCGGCAGGCGATGGCGCAGCTCGACCGGCTCGCGTCCGAATCGGCGAGCCGCCGCGCGCAGGCCGAGCGCGAGATGCAGAAGGCCGAGTACCAGGACACCAAGCGCACCTACGAGCAGATCGGCTCGACGCTCACCGGCAACGTCTTCAGCGTGGTCCAGGGGCAGACCACGATCGCCCAGGCGGCGCGCAGCACGGCGCTGTCGATCGTCCAGAGCTACGTCCAGGCACGGGTGAAGCTGATCGCCGACTGGCTCGCCGGCGTCTCGGCCCATCAGGCCGGCGAGGTCACCAAGACCGCGGCCACCACCGCGGGCGTCGCTGCCCGGACCGGCGCCGAGGAGACGGGCGCGACCTCCGCCTTCGCCACGCAGGCGGGCGCGATGGTGAAGTCGATCATGGCCTCGGCCTCCGAGACCTTCGCGGGCATCTTCGGCTTCCTGTCGCCGGTGCTCGGCCCGGCCGCGGTTGGCCCCGCGGCCGCCGGCGAGGCGACCGTGGCGGCGGCCGCCGCGGCGATCCCGTCCTTCGCGGTCGGGGCGTGGTCGCTGCCCAACGACATGGTCGCGCAGGTGCACAAGGGCGAGATGATCGTGCCGGCCGGGCCGGCCGGCGCCCTGCGAGCGGCCATGGGCGGCAGCCCGGCCCCGAGCCTCGCGCTCAACCACACCACCCAGATCAACGTCTCGGCCATGGATGGCGCCTCGGTGGCGGACTTCTTCCAGAACCACTCGCGCCCGCTGATGCGGGCGATCAACCAAGCGGTCCGGCAGGGCGCGCATCTCGGCCTGTCGCGGCTGGGACCGGGCTGATCGAGCCGGGCTGCGCCGTGATCGACACCATCACCGGCTTCAACCTGCTGCCCGCGACCGGGGAGTTCGGCTACGACCCGCTGCCCTACCGGGCCTCGCGCTGGCCGCCCTCGGCGACCGAGCGCCCGTTCAAGCCGATCAACACCTACGCGGCGCCGGGTTCGGGGCGCACGGATTGCAGCCTCGCCCTCGACGCCCTGGCCGAGCAGGTGCCCGGCTGCACCACGGTCAACCTGCTCGTGGCGTGGTTCGGCTCCTCGGTCGACGCGCGCGTCTGCAGGATCTACCCGTCGACGATCTACATCGACGGCTCGTTCCAGCGCATGGATGGACCCACTCCCGTCGAGGAGAATTGGCAGGTCTCCGGCCTGAACCAGCTCTCGCGGGGCCCGGATGGCGCCCCGATCCTGATCCCGATCACCACCGTCGACGGCCACGCGGTCTACGGCGGCACGCCGTCCGACCAGAGCGTGGTGCGCTGCCTGCGCGACCTCAAGGCGCGCGGCTACCGCGTCGTGTTCTACCCGTTCCTGCTGATGGACTGCCCCGGCTTCCCGTGGCGCGGGCGCATCGGGCTCGACGCGGACGGGAATACGGCCGCGGCCGCGACGGTGGCCCGGATCCTCGGGCCGGCGCAGCCGTCGCACTTCACCCGCCACCCCGACCGGCTGACCGTCGACTATGCCGGCCCGGCCGAAGATTACACGTTGCGCCGGATGATCCTGCACTGCGCCAACCTGTGCGTGCTGGCCGGCGGCGTCGACCTGTTCCTGCTCGGCTCCGAGCTGCGCGGCCTGGAGGCGATCCGCGGGCCCGGCTGGACCCGGGCCGGCACGACCGGCGCCGACGGCACCGTCACCTGGGACTACCCCTTCGTCGATGGGCTCGGGCGGCTCGCCGACGACGTGCGCGGGATCTTCGACGCGGCCGGGCTGACGCGGGACACCGCGGGCCTGCACAACCTGATCACCTACTCGCCGGACTGGTCGGTGTGGATGGGCGTGCAGCACCCCGGCGAGGCCGGGCAGTGGCCGCATCTCGACCAGCTCTACGGCCGGGACAGCATCGACCTCGTGGCCTTCGACAACTACCTGCCGCTGTCGGACTGGACCACCGAGGGTGGGCTCGACGCGGCGAACTGGACGGCGCCCGCGCCCGATCGGAGCCGCTGGCCGCCCGGGCCGGACACGATGAGCGGCCTCGGGCTCTCGGGCGAGCCGACGCTCTATTCGATCGCCTACCTGAAGCGGAACATCGAGGGCGGCGAGAAGTACGACTGGTTCTACGCCGACTCGGACAATCTCGGGATCGGTTTCGACCCGCTCGGCTCGGATCAGCAGGTGTCCCGGCCGACCGGCGACCGCGCGACCCAGACCCGCAGCCGGTACTATCCGGGCCAGGAGATCCTGGCGAACAAGCAGCTGCGCTGGTGGTGGAAGAACCCGCACCGCGCCGTCTACGACGACGGCGACGGCCGCGGCTGGGCCCCGCGCGGGCCCGCCACCCGCTGGGTGCCGCAATCGAAGTCGATCACCACGGTCGAGTACGGCTTCGGCTCGATCGACCGCGCGACCAACCAGCCGAACGTGTTCTACGACCCGAAGAGCACGGAGAGCTTCACCGCGTTCTGGTCCGTGTGGGACAGCGCCGACGGGGCGACCTACACGCCCCGGCGGGACGACACGCTCTGCGCGATGGCCCTGCGGGCGGTCCACGAGTACTGGTACCGCGACGGCCACAACGAGGTCTCGGCCGCCGGGCTGCCGATGCTGCAGACCGCCTTCTTCGCGGTCTGGAACTGGGACGCGCGGCCGTTCCCGACCTTCCCGCTGCGCTCCGACGTCTGGGGCGATACCCTCAACTGGCCGGCGGGCCTGTGGGTCAGCGGCAAGGGCCCGGCGCTGCCGCCGCCGCTGCCCGATCCCCCACCGGTACCGGGGCCGTACCCGAGCTTCCCGGCGCTGTCCGGACGCGCATGGTCGGTGCGCTACGCCCCGACCTTCCGCACCGGAGCGGCCGCGCACGTCTCCGGCCGGGAGGCGCGGGCGGCGCGCGTACGGTCGCCGTCCTGGGAGATCGAACTGGCCTACGACGTCCTGGCCACTGGCGGCTTCGCGATGGGCGGGCTCGCCGGTGACTTCGAGCGCCTTGCGGGCTTCTACGGCGCCGTCTCTGGACGCGCCCTGCCGTTCCACGTCGCCGTGCCGCCCGAGCTCGGGGCGGGATCCACCCTGCTCTGCCGCTTCGCCGACGACGACCTCGATCTGGAGCAGTTCATGGCGCTGCTGTTCGCCACCCAAGCCTTCCGGCTCGTGAGCGTGCGCGGGTGAGCGAGGTCCCGCCCGCCTTCCCCGCGCTGCCGGGCCAGGGCTGGTCCGTGCACAAGCGCCCGACCTTCGCGACGCGGCTCGCCCCGCACGTCTCGGGCCGGGAGGTGCGCGCCAGCCTGTACGCGGCGCCGCTGTGGGAGTTCGAGGTGACCTTCGACGGGCTCGCCTCGGGCTCGGCCTTCCCCGGTCTCGGCGCGAACTCACTGCAGGCGCTGCTCGGCCTGTTCCTGCGCTGCCAGGGCCGCTTCGGGACGTTCCTGTACACGGATCCGACCGACAGCGCGGTCACGGCCGGCGCGATCGGCGTCGGCGACGGCCGGTCGCTGGCCTTCCCGGCATACCGGATGCTCGGCGGCTTCTCCGAGCCGGTCGGCTGGGTCACCGCGCTGCGCGCCGTCACCGTCGACGGCGCGCCAGCCGACGGCTGGAGCCTCGCCGCGCCGAACCGGATCGTGCTGCCGGCCGCGCCGGCCGCGGGCGCAGTGATCGGCGCCGCGTTCAGCTTCGCCTACCTGTGCCGCTTCCTCGACGACGTGCAGGACTTCGAGAACGTCATGGCCGGGCTGTGGAAGGCGGAAGGCGTCAAGTTCCGGAGCGTGCGCACGTGAGGCCCGCCGATCCCGCACTCCTGGCCTACCTCGCCGAGATGCGTGCGCGGGCCGACAAGCGGCTGCTGATGGCCGACTGCTTCACCTTCACGCTGCTGTCCGGCCTGATCCTGGCCTACACCGATGCCGACGTGCCGATCGCGCTGAACGGAACCACCTACCGTGCCGATTCCGTGCTGGTGGACGGGCTGCGCTACCGCTGCACCACCGGCCTCGACGTCGATCAGCAGCGGATCACGGTCTCGGCCCGCCCGACCGACACCGTCGGCGGCGTGCCGTTCCTCGTGGCCCTGCGCGAGGGCGTGTTCGACGGCTGCACGATCCGGCGCGACCGGGCCTTCCTCAGCGCCTGGGACGCGCCGCCGATCGGCGGCGTGACGCTGTTCACAGGGCGCCTGGCGAGCGTCGATCAGGTCGGGCGCACCGCCGCGACCCTGACGGTTGCGAGCGAGCTGACGCTGCTCGACATCGACCTGCCACGCAACGTCTGGCAGCCGACCTGCAACCACACGCTCTACGACACCGGCTGCCGGCTCGTGCGGCAGGCCTACGCCTCGGCCGGGGCCGTCGGCGACGGGGCGAGCGCGACGTTCATCCCCTGGGCCGGCGCGAGCGAGGCGCTCACGCAGGGGACGGTGACGTTCACCTCTGGCGGCAACACCGGGATCTCGGCCACGATCAAGCTGGCGGAGACGACCGGCCTAACGCTGACCTACCCGCTCCCGGCGCTCCCAGCCGCCAAAGATACCTTCACAGCCTACCAGGGCTGTGACCATACCCTCGCGACGTGCCGGTCCAAGTTCGCCAACGAGGCGAACTTCCGCGGCTTCCCGTTCGTGCCGACGCCCGAGGCCGCGTTCTGACGGGCAGAACCGGCCGCTCGACCGTCCGGTTGCGACCCAGCGCAGTCGTTCACGCGCGGCCGTGATGTTCCCGAAAGCAGACCTCCCCAGGCCGTTGCTACGGCGGTGATGCGCCTCTCACAGCCGCTTCGGTGAAGGCGACGGATCCCTGGTAGCAGGCGGTGGATTCGTTACAATCAGCTCTCTAAGCACAAGCGAAAATAGTCTTGGCGGATCGCCTCCTTCAGAGTGAATCCAGCCACGCGAGGATTAAGAAGTTCTGGTCCATCCGGGACGCGGCCGAACTTGACATTTTGTAGATCGACGACGAATCCGCGCTCGCCCGTATAGAGGCCCTCGCGGTTCTTGACGTTCACGGAACCACAAATGTGGACGGGCCCGCTTCGGCGCAAATTTGTGACCTTCGCATCAGGACTTTCGAGTTCACGCCGGATGAGATCGAGGACAATTTTTGTATCTTCTGGCCCTATCGACGCTTGAGATCCGTCCTCTACGGTTTGGCTCAACGTGGAGTTCACAAAAATCGTCAGCAAAATGATCATCGCAGGGACGATTCGACTTAGATGACGCTGCGCGTTGCATGTCATGGCCTTACCGACGTAGTCCGGCATGCTCAAAATCGAGCTCGGACACGAAGATCACCGCTTGAGTTCGGGTCCGTACGCCAAGCTTGCGCATGATCTCGGTGGCGTGGGTCTTGACCATGGACATGCCGATCCCGAGGCGAGCCGCAATTTCCTGATTGGTCAGGCCCTTCTTGATGAGGATCAGCACGTTGAGTTGCCCCTGCGACAGGGTGGAGATTCGAGCGGAGGCGGAGCGTTGCCCAGCCTCGGGGGGCAGCGGCACGACGCCCTCCGGCACGAAGGCCTGCCCTTCGAGAGCCTGCTTGACGGCAGCGTGGTAGGTTGCCTGCCGAGCCGTCTTGGCGACGAAGCCGGCTGCTCCGAGAGCCAGCGCCTCGCGAATGATGCGCGGCTCATCGACACCCGAGCAAATCAGGATCGGGATCCGTGGAAAGCGGGATCGGACCGTTAGAAAGCCCTCGAACCCCCGCACGCCCCGCATCGTCAGGTCGAGGATGACGAGATCCGGCTCGGGATGCTGCGAGAGATCGTCGATGGCCCCCTCGATTGAGGATGTCTCCCGTATCGTCGCTTCGGGGAAGCCGAGTTGCAGGACGCGCCGGAGCGCATCCCGGAACAGGGTATGATCGTCCACGAGAACGAGATGCACAGCCGCCTCGGAGAAGGGCACGACGGTGTGATCATGATCGGCAGCCCGCCCGGATGTCGTCAATCAAAAAAGTACAAATATTGTACTTATGGTTTTCGTCGAGATTGATATAGAGCAAGACGCAAAAATCGTGGCCTATTTTCCCTCTTAATAAGAAAATAATGTGGCGTTATTATACCAAGGTCCATGTCGGCACGCCCCCGATTGCTGTCTATAGTCGCGAAAGAGAGGCTGCCCGCTTCCGGCTGCTGCCTTTCAATAGAGCGCGATCCTGCTCAAAGACTGGATCGTGAGGGAGAGAGACATGGCTAATAAGACTGCGACGGGATCACCGCGCCAGAATGTCTTCCTGACTGCTTCGTCCCTGCTTGTTCTCTCGTGGGCGATGGCCGCGCCTGCAGCCGCGAAGGACGAGATGAAGCCCGTCGCCTGGGAAGACATCCTCAACGATCAGCAAACCAACAACGATGTGCTGATGTACGGCATGGGCGTGAAAGCTCAGCGCTATTCATCCCTCGACAAGATCAACACCGAGAACGTTGGCCGGATGAAGCCGAAGTGGTCCTTCTCCTTCGGCGACGAGAAGCAGCGTGGCCAGGAGGGACAAGCCCTCGTTCACGATGGAATCATCTACATCACCGCCTCCTACTCGCGCATCTTCGCCCTCGACGCCAAGACCGGCAAAAAGCTCTGGTCCTACGCCGCCCGACTGCCCGACGACATCCGCCCCTGCTGCGATGTCGTGAGTCGTGGCGCCGCGATCTACGGCAACAAGATCTTCTTCGGCACCCTCGACGCTTCCATGGTGGCGCTCGACGCGAAGACCGGGAAGGTCGTCTGGAACAAGAAGTTCGACGATCACGGATCGGGCTACGCCTATACCGGCGCTCCCAACATCATCAAGGATCAGAAGTCCGGTAGGGTGCTGCTGATCCATGGGAATTCCGGTGACGAGTTCGGCGCGCTGGGCAAGCTCTATGCCCGCGACCCGGAGACGGGCGAAGAGATTTGGATGCGGCCCATGGTCGAGGGCCATATGGGACGCCTCAACGGCAAGGATTCGACGCCGACTGGCGACGCGAAGGCGCCGTCCTGGCCAGACAAGGATGGCAAGAAGGTCGAGGCCTGGAACCACGGCGGCGGCGCGCCCTGGCAGACGGGCGTGTACGACGAGAAGACCAACACCTTCATCATCGGCACCGGCAACCCGGCCCCCTGGAACCACCATTACCGCTCGCCCGGCGACAGCCTCTTCACCTCGGGCCAAGTCTATATCGACCCGTCGAACGGCGAGCCGGTCGGCTTCTTCCAGCATACGCCGAACGATGCCTGGGACTATTCCGGCAACAACGAGATCATCCTGTTCGACCTCGACAAGGACGGCAAGAAGATCCGCGCCGGCGCCCATGCTGACCGCAACGGCTTCTTCATCCTTACCGATATCGACAAGCTGACGGCCCGCGACGGCAAGATCAACAAGCCGGAGGCACTAATCGCGGCCTATCCCTTCGTCAAGGACATCACCTGGGCCAAGGGCTACGATCTCAAGACCGGTCGTCCGATCGAGAACGAGGGTCAGCGCCCGCCGGCTCCCGAGGCCGGGCAGAGCAAGGGCAAGTCGATCCAGGTCACGCCGAACTTTCTCGGCGGCAAGAATTGGAGCCCGATGTCCTACTCGCAGCAGACAGGCCTGTTCTACATTCCGTCGAACGACTGGAGCGAGGATTACTGGACCGAGAACGTCACCTACAAGGCGGGTTCCGCCTATCTCGGCCAGGGCTTCCGCATTCACCGCAAGTTCGACACCCATGTCGGTGCCCTACGGGCGATCGATCCGAAGACCGGCAAGATCGTGTGGGAGCATCTTGAGAATATGCCGCTCTGGGGCGGCAGCATGACCACCAAGGGCGGCCTCGTCTTCCAGGGCACCTCGGACGGCTATGTGAAGGCCTTCGACGCCAAGAACGGCAAGGAGCTCTGGGCCTTCCAGACCGGCTCCGGCGTCGTCTCGGTGCCGATGACTTGGGAGGATGGCGGCAAACAGTATATCGGCATCGCCTCGGGCTACGGCGGCGCTGTGCCGCTCTGGGGCGGCGACATGGCCGATCAGACCAAGCTCGTCAGCCAGGGCGGCTCGTTCTGGGTGTTCGAGGTGCCGACCGACACGGCCTCCGCGCAGTAGCCGGTCGCCGCCGGAGACTGGGTCGGGGCGCAAGCCTCGGCCCGGCCCCCGTCTCATTCGCTACCGCCCACCCCGTCACCGAGTGTCATCCGATGCAGGCTTCCCTCGGCCGCACGCTACTTCTGTCCGGGCTGATCGCATCGGCGCTCGCCTGTCCCGTGTCGGCTCAGACCCAGATCGTCAACCGCGAGGAACGGCCCGATCCTTGGATCGTCAACGGCTGCACGATCGCACCCAAGACCAAATGTCCCGGCGCGGACCTGCGCCATGCGGACCTGAAGAACGCGGATCTCGGCGGGGCCGATCTCACCGGCGCCCAGCTCGCCCGTGCAGACCTGCGCGGTGCGAACCTTCGCGGCGCCCAGCTCGACCGAGCCAACCTCAGCGGCGCGCGCCTGCAGATCTCCTTCATGCAGGGGCTGAAGGCCCGGGGTGCCTCCTTCGTCGGGGCCAACCTCGATCATGCCCGCGCCTCGGGAGCCGATTTCAGCGGAGCCGACTTCACGGTGGCCGATCTGGAGATGGTGCAGGCCAAGCGCGCGCAGTTCGTCGGTGCGAAGTTCATCGACACGGATCTTCAGGAGACCAAGTTCTACGAGGCCAACTTCACCGATGCGGTGATGCAGGGCGTCCAGATCCGCTTTGCGATTTTCCAGGATGCCTGGATGAAGGGCTGCAAGGGCTGCCCGGACCATTGGCAGCACGGCAAGCCGGTGTGGGAAACCTATCCCGAGGCCTCCGCGCCGCCCGCCGCCGAGACGGATCAGTGAGATGGGAGTGGCTGGCCGCGCCGTGGCTCGTCCTGCTGCTGCCCGGCTTGTCCGGCGCGGCGGCGGCGGAGGCGTCGGCGGATGTCCGCACGGCCTTCGCCGCGTGCCGTGCTTTGCCGGACGAGGGGGAGCGCCTGCGCTGCTACGATCGCCTCGCCGCGATCCTCGTGCCGCCCCGCTTCCGGGGACGGTTGACGATGCAGACCGAGCCCTTCGTCATCACCGCCCCGACCGTGCTGCGCTACGAAAGCGATGGCCCGATCTTCGTGATGTACCTGAAGGATGCGCAGGGCGGCATCGTTCAGAACCTGCACATCGGTGGCGGCGGCAGTGCCGTCTACACCATCGAGACGCCCGGTACTTACTCTCTGCAAATCAGCGGCTCCGAAACGTGGCGCATCTGGCTCGATCCGGCGCCGTGACCTGTCCGTTCCGAGGTTTCCAATGATGACGTTCCTTCGCGCGGGTCTGCTCGCGCTTCCGCTGACCGTGGCCACGCTGCCCGCCACCGTCTTCGCCCATGGCGACGCCGCACCGCAGCCGGTCGACACGACCGGCCTGCCGCCGCTCGGCGACGACGTCCGGGCGACCAACCCCTACCACGGCAACAAGTTGGCCATGGAGATCGGCGCCAACGGCTACAACCAGAACTGTGCCCGCTGCCATGGCCTCGACGCAAAGTCTGGCGGCATGGCGCCGGACCTGCGCGAGCTTGAGGAGGGCGAGGCCGGCGACGGCTGGTTCATGACCCGCGTGATGCACGGCGCCAAGAAGGACGATCGCTACCGTATGCCGCCCTTCGAGGGCATCCTCAGCCAGGAGGCGATCTGGGCGATCCGCACCTATGTCGAGAGCCAGCCCAAGAGCTGAGCGGGGTCGGCCCCATGCGCGCGGCCTGGCTCCTGCTTCTGGGACTCGTCATTGCCGCCCCCGCATGGCCGGAGGGAATCAAGGAATATCAGGTCCGCCGCCTCTTGATGTTGAAGACCGAATGCGGCGTGGGCGGCCTCGATGCCGAGGAACTCGACGGTGGGGCGACCCGCTTCGTCGCGACCTGCGAGAACGTGAGCCATTACCCCGACGGCGTCGAGGTCCGCTGCCCTAATTCGGAGGACGACCGCGACTGTACCATCCTGACGCAGAAGCGCGATTTTCCCCATCTTCGGGCGTTGCAGCGATGACGGGCTCCCTCCCGGCGCCGGGGGAGGCGTCGCCGCCTCCGCAAGGCGGCCGCCTCAGCCTTCCGACCCGGCTCCTGCACTGGAGCGTCGCCTCCGCCATCCTCCCGATGCTGGCCTACGGCTTCTGGCTTCGGGCGGTGCCGGAAGGACCGGGCCGCGGCACCGCGATCCGCCTGCATAAGTCTCTTGGAATGCTGCTCCTGCTCCTCGTCTTGGCCCGTCTGCTGTGGCGTGCATGGGAAGGGTGGCCGGCCCCGTCTTCGCAGCACAGGAGTTGGGAGGTCTGGGCGGCACGGGCAATGCACGGAGCCTTGCTCGCCGCGATCCTGCTGATGCCGCTGTCCGGCATCGCCCGCTCCCTCGCCTATCCGCGGGCCCTCGCGCTGTTCGAGTGGCCCCTGATCCCGAAGCTGTTCGAGACCCGGCCGGAGTTGATCTATCAGACCGCGGTGTGGGTCCATGACGGGCTAGGTTTGGCGCTGCCGGGCTTGATTGCACTGCATGTCGCGGCAGCGCTCAAGCATCACGTCCTCGACCGGGACGACACGCTCCGGCGCATGGCGGAGATCGGCCGATGAGGAGCCTGGCCGTCGCGCTCCTCCTCGTTTCGTCCCTTCCCGCCCATCCGCAGGAGGGGCCGGGGGCAGTCGGGATCGTGGCGGCGGATGCCGATTTCGATCCCGTCACCGGGCTTCGGACGCAGAACTACAGATCGCCGGTGACACGCCCCGTCGTCGGCGGCACTCTCGTAGCCCTCGCCGAAGTCGACCGGCTCCGTGCCGAGGGCGCCGCCTTGATCGACGTGATGCCCCAGCGCGGCGGCTTCGAGCCCGTCGGCGGTCGCTGGAGGATCGTGGACCGGCGCGAGACGATCCCCGGCGCCGTGTGGCTGCCGGAGACGGGCCGCGGCAGGATCGAGCCCCGTCTCGCCGCCTATCTCGCCCGCTGGCTGGAGACGCTCAGCGGGGGACATCGCGACCACCCGCTGATCTTCTTCTGCATGGCCGATTGCTGGATGTCCTGGAACGCCGTGCGCCGTGCGGCCGACCTCGGCTACCGCCGGGTCTACTGGTTTGCCGACGGCACGGATGGCTGGAGCGATGCCGGCCGTCCCCTCGTCCCGGCCGATCCGCCTGCGGTCCCGTCGCTCGGCGCGACTTCCACTCCGTCGAGGTGAAGCCCCATGCCTGCCCCGAAAACCACCGGCACCCGCGATCCCCTTGAGTCGCCCCTCTGGTCGAGCATGGCCGAGCGCTACCTCGGCGGCCTGCCCGCGATCTTCGATGACCGGGTCACTGTCACGCTGCCTCCGGTGACCGAGGACCAGACGCAGGTTCCCGTGACGGTCGATGCTCGCGCCATAGGCTCGGTCGAGGAACTCATCGTCATCGCCGACCTGAATCCCTTTCCCCTGACGTTACGCCTCGCCGGAACCGGCGCGCAGCCCTTCGCGGCCTTCCGCATGAAGATCGAACAGGGGACCCCCATCCGTGCGGCGGCCCGTCAGGACGGCCGCTGGTACATCGGAGGACGCACGCTCGATGCGGCCGGCGGCGGATGCTCTGTGCCGCCGGTTGTCGAGAAGCGGGTCGATTGGAAAAGGCTCGGCGCGTTACAGGGCCGGATCTGGCGGGAGGCGGACACTCTGCGTCTTCGCCTGCGCACGATTCACCCCATGGACAACGGAATGATCGCCAACGTGCCGGTGTTCATCATCGAAACGTTGGCGATCTCCGATGCGGCGGGGCGGCGGCTCGCCGACCTCACCCTGTCGGAGGCGATTGCCGACAACCCGACCCTGACGCTCCTTCTGAAGGACGGGGTGACTGAGGCGTTGCTCGTCTCGATGCGCAACACCGCCGGCAACGACTTCCGCGCCAAGGTGCCGGTACCCCCGATCGAGGCGCAGGCACGGGAGAGACTCTGATGGGCGCATCCGAACAATACCGTGGCCTGACCCGTCGTTCGGGCCTCGCCCTCGGCTTGGCGGCGATAGCCTGCACTCCGGCCCTCGCCGCTCCCCGCCGTTACACCCTCAAGCCCGTCGTCGTGGCTCCGGGGATCTGGACGCTCTACGGAGCCCAGGAGGCCATCACCGCCGAGAACGGCGGCGCCATCGCCAACGTGACCTTGATCGAAACCCGAGACGGCTGCGTGCTGATCGATGCGGGTCCGTCCCACCGTTACGGCACCGCCCTGGAGGCCCTGGCGCGGGATCTCACGGGCAAGCCCGTGGTGCGCGTCTACCTCACCCATTTCCATGCCGACCATAGCCTCGGGGCGACGGCCTTCGCCGATTCGGCCGTGTGGGTCGGCCCGGGCCTGCGGCGGGACCTCGCTCGGTTCGGCAACGACCTCGCCAGCGGCATGTACCGGGTTGCGGGCGACTGGATGCGCGGGACCGGCGTGCCGAAGCCCGCCAACGAGGCGCGGGACGGCGTGGAGCAGGTCGGCGAACGGCGCTTCCGTCTGTTGAACCTGTCCGGCCATACCAACGAGGATCTCTGCCTCTTCGAGGAAACCTCGGGCCTGCTGTTTCCCGGCGATCTCGTTTTTCTTGATCGGGCCGCGACGACACCGGATGCCGATCTACCCCGCTGGCGGAAAGCCCTTGCCACGGTCGCCGACATCCCCTGCCGGTTGCTGGTTCCCGGACACGGCCCGGCCGAAGCTGGGCGACGCGGCATCGATCAGACCCTCGCTTGGCTCGATGCGACCGAGAGCGGGATCGCGGCCGGCTTCGAGGCGGGTCTCGATTCCACGGAGATCATGGAACGGCCTCTCCCCCCATGGACGAACGACATCGCCGTGGCGCGCTACGAATTCGCCCGCTCCGTCATGCACCTTTTGCCAGGAATTGAGACCGCACGGCTGCCGGTTTTGACGACCGCTTGAACGTCATCGAGCCACCCTGAGAGATGATTGAGTGAGTATTCCTCTCTTGTTCGACTCTCAATCGCGACGGATGATTCTTCATGTGATAGGCGGCGATTTAGACAAGACGAGCCTACAAGGACGGCAGGCTCTTGAAGGCGCAATTTAACCGGAAAATGCCAAAATTGTTTGGCATGCTGCGGTCGGCCTTTGCGGCTACCTCAATCTAAAGTCAACCGGCCGCTTACGGCGAGCTGCTGCCGATCCCCGGCGGTCTGCTTTCTGATGTCTACACTCGAAAGCGGACTGGCTGTTTTCCACCCACAGCAGACCTACCAAGCCTGGATCCAGCGTCAGATCCGAACCGCTGAGCTGGGTTCGCCTTTCAGCGAGTAGGGCTCGGCGCGCGATGACGTGACCAAAAATGAAGCGCGTCGAGGGCTTCGCATGCTCGCTGAAGACGAGGGGCGCCGCCGCCTCGTGCGCGAGGCCCGAAGCTGGATCGGCACGCCGTACCATCCCGGCGCCGACCTGCGCGGCGTCGGCGTCGATTGCGGTATGCTCCTCGTGCGCGTGTTCGTCGATGCCGGCCTCGTACCGGCCTTCGACCCGCGCCCCTACCCGCAGGACTGGCACCTCCACCGCGCCGACGAGCGCTACCTCGGCTTCGTGTTCGATCGCGCCGCCGAAGTCGTGCGCCCACAGCCCGGGGACGTCGCGGTCTTCCGCTACGGCCGCGCCTACGCTCACGGCGGCATCGTCACGGCGAACGAACCGCTGACCCTGGTGCACGCCTTCTCGCCGGCCCAGGCCGTGATCGAGGAGCCGATCGCCCGCAACCCCGTCCTCGCCGAGCCGGGCCGGCACCCGCGCTTCTTCAGCCTCTGGGCCGCCCGCGCGACCGCCGAGGCCGACCTGCTCTGAGACTGCCATGAGGCCACCATGAGCCTGTTCGGCGGGAAGAAGCGCACCGTCCGGCCGGACTACACCGGCCTGCAGGTCCAGACCGCCTCGAGCGCGCTGCCGATCCCGATCGTCTACGGGACCAACCGCATCGCACCGAACGTCATCTGGTCCGACGGCTTCCAGACCCACGCCCAGCGCGGCAAGAAGGCGGGCGGCAAAGGCGGCGGCCGCCACGGCATCACCGGTTACACCTACTCGACCTGGATCATGTTCGGCCTCGCCGAGGGGCCGGTCCAGGGCATCGGCGAGGTGTTCAGCGGCCAGTCGGTCACGCCCTTCCCGACCAACTTCCTCAGCCTCATCCCCGGCGACACGCCGCAGCAGCCATGGGGGCCGGCGCTGGCGCGCTACCCGGCCGCCGCGCTGCCCTACAACGGCACCGCCTACCTCGCCTCGCCCTACTTCGACCTGGGCTCCAGCGCGACCATCTCGTCGATCGCCTTCGAGGTCGTCGGGCGGCTCGCCGGCACTGCGGGGCCGCTCGGGCAGGATGCCGACCCGGCCGCGCTGATCTCGGACTTCCTGACCAACGCGCAGTACGGTGTCGGCCTGCCGGCCTCGGCCCTCAGCGGCGCGGCCCTGTTTGGCGCCTCGGGGGACGCGTCCTACCAGACCTACTGCGCCGCCCTCGGCCTTGGGCTGAGCCCGGCGCTCACCGACGCCGAGACCGCCAACGCGATCCTGGCGCGGTGGCTGCGGCTGACCAACAGCGCGGCGGTGTGGTCGGGCGCGCGGCTCAGGATCGTCCCCTACGGCGACCAGGTCGTGACCGGGGTGACGCACTCGGGCGCCAGCGTCACCTACGTGCCCGACGTCGCGCCGGTCTACGACCTCACGGACGACGACGTCCTGGCCGCCGAGGGTGACGATCCGGTGCGGGTCGCGCGCAGCGATCCCTACGGCCTCCCCAACGTCCAGCGCGTCGAGTGCTCCGATCGGAGCCACGGCTACACCGCGACGACGGTCGAGGCGCGCGACCAGGGCGCGATCGAGCGCTACGGCCTGAAGGTCGGGGGGACCATCACCGCCCGCGAGATCTGCGCGCTCTCGATCGGCCGGCTCGTGGCGCAGCTCGCGCTGCAGCGGGCGCTCTACATCCGCAACACCTACACGTTCCGCCTGTCCTGGGAGTTCTGCCTCCTCGAGCCGATGGACGTCGTGACCCTGACCGACCCGGGGCTCGGGCTCGCTCGGACGCCGGTGCGCATCACGGCGATCGAGGAGGACGAGGACGGTCTGCTCACCGTCACGGCCGAGGAGTTCCCGCGCGGGACCGCGACCGCGGCGGCCTATCCAACGGTCGGCGCGACCGGATCGGCGGTCGACCGCGAGCGGGCGTCCGCGCCGGTCAACGATCCGCTTATCTTCGAGCCGCCCGCCGCGCTGACGGCCGGCGTGCCGCAGGTCTGGATCGCGGCCTCGGGCGCGAACGCCGACCCGTACTGGGGCGGGGCGAATGTCTGGGTCTCGCGCGACGGCGCCAGCTTCGTCGAGATCGGCACGATCACGGACGCGGCCCGCCAGGGCGTGCTCGCCGCGGACCTGCCCGCCCCGGCCGGGCCCAACCCCGACCGCGCCAACACGCTCGCGGTCGATCTCGGCCGCTCCGGCGGCACGCTGGCCTCGGTGAGCGAGGCCGACGCGCGGGACGGCGTCACCCTCGCGTTGGTCGGCCAGGAACTGGTGTCCTTCGCCACCGCGACGCTCACCGCGCCGCACGTCTACGCCCTGACCTATCTGGAGCGCGGGCTCTCCGGCTCGCCGGCCGGCGCGCACCCGGCCGGGACGGCTTTCATCCGGCTCGACGAGGCGGTGTTCCGCTACAGCGTGCCGGCGGCCTATATCGGCACGCCGCTCACCCTGAAGCTGCAAGCCTTCAACATCTTCGGCGGCGCGGCCCAGGACCTCGCGACCTGCACGCCCTACACGCTGACGCCGATCGGCTCGGGCCGGTTCGGCCCGGTCGCCGAGACGCTCGCCGTCGGCAGCGGCGCGGATCTGGGGCTCGCCTCGCAGGCGGCCACCCGGAGCGACGATTTCGGCCTCGCCTCCGACCCCTACCCGAATTTCCTCGATCTGGGGCTCGCCTCGTCATGAGCGTGCGCACGCAGTGGCTGCGGGACGCGTGGTCGTTCCTCGCGACCTTCGTCGGCCGACCGGGCGAGTTCGTCGTCGACACCACGAATTGGCGCCTCGTCGTCCACGACGGCGTCACGCCCGGCGGTCACCCGGCCGTCTCCGCGGGAGACCTGAAGGGCGGCGTGCCGGCCCTGGGCGTCAACACCGCCGCCGACACCACCAACCGCTTGGCGGTGAAGTCCGAGGCCGCGCTGCTCTCGTGGGACGAGGTCACTCCCGGGGCCGGCAACATGCGGCTGACCCTCAACAAGAAGGCTGCGGCCAACGACGCCGGCCTCGTGCTCCAGACCGGCTACGCCAGCCGGGTCCTGTTCGGCACGCTCGGCAGCGACGACCTGACCGTGAAGACGAGCCCGGACGGCACCGCCTTCCGGACGGCCATGACGGTCGCGGCCGCGACGGGCTATCTCGGCCTGTCGGGTGTGACCGATCCGGGCGCGCCGGTGCACGTCCTGGGTCTCGGCGCGAGGCTCGCCGTCCAACTCGACGCCTACGGGGGCGATGCCGCCGGTCATCACGGGCCCGTCGCCAACTGCCGCGCCCGGGCCGCGCGGGGCGCGCCGGGCGCGCCGCTGCCGCTCAAGGCGACCGACACACTCCTCGGCCTGTTCGGGGCCGGCTACCACGCGGGAGGCGCGTACACGGCCGACGCCGTCGCGCTGCTCGGCGTTGCCGAGGAGGATCTCACGGCGACGGCGCAGGGCACCGGCCTGGATGTCCAGACCACGGCGCCGGGCACGGCCGCGCGCCGGTCGGTGCTGAAGGTCCGCGGCAACGGCGCCCTGGAGCTGCAGCCGCTCTCCGCGGAGCCCGCGGGCGGCGCGCAGGGCCAGATCTACGCGGACAGCACTCTCACGGCGCTCCGATGGCACGACGGTGCCGCCTGGAGCCGGATCACCAACTTCGCCAAGGCCGCCGCGTCCACGAACTTCGACAACTACGTCCCGGCGGATGCCTGGACGAAGGTCCAGTTCAACACCGCCGACAGCAACGATCAGGGCGCCTTCGACGCGGCGAAGAACCGCTTCGTCGCCTTCGAGGCCGGCCTGCACGGCTTCGACGTCGCGCTGACGTACAAGCGGAACGGGTCGAGCGCGCCGACGGCGCTGGAGGTGCAGCTCTACCGCAACGGCGCGGCGGCCGGGCGCGGGCGCGCCGCGGCGACCGGCGCGCTCGTCGACGGCGTCAGCGCGGTCAACCTCGCGTCGGTCCTGAAACTGGCGGCGAAGGACACCGTCGAGGTGTTCGTGCGGTTCACCGGCGCCGACGGCTACGTGGCTGCTGCCGATTCCTTCTTCGGCGCACGACAGCTGCCGTGATCGCCCCCAGCCGCCGGTAGGGCACCGGTTCTCATCCGACGCCCAGGCAGGAGTCTCCCATGGATCTCTCACCCCTCGGACGCGCGGCCCTGGCGGCGCGCGAAGGCTGCCGGCTGCGTGCCTACCGCGACAGCGTCGGCATCTGGACGATCGGCCGGGGTCACACCAGCGCGGCCGGCCCGCCCACCGTGACCGACGGTCTGTGCGTCACCCAGGCTGAGGCGGACGCGCTCTTTGCCGCCGATCTCAGGCCCTACGTCGCTTCCGTGCGCGCTGCGCTGGTCAAGCCGGTGCCGCAGCCGTTCTTCGATGCCTGCTGCTCGCTGTGCTTCAACATCGGCCAGCCGAACTTCGCACAGTCCAGCGTCGTGCGCCTCGCCAATGCCGGCGACCTGCCGCGGGCCGTCGAGGCCTTCCTGCTGTGGGACCGGCCGGCCGCCATCGTGCCCCGCCGGCAGGGCGAGCGGGACCAGGCGGCGCTGACCGCCTACGGCCTCGTCTACGCCCGCCGGGGCGATCCCGCGCCGGTGCGCGCGCCGGAGGGACCGGCACCGGCCTCGCCGGCGCGTCCCGACTCGCTCGCGCCGATGACCGGCGCCCCGTCGGTCGCGCCGGAAGCCTGGTGGCTGCGCCTGCGCGACGCCCTTCGCCACAACATGCAGCGGAGTGCCTGACCATGGGATTCCTCGCGCTCCTGCCGACGCTGCTCGGCGCGCTCGGCCCGATCCTCGCGAAGGTGCTGCCCGACGAGGGCCAGCGCCTGCAGGTGCAACTGGAGCTGCAGCGCGCGCTGATCGAGCAGCAGGGCGATCTCGGCCGGGCCATGGCCGAGGTGATGAAGGCGGATGCCGGCTCGGAGAGCCCGCTCGCCCGCAACGCCCGGCCGATCACCGTGCTCTGGGCACTGGCGATGATCACCTGGGTGGGCGTGGTCTCGCCCATGGTCGGCCTGCAGGTCGAGGTCGTGGCCGCGCTCAAGGGCGTGCCGGCCGAGCTGTGGTCGCTGCTCACCGTCGGGATCGGCGCCTACATGCTGGCCCGCTCCGTCGACAAGATCGTCCCGCAGGTGATCGGGCCGAAGGGTTGAGCCCCGAGACCGCGGGCGCGCAGCGATGGCGGACGAGACACTGCCCCGGCCCCGGACGGCGCGGCCGGGTCGCGTCGAGCGAAGGACCGGGGCCATGACGGATCACCTGCCCGAATGGATCGGGCGCCTGATCGAGCGCGTGGAGGCGACCGGCCGCCAGATGGACGCACTCGGCGGCAAACTCGACCGGATGGACGAGAAGCTCGAGGGCGTGGCCTACCGACGGGACATCGAGCACTTCGTGGCCCGTGACGAGATCGAGCGGCGGATCGACAAGGCGGTGGACGGGGCGAAGGCGGAGGCGGCCAAGGCACTGGCCGAGGTCGCCGGGCAGGTGCGGGACTTGCGCAAGATCGGCTGGGGCCTGGCCTCGGCGGCGCTGCTGGCCTTCGGGGGGATCGTCCTGGCGAAGATCGGGCTGGCGGGGCGGTGAGGCTGGCGCACGCGCGCGGGCCTCTTCGTGCGTAGATCATGGCGCCTCGTCGCCCCCGCCGGGCACAGACGCGCGTGCTCAGATCACGGTGGCACTGCGCATCAAGCCTCGCCTTCGAGCCAATTCGGCGAGAGCGGGCCGTGACGCTCCTCGAGCTCGGCGCGGCCGGCATCGGTGATGCCGTACTCTACAGCATTCGTGTCCGGATCGGTCCGTCCAGTCGCCACGATCAGTCCTAGGACCTCCAAACGGCGCATGTAGCCGCTCATTTGATAGAAGCGTGCGCCGGTCTGGGCGAGTGTTCGAAGCCGGTAGAGGCTGCCGGGCGGGAGCTTGTACATCGCCCACGCGTGTATCCATTGTCGGCGTCTGCGTCAGTAACCAGGGCCGCCTGGCGGCGTTCGGCCGTGTCGCATGCAGGCCGCTCGGCCCCTCGGCTTCGCCAGCGAACCGGCGTCGAAACCTCGCGTTTGCGGAGAGAAGACCCGATTCAGGAGGCGTGGGTGCCGCGCTATTTCTTCGACATCAACGATGGGCGCAACGAGCGCGACGAGATGGGCTTCGACTGCGCCGACCTGCAGAGCGCTGTCAGGCATGCCAAGCAGGCTCTTCCGGAAATCGCTGCCGACGAGGTGCCACGCGATGGTGAGCGACAGGCCCTGACGGTCCTGATCAGGGACGAGGACGGCCGAGCGCTCTACCTGGGCGCCCTGGCGTTCACGGGAACGTGGCTGTCCTAGCCTCACCTGAGCCGGGTCCGCTCGGCAAGTAACGCCAGCGATAAGCGCGCGCCGCGCGGGACGGGAGGCTCGGCAGCAGGCCGTCGTTCAAACATGGCCGCGAAGGACGGTAACAGTTCGATCGGCCGGCAGTCCGCGTCGGCGGATCGACTTGATTCTATACGACTCTTCATCGGCGCGCGTGAGCAGAGTGTCGAGATCCGTCGGCTTGAAGGGCGACGAAGCGCAGCCGACGCTGGCGCCGACCGTGACCTCTTGGTCGCCGAGAGGGAATGGTTCGTGCAGGCATTCCATGATCTGCTCGACGCGGGCCGCGAGATCGCTTCGTCGGTGCAGGCCCGGCTTCAGGATGACGAACTCGTCGCCGCCCATGCGGACCACGGTCGCGTCGGGGGCAGAGACAGCGACGAGGCGGGCGGCAACCATCCGCAGCAGGGCGTCGCCGGCCGCGTGACCGTATCGGTCGTTGACCGTCTTGAACCCGTCCAGATCCATGCAGAACACGGCGACCGAATCGTCGGCATTGATGGCCCGGAAGGCCGCGCGCAGACCGATGCGGTTGGCCAAGCCCGTCAGGGGATCCTTGTGCGCGAGGGCTGCCATCGCCAGCTTCATCCCGACATGCTTCACCGCGGTGCGATGAACGTGGCGCACGCTCTCGAAGCTTCCGAGCAGGAAGATCGAGAACACGACCACGATGATGTGGTGGGGGACATCGCTCCACGTCGCCGCCGCGACGATCGGCGGAACCGCCGCCAGGACGATGGCCATGAGGGCGATCTTGGGCCTGATCCCGACACGGCTGACGATGCCGGAGCAGTAGCCGAAGATCAGGCCCGTCGCGAGCATCTGCAGGCTCAGGTCGGGCTGCAGGAAGATCGCCGTCGCCGTGAGGCCGACGGAGGCTGCGACGAGGCTGGTGATCGCGGCATGTGCCGCCTTCCACGCGTTCGTCTCGGCGCGCGCGGGAAGCTCCAGGCCCGGACGCCGCCTCTGGAACTGCATCAGTGCGACCTTGGCCATCGACGCCAGCCCGCCGCCGATCGCGGCGGCCAGGAGGGCACTCATCCCGGTGGACGCGTAGGCAAAGCTCGCGACACCGACCAGGGTGCAGCCCATAATGCAGGTCGGCACTGTGGAATGAGCCAGCTCGGCGACGAGAGCGGAGCGGACGGCACTGTTCTCCACCTCGTCACGCCCGTCGACGGCCACGCATCGCCCCCTGACCCGGTTGGTCGTGCACGGGATCCTAATCCATATTCGTTGACGCTGGTTTTCCCGGCGGCTCCGCGAACCTCGATCAGTCCGCCTCCCCTGTCCGCCATTCGGTAGCCACGCGGCCTCCACGTCCCGACCGGATCGGGTCGGCACCGGACGGCGAACCTTTTCTCGAAATCGCGACTTGTGTCGGCATGAGCGAGCCGACCGACTGCAGCGTGCCCTATGCCCTCGTCGTAGACGACGATGGGCTCATTCGCATGGACGCGATGGACATCCTGGAGGAGGCTGGATTCCGAACTGTCGAGGCCTGCGATGGCGACGCCGCGCTCGTCCTGCTCGCACAGCGGAACGCCGTGATCGTCCTGTTATTCACCGATGTCCAGATGCCCGGGACGCGCAATGGCTTCGCGGTCGCGCGCGAGACGGCGGAACGTTGGCCGCACATCGCCATCGTGGTCGCCTCCGGGCATGTGCACCCGGGGCCGGGCGACATGCCGGAAGGGGCACGCTTCATCGGCAAGCCCTTCACGGCCGGCATGGTGCACGAACACCTGAAGGAGATCCTGCCCGATGGGCAGAAGCCGGAGCCGCTGCGTCGGTAAGGTGGGAGAAACGTTGCCACTGAACGTCGCCGCCATCGTATCGGTGTGAACCCCGCGGATGAGACCCCGCGGGGCGCCACCGATCTACTTGCCGCTCGGGGCCGCACCGCTTCCGGTGGCGCCATTGCCAGTCCCGCTTCCGGCAGGGGCGCCGGGCGTGCTGACAGGCGGACCGCCAGCCGTACCCGGTCCGGTACCGGTGCTCATCGAGCCGGTTCCGCGCTCCATGGACTTCTCGGAATTGCTCTTCACCGAGCCGGGATTGTTCATATTGCCCTCGGCGCTGCCGCCACCGGCGGCAGTCTGAGCCAGCACGGCGCCAGACATCGCGAGCGAGAGAGCGGCCGCCATCATCAGTGTCTTCGTCGACATGGATCTTCCTCCCGATAGGTACGCTTGAGGCCAATCAGCAGTTGTCGTCGCCCGGCTTGACGGGCTGCCCCTCGGGGGCCTTCTTCTCACCTTTGTCGGCCATGGAACCGGCGCCGACGTTGTTCAGCGCACCGACCGTGCCGGGAGACTCGCCTTTGGCACCCGGCGTCACTTTGGCGGTCGAGCCGCCCTCGACGTTGGAGCTGGTGTCCTTCGTCGTCGGCCCCTTGCTGCTGGTGGTCGTGCCGACAGCGCACGGCGCTGCGAAGGTTGTCGTCATCGTCAGCACCAGGATCGCGGCAGCGCCGGTTAGGGTGGAGAGACGGGGCATGTTTCCTCCTGTTGTCAGTAGGGGAAGAAGCAGTCCTGCGTCGTTGTTCCTGGCCGGAGCGGTCAGAACAGGGCCACCAAAGCCACGCCGGCGACCATCAGGACTGCTCCGAGGATTCGCCACAGACTGGCCGGGTGCACCGGGAAGCCGACCCAGCCGTAATGGTCGAGGACGAGGGAAGCGGCGACTCCCACTGTCACGATGATGCCGAGGAAGGAGGCCGCGCCGATGGCGGGTGAGGCGTAGAGCTGCGCCAGGATCAGCAGCACGCTGAACAGACCGCCGAGCCACGCTCACCACGGCACGGCAGCAAGCTGTTGGCCGGTCGGCATCTCGAGCTTGCCGATGGCGAGGCCGCCCATCAGCAACGCGGCCGTGCTGACCAGGAGCGTGATCAGGCCCGCGGTGATGGGCAGCCCGAGTGACTTGGACAAGGTCGCGTTCTGACCGGGCTGGATCGCGTTGGCGATGCCGGCGAGGATGGTGAGGCCGTAGAGGAACAACATGATGGGCTAGCACGCCGGACACCGGCCAAGGTCCGCCGCGCAGCTGTACACCTTTGACGCGCCCGCCCATCTCTGGACGTCCGCGGCCGCTGCGACGACGTCACAGCTGCAGCGCCCACGTGGCTGTCCGCGGCGGTCGCATCAGGTTCAGGATGGATCGCTGACGGCCCTAGATCGCCTCACCCAGCGATCCGACACCAATCGCGTGCGCCAAGGCTCCAGGCCTGCTCAACACCGTAGGCGACCGGCACACCACCGTGGCTGATCATGCGTGCCAACATCACGCGGGTGCCGAGTGCTGTTATGCGGATCACCGTCGCGCCGAGGCCGGCATCGCCGATCAAGTGAGTTCCGACGTCCCACCCATTCTCCCGGCAGATGTCGGCGGCGTGGCGGTGATCGTGCCGCGTGCCGCCGGTCATCGGTCAGCGTCCCGACATGGTCGGTCCGATCGAGCGGATGAGGCCTGAAGGAAGCCGGGATCGAGAGTGCGCTGCATATCCTGTCAGCACTTGGCGATGTAGCTCAGCTCCCTGGAACAGCCCGTGCGCGAGGTTCTGCCGCACCAGTCGATGGCGGCTTACATGATCGTGCCGGGACCGACGGGATCACCAGGTATGAGATCGGGGCCCGCGGGATCGCCCGGCACCGGGTCAGGCGGCGGCTGCGGTGCCGGCCGATCACCGGGCATGGGTTCGGTCGGCGGCGGTTCGCCGGGCGTCGTCAGATCGGGACCGCCGGGATCGGGGATCGGAGAACCGGGATTGGTCATGGCGTACACCCTCTTAGGAACAGGTTGCGCAACAACCGAAGGTCCCAACGCAAGGGTTCCCGAGAATGCGGTGAACTACCGAGGATCGCTGCAACTCGGGAGGCGGTTCGGAGTTGGAAGCCGGACTCCTGGTGATGCCAGAACACCGTTGGATCCAGCCATGCCCACCGAACTGCTCGACAAGACCCACATCGACGTTTTCGACCGCGCCGCTCGCGAGCATTGGGCGCTTCGCTTCGGGGTCACCGAAGAACGCCTGCGCAAGGCCGTGCGAATGGTCGGCTCGCGCGTCGCCAGCGTCGCCGCCTATCTCGGTCAGCCTTCGCGATAACGGGGCAGCCTTGGGCCGCGAACTTTACACCAGTTCGAACGGCGATCGCTGGCTCCTGCTACGCGATCGGTCCGACGGTCGCAGCTTCGTCCGCCACGAGGCCAACGCGGCCTCGGGTGGCCGCGTCACCGACATCGCGTTGGCGGCCTTTCTCGCCGCCGACCGTGGCGGTCCGGAGCATCAGGCAATCTGGGCGCTGATCGGTGAGATCGTCGACGGTACTGCTTCCATCAGCGAGTCGCGGTGTGGCGAACACGGGCTTCGGGCCGAGGAAGGCGGTCGCACCGAGACAACGGACGCGTCTACGCAATCAGACCCGCAGTTTTAAACTGCATATACCTCATTTGTATGTTTCGTCAGGGCTGCACCGCGCTAAAGACGACGCTGGCGACTTGGAAGTCAGTCGCCATCAGCGATGACTCAGCAAGCCCGGCTCAGCGAGCCGGGCTTCTCTTTGTATGCCGCCGCAACATGAACCAGGCAGATCGACGGCCTTCATCCTTGGTTCGGTTCCGAGACGGCCCGCCCGGTCCGCCGGCGCGGGCCTTTATTCGCGTGTCAGTTCAGATTGCCGGAGATCACGCCGAATTTGGAGGTGAGCCGCGTTCCTACGAGCCGCAGCGAGGCGATGATGATGACAGCGATCAGGGCGGCGATCATTCCATATTCTATGGCGGTAGCGCCAGTCTCGTCGCGAACGAACCGCCTTAGAAATTTGGGCATCGGACCGATCCATCGCTCTAAATAGAGCATCACACCTCCATGATCGCCCCGGCATGTTTACGGACGGTAAATAAAAATTTCTGCCGAAGCGAAAGATCAGTTCTCGGCGACGGAATAGGGTCTATAAGCGGCGCTTGAGGGCGATAGCGGACTTGGCAAGACTCTTGCTCCGCCGCTTCATGGCTGTGTTTCATCTCGAATGCTCCGTCTATAGGCGCTGCGCAAGCGGGCTGTCGGTTGCTACCGAGCAACTTGAGGCGTCGACGGACGCCCAGGCCGCCGGTGAGGCTGAAGCCAAGTTCGAGCGTCTCCTCGCCGGAAGATCTGGTTGCGCCACTCTTCGGGACGACGGCGGCAAGGTCATCTGGTCTGCGCGGCGGCTTCCTTCCGTCGTGCGCGACACCGATCCGCCTCTCGCGGACGCAGCCCGCTGATGGCCGGCCGCCCTCCTATTCCCGAAGCCCGTTGTGTATCGGCTCGGCTCACACGCTGGTGAGATCGGACGCTCCCCCGCCCCGTGAGCAGATCGGGGCGGGGCCGAGCGGGCAATTTGCGAGAGAAAGCGGCCCTGCAGCGGTCCCGATCCGGCCCCCCACGCTGACGATTTTGCTCCTCCGGCCAGACGCCTTACATTCGTCCCATCAGGAGATTGCAGATGGGCCATCCGGCCTTCAACATGACGGCGTTTGAAGCCGCGCAGGAAGCTCTGGCAGCCCGTCCGCTTGCGGCCACCGCAATTTTCAGCGCGGAGCCCTTCAACTCTCGGGCCGACGTAATTGAGCTCCGAGAGAGTGTGCGCAAATCGACAGATGAGATTATTGCCCGGTACCTCGATTGGCGCTCGGGGGCGTTAAGCGGCGTAGGAAATCTCAGGGCGCTCCTTGGTCAGGCGGCATCGCATCTGCCCGCGAGCATGCTTAGCGAGCTTTTGGCACGCAACATCGAGCAGATTTCAGGCCTGCAACACGATTATAATATATCGAAAGTTGCGGACGCAGCCTCCATCAAGGAGGCATATATTATCATAGATCAGCACCAAATGCTGCCGCTTGATATTCAAAGATTCTTCAGAAAAGAAGTTCGGCGTATTGAGAAAATGGCCGCCGAGCGCGCTCGTGCATACGAGCGAATAATATTTGCCTTGAACGAGATTGCTGAGAAACTTGAGCTACATATCCGGAATAATAGCTTAATCTCTGCAAAAGAGCTGTCGGAAAAAGATCTAGCGGATCACTTAAGTGGAGCGCTAAATCGCCAGCCAGATCTCCAAGGTGTTGCCGATAGGACGGCGCGCAGGCTGAAGGCGTTCCCAAAGGTCGCGGCGTACCTTGGGCGGTAAGCAGCCGCTTTGGATTGTTGCCGATGAAGTTGAGGCGATTGCCCGAGAACTTCTCCGCGGCACCCCCGAACCATTCCGCGTACTTGACCGCGGGGCGCTGGAGAGCGCGGTGGCGCGGCCACTAAATGCGTGGGCATATGACGGCGAGACAGACCTTATTATTCTCGCTGTGCGCCTTCTTGAAGGGATAGGCCAGAGCCACTGCTTCCAACAGGGCAACAAACGCACCGCATTTTTTGCGGCAATAGAATTTATAGAAGCGAATGGAGGTGAGTTCGACGATAGAGATACGGAAATTTTGGCGACTGTTATAGAGGGCGTAATATTAAAGACAATTTCCCGTTATGTTTTAGTTGAAGCGCTTCGGAAGAAAGTAAAGTTCTAGCTTTATTTCGGAAACGAAATGCGTTTTGACAGCACCATGCTGGTATCATCTATCCCGCTTGACGTCCCAGCCGCCGTCGCCTCCTGGTGCGACCAGATCGACCGCCTGACCGAGCATGCCACGTCGTGCCGATACCTGGCTCCGACGCGGTGGGCGGCGATGCGCGCGAACGCGCTGACCTTCCTCGACCAGCATGGCGCCGAGGCACACCGGCTCGGCTGGGCCGCGCCGCAGTTCTTTGGCGTCCATCCGGAGCACGGCTTCCTGCGCGTCGAGTATGCCGGGGCCCTGATGGTCAACGACAGCGAGGTCGTCGGCGCCGCCAGGACGCGCGGGCGGAGATCCTGACGCGGCCGGGCGCCTCGAGGCGATGGGAACTTAGGCATGACGCCGGGCTATTTGCTGCTTCGGCTCGCTCGCCAACCGAAAAAGGCTGCCGCCAGCAGCGACAGGAATATCCCTGACCAGAGACCGCCCTCCGTCACCTTCGTGACGAACCACTCCCACGGCGTCGGTGCTGACGGATCCTGTGACCAGCCGACAGCCATCACGAAGGTCGCAAGCAGGGCGAGGCCGAGCAGGACCAGATGCGAGATCGACATCAGTTCGTGCCTTCTCGAACGAGGTAGGTGATATCTTGGTGGGCCGGGCAGGACGCGAACCTGCAACCAGACCGTTATGAGCGGTCGGCTCTAACCATCGAGCTACAGGCCCCTGAGCTTGGACAGGCGATGCGGCCGCTCAGGGGCAATGGGCTTCGTCCGCGCGGGGGTGAGGGAGTTCAGTGCCTGACGGGCGGCACGGCACCAGCGAAAGAGGCCATGCCATCCGCTTCGACCATCGCGGTAAAAGTCTCATACGCCTCCTGGTCCGTCGTGAAGGTCTAGGCCCAGGCGATGCACGAGCCGGACGACAGATCGAACACGACCAACTGCCAGGGATCCAGCGTGCCGGCATAGCGGTAGATCTCGACATCGACGGCTTCACCACCTCGGCTCAAGGAGCTGGAAAATGGGAGTGCTCGACCTCGCGGTCCTCGTCCGGCACGGCAACCTCCGTCAGGTCGCTAGCTCCGGATCTTCTCGATGCAGCAACGGCCCCGGACGCTACAGCGCATCCCAGATCCAAGCTGCGGTCATCATGGCAACGCCGCCGCTCCCCAACGCTACTACGATGTACCGGTGCAGGCGGTCGTAGAGAGGTCGCTGCATTGATTTGTTCTCGCAGAAGCGGTGCTCCTGTTGGCCATAAGCAGCACCCAGCCGCCAGCGATAAAATTTACCGGCTCGTCAATTCGGAATTTGCGTGATCCGCGGGCCACAGCGGCTGACGGTCAGTCTTCGTAGTGAGACGCGAGCCCGCCTAGGATTATTATTGCTATTACGGCCATCGCGAATGCCGCGGCGATGAAAATAGACCGCATCTGGTAGTTCAGTCTCTGCCGACGGATGTCATCGACACTTCAGATGGTCCTGCGCCTCCAGGTGCACGGGGAGAGCCTTGCGGGCGACCCGGAGATCGTGCTGGCCCAAACTCAGGCATCGTCGTTCTCGATGCCGCCGTCCACGAAACCATCGAAGCCATCTAGGGGCACACCGGTCCGATACACGTCGTACTTGCGACCCAGCGCGTCCAGCTGCTTCCCCGTCGCTCCGATGACGAGGTCCCGCTCGCCATCCGGAACCTCTCGCAGCAGGCGCTCGCGGAAGTCGGCGTCAGGCTCCGGCTCGCTCATGCGTCACCTATGGATGCTCGGCCTTCAGGGCTTCCAGTGCGGAAGGGGCGGACTATGCCAGATTGGGCGTCAGTCGAGGAAGACCTGCAGGTTGTCGGTCTTGAGGATGTCGCGCTGATCGGCACACCACTCTTCGGCGCCGTTCTCCTCGATCTCCCTGCTGATTTGCTTGCCTTCTTCCTCGATGAGGGCTTTGGCCCGCTTGTTTCCGAGGGTCTTTCGCAGAGCCACACGCGCGGTACGGGCGAGGCCATCTGACAGTGCGTCGTCGATGGTGTGGAACTTACGGCAGTAGAGCACGATGCCGGCCTGCGCCCCGACGATCCGGGCCAATCCAGAGAGAGTCTCGGCGCGCTTGTCGTCTTGAGCTGCTGCGGGGCTACAGGCGGCACTGATCAGGGCGAGAGCGATCGCGGCTTCTCTCACTTCAGGTAGCCCTTTGCCTTAGAGTGATCGGTTGGCGACGATGCATACCGGCGGATCAGAGCGGCGCATAGCTATGTCGGCTAGAACCAATCGTTCCTGTCGCTCAGCCCCGTTTCACCGACCTCCCGCCTCCCGGCGCGACCAAATCGAGTGCTTTGAACCCGTCATCCGCCCGTGGCATGTGAGGCCATGACCTACCGTGTTGAATTCCGCAGAGACGGCGCCGTCATCGGTGAGGCTGAGGGACTCGAAGATCGAGCCGCGGCCAAGCGGCTTGCAGAAGCGGAGATCGCCCAACGTGACGCCGAGATCGCAATCGTGATAGACGTGGATGGGACAGGAATGGAGGTCGCTTCCATAAGGCTGGATGCCATGAAGTGGGACGACGAGTAACCGCTGCGTCAGGTCGCATTTCCGGCTGTTGGACGAAGCCCGGGCAGACCTGGGGGTCGCCGGTCTGGGAGTTCGCGGCCAAAGGGGGGCTGAACATCAGAGAGTAGACGCGACACCCGCCAATTAGGACGGACTACGAGCTTTTTGGTCAGATCGACGCAGATCGGACGATCCTAACATCCGGCTAGGGAACGCACGGCCGGGTTGTGTCAGCAGGTAGACAATCGCGGTCACGAACGTTCGGCAGTCGCGATGGAGGGTTTGATGCCCCCCCCGCCGGCAACGAACCGGATACCGGAATGCCGCGCTTCTACTTCAACGTCCACGACGGCAAGAGCGGCCTCGATGCGCTGGGCACAGATCTGCCGGACCTCGCCACCGCCCGCACTGAGGCTGTCCGCCTCGCAGGCGAGATCCTGAGAGACGAAGCTCAGCACATCGTTCACGACGACGACTGGCGCCTTGAGGTGACCGATCACCGTGGACTCGTTCTGTTTCAAATGGCGGTTCTGCTGATCGAGTCCCCGGTGCCGTCTCAGGGTCCACCGGAACTGGCGGACGACGCTCGCTGAGTGTGGGGCTGCGTGTACTGGTCCAGCGAAGCGCCTGACGAACCTCGGCTTTCCGAAGGTCGTCCACACCGCTCCACCACGATCTCGCGCGCCTCGGCAGCCGCCAGTTGAAGCTCGTCCTCGCCTCGGGTTTGTTCCGCTTTCGTTCGCGAGCGGAGGGCCACTAGAATGGGGCGCCTGGGGGATGCGGGGCCTGGTCGGGTGTACGTCGACTGCGCCACCTGCAAGCGCTCGGGCCGCTACACCGTTGCGAGCCTGATCGACCGCTACGGGGCCGACATCTCGACGCTCGACCTGCTGCGGCATCTGACGGCCTCGTGCCGCTACCAGCGCGCGCCCGGGGCGCCGCTCGCGCGGAAATACGAGCACCTCTGCCTCGCCGCGATCACGCTGCCGCCGGCCGCCAAGAAGATCCCGCCGGTGCCGCCGGGCGACCCCTACACGATCGAGGTCTGGGACCGGATCGGCGGTAAGCTCGAGCTGCACCTCGCCACGATCTATCCGCTGACCGTGGCGATTGCTGCATTCGAGGCCGCCTGCCTGGAGTGGCCGACGAACGAGATCACCCTGCGGGATCGCGCTCGGATCGTGCGGAAGCGGGAGCTGCTGCCGCGGAGCGCCACCGGGTGACGTTCCGGCGCAGATCGCTGACCGCGAGGCCATCAGCCTCCAGGCACGTCAGCGCGCCGGCGGCGTGCATGACGCGCTCGCTGCCGGATATCCCGGCGCGCTCGGCGATCTCGGTGGTGGTGGACGGCTCGGGAGTCAGCGCCGCCAGCACGCGCGGCCGGAGGTCCTGGCGCGGCCGAGCGCCTCGAGGCGATGGGGCCTTCGACATGGCGCTACCCCAGCGCGATCAGCATCCAGGTGCGTGCCTTCGTCATCAGGTCGCCGTCCCCGGCTGACGGTTCAGACGCGATCACGCGGTCGATAATGTCGCGCGCGTCCGCGCTGCTCATCCCGATTCCTTGCACGAAGCCGCTCAGCCGCTCCATCAGGCGTTCGAAGGTCGCCGCGCGCTCGGAGTCAATGTCGCCGCTCATCCCTTCACCGCGTGGGTCAGCAGGACCGCGCTCCGCACCATGGTGCGCTTCCAGACTGGCATGTCGGTTGTGAGAGGCTCGGTTGCGCGGGTGTTCGTGCGGAGCATCTCGATGAGGTCGAGAGTCCAGCCTTTCGCCAGAGGATATGATTCGGTGGCGAGATCCGCGAGTACGGCGTCGATCTCCCGGTCGGTGACCTCGGCGGCCTTGCGCAGCTCCGCGACGTTCGGGTTGTTCGTCATGGTGCTTACCGGACCGGTCCTTCGGTAAGCAAGCCTGGGGCTAAGTAGTGGTGCCGCAAGAGGGATTCGAACCCCCGACCCCCTCATTACGAATGAGGTGCTCTACCAGCTGAGCTATTGCGGCTCTGGCCCCAACCAGACCGTCAGCGGCGCGCGGTGACCGGCGCCGGACGTGGCAGGCTCATAGCGGCCCGGCCTGCGTTAGGCAAGGCCACAGCAGGCGCTCGCGGGCGTCAGGCGGCTTGGTCCGACGCTAATTCATCCTGCAGGAACGCCGCCACCTCCGCCCGGTCCACGCCGGGGGCGATGAAGCTCTGGCCGATCCCCCGCGCGAGGATGAAGGTCAGCGCGCCGTCGCGGACCTTCTTGTCCTGGGTCATCGCGTCGAGGAGCGCCTCGGCGTCGCCGCACCCGCCCGGAACGGCCTGCAGACGGGTCGGCAGGCCGGCGAGTGCGAGATGGTTGGCGACCCGGCCCGCATCCTGGCCGGCGCAGAGCCCGAGGCGCGCCGAGAAGCGGAAGGCCAGCGCCATCCCGATCGCGACGCCCTCGCCGTGGACCAGGCGGGCGGAATCGTAGCCGGTCAGGCGCTCCAGGGCGTGGCCGAAGGTGTGACCGAGATTGAGCAGCGCCCGCTCGCCGTCCTCCCGCTCGTCGCGGGTGACCACCGCGGCCTTGGCCCGGCAGCAGGCGGCGACCGCCTGCTCGCGCTCCGGGCCGCCGGCGAAGATCCCGCGCCAGTTCGCCTCGCACCAGTCGAAGAAGCCCGGATCGGCGATCAGCCCGTACTTGGCGACCTCGGCGTAGCCGGCGCGCATCTCACGCTCGGACAGGGTATCGAGGGCGGCCGTGTCGGCCAGGACGAGGCGCGGCTGGTGGAAGGCGCCGATCAGGTTTTTGCCCAGCGGCGCGTTGATGCCGGTCTTGCCGCCGACCGAGGAATCGACCTGCGCGAGCAGGCTCGTCGGCACCTGCACGAAGCGCACGCCGCGCCGCAGGGTGGCGGCCGCGAAGCCCGCGAGGTCGCCGACCACGCCGCCGCCCAGCGCCACGACGAGGTCGCCGCGCTCGACCTTGAGGGCGAGCAGCCCGTCGCAGACCTCCGCGTAGCCCGCGTAGGATTTGGAGGCCTCGCCCGGCGCCACCGTCACCACGCCCGCCTGGAGGCCGGCGCGCTCCAGGCTGGTCCGCAGCCGCGCGGCGTAGAGCGCGCCGACCGTCGCGTCCGTCACGATCGCCGCCCGGCGGGCCCCGAGCGCGGCGACCGCGGTGCCGGCCGTGTCGATCAGCCCGCGCCCGATCTGGATGTCGTAGGCGCGGCCGGCGTCGAGGGGCACGTGGACGGTCAGGAGGTCCGGACGGGGCTCGGTCATGGATCGGTTCGCTCGGGTCTCACTGGGCGGCCACGGGGATGGATCCTTCGCCGCTGAGATGGGCATCCAGCGCCTCCAGCACGTCCTGGACGACCCGGTCATGCGAGACCTCCCGCGAGATGACCATCACGTCGGCTGCGGCGTAGACCGGGTGGCGCACGGCCATCAGGTCTCGCATCGTCGCCTCGGGATCCTCGGTCTGCAGCAGCGGGCGGTTGCCGCGCTTGCGGACCCGCCGCATCAGCACGTCCAGATCGGCCTTCAGCCAGACGGAGACCGCCGATTCCGCGATGCGCGCGCGGGTCGCCTCGCGCAGGTAGGCGCCGCCGCCCGTCGCCAGGACCAGCGGACCGGCCCGCAGCAGGCGCGAGATCACCCGCTCCTCGCCGTCGCGGAAGCTCGGCTCGCCGTAGATCGCGAAGATGTCGGGGATCGTCAGGCCGGCCGCGGCCTCGATCTCGATGTCGGCATCCTTGAAGATCAGGCCGAGGCGGCTCGCCAGACGCCGGCCGACGGTGCTCTTGCCCGCTCCCATGAGGCCGACGAGCACGATCGAGCGCAGGCCGAGCGCGCGGCGCAGACGCGCCTCGATCGGTTCCCCCGCCTCCTCCCCGCTCATGGCCTCCTGCATCGACTCCTGCATCGCATCCGTGCGGCGTCCCCGCCTCTCCACCGGCCCCCGCGCGCCTGTCGCCCGGGCAGCCTCACATCCTGCGGCAGGCTCTTAGCGCGATTCAAGCGGCCTGCGAAACGCATCCCTGTGTCGTCGTGGGCCTTGTCAGCGCCTCGTTCACGTGGTCGAACCCGGGCATCGGCGGTGGCTCGGAGAAGGCCTTCGCCCGCCCCCTCCCCGCCGCCAGCGCCCGTCTGCCCGAGGTTCGACCGACGTGCCGACCCTGTTCCGTTTCTTTGCCACCCTCGCGATCCTGGCGGGTCTGGTCTACGCGGCCATGTTCGCGCTCGCGCATTTCGTCCAGCCGACGCCGCGAGAGATGAGCGTGACCATCCCTGCCTCGAAGCTGCAGCCGGGCAACCGTTGAGCGGGCCGGAGGGCAGCGGCGACGCCGCCCGGGCGCCCCGCCCCGAGGTCGCCGAGTACCTCGACATGCTGGCCGCCGAGCGCGGTGCCGGACTGAACACCCTGAGCGCCTACCGCCGGGACCTGGACGATTACCTCGACTATCTCGCGCGCTCGGGCACGGCGCTCGGCGACGTGGAGGCCGGCACACTGCGGGCCTTCCTGATCGACCTCGAGACCCGAGGCCTGAAGGCGTCCTCGGCGGCGCGGCGCCTGTCCTGCGTGCGCGGTTTCCACAAGTTCCTCTACGCCGAGGGCGGCGCCGAGAGCGATCCGAGTGTCGCGGTGTCCGGCCCGCGCCGGGGGCGCGCGCTCCCCAAGGTCCTGTCCATCGCGGAGGTCGACCGGCTGCTCGCCACGGCGCAGGCGGCCGCCGCCGCCGATCAGGCCCCTGGCCCGGCCCGGCGGGCGCGCCGGATGGTGTGCCTGCTCGAGCTGCTCTACGCCACGGGCCTGCGCGTCTCGGAACTGGTCGCCCTGCCCCGCGCGGCGGGCGCGACGCGCGAGCGCTACCTCATCGTCAAGGGCAAGGGCGGCCGCGAGCGCCTCGTACCCCTGACCGATGCGGCCCGCACCGCGATGGCGGCGCATCTTCCGGCCGTGCCGGAGGACAACCCGTGGCTGTTTCCCGCCGACAGCGACAGCGGCTATCTCACCCGGCAGGCCTTCGCCCGCGATCTCAAGGTGCTGGCCTCGGCGGCGGGGCTCCACCCGGATCGGGTGAGCCCCCACGTGCTCCGCCACGCCTTCGCGAGTCACCTCCTGCAGAACGGCGCCGACCTGCGCATCGTCCAGGAGCTGCTCGGCCACGCCGACATCTCGACGACGCAGATCTACACGCACGTCCTCGACGAGCGCCTGAAGGCGATGGTCCGCGATCTGCATCCGTTGATGGATGGCTGAGCGCTGCCGGGCGGATGGCGTGGCAACTCTCGGTCGGTCGCCCCAATTGTATACGTTTAGCGAACTGCCTAGAAGTAGCCCCTCGCCATACCGGTACGCGAGCCAGCCTTTACCAGAGAGAGTTTTCCTATGTCAGGCCCCACGGCCTCGCAGATCGGCATCGAGCCGGATCGAGCGGGGCACACGCGTGCCGACCAGCTTTCGCAGCGGGAGCGGCAGCGCCTCGACAATCAGCTGTGCTTCGCGGTCTACGCCGCCGCGCACGCCTTCGGCCGCGCCTACCGCAACCTCCTGGGGCGCCACGAACTGACCTATCCGCAATACCTCGTCCTGCTGGTCTTGTGGGAGCAGGACGGATTGTCGGTCAAGGAGATCGGGAACCGCCTGTTCCTGGATTCGGGGACGCTGACGCCGCTCCTGAAGCGCCTGGAAGCCTCCGGGCGCGTGCGCCGCGCCCGCGACAGGGTCGACGAGCGCCAGGTCAGCATCTTCCTCACCGCCGCCGGCGAGGCGCTGCGCGAGGAACTCGCCTGCCTGCCCGACGAGGCGGGAGGCATGACCGGTCTCGATATCCAGGGCCGCAAAGACCTTCTTCAGGATCTCGTCACGCTCAGGCTGAGCCTGCAGGCCGGCCTCACGCCCGACTAGGGCGCGGCCGGAGCCCCGGGAGCGGCCGGGCGGCCGCTCCCGGTTCGTACCGATCTTCGCCTCTCAGGACTGCGTCTTGAGGTAGGCGATGACGTCGTTGATCTTCTTGTCGTCGGGGTAGCCCTGGAAGATCATCTTGGTGCCGGGCACCTTCGTCTTCGGGTTCTTCAGCCACTCGTGCAGGTTGGCCTCGTCCCAGGTGATGCCGGAGTTCTTCAAGGCGGCGGAGTAGTTGTAGCCCTCGTAGGTGCCCGCCTTGCGGCCGACGACGCCCTTCAGGTCGGGACCCACGCCGTTCTTCTGGAAGTTGTGGCACGCCTTGCAGGGGGCGAACGCCTTCTCGCCGGCCGCGGCGTCGCCGGCGTCCTGGGCCTGCGCGGCGAACGGCATCACGACGGCAAGGACGGCGCCGAAAACGAGTGAACGCATGGATTTCCTCCTGTTGGCCGCCGCTTGGGCAGCGATGCGGGCAGAGCTTGCCTGCCTGGAACAGCTCTAATTGAATGTGCCCGGCGCGCGCAACGGCCCAGTCTGGGATAGCCGTCATCCGGGGCCGGTTGGCGGCTGCTGCGGGCCGCCGCCCCACTCAACACCGCGTGAACGGATTGGCTCCGTGCGACGGCGCGCGGCGCCGTTCCCTCAGATCCCGTGATAGGTCCGATACCAGTCGACGAAGCGCACGATCCCCGTCTTCAGCGGCGTGGCGGGCCGGAAGCCGGCGTCCCGCACGAGGTCGTCGATGTCGGCGTAGGTCGCCGGGACGTCGCCGGGCTGCATCGGCAGGAGGATCTTCTCCGCCTTGCGGCCCAGGGCGTCCTCGAGGAGGGCGATCATCTCCAGGAGCGCCACCGGCTCGTTGTTGCCGATGTTGTAGATCCTGTAGGGGGCGGAGCTGGTCCCGGGATCCGGCGCCGCGCCGCTCCACGCGGGGTCGGGCGCGGCCGGCCGGTCGGCCAGGGCCCGGATCCCCGCGACGATGTCGTCGATGTAGGTGAAGTCCCGGAGCATCCGCCCTTCGTTGAACACGCGGATCGGTTCGCCCGCCAGGATCGCGCGGGTGAACAGGTACAGCGCCATGTCGGGCCGGCCCCAGGGGCCGTAGACGGTGAAGAAGCGCAGGCCCGTCGTCGGCAGGCCGTAGAGATGGCTGTAGCTGTGCGCCATCAGCTCGTTCGCCTTCTTGGTCGCGGCGTAGAGGCTGAGCGGATGGTCGACGTTCTGGTGCACCGAGAACGGCATTGCGGTGACGCCGCCGTAGACGGAGCTGGAGGACGCGTAGAGGAGGTGTCCCACGCCGCCGTGGCGGCAGGCCTCGAGGATGTTCAGGAAGCCGACGAGGTTGCTCGCCGCGTAGGCGTGCGGATCGGTGAGCGAGTAGCGCACGCCGGCCTGGGCCGCGAGGTGGATTACCGTGCGGAACGCGTGGCGGCGGAACAGCGCGTCGAGGCCGTCGCGGTCGGCGAGGTCGAGGCGCGCGAAGCTGTAGCCCGGGAAATCCGCGAGGCGTTGCAGCCGGGCTTCCTTGAGGCGCACGTCGTAATAGGCGTTGACGCTGTCCAGCCCGACGACCTGCCGGCCGTCCTCGAGGAGGCGCAGGGCGAGCTGGTTCCCGATGAAGCCGGCCACGCCGGTGATCAGAACAGGTGGCAGGGACATGCGCGCGGACCGACGGGCTGACTGGCCGCCCGGGGTCGAGCTGTAGCATGGGGTATGGGCGCGACAAATCGGTGTCCGACATGAGCCTGCCGACACGAGCCTGCCGACATGAGCCTGCCGACGCTCCGAGCGGCCTGTCGCGCGGGCGCGTGACGCGCTAGGCTCGCGGCTGCCGTGCAGCCCGATCCGAGACCGCTCCCCGACAGCCTGACCCGCCTGCTCACCGTGCCGGAGCAGCGCCCGGTCCGGGCGCGTCCCGAGCCTTCGCGGAGGGAGCGGGCTTCGGAGCCGCGCTCCGCACACGCGGCGCTGGAAGCGGCGATCCTCCGCGGCTTCGTGTTCGGTCTCTCGGGGCTCGTCTGGCTCGTCGTGCTGGCGCTGTCGGTCCGGCATATCGCGCACTGATCGTGCCCCGAGTCCCCCGCAGCCCCGGCGTGACGCTGTGGATATCGGTGGTGCGCCTGTTCGCCCGCGTCCTCAATCAGTACGCGAACAGCCAAGTTCGCTATTGAGGCGGCCAGACCGGGGGCGGCTCGACGGCGAGGATGGGACGATGTCTCTGACAGGGCGTTTCTGGTTCCGGAAGACCTGGACAGGGCGGCTGGTGCTCCTGGTCGAGGAGGAGCGCCCCCGCTGGTTCGGCCGCGGCTCCGGCAAGCCGCGCTGGCGCAACGCCAAGCTCCTCGATTTCGCCGAGCCCGAGCTGCGGCCGCTCATGGCGATGGAGAAGCAGCACCGCGCGGGCGGTTCCACCGGCCAGGTGCGGGCGCTGCGCCCGGTCCCGACCGCGCCGGCCGCGCGCGCCGCGAACGGCTGAGGGCCGAGGCAGCGGGGCGCGCCGCGGTCTGGTCCGACGCGCGGCCGTCACCACCTGTCGTGGGTCGCTCCGCCCGGGGCGGCACCCCTGCAATCGGTGAAGACCATGCCGCGCTACTTCTTCCACACGCAGATCGGCGAGGACGTCATCTCCGACCCGACCGGGATCGAGCTTCGGGATCCGGACGCGGCCTGGGATGCGGCGCGGGAGACGATCCGCGCCGCCCTGCGCCAGCCGCAGGATCAGGCCCGGCTGATGACGGCGTGCCTCGTGGTCACGGACGACGACGGCGAGGTCGTGCTGGAATTCCCGTTCAGCGAGGCCGTGGCGCTGCCCGCCGACGCGGACCCGACGCGTCACTGAGATCGGCGACGCGCGCGCTCCGCGCCCTACATCGCGCCGCAGCCCACCGGAACGGAGCTGCGCCCGTATGGATACGCCACCGAACGACCTCGATGCCCGCGCCCTCGGCCGGGCCGCGCCCGCCAAAGGGCTCGCCCGGGAAGCCTGCCCCTACGCGGAGGGGACGGAGGCGCGCGCGCTCTGGCTGGCCGGTTACGACGCGGCCCTGGCGGAGGGCGAGACGCCCGTGACCGGCGGTCTCGCCAAGCACCCGGTCGACGGGTCGGCCCGCTGATGGACGCCCGGACCGCACCGCATCCCGGCGCGCATCATTCGACTCTCGACCGCAAGTCGGTCGGGGCCGTCGTCCTGGGCAACGCCCTCGAATTCTACGACTTCACCGTCTACGCCTTCTTCGCCAAGCCGATCGGCGAGGCCTTCTTCCCGGCGAACGACCCGACCAACAGCCTGCTGGCATCGCTCGCCCTGTTCGGCATCGGCTACGTCATGCGGCCCATCGGCGGTGTGCTGATCGGCGCCTTCGCGGACCGGGCCGGCCGCAAGCCCGCGATGTTGATCACCATCGCGCTGATGGCCGTCGGCATGCTCATGCTGGCCGCCTGCCCTTCCTACGCGACGATCGGCGGCTGGGCGCAGGTCATCGTCATCGCCGGACGCCTCGTGCAGGGCCTCGCCCTCGGCGGCGAGGTCGGTCCCTCGACGGCCTTCCTGCTGGAGGCCGCGCCCCCGAAGCGGCGCGGCTTCGTGACGAGCTGGCAGATCGCCAGCCAGGGCTGCGCGGCCCTGTTCGCCGGGATCATCGCGACCGCCCTGGCGCTCGCGGTCGGCGACCAAGCGATGGCGCAGTGGGGCTGGCGGCTGATGTTCGCCCTCGGCCTGTCCGTCGTGCCGGTCGGCCTCATCATCCGCAGCCACCTGCCCGAGACCGCCGGCGCCGAGGAGGATCCGCACGCGGCGGCCTCGACGATGGCGGTGGTCGGCCGGCTCCTGCGCGAGCACGGCCGCCTGCTGGGCCTGACCTTCCTGGTCATCGCGGCCTCGACCGTGTCGAACGCGGTCGGTACCAACATGCCGGTCTTCGCGGGCGCGACCCTCGGCCTGAGCGAGACTGCCGCGACGGCGGTGCCGATCGCCCTCGGGCTCGCCTCGGTGATCTTCCCGCTGCTCGGCGGCTGGCTGGCCGACCGGTACGGGCGGCGACCGGTGATGATCTGGCCGCGGGCGCTGATCCTGATCCTGGCGGTCCCGGCCTTCGCCTGGGTGGTGCGGGCGCCGAGCGCTGCCAGCGTCTACGCGGTCACCTTCCTGCTCTCGGCGCTGTCGTCCATCAACGCGGCGGCCGTGATCGTCGGCATTCCCGAGGCCCTGCCGCGGGCGGTGCGCAGCGCCGGGTTGTCGATCGTCTACGCGGTCTCCGTCTCGGTGTTCGGCGGCAGCACGAACTACGTGGTGAACTGGCTGATTGCCGCGACCGGCGACCGGCTCGCGCCGGCCTACTACCTCGCCGCATTCAGCCTCGTCGGGACGATCGCCGCGTTCCTGCTGCCCGAGACCCGCGGAAGGGACCTCGACGCCGACGCGGAGGCCTGAGTCGGTCGCGCCGGGGCGTTCCGCATTATGTATGCACGTGCTGCATCGGGGCGCGTCATCCATGCGCCCATCGCGGGGCCGACGCCGAGCGGATGTGCGCCCGCGCACGGATCTCGCCGCGGAGAGGCCGGTTGCCCGAGCCAACGCTAGGTGTGCAGGCGCGGCGGGCCTAGATCGGCCCGATGCCCAAGTCCCTCGAGACGCGCCGCCCGCTGGTCCTCGCCGCGGTGATGGCGTCGATGTTCATGATCGCCATCGAGGCGACGATCGTCTCGACGGCGATGCCGCAGATCGCCGGTCATCTCGGCGACCTTCACCTCTATGCCTGGGTGTTCGCGTCCTTCCTGCTGACGCAGACGGCCACCACGGTGGTGTTCGGCAAGCTCTCGGACCTCTACGGACGCCGGCCAGTCCTGCTGTTCGGCATCGCGGTGTTCCTGGCGGGCTCCCTCCTGTGCGGGCTCGCGTGGTCGATGCCCTCGCTGATCCTGTTCCGCCTCATCCAGGGCGTCGGCGCAGGGGCGATCCAGCCGGTGAGCCTGACCGTCATCGGCGACCTTTACGCGGTGCGGGAACGCGGCAAGGTCCAGGGCTACCTCGCGAGTGTCTGGGGGATCTCGTCGGTGGCCGGCCCGCTGGTCGGCGGCCTGATCATCGGCCACCTGAGCTGGCCCTGGATCTTCTGGATCAACCTGCCGATCGGCGTGATCGCGGCCGGCCTGTTCCTGTGCTTCCTCCACGAGGGCGTCGAGCGCCGCCCGCGCCAGATCGACGCAATCGGTGCGGCCCTGTTCACCGCCGCCATCGCGGCGCTGATGATCGCGCTGACCGAGGCGGGCGAGTCGGCCGAAGCGGCCCTGTGGCCGGCGGTGGCCTTCGTGGTGGCCGCGACCCTGTTCGTCGTCCAGGAGCGGCGCGCGCCGGACCCGATGCTCGACATCCGCCTGTGGTTGCAGCGCCCCATCGCGACCGCCAACACCGCGACGCTGCTCTCCGGCATGACGGTGATCGGGCTCACGGCGTTCCTGCCGATGTACGTGCAGGGCGTCATGCGGCAGTCGCCCCTGATCGCCGGACTGACCCTGACCCTGATGGTGCTCGGCTGGCCGATCGGCGCCACGACGGCGGCGCGCAGCTTCGTGCGGTTCGGCCTGCGCCCGATCCTGCTGGTCGGCGCGACGCTCCTGCCCCTCGGCGCGGTCGCCTTCGTGGCTCTCGGGCCCGACACCTCCCCGGCGGTGGCGGCCTGCGGCTCGGTCGTGATGGGGCTCGGCATGGGCTTCCTGTCCACGGCCGCCATCGTGATCATCCAGGACAGCGTCGCCTGGGCGCAGCGCGGGGCGGCGACGGCCTCCAACATCTTCTCGCGCAACCTCGGCTCGACCCTCGGCGCGACCGTCCTCGGGGCGGTGCTGAATTACCGGCTCGCGAACCCGTCGAGCGGCCCGGCGGTGAACTCCGATCAGCTGCGGCGCCTGCTCGACGATCCAGCAAGCCTCGGGGCCGGCGGCGAGGCGATCCGGGCCGGCCTGGAGCACGCCCTGCACGGCACGTTCTGGACGGTGTTCGCCGTGGCGGGGCTGACCCTGCTCCTGTCGCTGCTGGTCCCGCCGGTGGCGATCTCCGACCGGCCGCGCGAGCTCGCCATCGAGTGAAGGGAGCGGCATTCGCCGAGGGAGAGGCGCCGCAGGCGCGGCGCCGGCCGAGCGATCCCGTCTCCACAGCGGGCCTTTGACTGTCCCGCCGGAGGCCCCTAGCGTCGGCTCATGCCCCTCGTGCCGCCCCCGCGCCCCGCAGCCCAGCAAGCGGCGGACATCCCGCCGACCAGCGTGCTCAACGCCAACCAGCCGGAATGGTCGGTCGGCGAGCTCGCGGGCGCCCTGAAGCGCACCCTCGAGGACGCCTTCGGGCACGTCCGGCTGCGCGGGGAGATCTCGGGGTATCGCGGCCAGCACGGCTCGGGCCACGCCTATTTCTCCCTGAAGGACGGGCAGGCGCGGATCGATGCGGTGGTCTGGAAGGGCGTGTTCGGACGCCTGCGCCAGCGGCCGCAGGAGGGGTTGGAGGTCGTCGCCACCGGCCGCATCACGACCTTCGCGGGCAAGTCCTCGTACCAGATCGTCATCGAGAGCCTGGAGCCCGCGGGGCTCGGCGCCTGGATGGCGCTCCTGGAGGAGCGCAAGAAGCAGCTCGCGGCCGAGGGCCTCTTCGCGCCGGACCACAAGCGGCCGATCCCCTACCTGCCGCGGGTCGTCGGCGTCGTCACCTCGCCGACCGGCGCGGTGATCCGCGACATCCTCCACCGGCTGGAGGACCGCTTTCCCCGTCCGGTCCTCGTCTGGCCGGTGCGGGTCCAGGGCGACGGCGCGGCCGAGGAGGTCGCGGCCGCGATCCGCGGCTTCAATGCCCTCCCGGCCGGGGGGCCGATCCCGCGCCCGGACGTGCTCATCGTGGCCCGCGGCGGCGGCTCGATCGAGGATCTCTGGGCCTTCAACGAGGAATGCGTCGTCCGCGCCGCCTTCGCGAGCGCGATCCCGCTGATCTCGGCGGTGGGGCACGAGACCGACACCACGCTGATCGACTACGTCTCGGATCGCCGCGCGCCGACCCCGACGGGCGCCGCCGAGATGGCGGTGCCGGTCCGCGCCGACCTGATCGCCACGGTGGCGGACCTGTCGGCCCGCGGCCGGGGGGCGGTCGGGCGCCGGATCGACCTCGACCGGTCGGACCTGCGCGCCCTCGGACGCGCCCTTCCGAGCGCCGACGCCCTGCTGGCGGCCAAGCGCCAGCGGCTCGACCTCGCCGAGGCGCGCCTTGCCCCGGCGCTGGCGGCGGGCGCGAGCCGCCACCGCGCGCGGCTCCAGCTGCTCCTCGACCGGATGGCCCGCCGCTCGCCCGACGTGGCCCTCGCCAACGCCCGCGCCCGGCTGGCGCGGATCGACCACCGGCCGCTCCACGCCCTGCGCAACGACGTCCAGCGCAAGGGCGAGGCCCTGGTCCAGCTCGGGCGCCGCCTCGTCGTCGCGCGCGAGGCCAGCCTGGAACGGGCCCGGGCGCTGCAGGCGCGCCGCACCGACCGGCTCCTCGCCCTGTCGGAGCGCCTCACCCAGGCGGGCGCGCGCGGCATCGAGCGTCGTCGCGACCGGCTCGACGGTCTGGCGGGCCTGCTCGGCTCGCTCAGCTACCGCGCGGTGCTCGACCGGGGCTACGTGCTGGTGCGCGACGCCGCGGGGCTGCCCGTCCGCCGCGCCGCGGAGGCGGCGGCCGCCCAGCGCCTCAGCCTGCAATTCGCCGACGGGACCGTGACGGCCGTGCCCGACGGGACGGCCGATCCGTCCCTGTCGGCCGCTCCATCCCCGGCCGCGAAGCCCGCTCGGCGCGGCGGCGCGGCCGCGCCGGCGACGGCCGGCAAGCGGACCGGCGCGAGCCCCGCCCCGACGCGGCAGGGCTCGCTGTTCGACGCCTGAAACGGTCGCCGCGGCCGGATGTAAGGGCCGGCCCGCGACCCCCCGCGTCTCAGCCGGGCTCCGGTCCGACCCGGTAGTGATAGCGGTACAGTTCGCGCTCGAATCCGAGGGCGCTGTAGAGCGCCCGCGCCGGCGTGTTCGCGGCCACGACCTGCAGGCAGGCGGCCCGGGCGCCCTCCCCGCGGCCCCAGCGCAGCAGCGCGCCGACCGCGCGCCGGGCATGGCCGCGGCCGCGCAGGGGTTCGGGCGTCGCCACCGCCTCGATGACCATCAACTCGCGGTCGAGCACCCCGAAGGCGATGGCGCCGATGCCACCCTCGGCCGCGGCCGCCGCGAAGGCCCGCGGCAGGGTCAGGGCGGCGACGGTGTCGCGGAACACCCGCGCGGCCGCTCCATCCGCCCGGTTCACCGCGTCGCGCAGGGCCAGCCAGTCCGGCCCGGGCGCCGCGGCGACCGCCACGGCCGGATCGGGCGCAATCGGCAGGTCGTCGAGACCGCGGATCAGCGTGCAGGTCTCGTCGACCACATCGTAATCGCCGCCGGCGAGGAGCGGCTCCATCTGCGGGGCGATGGCCGGCACGCGGAAGATCGGGCGCTGCCCCAGGCGGCCGTAGATCGCGCGCGCCGCCGCGATGGCCGGTCCGGGCGCGCCGCTCCCGCGCAGGGGGTTCACGGAATTCTGCCGCTTCGAGCGGCCGCCGGCGGCGCGCAGCAGGTAGCCGTGGACCAGGAGCTCGCGCGGGCTCGGCCAGGCGTTGAGGCAGGCCTCCTCCACGCGCCAGGCCTGTTCGAGATCCGCCATCGCCGCCTCCTCCGATGCTCCTGATCGCACGCGGCCACGACTCGGCCAATGAGTCCGAGACAAGACTTCGGCCATGCGGCGTCGCGTACGCTTGAAGCATTCCGGCGCCGCGCGATGTCTCGCCGATGTCCGAGCCCGAAGTCCTGTTCTGCCTGCACTTTCTGGGCGGAAGTGCCCGAAGCTGGGAGCGTCTCGCGCGCGCCCTCGACGGGACGCCGTTGACTTGCGTGCCCGTAGACTTGCCGGGCTTCGGCGATGCCGCCGGCACGCCGGGCTACTCCGTCGCCGCCATGGCCGATCACGTGGCCGAGGCCATCCGCGCGCGGGCTCCGGCGCGCTACGCGATTGCCGGCCACAGCATGGGGGCCAAGGTGGCGCTGGCGCTCGCGCGCCGGGCCGAGGATGGCGAGGCGGGGCTGGCGGGGCTCACCGACCTCGTCCTGGTCTCCGGTTCGCCGCCGAGCCCGGAGCCGATCCCGAAGGACCGGCGCGCCGACATGCTCGCTTGGATCGACGCGGATCCCGAGACCCGGCGCCGCGAGGCCGAGGCCTTCGTGCGCGCCAACGTGGGCGACGGCCTGGATCCCGAGACCGAGGCGTGGGCGGTGGCCGACGTCCTGCGGGCCGAGCCGGCCGCCTGGAAAGCCTGGCTCGAGGAGGGCGCCAACGAGGATTGGTGCCGCCGGGTCGGCGTCCTGCGCACCCCGGCGCTGATCCTCGCCGGGTCCGAGGATGCCGACCTCGGGCCGGAGGCGCAGCAGGCCCTCACGGCGCCCCACCTCGCGCACCATCGTCTCGTCACCGTGGACGGCGTCGGCCATCTCCTGCCGCTGGAGCGGCCCGCGGCCCTGGCCGACCACCTGCGCGCCCATCTCGGTGACCGGCCTCGGCTGCCCGTCGAGGCCGGCCCGGCGGTGCCGCCGGACTACGCGGCGCTGATCGCCTCCGAGCGCGTGAACAGCCGCCTCCGTGAGGCGCTCGCGGATCGCGCCGCGCCGGGCGATCCCGCCTATCGGCCGGCGGCCCTCGACCCGGTGGAACTCGCGATCCTGCGGGCTGCCCTCGCCCGCGTCGTGCCGGTGCCGCACCTCGATCTGGCCGGCCGCCTCGACCGGCGGCTTTCCTCCGGCGACGGGGACGGCTGGCGCTTCTCGGCCCTGTCGCCGGACGCGGAGGCCTACCGCGCCGCCCTTCGGACGCTCGACGCCGCCGCCCGCATCGCCCGCAACCGCCCGTTCGTGACCCTCGACGCGGCCGAGCAGGACGGGCTGCTCACCCTGTGCGCGCGCGCCGCGCTGAAGGTTCCGGAAAGCCTCGGCGGCCGCCTCGACGCCGACCGGATGCGGTTCTGGTTCGAGGATCTCCGCGCCGACGCGGTCCGACTCTGGCTCGGTCACCCGGCGGCCCTGGCGCGGATCGGCTTCTCGGGCATCGGTGCCGGCGGCGACCGGCCGGGCGAGATCGCGGACGACCTGCCGGGCTTCCAAACCGTCGGACTCGACGCGCCGGAACCCTGGGAGCCTCGGGCGGTGCGGACGGAGGCGGGACGATGAACCTCGCGGGGATGCGGACCTACCGCGCGGACGAGGCCGTCGACGCGGTCGTGGTGGGGACCGGTGCCGGCGGCGCGCCGCTCCTCGCGCGCCTCGCCGCGGCGGGGCTGAAGGTCGTGGCCTTGGAGGCCGGACCGAACTTCACCCCGGAGCGCTTCGCCTTCGACGAGACGCTGGCCGACGAGATCTACTGGACCGAGGAGCGGCTGAGCGGCGGCTCGACCCCGGAGGCCTTCGGGGCGAACAACAGCGGCACCGGCGTCGGCGGCTCGACACTGCACTGGGGCGCCTTCGTGCCGAGGGCCGACGCCCGCGACCTCCGATTACACACGGAGAGCGGCGAAGGGGTCGACTGGCCGCTGACCTACGAGGACCTGCGCCCGTTCTACGAGCGGGTCGAGCGGTTCCTCGGCGTCTCGGGCGCGCAGAGCTACCCGTGGGACGCCGGCCGCCGCTATCCCCTGCCCCCGGTCCCGCGCAACGGGCCGGCGCAGATCATGGCGCGGGCCTGCGAGGCCCGCGGCATCCGGTGGGCGGACGCGCCCGCCGCCGTGGTCTCGCGGGACTTCCAGTCCGAGGACGGGCCCCGCCGCAACGCCTGCATCAATTGCGGCTTCTGCCACCAGGGCTGCCGCACGGGCGCCAAGGCCAGCATGGACGTGACCTACCTGCCCTACGCGGTCGCCCACGGCGCCGAGATCCGGGCCGAGGCCTTCGTCCATGGCCTGGAGCGGGGGGCCGACGGCCGGATCACCGGCGTGGTCTACCGGCAGGACGGCGCGGAGCGGCGGCAGCGCTGCGGCGCCGTCTTCCTCTGCGCCGGGGCGGTCGAGACGCCGCGCCTGCTGCTCCATCTGGGCCTGGCCAATTCCAGCGGCCAGATCGGGCGCAACTACATGGGGCACGTGGCGACCCAGGTCTGGGGCACCTTCGACCACGAGGTGCGCATGAACCGGGGCTATCCGTCCTCGCTGATCACCGAGGACTTCATCCGCGCCGGTGCCGATTTCGCCGGCGGCTACCTGATCCAGAGCCTCGGCGTGGTGCCGTTGACCTTCGGCAACTCGGCGGCGCGGGGGCGCGGCCTGTGGGGTCAGCCGCTGCTCGACTACCTCGACCGCTACAACCACTTCGCCGGCATCGGCATCAACGGCGAGACGCTGCCCTGCGACGCAAACGTGCTGACCCTCGCCGACGAGACCGACGCGCACGGGATGCGCAAGGCCCATATCAGCTTCGGCTACAGCACCAACGAGAACCGCCTCAACGCGCACGCCACCAAGGTCATGCGCGATCTCTGGGAGGAGGCGGGGGCCGACGACGTCTGGGTGCTGGAGCGCGTCGCCCACACGCTCGGGACCTGCCGGATGGGCCGCGACGGGACGAGCGCCGTCGTCGACCCGCACGGCCGCAGCTTCGACATCGACAACCTGTGGATCTGCGACGGCTCGACCTTCCCGAGCTCGCTCGCGGCGAACCCGGCCCTGACCATCATGGCGCTTAGCCTGCGCAGCGCCGAGGCGTTCCTGGCCGGCGGCCCCTGAGCCGGCTCAGCCCGCGGCGTCGCGCAGGTCAGCGAGCCCGCGCCGCTGGCGACCCGCCCCGTCGAAGTTCGACGGGTCCAGCCACGCCGCGAAGCCGGCGCGCACCCGCGGCCACTCGGTATCGGTGATGGAGAACCACGCCGTGTCGCGGGAGCGGCCCTTCACCACCATGGCGTTGCGGAAGATGCCCTCGAAGGTGAAGCCGAGCCGCAGCGCCGCCGCCCGGGACGGGGCGTTGAGGCTGTCGCATTTCCACTCGTAGCGCCGGTAGCCGAGCTCGTCGAAGGCCCGGGCCATCATCAGCGCCATGGCCTCCGTGGCGGCGGGCGCCCGCTGCAGCCGGGGGCCGAAGTGGAGGTGGCCGACCTCGATCACGCCGTTGGCGGGATCGATCCGGAGATACGAGGCGATACCGAGGGCGTCGCCGCTCTCGGGATCCAGGATCGCGTGAAACAGCGGGTCCTCGCTCGTCTGCTGCCTCGCGAGGCGCGCCCGGTAGGCCTCCGCGCTCTCCGGCATCTCGTCGCCGAGATAGGTCCAACCGCGCGTGTCGGGGGCGGCCCTGTAGGTGGCGTAGAGTGCGTCCGCGTGCGCCGCGGCGTCGAGCGGCACGAGCCGGCAGAAGCGGCCCTCCAGGGGCGTGCGCGGCGGGCGCGGGCGCGGGCTCCAGTCCGGTAGCGCCGGGCCGACGCGCTGGCCGAAGCCGTTGAGGCGCGCGCTCACAGCCCGCTCCGCTCGGCGACCAGCCCGGCGAGACCCGCCTCGCCCTCGGCGCGCAGCCCCGCGATGACCCCGTGCCGGTCGGCCTCCGGCCTGTTCTGGCTCATCTTCCACTTCCCCTCGATCCGCGTGATCGGAATCTCGATGCCGATGATGCCCCGAACCTGCGCGGCGACGAACGGCGCCGGCGCGTCCGCGACCGCCCACGGCTCGGCCCGGGACGCCTCGCGCAGGGCGGTGAGGTCGGCGATCTGGCGCCCGAGCCAGTCCGTATCCTCGATCATCCGCGGCCGGCCCCAGGCATGGACGGTGGCGTAGTTCCAGGTCGGGACCACCCGGCCGTGCTCGCGCTTGCTCGCGTACCAGCTCGGCGTGACGTAGCCCTGCGGCCCCTGGAACACGATCAGGCACTCCTCTGCCGCGGTGAGATCCTGACCCTGCGGGTTGGCGCGGGCGAGATGCGCCCGCAGCACCCCGTGGGGACCGTCGTCGTCCAGGAGGAACGGGATCGGGTTGGCGGTCAGGCCACCCGCGCCGGCGGTCACCAGCAGGCCGAGGGGGTTGGCGCGGATCAGCGCGTGCTGCGCGGCGCGTGAATCGTCCCGGAAATGGGGCGGCTGGTACATGGGCCTGTCCTGCGGCGATCTTGCGGATCCGGGCTTGACCGTTCGGCGGTCCAGGCGAAAGGTCCAATTCTCGCACCGCGACTGGACCAGTTTGCCGCATGGCCCGGGCTCCCCTGCCCCTGACGCTCACCCTCGACACCGCGGCCGCGGCGCCGCTACACGCGCAGCTCCGGGAGGGCCTGCGCGCGGCGATCCTCGAGCGCCGGCTGCCGCGCGGGGCCCGGCTCCCGGCCTCGCGGGTCCTGGCCGCCGACCTCGGCTGCGCGCGCGGGACCGTCGTCCTGGCGCTGGAGCAGCTGACCGCGGAGGGCTACCTGACGGCGCGGCCGGGCTCCGCGACGCGCGTCGCCGCGACCCTGCCGGACGACGCGCTGCCCGCGCCCGGCCCCCTCCGACGCCCGGGGGACGAGCCGGCCCCGACCCTGTCCCGTCGGGGCACCCGCCTCGTGTCCGCTTCGAGCCGGCGCTACATGGCGGGTCCGGGCGTGCCCGACGCCTTCGCGCTGGGCCGGCCGGCGCAGGACGCTTTCCCCTTCGAGGTCTGGGGTCGCCTGCTCCAGGCCGAGTGGCGCCACGGCCCGACCGAGCGGCCGGACCCGCGCGGCTCGCCGGCCCTGCGCGCCGCCATCGCCGCCTACCTGGCGCAGGCGCGCGGCGTCGCCTGCGAGGCCGACGACGTCATCGTCACCGCGGGTATCCGACAGAGCCTGCGCCTGCTCGCCGAGTTGCTCCTCGATCCCGGCGAGACCGCCCTGGTCGAGGAGCCCGGCTTCCCGGGCATCGCGCAGGCCCTCGCCGGCGCCGGCCTGAACCCCATCCCCGTCCCGGTCGGTCGCGGGGGCCTGTCGGTGGCCCTGGCCGCCGCGGGGGCGCCCGGCGCGCGGCTCGCGGTGGTGACGCCGGCCCACCATTACCCTCTCGGGCACGCCATGAGCCTGGAGAACCGCCTCGACCTGCTGGCCTGGGCCGAGGCGGTCTCGGGCTGGATCGTGGAGGACGATTACGACGGCGCCTACCGCTACGCTGGACGCCCGCTCGCGCCGCTGCGCGCCCTCGATCGCGGCGGCCGGGTGATCTACGTCGGCAGCTTCTCGAAGCTGCTGCTGCCCGCCCTCGGCCTGAGCTACCTCGTCCTGCCCCGCGGCCTCGTCGCGCCGGTCAATCAGGCGCTGGCCGAGACCGGTCCCGCCCCGCCCGGGATCGGCCAGTGGGCGCTGGCGCGCTTCATCGAGGACGGCCACCTCGCCGGCCATCTGCGCCGGACGCGCCGCCTCTACGCCCTGCGCCAGGAGGCGCTGATTGAGGCCGCGCGCCGCCACGCCGGGGACGTCGCGGCGATCGCCGCCATGGAAGGCGGGATGCACGTCATCGCCCGGCCGGGGCCGGCCTGGCGCCCGGCCCTCACCGACGTGGCCGCCGCGGCGGCGCTCGGCCGCGCGGGGATCTCGGCGGTCGCGCTCTCGGCCTACCACGCCGGTCCGGCGGAGCCGGGCCTGCTCCTCGGCTACGCCGCCGTGCCCGAGCGGGCGATCGAGCCGGCGGTGCGGCGCATGGCGGAGGCCCTGCGGGCGGCGGTCAGTGGAGGATCGCGCCCGTCTCCATGAACCGGTTCAGCCGCTCGACCAGCGGCGCGACCATCACCCGCTCGTACTGCGGCAGCAATCCCCGCCGCGCGTGGGCCACGTTGGCCTCAGCCTGCTCGCGGGCGAGGCGGTGCCAGCGCGCCCGGTCGTCCCGGCACGCGGCCCAGGCGCGCTCGATCGACCGGAACACGAGCGGCAGGCGCTCGGTCGGGTCGGACACGAGGTCGTAGTGGTGGTCGATCAGGCCGCCGAAGGTCTCGAAGCCCAGCTCGGACAGCCGCGCGACGGCGCGCGGCGCGCCCACCGTCACGAAGGGCAGGCCCGTCGCCGCCGCCTTGATCGCCTTCTCGGTGATCCGCTCGACGCCCGGCTCGAAGAAGTCGGTCTCCGAGATGACGGTCAGGTCGCACGCCGCGTAGGCCTGGGTGTCGAGGGTCATGACCATGTCGGTGCCCTGATCGGCATCGATCCGCCGCGCCCGGCGCGGGATCCAGCTGCCGACATCGGCGAGCAGCGGCCCGAAGGCCGCCTCGATCTCCGGCGGGGCGTGGAAGACGTCGATGCCGCCCGCCTTCGGGTTGTCCTCGCCGATGCCGTGGAAGGAGATCAGCCCGTCCCGATCCAGCCCGCTGAGCTGGAACCAGCGGTAGAGCAGCACCCGGTGCCAGCGCAGCGCCGCGTTCTGGCAGAGGAACCGGGCCGGGCCGGCGGCGCGGGCGAAGGGCGCGTAGCCGGTGCGGTCGAGGGGGTGCTGGGGGAAGAGCCGCGGACCCTCGGCGTCGTCCAGCCAGAGGGCGACCTGGAGCGGGAAGAACTCGAAGGTCCAGAACCGCAGGCCCTCGCCGTAGAGGCGCTCGTAGTCGAGCCGCAGCAGCCGGTTCTGCGTGACCAGGATCACCCGCTCGCGCGGGATCCCGCGGTCTTCGAGGTTCCGGTGCAGCGCCTCGAAGGTCGGGGCGTGCAGGCCCGGCCCCTCGTTCGAGAGGTCGAGGAGCAGCGCGGCGCGCCCGGCGCGGAGGTTCTCGGCGTCCCCCGGTTCGAGGAGGTCGAGGCGCCCGTTCGCCTCCGGGAAGCCGAGGCGCACGAAATCGAGGACCGGCAGGCAGAGGACGTGGTTCGCCGGGCCGGGTTGGGCGGTGACGGTGACCCGCTTGCCCAGCCAGCCGAGGGCCGCCGGCAGGAAGTGCCCGGCCTCGCCCCGGGGGACGAGCAGGATCTCGGACGGGACTGGCCCGGATAGGACTGGCCCGGATTGGACTTGGCTCATCGTGACGCCCGTGCGGCCGGTTCGGACGCGGTCCGCCGCCGCGGGACCGCGCCGAGCCGGATAAAGCCTCGGCGCGGGTGCGTCGAGGTCAGGCCGGGACCGGCTCGGCGGCGCGCACCGGGGTCGGGCCGGCCCGGTAGGCCGCCGAGGCCTCCTCGGTCCGCCAGCAGGCGACGCGGTGGCCGGGGGCGATCTCGGCGACCGGCGGCATCTCCCGGCGGCAGCGTTCTTCCGCCAGGAAGCAGCGCGGCGCGAACGGGCAGCCCGGCGGGCGGTTGGCGAGGTCGGGCGGGCTGCCCGGGATGGTCTGGAGCCGGGAGCCCTTGGCGAGCGCCCCCTCGGCCCGGCTGCGCAGCAGGCCGATCGTGTAGGGATGGTGCGGGTTCAGCACCACCTGATGCGCCGTGCCGGTCTCCACGATCTTGCCCGCGTACATCACGGCGATCCGGTCGGCGACCTCGACCGCCGCGCCGAGATCGTGGGTGACGATCACGATCGACAGGCCGAGGTCGCGCTGCAGCTCGCGGAGCAGCAGCAGCACCTGGATCTGCACCGTGGCGTCGAGCGCCGTGGTCGGCTCGTCGGCGAGCAGGACCTGCGGCCGGCAGGCCAGCGCCAGCGCGATCATGGCGCGCTGGCGCATGCCGCCCGACATCTCGTGCGGGTAGTTGTCGAGCCGCCGCTCCGGGCTCGGGATCCGCACCCGCTCGAACAGGGCGAGCGCGCGCTTGCGGGCCTCGTCCTTGGAGATCGTCTCGTGGCGCAGGATCGCCTCGGTGATCTGCCGGCCGACCGTGTAGACCGGGTCGAAGGCGAGCAGCGGCTCCTGGAAGATCATCGAGACGTCGCCGCCGCGGAAATCGGCGAGCTGGCGCCGGGTCAGCGCCTGCACGTCCTTGCCGGCGGCCCGGATGCCGCCCTCGATCCGGCTGCGCCCCTCCGGGAACAGCCGCAGGATCGCCCGCAGGGTCACGCTCTTGCCGGAGCCGGATTCGCCGATGAGCGCCAGCGCCTGCCCGCGCTCCAGGCTCAGGTCGACGCCGTCGACGACCTGCACCTTGCCGAAGGCGACGCGCAGGTTCTCCAGGGCGACCGCGGGTTCTGAACCGGACATCGGGGCGCTCATGCTGCCAGCGCGCCCGCGGGCGCCGCGGAGTGGCCGGAACCCGGCTGGCGGGCGAGGCAGGCGACGCGGTGCAGCGGCCGGATCGTGTCGAGGGGCGGCTCCGTCCGGCCGCAGACCTCCTCCGCCAGGGCGCAGCGCGGGTGGAAGCGGCAGCCCGACGGCGGGTCGATCGGGTTCGGCGGGTCGCCCGCGAGCAGCGCCGCCTGGGTGCGGTTGTCGGGATCGAGCGACGGCATCGAGGCGAGCAGCGCCTCGGTGTAGGGGTGCGCCGGCGCGTCGAGCACCGTGTCGGACGGTCCGATCTCGGAGACCCGGCCGAGATACATCACCATCACCCGGTCGGAGATGAAGCGCACGACGTTCAGGTCGTGGCTGATGAAGATGTAGGTCAGGCCGAACTCGGCCTTGAGGTCGAGGAGCAGGTTCAGGACCTGCGCCTCGACCGACTTGTCGAGCGCCGAGACCGCCTCGTCGAGGAGGACCAGCCGCGGCTCCAGGGCGAGCGAGCGGGCGATGTTCACCCGCTGGCGCTGGCCGCCGGAGATCTCGTGCGGGTAGCGGCCGGCGAAGCGCTTCGGCTCCAGCCCGACCCGGGCGAGCAGCCCGCGGGCGCGTTCCACCGCCTCGCGGGCGGGCACGCCGTTGACCTTCGGGCCGAAGGCGATCGACTGCTCGACGGTCATGCGCGGGTTGAGGGACGCGTAGCTGTCCTGGAACACCATCTGGGCTTGGCGGCGGTAGGACCGCCAGGGCATGGCGCGCTCGCCGACCGGCTGGCCGTCGTACAGCATGGTGCCGGAATCGCGCTCGATCAGGCCCATCAGCAGCTTGGCGGTCGTCGACTTCCCGCAGCCGGATTCGCCGACGATGCCGAGCGTCTCGCCCTTCAGGACGTCGAAGTCGACGCCGTCGACCGCGCGGACGACCTGCTTCTTGCCCCCGGCCTTGCGGACCGGGAAGTGCTTGACGAGGCCGGAGACCGATAGGAGCGGCTGGCCGGGTCCGCCGCGGTCGCGGGCGAACGGGTCGGGGGCGTCCGGGATGACGCTCACTGGCGAATCTCCATGGCGGACCGGAGCCCGTCCGAGAACAGGTTGAAGGCGATCGAGACGATGAAGATGCAGACGCCCGGGAGGGCGGCCACGACCGGATTGACGTAGATCGCGGTGCGCAGGGTGTTGAGCATCAGGCCCCATTCGGGCTCGGGCGGGCGCACGCCGAGGCCGAGGAACGAGAGGCCGGAGGCCAGGATCATCGAGACCGAGATCAGGCTGGTCGCGTAGACGAAGATCGGCCCGACGACGTTGCCGAGCACCTGCACGCGCATGATCGTCAGGGCCGAGGCGCCCGACAGCTTGGCGGCGTCGATGTAGTCGCGCTTGCGGATGCCCGTGGTGACGCTCTCGGCGACGCGGGCGATCTGGGGCACGAACACGCAGGTCAGCGACACGATCGAGTTGAAGATGCCGGCGCCGAGCGCCCCGGACAGCGCGATCGCCAGCAGCACCGACGGGAAGGCGAAGAAGACGTCGATGGTGCGCATCAGGATCGTGTTGGTCCAGCCGCCGACGTAGCCGGCGAGGATCCCGATCGCGGAGCCGATCACGAAGGCGATCAGCACCGGCGTGACGCCGATGAACAGCGACAGCCGCGAGCCCAGCATCAGCCGACTGATCATGTCGCGGCCGAGCTCGTCGGATCCGAGCCAGTAGGTGGCGTCGCCGACGTGCCTGAGGCGGCGCAGCATGGAGCCCTTGTAGGGGTCCATCGGGGTGATCCAGGGCGAGAGGATCGCGATCAGCACGACGATCAGGATCACGGCGCCCGCGCCCATGGCGACGGGGTCGCGCACGAGCCGGTGGCCGACATGGCCCCAGAAACCCCGCGACGGGGCGAAGGCGGCCTCGGGCCCGTGGGTCACGTCCTCGGCGGCGAGGACGCCGCCGTCGAGGGCCACGGAGGCCGCGGTGACGGGAACGGTCATCGTCGGGCTCCGGCTCAAGCGCGCTCGATGCGCGGGTCGAGGGCGGTCTGCATCACGTCCACCAGCAGGTTGAGGAGCACGAAGAACATCGCCAGCACGAGGATCGAGCCCTGGAGCAGGGGCAGGTCGCGCTGGAAGATCGCGGCGTTGAGAAGGAAGCCGGTGCCCGGCCACGCGAACACGGTCTCGACCAGGATCGAGCCGCCGAGCAGGTAGCCGAGCTGCAGGCCCATGATGGCGAGCGCGGTCGGGGCGGCGTTGCGCACGACGTGGCGGAACACGCCGCGCTCGTCCATGCCCTTGGCGCGCAGGGCCTCGACGAAGTCCTGGGACAGGATGTCGGCTACCAGCGCCCGGACCGTGCGGGCGATGATGCCCATCGGGATCACCGACATCGTGATGGCCGGCAGGATCAGGTAGCGCAGGTGCTCGAAGTCGGGCCGCCAGTTGCCGGAGCCGTCGGGCCCGGCTCCGGTGGGCGGCAGCCAGCCGAGATTGGCCGAGAACACGATCACCAAGACCATGCCGAGCCAGTAGTGCGGCACGCTCACGCCGAAGACCGACACGGCCGAGGCGGCCCGGTCGGCCAGGGAGTTGCGGTGATAGCCCGCCACGAAGCCGAACAGGGTGCCGAAGGTGAAGCCGATCACGGTCGCCACCGAGGCGAGGATCAGCGAGTTCACCACGGCGCGGCTGACCTCGCCGAGCACCGGCCGGCCGGTGGCGATCGAGGTGCCGAGATCGCCGTGCAGCACGTGCCAGAGCCAGATCAGGTACTGGACCGGCAGCGGCTTATCGAAGCCGTAGGCGGCCCGCATCTCGTCGATGGTGGCCTGGGTGGCGTCGGCGGGCAGGACCGCGCTCAGGGGATCGCCCGGCGCGAGGTGGACGAGGAGGAAGCAGACGACGCTGACCCCGAACGCCACGGGCGTCACGTAGACCAGCCGTTTGAGGATGTAGAGCAGCATTCAAGGGCCTGTTGTCGACTCAGCCGAGACTATTCCCCTCCCCCTTGTGGGGAGGGGTCAGGGGTGGGGGCGATTCAGGAGGCACCGCAACGCCCTATCCTGCACCACCCCCACCTCCGGCTCCTCCCCACAAGGGGGAGGAGAGAGGCGCCCCGTTACGCTACCGCCCCGCGGTCGCCATCGTAATCTTCGAGAAGTCCTGGAACCAGTTCTGCGCCTGGACGAAGCCCTTCACCTTGGGGCTCATCGCGCGCGGATTGACGTCGTGCGTGATCATGATGAACAGCGCGTCATCGACGTACTTCTCGTGGACCTTCTCCAGGACCTTCGTCTGCTCGGCCTTGTCGAAGGTGTTGCGGACCTGATCGAACAGCTTGTCCATCGCCGGATCGCAGTAATAGCCCCAGTTCGTGCCGTTCGGCGGGGCGAAGTTGCACTGCAGGTGGCGGATGAAGCCGGTGAAGGGGTCCTGGATGAAGTACGAGTAGTTGATCGCCGAGACGCCGCGGGAGATGTCGGCCTTGGCCCCGGCCCGCCAGATGTTGATCAGCGTGTTCCACTCCACGACCTCGTAATCGACCTGGATGCCCACGTCGGCGAGGTTCTGCTGGACGAACTCGTTCATCGGCAGCGGCTGCATCTGGCCCGAGCCCGAGGCCGAGATCGCGACCTTGAGCTTCAGGGGCTTGGCCGCGCTGTAGCCCGCCTCGGCCAGCAGCTTCTTGGCGGCCTCCGGATCGTACTTGATGTCGAAGGTCGGGTGGCCGAACCACTGGTGGCCGGGCGGCATGAAGCCCTTGGCGGGGATCGCGAGGCCGCCGAGCAGCTCCTTCAGGCCCTCGCGGTCGATGGCGAGGTTCGCGGCCTTGCGGACGCGGATGTCGTTCCAGGGCGAGCCCTCGACCCGCGACAGGTGCCACGTCCAGTTATGCGGGTAGGCGTTGGTGACGATGGTGAAGCCGGCGCTCTTCAGCGAGGCCACGGAATCCGGCGCAGGCGCCTCGATCCAGTCGACCTGACCGGAGCGCAGGGCGGCCGTCCGGGCGTTGGCCTCCGGCAGCGGGATCAGCACGAGCTTGTCGAGCTTCGGCACGCGGTCCTTGTCCCAGTACTCCTTGAAGGGGACCATCTCGGCGCGCTCGCGCGGGGCGAACAGGGTCAGCTTCCACGGGCCGGTGCCCGAGGGCTGCTTGGCGAAGGCGTCCCAGGACTTGCCGAGCTTCTCCCACTGGGCCGGCGACGACATCATGATCCAGGCGATCTGGTAGGGCAGCGTCGCGTCGGGGACCTTGGTGGTGATCTCGACGGTCAGCGGGTCGACCACCCGGTAGCTCGCGACGGCCGGGATGCGGGTCTTGCCCTGCGCGGACTGGCGCGGGTCGTATTGCGGCGCGTCGGCCTTCAGGAGCTTGTCGAGGTTCCAGACCACCGCGTCGGCGGTGAAGTCCGAGCCGTCGTGGAATTTCACGCCCGGGCGGAGCTTGAAGGTCCACTTGGTCTTGTCGGTGGCGTCGACGCCCCAGCTGGTGGCGAGCCCCGGCACGAGGTCGGAGGCCAGCTCGGCGCTCGACAGGTCCCAGTTGATGAGGCCGTCATAGACCGTGTAGCCCATGAACCGCATACCCTCGCCGCCGTTGTCGGTCTGGCCGGTGGTCAGCGGGATGTCGGAGGCGGTCATGCCGATCCGCAGCGTCCCCTGCGCGAGGGCAGCGGTGCTCGCGGAGAGCGCCAGGGCACCGGCCAGCGCGGTACGGGCGCCGAGTTTTCTCAGACGGGACAGCATCTTGGGTCGGGTACTCGCGTTGGTCCGCGCCAGACGGCGCGGAATACGCTCGACCGTATGCAAGCCCGCGGCCACACGCCCCCGCCGGGGCGCGGGCCGCTCCGCGGCTAGTCCGCGTCGATCAGGCTCACGTGGGCTGCGACCACCCGCCAGCCCTCCGGAAAGCGCGCCCAGGTCTGGCTCTGGCGACCGATCTTCCCCGGTGCGCTGGCGCGGGTGAACAGCGTCATCGCGGTGGCGAAGTCGCGCCCGTAGGTGGTGATCTGCGTCCGCGCCAGGGTCCGCTCCAGGCCCACCGGGGAGCGGGCCCGGCGGAAGGCGCGGATCGCGTCCATGCCGTAGAGGTTCTCGCCGATCCCGTAGCGGATGGTCAGCGGATCGTCCCGGAACAGCGCCTCCAGGGTCGGGACGTCGTTGGTGGTGAGCGCCGTCTCGTAGGCCCGGAACGCGGCCTCGACTTCGGCCTTCACGGCGGGATCGTCGATGATCATCGGGCAAGCTCCGCGATGGGCGCCGCGCTGACGCCGGTCCGTTCGAGATAGCGCGCCGCGCGCAGGACGAGATCCTCGCGCCAGGGCGCGGCGATGATCTGGACGCCGAGCGGCAGACCGGCGTCGAGCCGGACCGGCGCCGCCACGACCGGGAGGCCGATGAAGCTGACCGGCTGCGTGAATACGCCGATATTGGCGCGCACCGGCAGCGTCACGCCGTCGAGGACGAAGTGGGTCTGGCCGCCCCTCGGCGCGCGGCAGGGCGTGGCCGGGGCCAGGATCACGTCGACGGTCTCGAACAGCTCCAGCACCCGCGCCCGGTACCAGCGGCGGAACCGCTGCGCCCGCTCCACGTGGGGCGCCGGGATCATCGCCCCGGCGATCAGCCGGTCGCGCACCGCCGGGTCGAAATCCTGCGGCCGGGTGCGGAGACGGTCGAGGTGGAGCGTGGCGCCCTCCGCGGCGGTGATCAGGTAGGCGGCCGCGCGGGCGCGGTGCGCCTCCGGCAGCTCGACGGTGCGCCGCGCGCCGAGCGCCTCGGCGGCGCGCGCCACCGCCGCGAAGGCTTCCGGATCGCCGTTGCGGGCGAAATGGCCGCCGGCCACCGCGACGCGCAGGCCGTCGATCCCCGCCTCGAGCCCGGGCAGGACCGGCTCGGCGGGGCGGAGCGTCGCCACCGGATCGTCCGGATCGGGACCCTGCATGGCGTCGTAGGCGAGCGCGAGATCGGTCACGCTCCGGGCCATCGGCCCGAGATGGTCCAGGCTGCCCACGAACGGGAAGCTCCCCGCGCGCGACAGCCGGCCGTAGGTCGGCTTGAGCCCGAAGCAGCCGCAGAACGCGGCGGGGACACGGATCGAGCCGTTCGTGTCCGAGCCCAGCGTGAGCGGCACCATCCCGGCGGCGATGGCCGCGCCCGAGCCGCCCGACGAGCCGCCGGTCATGTGATCCAGGGCGTGCGGGTTGTGGGCGTCGCCGTCGTGGATGTTCTCGCCGGTGAAGTCGTAGGCGTACTCACCCATGTTGAGGGCGCCGACGAGGATCGCCCCCGCGGCCTCCAGGCGCCGGACCAGGGCGCCGTCCCGCTCGGCCGGCGGCCGCTCCCGGTTGATCTTCGATCCGGCGCGGGTCGGCAGGCCGTCGATGTCGATCAGGTTCTTCACCGCGAACGGCACGCCGGCCAGCGGGCCCGGCGACGCCCCGTCGCGGCGCGCCGCGTCCTGCGCGTCGGCCCGGGCCAGGGCGCGGGCGGACAGCACGTCGGTGAAGGCGCCGACCCGGTCGTTGAGGCGCCCGATCCGGTCGAGCGCCGCCGTGACGGCCTGCCGCGCGGTGGTCCGGCCATCGGCGATCGCTGCGGCGATCGCCGTTGCCGTCGAGGGATCGCTCGCGCTCACGCTTCGAACCTCGGGGCCGCGTCGATCTCGTCGGTGAGCGGGAAGGCCTCTACCAGCTCGGCCGCCGCGGCCAGGACGCGCAGATTCGCGGTCACCGGGGCGATCCACGCGGGATCGAGGGTGAGCCCGAGATGGGCCGCCGCGGCCGCGGCGTAACTCTCGGGATCGTACGGGGGGCGGGTCTCGGACATGGAACTCCTCAGGCCGATCGCGCGGGACGCGATCGATCTCGGCAAGCAGGCCCTGTGCCGCGAGCCCGCGCGCAGTGCCGCGAACCGGAGCGCCCGCGTGCCTAGATCATAGGCAGGCAGGCACGTGCTGGCGATGGATTCGATGCTCTCCGATCCGCGTGCACAAGAATTAGGCGGCGGCGGAAGAGCGGTTTCTGGGCACGCCCGTGCGCCGGAGCGGAATCGCGACCCCCCCGCGGGATCGAAGGTCCGGCAACGAATACGCTGTCGATTTTGCAGGTCTGCTTTGTGATGGAAGTATAGGTCCGTCCAGCGGACAGCTGCGCCACGGGCGCCGGGCGAACACGAATCTTGTCTTCGCCCGGCGCGCGACCCATCTAGGGCTGGCAGGCAAGTCCAGGGGATGGATGCGCGCCCACCTGTCGAGCACCGAAGCCCCTGCCGGCCGCCGGCCTGAGGTATTTCCGCACCGCGGGTCGAAACTCTTACAGAGTGGGCCGGGATTGTCGCTGGACCGACCGCCTGCGCAGGTCTCGCCGATTGCATCTCGCGTGAAGCTCTGATTAAGGGCTCTGCGATCTTCGAACAATGGTCCGACCCGAGCGTTCAGACGCAGGCCGAACGCTCGGGTCGGACCATCGGTACAGCCGGTGGATCGGTGCGGTTCCGGGGCGCGGGGATGGCGTCGGAACCTGCAGACTCCGTACGTGCCCGGCCCCGCCGGATGTCCCCGCGACACGCGAGACGTACCCAACTGAGAAAGGTCAGATGAGCGCATTCGACTACAGGAATTTCGACGACCGTCGCCAGAACTCGCAGAACGCCAAGGCCGCCCTGCTGGCCAAGTTCAAGGCTCGCCCCGCGGCCGATGACCCCGAGGTGATCGCCAAGGCGAAGGCCCGCGCCGAGGTCGCCAAGGCCCGCGAGGAGCGCTCCCGCGAGCGCGAGGCTGCCCGGATCGCCGCCGAGCGGAAGGCCGCCGAGGAGAAGCGGCAGCGGGAGGAGGCGGAACTCGCCGCCCAGATCGCCCGCGAGGCCGCCGAGCTGGCCGCCGCGCAGGAGCGCAAGTCGGCCGACCTGGCCGCCAAGAAGGCCCAGCGCGACGCGCGCTACGCGGCCCGCAAGGCGAAGGTCAAGACCAAGCGCTGAGCGCGGGCCGTCGGCTCGCCCGAGCTTCGGACGCCCACGACGCCCGCCCCTAAGGCGGGCGTCGTCGCGTTCGGGGGAGCGTGTCCGCACGCGGCAACCAACGCGCGCGGCAACGCGTTGAGGGCGGCCGAACCGCGACGCGCCCGTCCGGCGCGGGCAGCCGAGGCCGCGATGCTGTCCCGATCCCGACTGGTTCTCCCCGCGATCCTCGTCCTCGCCGCCCTGTCCGGCGCCGTCGCGCCCCGGACGGCCCGCGCGCAGGGGGCGGACTCGGTGATGGCCTGCGAGACGCTGATCGCCGCCCGGCGGATCGATGCGGCCTCGGGAAGCGGTGGCCCCGCTTCCACGGAGGCCGGCTGTCGGCGGATCCCGCGCAGCGCGATCGGCACCGTGGAGCAGCGGGCCCTGATCGGCGGGGCGCCCTACGAGTGCCTGACCGTCGCCGGCGGGGGTCCGTGCCGCTGGATCGTGCCCTGACGCGAAGGCTGTCGATTATTGCCGGAGCCCGCACTCTGACCAAGCTTCACGGGTGAGCGAGACGCTCTATCTGTGTCTCGAGCGAGTGAGGTCCGAACGTTAGTATGCCGAGTACCCTGGCAAGCACGCGCGTATCGATCGTGGCAGCGACCTGGATCGTCTCGGCCCTGGCCGGCGGGGCCGCCCGCGCGGAGCCGCCGATCCGGAGCCCGGAGGACGCGGCCTGCCGCAACGAGGCCCGCGCGAAGGTGTTCTCGGCGCCCAACCCGCAGGGTCTCGAACTCGAGGAGATCGGGCGCCGGATCTACTTCGCCTGCATGGACCGCGTCGCGAAGGCGGCCGCACCGGCGGCGAAGCGGGGTGGCCGGCGCCATCGGCACCGGCGGCATTGACCCGCGACGCGGGGGTCAGGCGTCGAGCGGCGCGCCGATCCGGGCGCGGAGCCGCAGCCGCAGGGCCTCGTTACCGCCTTCGGCATCGAGGGCGGCCATCAGGCGGAGCAGCTGGCTGAGCGGGGTCGACCGGCTCTCGACCGCGTCGGCGATCTGCTCCGGCAGCGACTTGGCGACCGGTACGAAGCGCGGTGCCGGGCCGGCCTGGTGAGTCTGGGGCATGCGAGGCGCTCGTCCTTCGAAGGAGTCCAGATTGGCGGGCGGGTCGCTACGCCTTTCGATCGACGGGCACCAGTCCTTTTCGCGTGAATACGTAGCCGGCATCGCTCCGCGTCACCGCGCTGCAACAGCGTGGCGGGAATGTGTGGACGACGCCGGACCCGCCGCGGAATCCGCTTGCCGGGCCGCCGCTCAGCGGCCCGCCAGCGGCGACTTCGCGAATCGGTCGAGCAGATCCTCGGGGTCCCGGTAGATCGCCGCGCAGCCGGCCGCCCTCAGGTCCGCCTCCGGAAAGCCGCCGCAGAGGAGGCCGACGGTGCGCAGGCCCGCCTTCGCGGCAGCCTCGGCGTCGTAGGGGGTGTCGCCGACGACGATGATCGCATCGGGCGGGACGCCGTCGAGCTTCGCCAGGGCGGCCTCGAAGATGTCGGGGTGCGGCTTGGACCGGTCCGCGTCGTCCGAGCTCGTGGCGACGTCGACGAGGTCGCCGATCTCCAGGATCTCGGTGTAGTGCTCGACCTCGGAGCGCTTGCCCGACGAGGCGAGCGCGATCTTCAGCCCGGCCGAGCGGATGTGCTCGAACAGCGGCCGGACACCCGGGAACGGCCGGACCTCGGACAGGTAGCGCCGTTTGAACAGGTCGGAGCGGTAGGCCTCGATGGTCTCGCCCTCCCGCGCGATCCGCTCCTCCGACAGGAAGACCGGCATCAGCTCGTCGCCGCCCTTGCCGATCTGCCGGCGGACTTCGGCGAAGCCGGTCTGCACGCCGAAATGCGCGAAGGCCTCCACCCAGGCGCGGGCATGCAGGTCGACGCTGTCGAGCAGCGTCCCGTCGATGTCGAAGATCACCGCGCGCATCGCAGCCCCGTCGCGGAGCCCTGCGCCCGCATCAGGCCGGACAACCTGCCGGCGCCCGGCCTGTTCCGCGCCGGGCCCACGAACGACGGAAGCCCGCCCCTGCGCGAGGGGCGGGCTCCGGGAGAGGCCGTGGTGGCGCCGCGGCGCCGACCCTTCAGTGCATCGAGGCCGGGGTCCGGGCGGGCTTCGCCTTGGCGGCGAGGCCGGCGGTCACCGCGGCCTTGGAGGCGCGGGCGGGCTTCGGAGCCGCCGGCTTCGCGGCGGCCTTCACGGCCGCGGGCTTGGCAGCGGCGGTCTTCGACGCGGCGGGCTTGGCGGCGGGCTTTGCAGCGGCGGTCTTGGTGGCAGCGGTCTTGGCGACCGGCTTGGCGACCGGCTTGGCGGCGATCTTCACCGGCGCGGCCTTCGCGGCGGCCTCGACGGGCTTGGCGGCCTCGACCGTCTCGGACGCGGCGGCCGCGAGCATGGCGTTCGCGCGCAGCTCGGACTCGGCGCGGATCCAGTGGGCCGCAGCGTGCCCGTGAATCCGGCCCTCGTTCTCCCAGATGTAGTAGGCGCACTCGCGCACGTGGTGCTCGCTGATCAGCATGCGGTCGATCTCCTGTCCGTCCCGGGGACGACGATGGGAGAGGCGGGTTAAGCGTCGGTTAACCCTGCCGTCGGCGACCGGTCGCGGTGCGCGCGCGCTTCGGGCCGCCCTACGGGGCGATCCCCAGCACCCGCCGCGCCTCGGTCAGCAGCACGGCGTGCCGGGCCGCGCCCGGACCCTGATCCGGAGCCTCGCGGCCGGCCCGGGCGATCAGGTCCTGGAAGCGCCGCCGGTCGAGGGCGCGGTGCCCGATGCTGGCGAGGACCGCGCCCAGGACGATCCGGACCGCCTCGGTGCGCTCGTCGGCCATCGCGGCGGCTTCGGACGCGGCCGCATTCGCCTGCGCGTCCACCTGCGTCTCGGCCCGCGCGGCCGCGGCCGCCTCCGCGCGGGTCTGCGCCTCCGCGAGCGCCGCGGCGAGGCGCTGCCCCTCCTGCCAGGCCTGGTCGTGCTGATGCGTGCGCAGCGCGAGCAGCACCTTGAGCGAGGCCGCTTCCGCGCGCGCCGCGTCCAGCTTGGCTTGGGCCTCGCGCAGATCCTTCAGCAAGTCCTGCGCGAGGGTCTGGTCCGCGGTCATGTCCACTGCCGGCTCCTCTGGCGTTCGACGGCGTTCGTCCTGTCGCGCCGTCGGCCGAATGTCCACTCTCGCGCGCCGGCGGGACCGGACGACAGGTTGAGAAAATCCGATCGCCGGTCCACATGGGAGGCGGCGCCTCGCGGCGCCTGTCCCGGCCGGCCTTGAACCGGCGCAGCGGAGTATCGCCACCATGTTCATCCAGACCGAAGCCACGCCGAACCCGGCCACCCTGAAGTTCCTGCCCGGCCGCGTCGTGCTGGCGGAATCGACCTTCGAGGCGCGGGACGCCGAGGCCGCCGCCCGCTCGCCCCTGGCCGCGGCGCTGTTCACCGTCCCGGGCGTGGCGGGCGTCTATTTCGGCCACGATTTCATCTCGGTGACCAAGGCCGAGGACGGCTCGGACTGGGCGCAGGTCAAGCCGGCGGTGCTCGGCGCGATCATGGAGCACTTCCAGTCCGGCGCGCCCGTGATGGCCGAGGGCGGCCACGGCGAGATCGAGCCGGGCGACGAGTTCTACGACGAGGCGGACCACGACACCGTCGTGACCATCAAGGACCTGCTCGAGACCCGGGTGCGCCCGGCGGTGGCGGGCGACGGCGGCGACATCACCTTCCGCGGCTACAAGGAGGGCGTGGTCTATCTGGAGATGAAGGGGGCCTGCTCGGGCTGCCCGTCCTCCACGGCGACCCTGCGGCACGGCGTGCAGAACCTGTTCCGGCACTTCCTGCCGGAGATCCGCGAGGTCCAGGCGATCTGAGGATCCGCGCCCGCGCCGCATTGCGGGCGGCACGCCGGAGGGCCGGAACGGCCCTCGGCTGCCCACCGGCTCCCGCCTTCGCGGCGGAGCCGGGGGCCGGTGCGCCGGACCCGTCCGAGGCCGCGGGCGCGCACCGGCGCAAGCCGGCAACACTCCACCGGTGATCCGCCCGGTGCGGGCGCCCCGCCGCTGACGAGGCGGCGGTTTTGCTCTAACGCTGGAGGCTCTTCGCGCCCGTCGCGGCGCAGGGAGGCAACCGTCGGCGCGGACCGGCCTGTGGGAGTGAGCGTGCGTATCCTGGCCATCGACACAGCGCTGGACACCTGCGCCGCCTGCGTCATGGCGGAGGAGTCCGAGGCGCCCCTCGCCGCCGAGTCGCTGCCCATGGCGCGCGGCCACGCGGAATCCCTGCTGCCGCTGATCGAGCGGGTGATCGCCCGGGTCGAGGGCGGATTTGAGGCGATCGACCGGGTCGCCGTGACGGTCGGGCCCGGCAGCTACACCGGGCTGCGGGTCGGCCTGTCGGCGGCCCGCGCCATCGGCCTCTCGACCGGCAAGCCCGTCGTCGGCGTCGGCACCCTCTCGGCGCTCCTCGCGCCGCTCCTGGCCGACACCGTCGCGGACACGATCGCCGCGGTGATCGACGCCCGCCATGGCGCCGTCTACGTGCAGGCCCTCGGGCCGGGCGACGGCCTCGCGCCCGCGCACCTCGCCGTCGAGGCGGCGGCCGAGCAGCTGGGCGACGGCCCGGTGGTGCTGACCGGTTCCGGCGCGCCGATGCTGGCCGCCGCGCTCGCCGCACGCGGCGTCGCGGCGCGCGTCGCCCATGTCGGCGGTCCCGATATCGCGGCGGTGGCCTCTCTCGGCCTCGTCGCCGACCCGGCGCAGGCCCTGGCGCGGCCCCTCTACCTGCGGGGGCCGGATGCCCGGCCGCAGGACCACGCGCGGATCGCACGGCGATGACGCGCCCGCTGCCCTTCTGGCCCTTCGACTGGTGGTTCGCGTGGTGGGACGCGCTGACCCCGGAGCCCTACGTCGCGCCGCTCCGCGACGCCGCGCAGGCCCCTGCCCTCGCCCGCCTCCACGCGACCGCCTTCGCGCGCCCCTGGGACGCGCACGAGTTCGAGCGGATGCTCTGCGAGCGCTCGACCCACGCGCACGCCCTCTGGCGCGCGGGCGTGCTCCAGGGCTTCGTGCTCTCGCGCCGGGCCGCCGACGAGGCCGAGATCCTGACGGTCGTGCTGTCCCCGGCTCTGCGCGGCGGCGGCCACAGCCGCAAGCTGCTCCGCGAGCATCTGGCGAGCCTCGCCCTCGACGGCGTCGCCCGGGTGCATCTGGAGGTCGACGAGGGCAACGCTCCCGCGCTGCGGCTCTACGCCCGGCACGGCTTCCGGCAGGTCGGTTCGCGCACCGGCTACTATCTCAAGGCCGACGGCAGCCGGGCGACCGCGCTGACGATGAGCGCCGACCTGTGACGCCGTGAGCCGCCTCGGCATCGCCTGGCGCGTCGCGGCCCTCGCCCTCGCCTTCGCGGTGCTGGGACCGCCCCACTGGATCGCCCTGCGGCTCCTCGGCCGCCGCGCGACCCTGGCGCCGATCCTGTTCCACCGCGTCTTCCTGTGGCTGTTCGGGGTGCGGGTCACGCAGAGCGGGACGCCCCCGGCTCCCGGCGAGGCCGCGCTGGTGCTCGCCAACCACGTCTCGTGGCTCGACATCATCGCGGTGGGCTCGCTGCGGCCGCTCTCCTTCGTGGCGAAGTCCGAGATCGCCGGCTGGCCGCTGATCGGCGTCCTCGCGGGGCTCCAGCGGACGATCTACATCGACCGGCAGCGCCGCGGCGCGACCGCGAGCGTCAGCACCGCCATGGGCCACCGCCTGGCCGAGGGGGAACTGGTCGTCCTGTTCGCGGAGGGGACCACCGGCGACGGGACCCGGCTCCTGCCGTTCCGCTCCTCCCTCGTCGGCGCCGCCCGCGCGGCGCTGCAGGCCGAGGCCGGGCGCGGACGGGTGCGCCTCCAGCCGCTCGCCATCGCCTATCCACGGCGCAACGGCCTGCCGGTCACGCGCGCCGAGCGCGCGGAGATCGCGTGGTACGGCGACATGGAGCTGGTGCCGCACCTCGCGACCTTCGTGCAGGGCGGCCCCATCGACGTGCACGTGGTCTGGGGCGCGCCGATCCCCTTCGAGGCGACCACCGACCGGAAGGTCGCCACCGCGGCCGCCGAAGCCGAGGTGCGCGCGGCCCTGCGGGGCGCCGGCACGGGCGCCGGCACCGTCCCGGCACCCGACGCGCGGCCGGCCGCCCCGGAGATCGGTCTCCAGGGGCCGGAGATCGCGCCGGTCTGAACCCTCGGCGCTGCGCCGGACGCTGCTCCCGCGTCGGGATCCGGAGCCGGCGCGCCCGCGACCCCGGCACCGTGGGCGGCGCGCGCGGCCTGCTTCTCCACGCCTAAGCTCCTGGACGCGAACGGAATCCTGTCTCAGATCCAGATTTTACGCCTGGTCCGGACGGGTCTGATCCTTTCGAGACCTAGCCGACGCTGTTCGACCGGGCGGATCCGCCGATCCGCGCGAGAGAAAGCCGGTGGAGTCACCGTCAGAATACATGATTCAACGCATTGAGCGGCCGGAACACGTCTGCTAGCTAGGCCGCAATCCGGAACAGACGGAAATTATTGGAGGACGCCCGGTGCAAACCTGGAACCAGGTTTACGACCCGTTCGGGAGCCCGTGGCTCTCGACGCTCGCCGCTTCAGTGCCGGTCATCGCACTGCTCGCCATGATCGCCAGCGGGCGCGTGAAGGCCCATATCGCGGCCGTCATCGCCCTCGGCCTCGCCATGCTGGTGGCCATCGTCGGCTTCGGCATGCCGACCGATCTCGCCACCCGCGCCGCCATCCTCGGGATGGTCACGGGCTTCTTCCCGATCGGCTGGATCATCCTCAACGTCATCTTCCTCTACCGGCTCACGGTGGAGAAGGGCTGGTTCGCGATCCTGCAGCAGTCGGTGGCGGGCATCACCGCGGACCGACGCCTCCAGCTGCTCCTGGTGGCCTTCGCGTTCGGCGCCTTCTTCGAGGGCGCGGGCGGCTTCGGCACGCCGGTCGCCGTCACGGGCGCCATCCTGATCGGCCTCGGCTTCTCGCCATTGGCCGCCTCCGGCCTGTCGTTGATCGCCAACACCGCGCCGGTGGCCTTCGGGGCGCTCGGCGCGCCGATCCAGGGCCTCGCCTCGGTCACCGGCTACCCGCCGGAGATCCTCGGCGCGATGATCGGCCGGCAGCTGCCGCTGTTCTCGCTGATCGTGCCGTTCTGGCTGATCTGGGTGTTCGCGGGCTTCCGCGGCATGATCCGGGTGTGGCCGCCGATCCTGGTCTGCGGCGCCTCCTTCGCGGTCGCGCAGTTCCTGATCTCGAACTACGTCAACCCGTGGATCGTCGATATCGGCGCCTCGCTCGCCTCGATGCTCGCCCTGGTGCTGTTCCTGAAGGTCTGGCAGCCCAAGGAGATCTGGTCGTCGCCGGCCCTGCGCGGCCACGATCCGTCGCTCGCCGTCGCCGGTCCGCGGCCCGTGGCGCTCGGCGCCGGTGTGCCCGGCACGCCCCCGGTCCATACCGGCGCCCGCACCGCCTCGCAGGGCGAGATCCTGATGGCCTGGGTGCCGTGGATCGTCCTCTCGGTCATCGTCGCGGTCTGGGGAACCGGCTGGTTCAAGGGCATCGTCAACCCGCTCTTCACCTGGAAATACGAGGTGCCGGGCCTGCACAACGTGATCATGAAGGTGCCGCCGGTGGTGGCCAAGCCGGTGCCGGAGGGCGCGGTCTTCCTGTTCACCTACATGTCGTACACCGGCACGGGCGTGCTGATCGCGGCGATCATCTCCGGCCTGATCATGCGGTTCTCGCCGCTGCGCCTCGTCACCGCCTACTTCGAGACCATCTGGGCCCTGCGCTACTCGCTCATCACCATCGCGGCGATGCTCGCGCTCGGCGTCCTCACCCGCTACGCGGGCGTCGACGCCACGCTCGGCCTCGCCTTCGCGGGCACCGGCATCCTCTACCCATTCTTCGGGACGCTGCTCGGCTGGCTCGGCGTGGCGCTCACGGGTTCCGACACGGCCTCGAACGTGCTGTTCGGCGGCCTCCAGAGGATCACCTCCGAGCAGCTCGGCCTCTCGGGCGTGCTGATGGCGGCGGCGAACTCGTCGGGCGGCGTGATGGGCAAGATGGTCGACGCCCAGTCGATCGTCGTCGCCTCCACGGCCACCGGCTATTTCGGCCAGGAAGGCAAGATCCTGCGCTTCGTGTTCTGGCACTCGATCGCGCTGGCCTGCCTCGTCGGGCTGTTCGTGATGCTGCAGGCCTACGTGCCGTTCTTCCAGCAGATGGTCATCGACCTGCCCGCGGCGGCGCCGGCCGCCCACTGAGGCCGGTTCGACCGCGACAGCCTCTGACCGGCCGCCCTCGGGCGGCCGGTTGCGTTTCGGGCGCCGCGACGGCCCCCGCGATCCGTGCTACAGGCCGCGTGCCGGGCCCCGCGGGGCGGGTGCAAGGATTATCGGACGGTTCGGGACGGCGCGCGTTGAAGAAGGCTTTCGTCAAATCCTACGGTTGCCAGATGAACGCCTACGACGCGGCCCGCATGGCCGACGTCCTCGGCGCCGAGGGCTACACGGCGACCGACACGGTCGAGGACGCGGACGTCGTCGTCCTCAACACCTGCCACATCCGCGAGAAGGCCGCCGAGAAGGTCTATTCCGAACTCGGCCGCCTGCGCGTGCTCAAGGGTGAGCGGAAGGCGCAGGGCCTCGACACGCGCATCGTAGTCGCGGGCTGCGTCGCCCAGGCCGAGGGCGCCGAGATCCAGGCGCGCCAGCCCGCCGTCGACGTGGTCGTCGGCCCGCAGAGCTATCACCGGCTGCCAGACCTGCTGGCGCGCTCCCGCGAGCGCCGCGTCGTCGACACCGAGTTCCCGGTCGAGGACAAGTTCGACCACCTGCCCCGCCGGCGGACGCTCGGTTCGTCGGCCTTCCTCACCGTTCAGGAGGGCTGCGACAAGTTCTGCGCCTTCTGCGTGGTGCCCTACACGCGGGGCGCGGAGGTCTCGCGCTCCGTGGCGGCGGTGCTCGCCGAGGCCGAGAAGCTCGCCGACGGCGGCGTCCGCGAGATCACGCTGATCGGCCAGAACGTCAACGCCTATCACGGCGACGGCCCCGACGGCGCGCCCGCGGGCCTCGCCGACCTGGTGCGCGCGGTGGCGAAGATCCCCGGCATCGCGCGGATCCGCTACACGACGAGCCACCCGAACGACTTCGACGACGCCCTGATCCGGGCGCACGCCGAGGTGCCGGCCCTGATGCCCTACCTGCACCTCCCGGTGCAGTCGGGCTCCGACCGGATCCTCGCCGCGATGAACCGCAAGCATACCGGCGACCAGTACCGCCGGCTGATGGACCGGATCCGCGCGGCGCGGCCCGACATCGCCCTGTCCTCCGACTTCATCGTCGGCTTCCCCGGCGAGACCGACGCGGACTTCGCCGAGACCCTGCGGCTCGTGCGCGACGTCGGCTTCGAGAGCGCCTTCTCGTTCAAGTACAGCCCACGCCCCGGCACGCCGGCCGCCGACCGCACCGATCAGGTGCCGGAGGCCGTGATGGCGGCCCGGCTCGCCGAGTTGCAGGCGCTCCTCGACGGCCAGCGCCACGCCTATCAGCGGGCGGCCGTCGGGCGGGTCTTCGACGTTCTGGTCGAGAAGCCCGGGCGGCATCCCGGTCAGGTCGCGGGCAAGACGCCGCACCTGCTGGCCGTCCAGTTCGACGCCGCGCCTCACCATATCGGACAGGTCGTGCCCGTGCGGATCACCGAGGCGGGGTCCAACAGCCTGTTCGGGGAACTCGTCTCCGCGGCTGCGGCGGCGTGAGGAGCGGAGCGGTCGGGATGATGGCGAGGATGGCGGCTTGAGCGCGTCGGACGGTGCGGGCGCGCGCGGCGCGCTCAAGGGGCGCGGCCCGGCGGCGCGGCCGGCCGGATCGGACGAGGCGGTCGAGGTGCCGCTGACCTTCGACGACAACCGCCTCGCGAGCCTCGTCTTCGGCCAGTACGACCAGAACGTCGCCCATATCGAACGCCGGCTGGAGGTCACCGCCACCGCGCTCGGCAACCACCTCGTCATCAAGGGGCCGGCCGACGCCGCCGAGACGGCGCGGCGGGTGTTCCAGAAGCTCTACGCCCGGGTGCGGACCGGCGGCAGCACGCTGACCCTCGGCGACGTGGACGGCGCCATCCGCGAGGCCACCGCGCAGGCGACCCTGTTCCCGGCCGAGGTCATCGCGGCCGAGGCCGACAGGCCGCATTTCGAGCAGATCGCCACCCGCAAGCGCGGGGCCGTGCGGGCGCGCAACCCGGCACAGGACGCCTACATCAAGCTCCTGCGCACCAACGAGCTGGTCTTCGCCGAGGGCCCGGCCGGGACCGGCAAGACCTGGCTCGCCGTCGGCCACGCCGTGTCGCTCCTAGAGCAGGGCCATGCCGAGCGGCTGATCCTGTCCAGGCCCGCGGTCGAGGCCGGCGAGCGCCTGGGCTTCCTGCCGGGGGACATGCGCGAGAAGGTCGACCCCTACCTCCGCCCGATCTACGACGCCCTGTACGACTTCATGGAGGCCCGCCACGTCGATCGCGGCCTCCAGACCGGCCAGATCGAGATCGCGCCGCTCGCCTTCATGCGCGGCCGAACCCTCACCAACGCGGTGGTGCTGCTCGACGAGGCGCAGAACACCACCTCCATGCAGATGAAGATGTTCCTCACCCGCCTGGGCGAGGGCTCGCGCATGATCATCACCGGCGATCCGAGCCAGATCGACCTGCCGCCGGGCCAGAAATCCGGCCTCGTGGAAGCGGTCAGCGTGCTGGAGGGCGTCGAGGGGATCGGGCACGTGCGGTTCAAGGACGTCGACGTGGTCCGCCACGACCTCGTCCGCCGGATCGTGACCGCCTATGAGCGCGCCGCCCACGGCAGCGCGGAGGCCGACCGCAACCCGAATCCCCGCCGCCGGCCCCTGGCGTGACCATGCCCCACGAGATCGACCTCGCCGTCGAGGACGCGCGCTGGGAGACGGCGGTTCCGGACCTCGAGGCCCTCGTCACCCGCGCCGTCGAGGCCGGGCTCGCCGTCGCCCCCGAGAGGCCGGACGGTCCCGTCGAGGTCAGCGTCCTGCTGACCGACGACGCCGCCGTCCGGGAACTCAACAGGACCTGGCGCGGCAAGGACAAGCCCACCAACGTCCTGTCCTTCCCGGCCGCCCCGCAGCCGCGGCATGCCGGGACCGCCGCGCCCCTCGGCGACGTGGTCCTTGCGTACGAGACCCTGGTGCGCGAGAGTGCCGAGCAGTCGAAGCCGCTCCAGAATCACCTCGCCCACCTCCTCGTCCATGGCACCCTGCATTGTCTCGGTCAGGACCACGAGATCGGCGAGGCCGAGGCCGATGCCATGGAAGCCCTCGAGGTCGCGGCACTCGCGACCCTCGGCATCCCGGATCCCTATGCCTGAGCGCACGACGTCCGAGCGACCCCAGACCCGAGAGACATGAGCAACGATCGAAGTCGCGGCGCGGCCCTGGCCGCGCCCAGTTCCACCGAGGGCGAGTCCCAGCACCGGGAGCCCTGGTACGACCGCCTGCTCCAGGCGCTCCATCTCAAGCCGCGCGATTCGCTGCGCGAGGGTCTTGAGGAGGCGCTGGCGGAGCCGGACGCCGGCGAGAGCGGCCTCACCCCGCTCGAGCGCGTCATGCTCAAGAACGTCCTCGGCCTGCACAAGGTGCGCGTCGACGACGTGATGGTCCCCCGGGCCGACATCGTCGCCGTCTCGAACGACACGAGCCTCGGCGAGTTGCTCAAGCTGTTCCGCACGGCCGGCCATTCCCGGCTGCCGGTCTACGGCGAGACCCTCGACGATCCCCGCGGCATGGTCCACATCCGCGACCTCGTCGACCACATCGCCGCCAAGGCCGAGCCGGCCCGGCGCAGCGCGCCCGCCGTCGCGAAGGCCGCCGATCTCGCGGTCGACGGTGCGGCGGACACGCCGACCGCACCGCGCCCGCGCCGGCCCGCGGCGCGCCTGCCGCGCGGCCTGGACCTCGGCAAGGTCGACCTGACGACCACGCTCGCGGCGGCGCGCATCCAGCGGCCGGTCCTGTTTGTGCCACCCTCCATGCCGGCGATCGACCTGCTGGTGCGGATGCAGGCGACCCGCACCCACATGGCGCTGGTCATCGACGAGTACGGCGGCACCGACGGGCTGATCTCCATCGAGGACCTGATCGAGGTCGTGGTCGGCGATATCGAGGACGAGCACGACGTGGCCGAGGACAAGCACGTCCAGCGCGTCGAGGGTGAGGGCGAGGTCTTCGTGGCCGACGCGCGCACGCCGCTGGCCGAGGTCTCCGAGGTGACGGGCGTCGACCTCGTCGCGGCCGTCGGCGAGATGGCCGAGGAGATCGACACGCTGGGCGGCATGATCGTGACGCTGGCGGGCCGCGTCCCGTCGCGCGGCGAGCTGATCGCCGGCCCCGGGGACCTCGAGTTCGAGGTGCTCGACGCCGATCCGCGCCGCCTGAAGCGGCTCCGGTTCCACAAGGGCGCGGCGCGCATCGGCAATGTCGTGCCGCTCGCCCTGCCGCCGCCCGCGAACGCCCCGGTCGCCGAGACGCCGCACCCGTGACGGTCGCGGCGTGACGGGTCTGGTGGACGGTTTCGCCCGGTCGCCCGCGGCGGCCGGCGCACCGATGCGCGGGCCGATCCCGGGTCCCATGTCCGATCCGGAGCGGGCGCGCGTCCCCGGCGCGGTGCTGGCGATCGCGCGCCTGACCGGCTGGCGCCGGCTCGGGCTGGCGTGGCTCGCCGGCGCCCTGGGCGCGCTGGCGATGCCGCCCTACGGGCTCCTCCCGGCCCTCGCGGTCTCCCTGACGATCGCGGTCTGGCTGCAGGACGGGGCTGCGGCCGGTCGGACGACACTCCGGCGATTCGGGCCATGCTTCCTCATCGGCTGGGCCTGGGGCTTCGGCTATCTCACTGCCGGGCTCTGGTGGCTGGGCCAGGCCTTCCTGGTCGAGGCCGACGAGTTCCTCTGGGCCCTGCCGCTGGGCGTGATCGGCCTGCCCTTCGTCCTCGGCCTGTTCTACGGCGCCGGTTTCGGCGCCGCGGGCCTGCTCTGGGGGCGGGGCGCGGCGCGGATCGCCGCCCTGGCCTTCGGGCTCGGCGCGGCCGACTGGCTGCGCGGCCACCTGTTCACGGGGTTCCCCTGGAACACCCTCGGGATGGCGCTGGCCCAGAACCTCTGGCTGATGCAGGGGGCGGCGGCGATCGGGCTCTACGGCCTGTGCATCCTGGCCGCGCTGGTCTGCGCGGCGCCCGCGACGCTCGCCACCGGCGCGAATCCGCGCGCCCGGTTCGGGCCGAGCGCCGCCGCCGCGATCGTCCTCGCCGGCCTGGCGCTCTACGGGGCCGAGCGGCTCGGTCCGCCCGACCCGGTGGTCACGGGTGTCCGGCTGCGGCTCGTCCAGCCCAACCTGCCCCAGGACGCCAAGTTCAGGCCCGAGAACCGGGCCGACATCGTCGACCGCTACATCGAGCTGAGCCAGCGCCCGACGGAGGCCGGTGCGCCGGAACCGACCCACATCGTCTGGCCGGAATCGGCCTTCCCGTTCCTGATCCAGCGCGACCCCGACGCCCTGGCCAAGGTGGCGGCCGGCCTCAAGCCCGGGCAGCACCTGATCACCGGGGCGGCCCGCGCCGAGGAGCCGCTGCCGGGCGAGCGCCTGCGCTTCTACAACGCCGTCCTGGTGATCGGCCCGGACGGCCGGATCTCCGACAGCTACGATAAGGTCCACCTCGTCCCGTTCGGGGAGTACCTCCCCGCGCCCCTCGACGCCGCCCTGCGGACCGTGGGGCTGCGCCAGTTCGTGGCGATCCCCGGCGGGTTCTCGGCCGGGACGCTCGCCGGGCAGCGGATCCTGACGGTGCCGGGCCTGCCGCCGGTCGCGGCGACCATCTGCTACGAGGCGATCTTCCCGGGCGCGATCCTGCCCGCCGGGCACGCCGCGCCGTCCCCGCAGCCGCCGGGGCTGATCCTGAACGTCACCAACGACGCGTGGTTCGGCGACACGCCGGGGCCGCGCCAGCACCTCGCCCAGGCGCGCCTGCGCGCCGTCGAGGAGGGTCTGCCGCTCGTGCGCGACGCCAATACCGGGATCTCCGCGGTGATCGACCCGCACGGCCGCGTCGTCGCCCGCACCGCGCTCGACACCGAGACCTGGCTCGACGCCGACCTGCCCGCCCGCATCGTCGGCGGCACGCTCTACGGCCAGTTCGGCGACGCCGCCTTCGCGCTGATGCTGGCCGCCTGCCTGGGCGGGGCCGTGATCGCGCGGCGGCGGCCGTGAGCGCGGACCGGGCGACGGCCAACCGGTTCCTGCTCGGCCTCGCGCTGATGCTGGTCGCGTTCAACCTGCGCCCGGCGCTGAGCACGGTCGGCCCGCTGCTGGCGACGATCCGGGACGGCACGGGGCTCGGCGCCGGCGGCGCCGCCATCCTCACGACGCTGCCGGTCCTGTGCCTCGGCATCGCCTGCGCGCTGGCCGCGCCGCTGATCCGCCGGATCGGGCCCGACCTCGCCGTGCTCGCCGGCTCGACGATCCTCGTCGCCGGCCTGACGCTGCGCGGTCTCGGCGGGCTCGTGCCGCTCTTCGCCGGGACGGCGCTGGCGGCCGTCGGGATCGGGATCGACAACGTCCTGCTGCCGGCGCTGGTGAAGCGCGATTTCGCCGGCAACGGCGGCCTGATGACGGGCCTCTACACGATGACCCTGTGCCTCGGCGCGGCCGCGGGCGCCGGGGCCTCGGTGCCGGTGGAGCACGCCCTCGGGGGCGGTTGGCCCTCCGCCCTGGCGATCTGGTCGCTGCCCGCGCTGGTGGCGGCCTTCGTGTGGATCCCGTTCGCCCGCCGGACCGCCTCGACCGCCGCGCCCTCGGCCGGGCGGCTGCTCCGCAACCCGCTCGCGTGGTGGGTGACGGGCTTCATGGGCCTGCAATCGTCGCTCGCCTACATCCTGTTCGGCTGGCTGCCGCTGCTGCTGCAGGGCCGCGGGCTGACGCCGCTGAATGCCGGGCTCTACGCCTCGCTGGCGACGCTGGTTCAGGCGCCGGGCGCGCTGCTGGTCGCCATGCTGGCGGCCCGCGCCCGCGACCAGCGCGCCTGGATCGTCGTGATTCCCGGCCTGACGGCCGCCGCCTTCGTGGTCCTCGCCTTCGGGGCGGAATTCGTGCGGATCCCCGCCGCATGCGCGCTGGGCTTCGGGATCGGCGGCTGCTTCGGGCTGGGCCTGACCCTGATCGTGCTGCGCGCCGCGGACGCGGCGAGCGCCGCCGGCCTCTCGGCCATGGCGCAGGGCATCGGCTACACCTGCGCCGCGCTGGGGCCGCTGGTCTTCGGTCTCGCCCACGAGGCGACCGGCGGCTGGACCGTGCCGGGCGCCCTGTTCGTCGGCATCACCGTCGCGGCGATCCTGATCGGGCTCGCCGCCGGACGCGACCGGAAGGTCAGCGCGGCCGAACCCGAGCTGCGGGATCCGGCCGCTCAGCCGCTGACCGAACTCCAGCCGGCGAACCCGGCCAGCGGTTCCTGATCGTAGCGGGCCATCAGGTCGGTCATCGCGGCGGCGTCGCCGAGCCGTCCCTCCGCGGCGAGGCGGGCCAGACCCTCGAAGAAGCCCTCGCGGCCGAGCGCCGGCGCGAAGCTCAGCGTGAAGCGCACCGGGCGGTCGCCGCGATTGGCGAAGGCGTGCGCGACGCCGGGCGGGATGAGCGCGAAGTCGCCCGGTCCGAGGTCGTGGTCGGCACCGTCGACGTGCAGGGCGAGCCGGCCCGCCTCGACCGAGAAGGTCTCGGTCAGCCGGGCGTGGCGGTGCAGTCCCGCGCCCGGCGTCCGGGGATCCATCGTGACGCGGTAGATGCCGAGGCCGTCGGCCGTCTCGTCGCTGCGCGCGAGATAGGTGACCCGCATGCCGCCGATGACGGCGTTCGGGCCGGGCCCGCGGTGCACGACACTCGCCATCTTCGCCCCCGTCCGTTCCGCAAACGAGAACCCCGCGCGGCCGGGTGACCGCGCGGGGCTGTGTCGATGAGCGCGCGCGCGAGGCTTACTCGGCGGCGACCCGGTGCGCCTGCGAGCCGTCGGTCAGGGTCTCGGACTGCAGGCGCTTGCCCGGCGCGGCGCGGCCCGGCAGCGGCGGCAGGGCCTTGGCCTTCTCCAGATCGATCCCGGCGCCCTCGGCGACGCGGCGGCCGTAATCCTCGTCGGCGTGCCAGAAGTGCCAGACCATCCGCAGCTGGATCGGCTCGGGGCACTGCTTCATGTCGGCCACGAGGTTGGCGATCAGGTCGTCGCGCTCCCAATCCTGGAACGAGCGGTACCGGACGCCAGCCTGGGTGTAGTCGTCCTCGGTCCGCGAGGTCTGGTAGCGGCCGAGGCGGCCCTCCACCGGCTGGTGGTAGTCCTTGGCGGGCTTCGGCGCCTCGCGCAGGCCCTCGGCCAGCGTCGAGGGCTCGTAGTTGATGTGCCTGTTCGGGCCGGTGCCGTCGACCGTGTAGGCCATCTGACCGTCGCGCTGGTTCGAGTAGACCTTCACGCCGGGCTGCGGCGCGTTGATCGGCAGCTGGAGGTAGTTGGCGCCGACGCGGTAGCGCTGCGTGTCCGAGTAGGACAGCGTCCGCCCCTGCAGCATCTTGTCGTCCGAGAAGTCGATGCCGTCGACCAGCACGCCGGTGCCGAAGGCGGACTGCTCGACCTCGGCGAAGAAGTTGTCCGGCACGCGGTCGAGCACCATGCGGCCCACCGGCAGCAGCGGGAACTGGTCGACCGGCCACAGCTTCGTGTCGTCCAGCGGGTCGAACGACAGGTGGTCGTTCGGGCCGTCCGGCATGATCTGGACGCAGAATTCCCACTCGGGGAAATTCCCGGCCTTGATGTTGTCGTACAGGTCGCGGGTCGCGTGGCCGACATCCTTGGCCTGGATCTCGGAGGCCTGCTGCGAGGTCAGGTTGCGCACGCCCTGCTTCGGCTCCCAGTGGAACTTGCAGAGCACGGCCTCACCCTGGTCGTTGACCAGCTTGTAGGTGTTGACGCCCGAGCCTTCCATCTCGCGGTAATTGGCCGGGATGCCCCAGGGCGACTTCAGGTGCGTCACCATATGGATCGACTCGGGGTGCTGGGCCACGAAGTCGAAGAAGCGCCACGCCTCCTGCCGGTTCGTCACCGGGTCCGGCTTGAACGCGTGGATCATGTCGGGGAACTTGATCGCGTCGCGGATGAAGAAGACCTTGAGGTTGTTGCCCACGAGGTCCCAGTTGCCGTCGACGGTCTTGAACTTGACCGCGAAGCCGCGCGGATCACGTTCGGTCTCCGGGCTCTCCTTGGCGCCGGCGACCGTCGAGAAGCGCACGAACATCGGCGTCTTCACGCCGGTCTCGTTCAGCACGCGCGCGCGGGTGTACTTGGAGGCCGGCTCGTCGCCGATCTTGCCGTAGGCCTCGAACCAGCCGTGGGCGCCGGCGCCGCGGGCGTGGACGACGCGCTCCGGGATCCGCTCGCGGTCGAAGTGCGTGATCTTCTCGATGAACTGGTAGTTCTCGAGCGTGGCCGGGCCCCGCTCACCGACCGTGCGGGTGCTCTGGTTGTCGCGGACCGGATGGCCCTGGCGGGTTGTCAGGATCGGGCGTTGATCGCTCATGCGTACCGTCTCTCCGTACTGCGAAGGCTCTCGGTGGACAGCGGAGTCAGCCTGGAACCGTTCTGGTGAAGGGTTATGACTGGGGCGTGACCCCGAGGCAAATGCATCGTCACAAAGGTTCTGATAGACGCAGCCTATGAATCTGGCCGGCCTCTCCCTCCGCGATCTCGAATACGTCGTCGCCGTCGCCGACGAGGGGCATTTCGGCCGGGCTGCCGAGCGCTGCAACGTCAGCCAGCCGACGCTGAGCGTGCAGGTCCGTAAGCTGGAAACCGCGCTCGGCCTGACTTTGTTCGAGCGCTCGAACCGGCGGATCCTGCTCACCGAGGCGGGCCAGGCCATCGTCCGGCAGGCGCGGGTCGTCCTGGCGGAGGCGCAGCGGCTCCTGGCGCTGGCCAGCGAGGGGCGCGGCTCGCCGCTCACCGGGCGTCTCGTGCTGGCGGCGATCCAGACGCTCGGCCCCTACTTCTTCCCGCTGGTGCTGCGGCCCCTGCGCGAGCAGTACCCGCTGCTGATGCTCTCGCTGTCCGAATCGCGGACGGCCGACATCGTCGAGGGGCTGCGCGACGGGCGCATCGACGCGGCCCTGGTCTCGCTGCCGCTGCCGTCGCACGGGCTCGCGGTCTCGCCGCTGTTCGTCGAGCCGTTCTGGCTCGCCTGCCCGGCCGAGCACACCCTCGCCCGGGGCGGCGCGCTCTCCGCCAACGAGATCGCGGGGCCGGACCTGCTGCTCCTCGACGAGGGCAACTGCCTGCGCGACCAGGCGATCGCCGCCTGCGGCGCCGGTTCGTCGGTCGGCCGCCACGCCACCAGCCTGGAGACGCTCCGCTCGATGGTGGCGGCCGGCGCCGGCTACACGCTGCTGCCGGCGCTGGCGGTGCCGGCGAGCCCCGATCCCAGCGGCCTGACGGTCACCCGCGCCTTCGACGTCGACGGCCCGGGGCGGACCATCGCGCTGGTCTGGCGCGCGAGCGATCCGCGGGCCGCCGGCCTCGCGAGCCTGGCCGCCTTCTTCCGGGCGCACGCGCCAGCGGGCACGGCCGCCTGCCGCGACGGCGAGGCCGTCGCCTGAGCCGCCGCGGACGCCCACCTTGAGCGGTTGTGAATAGGAAGAGGGGCCGCGACCGGTCTATCAGGACGGGTGACGACAGGGAGCGGCTCGATGCGGCGCACGATGGTCTGGGCCGTACTGGCGCTGCTGATCCCCGCGGGCGCGCGCGCCGAGCCGAAGGACAGCTTCGCCCGGATCGACCAGATCAACCGCGCCTCCCTGGTGATGACGGTGGAGACCGGCATCGTGCCGCGGGCGCTGGGCGCGACCGTCGCCCGCGCCCTCGACCAGGTCGCCGCCGACGCCGCCAAGCCGGGCGCCGAGCGGCCGGACGATTACCTGCGGATCGAGCCGCTGATCACCGCCATCGCGGGGGCCGACGCCACGCGGATGCATTCCGGGCGCAGCCGCCAGGACATCATCCCGACGGTGCTGAAGCTCGAGCAGCGCGACCGTCTCCTGAACCTGGCCAAGGCGCTCGACGAGACCCGGGCGGCCCTGCTGGCGGTGGCCGAGCGCGAGGCCGACACGATCGTCCCGGCCTACACCAACGGGGTGCAGGCCCAGCCGACGACGCTCGGCCACGTCTACCTGGGCTACGCATCCGTCCTCGCCCGCGATGCCGACCGCCTCCGGGAGACCTGGGCGCGGCTGAACCTGTCGCCCCTGGGCGCGGCCGCCCTCGGCACGTCGAGCTTCCCGGTGGATCGCGAGAGGCTGGCGGCGCTGCTCGGCTTCGACGCGCCGGTGGAGAACAGCTACGATTCCGGCCAGCTCGCGCCGATGGATATGGGGCTCGAGCTGACCGGGCTCGCGGCGAATTTCGCCACCACCGCCGGCAGCTTCGCGCAGGATCTCTACGCGCAGTACCACCAGACCCGGCCCTGGATCCTGCTGCGGGAGGGCGCGCTCACCGGGCCGAGCAGCATCATGCCGCAGAAGCGCAACCCCGTCGCGCTCTACAGCCTGCGCATGAAGGCCAGCGACGTCGTGGGGGCCGCCCAGGCCTTCGTCATCATGGCGCACAACGTCGATTCCGGCATGCCGGACTACAAGCGCAACCAAGCCGAGCCGCCGGGACGGACCCTGGCCGAGGCCGCCGAGATGTGCCGGCGCTGGACGCGCGTCCTCGACGGGCTGGTCGTGGACCGGGCGCGCGCCGCCGACGAGGTCGCGGCGGACTACTCCACCACCACCGAGCTCGCCGACACGCTCCAGCGCGAGGCCGACGTGCCGTTCCGGCTCGGCCACCACTTCGCGTCCGAGCTCGTGAGTTACGGCCGCGGCCACGACCTGCGCCCGGCCGACCTGCCCTTCCCGGAGGTGCGGCGCATCTACGCCGAGGCCGCGGCGGGGTCGGGGCTGAAGCCGGACCTGCCCCTCGACGAGGCCCGCTTCCGGGCGGCGCTGTCGGCCCGCGGCATGATCGACGCCGCGAAGGGGCTCGGCGGCCCTCAGCCCGCGGAGGTCCGGCGGATGCTGGGCGCCGCGCAGGCGCGGCTGCGGACCGACCGCGACTGGCTCGACGCCCGCCGGAAGGGCCTGGCCGACGCCCGGGCGCGCCTCGACGCCGCCTTCGCGGCCCTCACGCGCGAGCCCTGAGTTCCGCGCGGGGGCGCCGTGCCGAAACTCTGCCGTGACAGGGCCAATATTGCGGTATAGCGCGCGCCTGACGCCTGCCGGCTGAAGCGGGCCTCTCCCGATCGGTCGCCTTGCCCCCTCTCCGCACCCTCGGCCTCTGGGCCGCCCTCGCCGCCGCGTCGGCGGCCGTGTCGTACGGCCTGATGCAGGCGCAGTTCCCGGCCGCGCTGCTGCTCGGGCCGATGATCGCGGCCATCGCCTTCGGCGTCGGCGGCTCGCGCCTGCGCGTCCCGCGGCCCGCGTTCCAGGCCTCCCAGGCGGCGATCGGCTGCCTCGTCGCGCACGCCGTCACCGGGCAGATCGCCCAGACCCTGATGGAGGACGGACCGCTCATCGTCGCGGTCGTGCTGGTCACCGTCGCGGTCAGCGGCCTCGTCGGCTGGATCCTGACCCGCCTGCGCGTGCTCCCCGGGACCACCGCGGCCTGGGGCTCGTCCCCCGGCGGCGCCTCCGCCATGGTGGCGATGGCCGAGGATTTCGGCGCCGATCCGCGTCTTGTCGCCTTCATGCAGTACGTGCGCGTCGCCGCCGTGGTGTTCTCGGCCTCGCTGGCCGCACGCTTCCTGATGGAGGCCCCGGTCCCGGGGGCGTCGGCCGGCGCCGGCGAGGTCACCGGTCCGCTCTCGCTGCTGGCGACGCTCGCGGTCGCCGTCGTGGGCGCGGGCGCGGCGCTCGCCCTGCGGGTTCCGGCCGGCGCGCAGATCGGGCCGATGGTTCTCGGCAGCCTGCTCCACGCCACCGGGCTCGTCCGGATGGCGCTGCCGATACCGCTCCTCGAACTCGCCTACGCCTGCATCGGCATCTACGTGGGACTGCGCTTCACCCGCGAGACGCTGCGCCTGACCGTCACCGCCCTGCCGGGCATCCTGGCGGCGACCTTCTCGGTCATCGCCCTCTGCGCGGCGTGGGGCTGGGGTCTGACCCTCCTGCTGCCCATCGACCTGCTGACCGCGATCCTCGCCACGAGCCCCGGCGGCCTCGACTCGGTGGCGATCATCGCGGTCGGCTCGAAGGCGGACGTCTCCTTCGTGCTGGCCGTCCAGACCCTGCGCCTGTTCGTGGTGCTGCTCACCGGCCCGCTGCTCGCCAAGTGGATCAGCCGGTCCGTGCCGGAGGCCGCCATCCGATGAACGCCCTGGTCCTCGCCTTCCTCAACTCCTGGCGCGGCCTGCGTCACGGCGCGCGCACCGAGCGGGCCGTGAGGCAGGAACTCGTGCTCCTGGCGCTCGGGATCCCGGTCGCACTGTTCCTCGGCGCGACGCTCTGGGTGCGCGTCGCCCTGATGGTCAGCCTGCTGCTGATGCTGGCCGCGGAGTTCCTCAACACAGCCGTCGAGAAACTCTGCGACCACGTCCATCCGGGCCATCACCCGATGATCGGGACCGTGAAGGACCTCGCCTCCGCCGGCACCTTCATGGCGCAGATGGCGGCGCTGCTCGTCTGGGTGGCGGCGCTGGTGGACCGTCTCGGCTGACCTGCCGCGCGCGGGGCGCGCTCGCATCCGCGGGCCGGAGGGTCTATCTGGCCGGCATCGCCCCGCGCATCGGCCGAGACTGCACACCGTGACGGACTACATCCGCAAGATCCTCACTGCCCGCGTCTACGACGTCGCGATCGAGAGCCCCCTCGATCCGATGCCGCGCCTGACGCAGCGGCTCGGCCGGCCGGTCCTGCTCAAGCGCGAGGATCTCCAGCCGGTTTTCTCGTTCAAGCTGCGCGGCGCCTACAACAAGATGTCGGGCCTGCACCCCGACCAGATCGCCCGCGGCGTCGTCTGCGCCTCGGCGGGCAACCACGCCCAGGGCGTCGCCCTCGCCGCCGCCAAGCTCGGCGCGCGGGCCGTCATCGTGATGCCGCGCACCACCCCCTCGATCAAGGTCGATGCCTGCCGGGCGCGCGGGGCCGAGGTCGTGCTGCACGGCGACGCCTTCGACGAGGCCCTGGCGCAGGCCAAGATCCTCGAGGCCGAGCAGGGCCTGACCTTCCTTCACCCCTTCGACGATCCGGACGTGATCGCCGGCCAGGGCACCATCGGCAAGGAGATCTTGGAGCAGCATACCGGCCCGATCGAGGCGATCTTCGTGCCGGTGGGCGGCGGCGGGCTGGCCGCCGGGATCGCCACCTTCGTGAAGTACCTGCGGCCCGGCACCAAGGTGATCGGCGTCGAGCCCGAGGACGCCGCCTGCATGGCCGCGGCGCTCGCGGCCGACACCCGGGTCAGCCTGCCGAGCGTCGGCCTGTTCGCCGACGGCGTCGCCGTGCGGCAGGCCGGCGAGGAGACCTTCCGGCTCTGCCGCGAGCATCTCGACGAGGTCATCACCGTGGACACCGACGCCATGTGCGCCGCGGTCAAGGACATCTTCGACGACACCCGCGCGGTGTCCGAGCCCTCCGGGGCGCTGAGCCTCGCCGGCGCCAAGATGTACGCCGAGCGGGAGGGCGGCGACGGCACGCTGATCGCCATCTCGTCGGGGGCGAACCTGAACTTCGATCGCCTGCGCCACATCGCCGAGCGCGCGGAGATCGGCGAGCAGCGCGAGGTCCTGATCGGCGTGACCATCCCGGAACGTCCGGGCGCCTATCGCGCCTTCATCCAGGCCCTCGGCCCGCGCGCCGTCACCGAGTTCAACTACCGCCACGCCCCGGGCTCCGAGGCGCAGATCTTCGTGGGCATCAACGTCGGCGGCGGCAAGCGCGAGAAGCAGGCGCTGATCGGCTCCCTGCGCGACGCCGGCTACCGCGTCCTCGACATGAGCGACAACGAGATGGCCAAGGTCCACGTCCGCTACATGGTCGGCGGCCGGGCCGTCGGGGTGGCGCACGAGCGCCTGTTCCGCTTCCAGTTCCCGGAGCGGCCGGGCGCGCTGATGAAGTTCCTCGAAGCGCTGGGCCCGGACTTCGACATCACGCTGTTCCACTACCGCAACCACGGCGCCGATTACGGCCGGGTGCTCGCCGGGATCGCGGTGCCGCCGGCCGAGCGCGCCCGGTTCGACGCCGTGATCGAGGCGCTCGGCTACCCGGCCACCGACGAGACCGAGAACCCGGCCTACCGCCTGTTCCTCGACGGCGAGGGCGCCGGGACGCTCTGAGCCCCGGCGGCGGCACGCCCCCGCGTCACCCGCCGTCAGCTCTCCGCCACGTCGACGGAGGTGACGTCCGGCATCGCCCGCAGCTTCGCCGCGATGGTCTCGAAGCTCGTCCGCGACAGGCGCACGAAGGTGACGGTGACCTCGTCGTGGTCCGGGTCGGGCCCCGGATGGACCGTGAAGGTCCGGACGCGCGAGGCACGCTCGCCGGTCGCCGCCTGGAGGGTGTCGATCGACATGGTGCCGCGCTTGGCGGTCAGCCGCAGCGTCTGGGCGCGCATCCGGTCGCGCCAGCGCTCCTCGAAGGGTTTCACGCCGGCCAGGATCCCGACGATGAGCGCCGTCGCGGCGAGCGCCGGCACGTAGAGGCCGCTGCCGATCGCCAGCCCGATCGCCGCCACGCCCCAGAGGCTCGCGGCCGTGGTGAGGCCCTTCACCACCTCGCCGCGGAGCAGGATCGTCCCCGCGCCGAGGAAGCCGATGCCGGAGACGACCTGCGCGGCGATACGGGACGGGTCGAGGACGACGTGCTCGGCGCCCAGCACGTCGGCGAAGCCGAAGGCCGAGACCAGCATGATCAGGCAGGAGCCGACGCAGACCAGCATGTGGGTCCGCAGGCCGGCCGCCCAGAGCAGCCGCTCGCGCTCCAGGCCGACCACGCTGCCGAACAGCGCCGCCAGCGCCAGCCGGGCCACCATCTCGCCGTTGCCGATCAGAGCCGCCTCCGTGCCTCCGCCCCGTGCGGATGGCGCGGATCCTTGCGGCTTTACCGCGGGCGGATCAAGCGATCCCGAGGCCCGCCTTCTCGACCTCGTAGGCGGCCCGCACGGCAGCCGCGCCGTAGGCGCGCTCCAGGCGGCGCACGGTGAAATGCGCCCGCGCGGTCGACTGGAAGTGGTTCATGAAGGCGGTGTTGACCGCAGCCCCGCCGAAGGCGCCGAGGATCGGCACCGCCTGGGCGGCGACCTTCTGGGAGACCACGAGGCCGAAGCGCGCGGCGATCTGCGCGGTAAAGCGGATCAGAGCCGGGGCCGACTGGTCGAGGAGCGTCTTGCTCCCGGCGTAGCGGGCCGCCTCCGACAGGGTCTTGGCCAGCGCGGCGCGGACCGCGAAGTAGCCGCTCTCGGTGAGCGCCGAGCCCGCCTCGGTCTCCGCCATGGCCCGGCCGCCGAGGGCGAAGACCTGCACGCAGGCGAGCGCGCCTTCGGGGGTCTCGAGATCCTCCCCCTCCTCCCGGGCGATCTCGGCGATCGAGCGCAGCATCAGCGTGGTCGAGACCGGCAGCTCGACCGCCAGCGTCGCGAGGCCGAACGCGCCGCCGACCGCGCCCGAGAGCGCCGCCATCGCCTTGTGCTTGGCGTCGCCCGAGCCGAGCAGCCGCGTGAGACGGCTCTCGGCCTTCGCGGCCGCGCCGCCGAGACCCTCGCCCTCGGCGGGGACGAGTTCCTTGCGCGGCAGCGTCGCCAGCGCGACGCGCAGCGCGCCCCGCATGGCCACCTCGGTGCTGCGGCTGACGGCCTCGGTGACCGGGGTCGGCAGCGATCGGCCGATGATGTCGAGGGGTGCGCCGGCCGCCGCGGAGAGCCGCGCCGCGAGGCTCGGACGCTCCAGCACCTGCACGGCGCGGCGCAGGGCGGCGAGGTCCGCGTCGCTCAGCGCTATCTCTGGCGTCTCCGCCGGCAGCGTCTCGCCGGCGCGGGTGAGGTCGCTCGTGCTCATCCGTCGATCCCTGGATCTGTCCCGCTCACGCGGCCCCGGGGGCGCGCGCCGTGGTAGGAAGCTCGGGCCCCGGGATGCGGTTCCCCGGCTCCTGGGCGTCCCGCGCCGGGGCCGCGGCCTCCGCCTGACCGCTCCGCCGCCCGACCGCGAGGCAGAGCACGAGGACGGGGATTCCCACGAGGGAGGTCATGACGAAGAAGGCCGGGTAGCCGATCGCCGCGACCACGAAGCCCGACGAGCCCGCGATCAGCTTGCCCGGCAGCGCGTAGAGCGAGGAGAACAGCGCGTACTGCGTCGCCGCGTAGGCCGGGCTGGTGAGGCTCGACATGTAGGCGATCAGCACGATCCCCGCGAAGGAGCCGCAGAAATTCTCGATCGAGATCGCCACCGTGAGGCGCCAGATCTCGGGCGCGCCGGCCGCCAGCCAGGCGAAGGCGAGGTGCGAGGCTGCCGCCAGGAAGGCGCCGAGCAGCAGCGTCGGGAACAGGCCGAAGCGGGCGAGCGCCCAGCCGCCCGCGAAGCCGCCCGCGATGCCGACCCAGATGCCGTAGAGCTTGGTGACGGTGGCGATCTCCTTCAGGTCGAAGCCCAGCGTCCGGTAGAGCGGGCTCGCCATGACGCCGGACAGGAAGTCGGGCAGCCGGAAAAGGGCCACGAGCAGGAGGATGCCCCAGAGCGCGCCGCCGAACCGGCCGTGCAGCTCGGTCAGCGGCTCCAGGATGGCGCGGCGCATCGACCAGAACCGGGACCGGCCGGGCGTCTCGGCGGGGGCCGCGCGCGGTCTGTCGAAGGCCGGGGCCAGCAGGGCGGCGATCATCCCGACCAGCATGAGGGCGGCCATGATCAGGTAGGCCAGCGTCCAGCCCCCCGCGGAGGCGATGAACAGCGCGCCCGCGCCGGCGGTGATCAGGCCCAGGCGGTAGCCGAGGTTCGAGGTCGCCGCCAGGATGCCCTGGAAGTCGCTGCCGGCGGCGTCGATGCGCCAACCGTCGATCACGACATCCTGGCTGGCCGCGCAGAACGCCACCAGGAAGGCCCCGAGCCCGAGGAGCGCGAGGTTGGTCTTCGGGTCCGAGAAGGCCATCAGGATCAGGCACAGGGCGACCGCGGCCTGCGTCGTCACCATCCAGGCGCGGCGGCGCCCGAGCCGGGCGCTCAGCACCGGCACGTTCAGGCGGTCGATCGCCGGCGCCCAGAGGAATTTCAGCGAGTAGGGCAGCGCCACGTAGCTGAACAGGCCGATCGCCCGCACGTCGATGTCCGAGAAGGCGAGGCGGAGCGTGAAGGTCCCCAGCACGAGGAGCAGCGGCAGGCCGGACGAGAATCCGAGCGCCAGCATGAGCACGATCCGCCGGTCCTCGACGATGTCGCGGAGTCGGAATCGACGCGTCGCCTGTGGCTGGTTCGCCATGGCATGGAACTCCTGAGCCTTCGTGGCCTTGATCCCGCGAAATCGTGGCAGCCTTACGCCGCACCTGTCTCCGCTGGATCCTGCTGTCTTGCGCCCCAATCTTGGTAGAAGCTTGCTTAACGCGGTGTCCACGTCCCGCGGTCGGAGCGCGATGGTGGCGCCGCCGGACGAACGGGGGCACCGCCTGACTGTGGAATGACGCGTTGAGTGCCCGATCCGAGACCGGTCCGCCCCTCGCGACGCTCGTCGACGCGTTCGCGTCGAGCCCGTCGCCGATGGTCATCACCGATGCGCGCGCGCCCGACAACCCGATCGCCTGGGCGAACGATGCGTTCCTGAGCGCCACGGGCTACGCCGCGGACGAGATCGTCGGGCGCAACTGCCGGATGCTGCAGGGGCCGGCCACCGATCGGTCGACGGTGCAGCGGATCCGCTCGGCCGTGGAGGCCGAAGAGCCGATCTCGGTGGAGCTGCTCAATTATCGCAAGGACGGGACGTCCTTCTGGAACGCGATGACCATCACCCCGGTGCGCGACGCCGAGGGGCTCGCCTACTTCTACGCCGCCCAGGCGGACATGACCCATGTCCACCAGATGGAAGTGTCGATGCGCGGCACCAACGACGAGCTGGAGCGCCTCGTCGCGGCGCGGACCCAGGACCTGACATCGGCGCTGGAGCAGAAGACCGCCCTCCTCCACGAGGTCGATCACCGGGTGAAGAACAATCTCCAGGTGATCTCGTCGCTTATGCTCCTGAAGGCGCGGCGCACGCCCGAGGGCGAGGCGCGCGACGCGCTCCAGGGCATGGCGGAGCGGATCGGCGCCCTCTCGACGGCGCACCGGATGCTCTACTCCGAGGGCGACTGCACGCACTTCAACCTCGGCGACTTCGCGGCCGAGTTCCTGGCCGACATGAATGCCGGCCTGGACCCGGAGCGGCGCCGGGTGGAGGCCGACGTCGAGCCGATCGCGGTGGCCGCCGCGATGGCGGCCCCGCTCGCGCTGATGATCCACGAACTGACGGCCAACGCCCTGCGCCACGCCTTCCCGGGCGAGCGCGAGGGGCGCGTGTCGATCGTCGCCCGCCGCACCGAGGGCGGGATGCACATGACGATCCGCGACGACGGCGTCGGCGTCGCCGCGGCGGCCCCGAACCCGGCGGGGTTCGGGCGCAATCTCGTGGAGATGGTGGTCCGGCAGATGCGCGGGACCATCGCCTGGGCGGATGCCGGCCCGGGCACGACCGTCGAGATCGACATCCCGCTCCAGCAGCCGGCTTGAGAAATCGACGTGGAGGCATCAAGCTCGTCGGCCGCGGGGCCGGAGGACGAAGAGCGCATGGGGACCGGGAACGCCGCCGCGGACGCCGCGCTCCGCATCCTCGTGGTGGAGGACGAGGCCCTGATCGCCCTCGAGCTGGAATGCCTGTTGGACGATCTCGGGCACGTCACCGTCGGCGTCGCCGGCAACGCGACGGAGGCCATCGCGATGGGCCGGTCCACGGCGCCCGACGTCGCCCTCGTCGACATCCACCTCGTCGACGGCCCGACCGGCATCGACGTGGCCCGGGCGCTCTCGGCCGACCGGCGCACCACCGTGGTGTTCATGACCGCCAACGCCAAGCGCATCCCGGCCGATTTCGCCGGCGCGATCGGGGTGATCGCCAAGCCCTATTCCGAGCGCGTCGTGGCCAGCACCCTGGACTACGTGGCCGATCGCCGGGCCGGCCGCGACGGGCCGGCCTGCCCGGACGGGTTCTCGCCCGCGCCCGTCTGAGGTTCTTCGGGTCAGGCCCCCGGCGCGCGGCCCACGGGTCTCAGCCCCGCGCCGCCCGCTCGCGCTTCAGCCGGTAGAGCGCGTCCAGCGCCTCGCGCGGCGTCAGCGCGTCCGGGTCGATCCCGTCGAGCAGCGCGCCCAGCGGATCCTCCGGCGGCGGCTCCGGCGGCGGGGGTGGCGCGAGGGCCGCGAAGAGCGGCAGGTCGTCGATCCGGGCGCGGGCGGGGCGGCCCCGCTCGGCCTTCTCCAGACTATTGAGGATCGCCCCGGCCCGGGTCACGACGCTGCCCGGGAGGCCGGCGAGCCGTGCCACCTGCAGCCCGTAGCTGCGCTCGGCGACGCCCGGCACGACCTCGTGCAGGAACACGACGCCGTCCCGGTGCTCGGCCACCTTCAGGGTGGCGTTCTCCAGCCGCGCCAGCCGGTCGCCCAGCGCCGTCAGCTCGTGGAAATGCGTGGCGAACAGCGCCCGGCAGGCATTCACCTCGTGGAGGTGCTCCAGGCAGGCCCAGGCGATCGACAGGCCGTCGAAGGTCGCGGTGCCGCGGCCGATCTCGTCCAGGATCACCAGGGAGCGCCGGGTCGCCTGGTTGAGGATCGCCGCGGTCTCGACCATCTCGACCATGAAGGTCGATTGCCCCCGGGCGAGATCGTCGGCGGCGCCGACGCGGGAGAACAGCCGGTCGACCCGGCCTATCCGCGCCTCCGCGGCCGGCACGAAGGCGCCGATCTGGGCGAGCACCGCGATCAGCGCGTTCTGGCGCAGGAAGGTCGACTTGCCGCCCATGTTCGGGCCGGTGATTAGCCGGATCCGGCCGCGCGTGTCGCCGGACAGGTCGCAGTCGTTGGCGATGAACGGCTCGCCGGCCCGGCGCAGGGCCGCCTCGACCACCGGGTGGCGGCCGCCGACCACGACGAAGCTGAGCGAGTCGTCGACCACGGGACGCCGCCAGTCGAGCTCGACGGCGAGTTCCGCGTGGCTCGCCGCTACGTCGAGCCCGGCCAGCGCCTCGGCCACCTCGGCGACGGGCTCGGCCTGGGCCAGCACGCGGGCCGCGAGGTCGTCGAAGACGGCGGCCTCCAGGGCCAGGGCCCGGTCGGAGGCGCCCGAGATCTTCGATTCGAGCTCGCCCAGCTCGACGCTGGTGAAGCGCATCGCGTCCACCATGGTCTGGCGATGGACGAACTCGCTCTGCAGGCCCTTCAGGCAGGCCTCGCCGACCGATTGCGGGACCTCGATGAAGTAGCCCAGCAGGTTGTTGTGCTTGATCCGCAGGGTCCGGCAGCCGGTCTGCTCGGCGTAGCGCGCCTGAAGGGCCGCGATCACCTTGCGGGAATCCTGTCCGAGGGTCCGCGCCTCGTCGATCTCCGGGTGGTAGCCCGTGCGGACGAAGCCGCCGTCGCGCCGGCTCAGGGGCAGCTCGTCGGCGAGCGCCGCCGCCAGGGTCGCGATGAGCGTCCGGTCGGCCTCAGCCAGATGCTCGGCCAGCCGGGCGAGTTCCGCCGGGAGGCCGTTCATGGCGGCGAGGCGCGCGCCGAGATCCGCCGCGACCGCGAGGCCGTCGCGGATGGCCGCGAGGTCCCGAGGACCCGCGCGACCGAGCCCCGTCCGCGAGAGCGCCCGCGCGAGGTCGGGCGCGCGGGCCAGGGCGTCGCGCAGGAAGCCGCGCAGGCGCGCGTCCTCCACCAGGTACGCCACCGCGGCGTGCCGCCGGGCGATGGCGTCGAGATGGGTCAACGGGCCCGCGAGGTGCTCGGCGAGCAGCCGCGCCCCGTTCGCCGTCACGGTCCGGTCGATCGTGGCGAGGAGGCTCCCGGCGCGCTCCCCCGACAGGGTGCGGGTGAGTTCGAGGTTGGTCCGCGTCGCCGCGTCGATCGCTAGGGTGGCGCCGCCATCCTCGCGGGTCGGAACCGCCAGGGGCGGACGGGCCGCGAGCTGCGTTCGGGCGATGTAGAGCAGCGCCGCCCCGGCGGCCGCGATCTCGGCCCGGGTGAACTGGCCGAACCCTTCTAGGGTCGAGACCCCGTACTGCTCGCGCAGGCGCCGCTCGGCGGCCGCGGGCTCGAGTTCGGCCTGCGCGAGGGGTACGACGGCCGCGCGGCACTCCTGCCAGAGGCGCGCGAGGGCCGGATCGGCGTGGATGGCCTCCGACAGGACGATCTCCCGCGGGTCGTGCCGGGCGATGGCGCCGGACAGGTCGCCGCCCGCGACCTCGCTGAGGGAGAAGCGGCCCGTGGAGATGTCCACCGCGGCGAGGCCGTAGGCGACCGCCCCCTCCCCCGTCTTCCGGCGGCCGATGGCCAGGAGGAGGTTGGCGCGGGCCGGGTCGAGGAGCCGGTCCTCGGTAATCGTGCCGGGGGTGACGAGCCGCACGACCTCGCGGCGGACCACGGATTTCGGCCCGCGCTTCTTGGCCTCGGCCGGATCCTCGGTCTGCTCGCACACCGCCACGCGGTGGCCGAGGGCGATGAGGCGGTTGAGATAGTCGTCGGACCGGTCGACCGGCACGCCGCACATCGGGATCTCGCCGCCCGCGTGCTTGCCGCGCTTCGTCAGGACGATGCCGAGGGCCCGGGACGCGATCTCCGCGTCCTCGAAGAACAGCTCGTAGAAGTCGCCCATCCGGTAGAACAGCAGGCAGTCCGGATTGGCGGCCTTGATCTCGATGTACTGCGCCATCATCGGCGTCGCACCGGCCGGGTCCAGGCCGGGCGTGGGCGTCGTGTCGGCGGCGGGGCGGACGGCGGTTCTGGCCATGCCGCCTCTTAGCAGAGCGACGCCGGCGAATCAGGCCGGGCGAACCGATGCGCCTGGGGAGAAGGCGCCCGGACGCCGCATCGCCGGTGGATGGCGCCCGGATCCGCCACAGCCTGCGCGGTATCCGGGCGCGGTCGCGATGTCAATAGCGCGGGCCGCCCGTGGTGTTGCCGAGCTGCTGCTGGTAGCCCGGGCGCGACGGGTTGCGGGCGTTCGGGTTGCCGTGGCGCATCGTGTTCATGCGCCGCATCCGGCGCTCGTGCCGGGTCGAGTGATGGCGGTGCATCCGGTGATGATGCATGCGGTGGTGGCGATGCATCGCCACGGTCTCGACCATGTCGGATCCGGCGAAGCCGGGCTGCGCGAGCGCGGGCGCGGCCTGCGACGCGACGGTTCCCGCCAGGAGGCCGCCGAAGACCACACCCGCGGTCAGGAAAGAACGAAAAGACATCGTGGAGTAGCTCCGATCAGCCCTCATGGGCCACCACCAAGTGACAAGTGCTCGTCATGTTCCGGAGCGGCGAGCGAAAAATAGTACGTGGCTTCCGAGAAGCGAACGGATTACCGCGCCGCCCGACGCGCGTCCGCACGTACCGGCGCGGAGACTTGCGAGATCCGGCCGCGCATTGAATAACGTTCTACAACTTGCCCGCGTGGACCGGCCCGAGCTCCCGCGGGCGCCCGGCGGCCAGCGGAGGAACGCGCCGAGGTCGGCGTTGACCGCCTCGGGCTCCTCGTGGGCGAGCCAGTGGCTGGCCCGCTCGTACCAGCGGAGCCGGCCGGCGTCGCAGAACGCGAGGCTCGCCTCCGCCAAGCCGGGCTGCAGCGCCGTATCCCGTCGCCCCCAGAGGATCAGCACCGGCACGCGCACCCGCGGCGGCCGCGCCCGGGGCAGCTGCACAAGGGCACGGTACCAGTTCAGCATGCCGGTCATCGCGCCGGGCTGGAGCCACGCCGCGACGTAATGGTCGAGATCGGCCTGCGCGAAGGTGCCCGGCCGGCTGGAGGTCGTCAGCGCGCGCCGCAGGACCCGGCCGCGATCCGCCGTGAGCAGCCGCTCGGGCAGGCGCGGGAGCTGGAAGAGGCCCACATAGGTGCTGCGCAGCCACTGACCGGGATGGCGGCGCATGTAGGCGCCGACGATCGCGGGATGCGGCGCGTTGAGGATCGCCAGCCGGTCGATCCGCTCGGGGTGGCGGCTCGCCACCCACCACACGACGAGGCCCCCCCAGTCGTGGCCGACGAGCCGCACCGTGGGCGCGCCGTAGGTGTCGGCCAGGGCCAGGACGTCGCCGGCCAGCCGGTCCAGGTGATAGGCGGCGATCTCCGCCGGCTTGTCGCTGAGGCCGTAGCCGCGCTGATCCGGCGCGATGATCCGCAGCCCCGCCTCGGCGAGCGGCCCGATCTGGTGGCGCCAGCCGTACCAGCATTCCGGGAAGCCGTGCAGCAGGATGGTCGGCGGCCCCGTCTCGGGGCCTGCCTCGGCCACGTGCAGGCCGACCTCCGGCAGGGCGATCCGGCGAAACCTCACTCCCGCGACGGTCATCCTCGCGCGCGCTCCGTCATGTCCGGCTCCCCCGCGGCGGAGAACGCGCGCGTCCTCCGGTCCGATCCGCTCAGAAGCCGAGCGCGGCGCCGTCGCCGGCGTCCGGGGAGAGCTGGTCGCGCAGACGCTCCGGCGCGGTCCGCGTCCAGAGGCACAGCAGCACGAAGGCGGCGCCGTGCAGGAGGGCGTGCGGCCCGGAATGGTCGGCCGCGGCGCGCCGGTCCGGCGCGGAACCGGGCACGGCGCCGGTCGGGGTCTTGGCAGGGTGGGTCATGGTTCCGGTCTCCCGATGACGTGTTGCACCGGAGATCGTCGGCGGATGGTCCGGGTTACAGGGCCGCGGGCGCCGCGCGTGCGCCGCCGCACGCGGACATCTCAGCGCACCGGGTCAGCGCACGCGTTCAGCGCACCGGGTCAGCGCATCGGGTCGAGCCAGCGCGCGAGGGTCCCGGTCGCGATGCCCGCGCGGGTCTCCCGGTAGCCGAGCTCCGCCGATTCCCGGAAGCGCGACCACGCCCGCAGGTCGATGCCGGAGAGCTGCGGCTTGAGCACGGCGGTCGCGTGGGCCGCCGCCATCAGGCTCTGCGCGTCGCTCGACACGGTGGCGGCGCGCAGGAGCAGCGGGGCCAGGCCCGGCATCGCCAGCGGCGAGCCGATCAGCCTGCGCATGAGCCGTCCGCTCCACCCGCGCCGCGGCATGTCCTGGAACGCCCGGTCGGTCCCGACATCGACGGCCAGGACCGGGCCGCGCTCCAGCCCGGCGGCGACGTCGGCCGGCAGGTTGTTCATCATGCCGCCGTCGACCAGGACGCCCTCGTCGCACAGCACGGGCGGCAGGAGGCCGGGGATCGCGATGCTGGCGCGCAGGGCCTTCGGCAGGTCGCCCGAGCGGTGCACCATGGTGTTGCCGGTCGTCAGGTTCGACGAGACGCAGAAGAACGGCAGCCAGAGGTCCTCGATGCGCACGCCGCCGTACCGCGCCGCGAGGCCGGCATCGACCTTGGCGCCGCGGGTCAGCGCGTGCAGCGGCAGCGTGTAGTCGTTGATCGGGTTGCTGGTGGCGAAGAACGCCTCGATCTACGCCTGGATCTCCGCGACGCTCCAGCCCATGGCGAGGCTCGCCGCGATGATCGCCCCCATGCTGGTCCCGCCGACGAAGTCGGGCGCGCAGGCGACCTCGTCGAGGGCCTTGAGCACCCCGAGATGGGCGAGCCCCCGCGCCCCGCCGCCGCCGAGGACGAGGCCGCGCGCCGACCCGCTGGCGAGCCGCGCGAGGCGATGCAGATCCCCCCGGTCGCCGTCCCGGACCTGGATGCGCATCGCCGCGGGCAGCGCGGCGACCTCCGGATGCAGGGCCCTCGGGCGCCGGGCCGCGGGGTCCTGGCGCACGACGAGGTCCATGCGGATCCAGTCGGAACGCACCCGGTCGAGATAGGCCGCCGCGCCCGGCCGCGGCGGCGCGCCGGGCTCGGCGAGGAGCAGGACATGGTCGCCCCGCCGCTGGCTCTGGCGGCACCAGGGGCAGTCGATGTCGTGCGCCGCGAAGATCGTGCGCGCGTGGGCGCCCTCGAAGGCCTGGAACCACGCCTCGTCGGCGCCCTCCGGCCAGTCGGTGAGGCAGCCGGTCTTCCCGGGCAGCAGGGCGTCGAAGGCGGCGGCGAGCTGCCGCGCCACCCTCGCCGGATCGGGCCCCTCGGTCACGGCCAGGATCGTGAAGATCCGCGGTGCGTGGTGGACCGAGTGGCCGTCGTAGATCGCCCGCAGGCGGTCGGCGAGCATCCGGGCGAAGTAGAGGAGTGTGTGCGGGTGCTCGGCGATCACCGCCTCGAAGGCGTCGCGGGTGAGTTGCAGGAGGTGCGAATCGCGCAGCGCCATCACGGTCGCCGCCCGCGGGGCGTCCGACAGCAGGGCCATCTCGCCGAAGGTCTCGGGCGGCCGCAGGCGCGCGATCCGGGTCGGCCGCCCGGCATGGTCGCGGGCCGAGACGCCGACCGCGCCGGAGACCAGCGTGTACAGGGCGTCCCCGGTCTCGCCCTGCTCGAACAGGGTCCGGCCGCCCGGCACCGCCACAGGCACCATCCGGGCCCGCACGGCCGCGATTGCCGGCGCGTCGAGGCCGGCGAGGAACGGGATCTCGGGTGCGCTCACGCCGGGACCGCCGCGTCGCTCGTCCCGCGCAGGCCTGCCGACGAACCCTGCCCCATCGTTCCGTTCCCGTCCCCGTGTCTTTCGACCACCATAGCGCATGGCGGCCGCCGGTACGCCCCGTGACCGCGGCCCGCATCTGAAACGCCGACGCCTTCGCGCGGCGGCGGCCATCCGCTACAGGCGGTGAAACACCGGAACCGGGAGGAACGCATGTCGGGGCTTGAGCGGATCGCGATCGTGACCGGGGCCGGGACGGGTGTCGGCAAGGCCGCCGCACTGGCGCTCGCCGACGCCGGATGGCGCGTCGTCCTCTCGGGGCGGCGTCAGGCTGCCCTCGAGGAGGTCGCCGCGCGGATCGGGCACGGGGCCCTGGCGGTCCCGACCGACGTGACCGATCCCGACTCGATCGCCGCCCTGTTCGCGCGCACCAAGGCGGAGTTCGGCCGGCTCGACCTGCTGTTCAACAATGCCGGGATCGGCGCTCCGGCGGTCCCGCTGGAGGACCTGCCCCTCGAGACCTGGCGGCAGGTGGTCGACACCAACCTCACGGCGCTGTTCCTGTGCACGCAGCACGCCTTCCGGATCATGCGCGACCAGGATCCCCGGGGCGGCCGGATCATCAACAACGGCTCGATCTCGGCCCACGCGCCCCGACCGAACTCCATCGCCTACACGGCGACCAAGCACGCCGTGACCGGGCTGACCAAGGCGACCTCCCTCGACGGCCGGGCCTACGACATCGCCTGCGGCCAGATCGATATCGGCAACGCCGACACGCCCATGGGCGGCAAGATGAAGGCCGGCGTCCCGCAGGCGGACGGCTCTCTGCGGGCCGAGGCGGTGATGGATCCGGACCATGTCGGCCAGGCCGTGCTGTCCATGGCGAGCCTGCCGCTGGAGGCCAACGTGCAGTTCATGACCATCATGGCCACCAAGATGCCGTTCGTCGGCCGCGGCTGAACCGACGCGGTTTCCGGGCCCGCGCGGCGACGCCCCGCTGAACTGCTTGGCGGTGCGGACACGCGATCCGGCCTGCCCTGATCCGATCGAGCGGACCGGTCATGGCCGCCGTGCCGATCGGCCGGCCGCGCCCCGTGGCCCACCCGACCCCATCGCGCCGACCGGCGATCGAATCCGGGCCTGAATCCGCGGCCGGCTCCACACACGTCTCAGGCCGCGCTTCGCGACGGCGCCCCGCGCGCGCCGATTGACGGCCCGTTCTATAACTCATACAAATCGAATGCCCGAGCTTCTCAAGGTGCGGGCTCAGCCCTCGAAGAGGCTGCCGGCGGCGCCCGAGTCGCGCCTCTGCCTGCCAACCCGGCCAAGCTTGCCGGATCGGCTCCCGCAGGGATCTTCGGTCGGGCAGTGGATGGGTGTCGACCATAGAATAGGTAAGTCAAACATCGCGTTGTAACTATAAAAAATTTTCAATCGACAATAACGGGAGCGCGGACTCGCTTCGATTGAAGTCGAAGTCCGGCCGCGAAGCGATAGGGGGGATTATGATCGCCAGGCAGACGGTTCTCAAATACATCCTGGGCCTGTCGCTCCTCGGCGTGTCCGCCGCGACATCCGCGCAGGCGGCCGGCGGGGATCCGATCGGGGTCGCCATGCCGACCAAGTCGTCGCAGCGCTGGATCGACGACGGCAACAACATCGTCAGGCTTCTGAAGGCCAAGGGCTACAAGCCGGATCTGCAATACGCGGACGACGACATCCCGACCCAGCTCGCCCAGATCGAGAACATGCTCACTACCGGCGTGAAGATCCTGGTGATCGCTTCCATCGACGGCACGACACTCAGCGATGTGCTGTCGAAAGCGAGCGAGCGCGGCGTCAGGGTCATCGCCTACGACCGGCTCATCCGGGGGACGCCGAACGTCGATTACTACGCCACCTTCGACAACTACAAGGTCGGCGTTCAGCAGGCGACATCCATCGTCGACGCCCTCGGCCTGAAGGACGGGAAGGGGCCCTTCAACATCGAGCTGTTCGGCGGTTCGCCCGACGACAATAACGCATACTTTTTCTACGACGGCGCCCTATCGGTGCTGAAGCCCTACCTCGACGCGAAGAGGCTCGTCGTGCGCTCGGGCCAGTTCGGCATGGACAAGGTGTCCACCCTGCGCTGGGACGCCGCGACCGCCCAGGCGCGGATGGATAACCTGCTCTCGGCCTATTACGGCAACGCCCATCTGGATGCCGTGCTCTCGCCCTACGACGGCATCTCCACGGCGATCCTCTCGTCGGTGAAGAGCGTGGGCTACGGGTCGGGCGGCGTGAAGCTGCCGGTGATCAGCGGCCAGGACGCCGAGCTGCAATCGGTCAAGTCGATCATCGCCGGTGAGCAGACGGCGACGATCTTCAAAGACACCCGGGACCTGGCCAAGGTGACGGTGGCGATGATCGACGCCATCGAGGCGGGCCGACAGCCCGAGGTCAACGACGTGAAGACCTACGATAACGGCAAGAAGATCGTCCCGTCCTACCTGCTCACGCCGGTGATCGTCACCCGGGCCAACTGGAAGCCGGCCCTGATCGACACGGGCTACTACACGCTCGACCAGCTCAAGTGACCGATGCCGGGGTGGAGCCCGGTCGCTCCGCCCGATCCGATCCCCGCCGCGACGACTGTCGCGCGGGCCGAACGTGCAGTCCGAGCTGGTAGGCGCCGTATGCAGCCCGTTCTCGAAATGCGGGGAATCACCAAGACCTTCCCCGGCGTGAAGGCCCTCGCCGACGTCAACCTGACGGTCGAGCCCGCCGAGATCCTCGCCCTGGTCGGCGAGAACGGCGCGGGGAAGTCGACGCTGATGAAGGTGCTGAGCGGCGTGTATCCCTACGGGTCGTACACGGGCGACATCACCTACGAGGGGCGGCCGGGCCGCTTCCGGGACATCACGGACAGCGAGCGCCTCGGCATCGTGATCATCCACCAGGAACTCGCCCTGGTGCCGTACCTGTCGATCGCCGAGAACATCTTCCTCGGCAACGAGCCGGCCCGGTTCGGGGTCATCGACCGGGATCGTGTCCAGGCCCGCGCCCGCGCGCTGATGGCGATGGTGGGGCTCGACGAGAGCCCCGACACCCTCGTCACCCATCTCGGGGTCGGCAAGCAGCAGCTCGTGGAGATCGCCAAGGCGCTCTCCAAGGAGGTGAAGCTCCTGATCCTCGACGAACCGACCGCGTCGTTGAGCGAGACCGACAGCGAGGCCCTGCTGCAGCTCCTGCTGCGCTTCAAAGCGCAGGGCATCGCCTCGATCCTGATTTCCCACAAGCTCAACGAGATCGCCAAGGTGGCCGACCGGATCACGGTCCTGCGCGACGGCAGCACCGTCGAGACCCTCGACTGCCGCGGCGGCGCGATCGACGAGGACCGCATCATCCGGGCGATGGTCGGCCGCACGCTGGAGAGCCGCTACCCGGTCCGCACGCCGCGGATCGGCGCGGTGCTGATGGAGGTGCGCGACTGGACGGTCCACCACCCCGTCCACGCCGACCGGGCGGTGGTGCGCGACGTCGACCTGAGCCTGCGCCGGGGCGAGATCGTCGGGATCGCGGGCCTGATGGGCTCGGGCCGGACCGAGCTTGCCATGAGCCTCTTCGGCCGGTCCTACGGCCGGGACATCCGGGGCACGGTCCGGATCGAGGGTGTCGAGGTCGACGTCTCGACGATCGACCGGGCGATCGCGGCCGGCCTCGCCTACGTCACCGAGGATCGCAAGCAGCTCGGGCTCGTGCTGGGCGAGGACATCGCCCGGAACACCACCCTGGCGAACCTGCCCGGGATCTCCACCGCCGCGGTGATCGACGAGGCGGCCGAGCACCGGGTCGCGACCGGCTACCGCACCAAGATGCGCATCCGCTCCGTCGGGGTGACGCAGCAGACCGTGAACCTGTCGGGCGGCAACCAACAGAAGGTCGTGCTGAGCAAGTGGCTGTTCACCCGGCCCAAGGTGCTGATCCTCGACGAGCCGACCCGCGGCATCGATGTCGGCGCGAAGTACGAGATCTACAGCATCATCAACGAGCTGGCCGAGGACGGCCGCGGCGTCCTCCTGATCTCTTCGGAGATGCCGGAACTGCTCGGCCTCTGCGACCGCATCTACGTGATGAACGAGGGGCGCTTCGTGGGCGAATTCGACCGCGCCGAGGCCAGCCAGGAAGCGATCATGCGCGCCATCATGCGCTCCAGGGGGCCGAACGGATGACCGACATCACAGTGAGCAAGTCCATGAGCCCCGGCAGCGAACTCATCCCGGCCGCCGCCGCGGGCGAAGTCCGGGCCGGGCGCGGCCGCCTGCCGATGGCGCAACTGCGCGCCTACGGGCTCGTCGTCGCGCTGGCGGCGATCACGCTGTTCTTCGAGGTCGCGACGGGCGGCGTCCTGTTCCAGCCGCTGAACCTGACCAACCTGATCCTCCAGAACAGCTACGTCGTCGTGATGGCGCTCGGGATGCTGCTGGTCATCGTGGCCGGGCATATCGACCTGTCGGTCGGCTCGGTGATCGGTTTCGTGGGGGCGCTCGCCGCCCTGCTGATGGTCCGCTTCCACGTCGACCCGTTCTCGGCGGCCGTCCTGTGCCTCGCGGTGGGCGCGGTCATCGGCGGTCTGCAGGGCTACTTCGTGGCCTACCTCGCCATCCCGAGCTTCATCGTCACCCTGGCCGGCATGATGGTGTTCCGCGGCCTGACGCAGGTGCTGCTGCAGGGGGCCTCCATCGGACCGTTCCCGGAGGTGTTCCAGCTCCTCGCCAAGGGCTTCCTGATCAACGGCGCCGGACCCTGGACCGCCGTCCTGATCGCCGTCGCGCTGGTCGCGACGCTGACCGGGCTGAACTGGCGACGGCGGCAGGCTCGGCTGCGGAACGGAAGCCCGGCCGAGTCCCCGGCGGCGTTCATCGGCCGCAACGGCGTGACCGCCATCCTGATCCTGGCCTTCGCCTGGCAGATGAGCGCCTACCGGGGCCTGCCCAACGTGCTCCTCGTGCTGCTGGCGCTGGTGACGCTCTACGGCTTCGTGACGACGCGGACGACGATCGGGCGCCGGATCTACGCGCTGGGCGGGAACATCAAGGCCGCGCGCCTCTCGGGCATCAAGACCGAGCGGCTGACCTTCCTGACCTTCGCCAACATGGGCGCGCTGGCGGGCCTCGCCGGCATGATCTTCGTCGCCCGGCTCAACACCGCGAACTCGAAGGCCGGCGTCGGGATGGAGCTCGACGTGATCGCGGCCTGCTTCATCGGCGGCGCCTCGGCGGCCGGCGGGATCGGCAAGGTCTCGGGCGTCGTGATCGGCGCCTTCATCATCGGCATCATGAACAACGGCATGTCGATCCTGGGGATCGGCGTCGACTGGCAGCAGGTGATCAAGGGCGTCGTCCTGCTCGCCGCCGTGTGCCTCGACGTCCACAACAAGACCAACCGGCTCTGACCGGCGCCGCGCGCTCCGCGGCCCCGCCTCCGGTTCGGATGGCCCCGATCGGGACGGCGCGGGTCCGCATCGCGGAGGGTTTCGATCCGGCGGTGCCGCGATCGCTTGTGGCGTGCCTCGCGTGGTCGTGGCGCAGTGTTCGCGGAGGTCGGGCCGCCGGGCCCGGCCCGGCCGCCCGAGGCGGCGGCCGGGTTTCCCCCGCCCGGCGCGATCAGGTCTTGCGGGCGACCGTGAAGCGGGCGGCGTCGCGCAGGACGCGGGCGCCCTCCCCCCAGGACGACACCGCGTCCTCGCAGACGCCGACGAGGCGGTCGCACTCGGCGCGGGCCCCGTCGATGCCGAGACGGTCGACGAGCGTCGCCTTGCCGGCATCCTTGTCCTTGCCGGTGGCCTTGCCCATGGCCTCGGGCGAGGCCTCCCGGTCGAGGATGTCGTCGGCGATCTGGAAGGCCTGCCCCAGGGCGAGGCCGTAGCGCAGGAGTGCGGCCTGCTGGTCCTTGTCGGCACCGCCGACGATGGCGCCGGCCTCCACCGAGAAGGCCAGGATCGCGCCGGTCTTCATCGCCTGCATCCGCAGGGTGTCGTCCACGTCCATGTTGGCCGCGCCGAACCGACCCTCGGCGGTGAGGTCGAGGAGCTGGCCGCCGACCATGCCGCCGAGGCCCGAGGCCCGGGCGAGGCCGAGCACGAGGTCGGCGCGGATGCGCGCATCCGGCTGCCAGGTCGGGTCGGCCACGATCTCGAAGGCCAGCGTCTGCAGGGCGTCGCCGACGAGGATGGCGGTGGCCTCGTCGTAGGCCTTGTGGACCGTGGGCTTGCCGCGGCGCATGTCGTCGTCGTCCATCGCCGGCAGGTCGTCGTGGACGAGGCTGTAGCAGTGGACCAGCTCGACGCCGGCGCCGGCCGCCAGCGCGGCGGCCTCGGAGCCGCCGAGCATCCGGGCGGTCTCGATGGCCAGGAACGGCCGGAGACGCTTGCCGCCGCCGAGCACGGCGTGCCGCATGGCCTCCATCAGGCGGGGCGGCCGGGCGATCTCGCCGGCGCCGACCGCGGGGCCGAGCCGCTCGACCAGGAAGGTCTCGACCGTGTCGGCGACCTCCGTCAACCTGTGGGTAAAATCGGCGGCCGGCGTGACTGCCTTGACCGAACCGGTCGGTGCCTGCGTTGAGGGGGTCGGGGTCATCGGGCTTACGTCCGGTCCTGGCCTTGCGAAAACCAATCGGGTGTCAGTTGGGCGGGGACGGACTCACGGTGGACGGGGCTCGACGCAGGCGGGAGACGGCAGGTCGCGACCTCCCGCTCGCGCGCCCGCGCCGTTCCCGTCGCGTCCGACAGCTTGTGGGAGCGCTGCTGCTGCTCCCCGCCGTCGGGTTCGTCCTCGCGCTGACGTTGGCGCTCGTCTATAGCGCGGTGATGCCGCCGTCGACCCTGATGCTGGGGCGGTGGTTGACGCTTCAGCCGGTGAGTCGGGATCCGGTCCCGCTCTTCGCCATCGCGCCGGCCCTGCCCCAGGCCGTGATCGCCTCGGAGGACCAGCGCTTCTGCCTGGATCACGGCGTCGATTTCGGCGCGATCCGCGACGTGGTCGAGGACGAGGATTCCCCGAGCCGCGGCGCCTCCACGATCGCCATGCAGACGGTGAAGAACGTCTTCCTGTGGCCCGGCCGCTCCTACATCCGGAAGGCCATCGAGATCCCGCTGGCGCTGGCGCTCGACACGCTCTGGGGCAAGCGCCGGATGATGGAGATCTACCTCAACGTCGCCGAGTGGGGCGACGGGATCTACGGCGCGCAGGCCGCGAGCCGGCACTGGTTCGGCAAGGACGCGAGCCGGCTGACCCGCAACGAGGCCGCCCTGCTCGCCGCCGTGCTGCCGAACCCGATCACCCGCAGCGCCGGCCGGCCCTCCCCCGGGGTGCGCCGCCGGGCCGCGCGGATCCAGGCGATGATGGGACAGATCGACGGCCTCACGGGCTGCTTGCGGCGGTAGCAGGGGGCGACTCGTCTCTGTAAGACGGGCCTTCCAAGCGTGAGAGCCGGGACCGATACACGATGAGCGATGCCGTCTACGACCTGAGCCTGGAGCGCATCGCCCTGATCCGCCGGATGGTCGTCGCCTGGGACGGCGCCGAGCCGGGGGCGCCGACCATCCACCCGGCCGCCCCCTATGGCAGCCTCGACCGCGACGGCGACATCGCCAACGTCACCGGCGACGACGAGGGCGCCGAGGAGGAGCACCGGTCGCTCGAGGACGGCCTCGCCGTCTTCGTCCAGAACGGGCAGCTGAAGCCGGGCCGGTACCAGTACCACAACGGTCTGGCCAAGCTCGATCCGGGCGCCGTGGGCGACGTCTTCCGGGACGCGGCCACCGGCGAGACCCCGGACGTCATCACCTTCGCGGTGACGCCCGAGCACCTCGCGCTGATCCCGCAGCTGAATATCGGGTGGAACGCCGAGCAGGGGGTGCCGCGCGTCGACCCGGAGCGGCCCTACGGCGCGGACGGCGCCTACACCGCGGCGATGAAGCGCCTTCTCGCCGCCGTGCCGGGCGCGGCCGCGAACGACGACGAGGACGCGGAGACGCGGCTCGTGCGCCTCCATCGCGAATTGCAGCCGGCCCTGCAGATCTTCCTGCGCTACGCCGATCTCGGCCCCGGCGACTTCCGTCGGGCCGCCGAGCGCTGGCTCCCCGCCTGACGGCTACCTCCGGTCGCTGCCGTCCGCGCGGCGGCGACCGGCAGCGGGCTCAGCCCTCGCGCTTCCTGCGCTGGGCCAGCGTGCGAAGCCGCAGGGCGTTGAGCTTGATGAAACCCGCCGCGTCGCGGTGATCGTAGGCGACGGCGCCCTCCTCGAAGGTCACGAGGTCCTGGTCGTAGAGCGAGTGCGGGCTCTCGCGGCCGATCACGTGGACGCCGCCCTTGTAGAGCTTCAGCCGCACCGTGCCGGTGACCTTCTCCTGGCTCTTGTCGATCAGGGCCTGGATCATCTCGCGCTCCGGCGAGAACCAGAAGCCGTTGTAGATCAGCTCGGCGTATTGCGGCATGAGCTGGTCCTTGAGGTGCGCTGCCCCCCGGTCCAGGGTGATCGACTCGATGGCGCGGTGCGCCGGCAGCAGGATCGTGCCGCCCGGCGTCTCGTACATGCCGCGGCTCTTCATGCCGACGAAGCGGTTCTCCACCAGATCGAGCCGGCCGATGCCGTTGGCGCGGCCGAGCTCGTTGAGCTTGGTCAGCAGGCTCGCGGGCGACAGAGCCTCGCCGTCGATCGAGACGGCGTCGCCGCGCTCGAACCCGATCGTGATGACCGTCGGCTGGTCGGGCGCCTCCTCGGGCGAGAGGGTGCGCGAGTAGACGTAGTCCGGCACCTCGACGGCCGGATCCTCCAGCACCTTGCCCTCCGAGGAGGCGTGCAGAAGGTTGGCGTCCACCGAGAACGGGCTCTCGCCGCGCTTGTCCTTGGCGATCGGGATCTGGTGCTGCTCGGCGAAGGCGATGAGCTGCTCGCGCGAGCGCAGGTCCCACTCGCGCCAGGGCGCGATCACCGTGACGTCGGGCTTGAGCGCGTAGTAGCCGAGCTCGAACCGGACCTGATCGTTCCCCTTGCCGGTGGCGCCGTGGCAGACCGCGTCGGCGCCGACGCGCTCGGCGATCTCGATCTGCTTCTTGGCGATCAGCGGGCGGGCGATCGAGGTGCCGAGCAGGTAGACGCCCTCGTAGACCGCGTTCGCCCGGAACATCGGGAAGACGTAGTCGCGGACGAATTCCTCGCGCAGGTCCTCGATGTAGATGTTCTCGGGCTTAATGCCGAGGAGCTCCGCCTTGCTGCGCGCGGGCTCCAGCTCCTCGCCCTGGCCGAGATCGGCCGTGAAGGTGACGACCTCGCAGCCGTAGGTGGTCTGCAGCCACTTCAGGATGATCGATGTGTCGAGGCCGCCGGAATAGGCCAGCACGACCTTCTTCACGGGGCTCTTCGCGGGGACGGACATGGGACTTCCGGAACTGGGCGAGGGATCTGGCTCGGCGTCTGCGGCTTATCGCGGGTGTCACCGGCCTGCAACCGGCGCGCCGCCTCGCGCGTAGCCGAGATGCCGGAGGATCGGCCGCGTTTCGCCTCACGACGGCCTTGCGGTTGTGTCAGAAACGGCCCGGGCGTTGCAGGTCGTCATCGCCGCGAGAGTGCATCGGAGAAGCGAAGTCTATGGCGCGCCAGCCAATTCTGGAGTTCTGGTACGAATTCGCCTCCACCTACTCCTACCTCGCGGCCATGCGCGTCGAGGCCGCCGCCGCCGAGGCGGACGTGGCGATCCGGTGGCGCCCCTTCCTGGTCGGGCCGCTCTTCGCCGCGCAGGGGTGGACCACCTCGCCGTTCAATCTCTACGCGGCCAAGGGCAAGAACATGTGGCGCGACGTCGAGCGCGAGGCCGCCCGCCTCGGCCTGCCGCCGGTGACGCGGCCCGCCCAGTTCCCGCAGAACAGCCTCAGCGCGGTGCGGGTCGCGATCCTCGGCCAGGACCAGCCGTGGCTGGTCCCGTTCTCGAAGGCGGTCTTCACCGCGAGCTTCGCCGAGGGCCGCTCGATCGCGGAGCCGGCGGCCGTCGCGGAGATCCTCGATTCGCTCGGGCTCGACGGCACGCAGACCGTGCGGGCCGCCGCCGCCGAGGCCAACAAGACGAAGCTGCGGGTCAGCGTCGAGGAGGCGCGCTCCCGCGGGATCTACGGGGCGCCGACGTTCCTGGCCGACGACGGCGAGCTGTTCTGGGGCAACGACCGGCTCGAGCAGGCCCTGGCCTGGGCGACCGGCGACCGGCCGAAGGGGCTGCGCTAGGCCGCGCCCGCCCCGCGGTAGCGCGACGTTCACGGCCGCTCGGCCATGAAACCGACTCGACCCCCTGGTTCTGGTCCGGCTCCGCTTCGGCGCGGCCGGAGCGGGACAGCGATGCCCCGGACGAGTCCCATGCCTGTTTCGAAGCCTGTCTCGCGACGTCTCCTGCTCGCCGCAGCCGCCACCTTCGGTGCCGGCCTGACCGGCGCCTCCGCGCAATCCTACGGCCAGCGGGTCGCGGTGACGGGCGACGACGGGCGCGCGGTGGCGAACTCGATCCTGCCGGGCGAGATCACCGGGCAGATCCCGGCCCTGCGCGGCGTGACCTATGTCGGGCCGCGGGATGCCGGGACCACGCTCTACGAGTTCTTCGACTTCAACTGCCCGTACTGCCGGAAGGCGGCCGCCGACGTGGTCGCCCTGCACGACAGCGATCCGGAGCTGCGGATCGGGCTTGTCCACAACCCGATCCTGTCGCCGCAATCCGCCCAGGCCGCCAAGGTGATGCTCGCGGTGCAGCGCAAGCTCGGCTCCGAGGCCGCGTGGCGCTTCTACCAGACGCTGCTGGGCAAGCCCGGCCGCATCGACGGGCCCGGCGCGCTCGCCGTCGCCGCCACGATGGGGATCCCGCAGGCGGAGGTCGAGGAGATCGCCGACAGCGAGGAGGTGCGCGCGGCGCTGAAGAGCCAGATGCGGATGGCCGCGGATCTCGGCCTCTACGCGACGCCGTCCTACGTGATCGGCAACAGCGGGATCCTCGGGCATCCCGGCGCCGGCGCCATGGCCAAGATGATCGCGAGCGTGCGGCGCTGCGACCGGCTCGCCTGCTGAGGCGGGACCCGCGTCACACTTCCGCCGTCCTGACGCGCAGCGACGCGCGCCTGCCGTGTTGCGCGCGGCCATGCTGGCATGCTAGGCGGTCGCCGCGCCGCGAGGACAGTTCTCGACCTGTCCGTTGCCGGCGCGATCCCACGTCCCGAACGGTCTCGCACCGCGCTCCAGCCGGAGCGCGCGGAGCGGACGGGCAACCAGAGAAGAGAGCGACGGGTGGCGCAGAACGGTTCCGAGGCTGGTCCCCTGGTCGCAGGCGTGGCGGGCCGGTACGCTTCCGCCCTGTTCGAGCTCGCGCGCGACGAGCGCCAGGTCGACGCGGTCGCCGAGTCTCTCGATCAATTCGACACGCTGCTGAAGGAGAGCGCGGATCTCCGCCGCCTCGTCCGCAGCCCGGTCTTCAGCGCCGAGGAGCAGGCGGCCGCCATCGGTGCCGTGCTCGACAAGGCGGGGATCGGCGGCCTCGCCGGCAATTTCATCCGCCTCGCGGCCTCGAACCGCCGGCTCTTCGCCCTGCCCGACATGATCGACGCGTTCCGGACCCTGGTCCAGGACTCGAAGGGCATCGTGCGCGCCCAGGTTCGGGTGGCCGAGAAGCCTTCCGACGCGGTGATCGAGGAGATCAAGGCGTCGCTGCGCGACATCGCCAAGGCCGATGTCGCCGTCGACCTCGTGGTCGACCCCAGCCTGATCGGCGGCCTCGTCGTGAAGATGGGCTCGCGCATGGTCGACGCCTCCCTCAAGACCAAGCTCAACGGTATCCGCCTCGCGATGCGGGCCGCGCGGTAAGCGCCCCCATCCGACCCGAACACGCATAGACGCATCAGCGACAGAGGCCCGAGTATGGACATCCGCGCCGCCGAGATCTCCGCGATCCTGAAAGAGCAGATCAAGAACTTCGGCGAGGAGGCCGAGGTCTCCGAGGTCGGGCAGGTCCTGTCCGTCGGCGACGGCATCGCCCGCGCCTACGGCCTCGACAACGTCCAGGCCGGCGAGATGGTCGAGTTCGAGTCGGGCGTGCGCGGCATGGCCCTGAACCTCGAGCAGGACAACGTCGGCATCGTGATCTTCGGCTCCGACCGCGAGATCAAGGAAGGCCAGACCGTCAAGCGGACCGGCGCCATCGTGGACGTGCCGGTCGGCAAGGGCCTGCTCGGCCGCGTCGTCGACGCCCTCGGCAACCCGATCGACGGCAAGGGCCCGATCCAGTCGACCGAGCGTCGCCGCGTCGACGTCAAGGCTCCGGGCATCATCCCGCGCAAGTCTGTGCACGAGCCGATGGCCACGGGCCTGAAGGCGATCGACGCCCTGATCCCGGTCGGCCGCGGCCAGCGCGAGCTGATCATCGGCGACCGCCAGACCGGCAAGACCGCCATCGCCCTCGACACGATCCTGAACCAGAAGCCGGGCCACACCGCCGGCGGTGACGAGAAGGCCAAGCTCTACTGCATCTACGTCGCCATCGGCCAGAAGCGCTCGACGGTGGCCCAGTTCGTGAAGGTCCTAGAGGACCAGGGCGCGCTGGAGTACTCCATCGTCATCGCCGCGACGGCGTCCGACGCGGCCCCGATGCAGTTCATCGCGCCGTTCGCCGGCTGCGCCATGGGCGAGTACTTCCGCGACAACGGCATGCACGCCGTGATCGTGTACGACGATCTCTCGAAGCAGGCCGTGGCCTACCGCCAGATGTCGCTGCTGCTGCGCCGCCCGCCGGGCCGCGAGGCGTATCCGGGCGACGTGTTCTACCTCCACAGCCGCCTGCTCGAGCGCGCCGCCAAGATGGGCGACGCCGCCGGCAACGGCTCGCTGACCGCGCTGCCGGTCATCGAGACCCAGGCCAACGACGTCTCGGCCTACATCCCGACCAACGTGATCTCGATCACCGACGGCCAGATCTTCCTCGAGACCGACCTGTTCTACCAGGGCATCCGCCCGGCGGTGAACGTCGGACTCTCGGTGTCGCGGGTGGGCTCCTCGGCGCAGACCAAGGCGATGAAGAAGGTCGCCGGCAAGATCAAGGGCGAGCTCGCGCAGTACCGCGAGATGGCCGCCTTCGCGCAGTTCGGCTCGGACCTCGACGCCTCCACCCAGGCCCTCCTGAACCGCGGCTCGCGGCTCACCGAGCTCCTGAAGCAGCCGCAATTCTCGCCGCTGAAGATGGAAGAGCAGGTCGCGGTGATCTACGCCGGCGTGAACGGCTACCTCGACAAGATGCCGGTGACCAAGGTCCGCCCGTTCGAGGACGCGCTGCTCTCGACCCTGCGCTCCAAGCACAAGGACCTGCTCGACTCGATCGCCGCCTCCAAGGACCTGTCGGACGAGAACGCCGGCAAGCTGAAGAGCGTCGTCGAGAGCGTCGCCAAGTCGATCGGCTGATGTGAGGCCCCTCCCCTCGGGGAGGGATCTTGGGTGGTGCCGGGGGGATCCCGGTCCCCGCCGCACCGCCCGAACTTCCGGCTCCTTCCCGCCGAGGGAAGGAGAGGCCCATAGAACGGACCTGGACCTCACCCGATGGCGAGTTTGAAGGACCTGCGCAACCGCATCACCTCGGTGAAGGCGACGCAGAAGATCACCAAGGCCATGCAGATGGTCGCCGCCGCCAAGCTGCGCCGGGCGCAGATGGCCGCTGAGGCGGGCCGTCCCTACGCCGAGAAGATGTCGGCGGTGCTCGGCAACCTCGCGGGCAACCTCGTCGGCGGCGTCGGCGCCCCGCGGCTCCTGTCCGGGACCGGCTCAGAGCAGACGCACCTGCTCGTGGTGTGCACGGGCGACCGCGGCCTCGCCGGCGCGTTCAACTCGTCGATCGTCCGCCTCGCGGTGCGCGAGCACGCCCAGAAGCTCGCCGCCGAGGGCAAGACGGTCAAGATCATGACGGTCGGCAAGAAGGGCCTCGACGCGCTGCGCCGGCAGTACCGCGACCAGATCGTCGAGAGCATGGACATCCGCGGCAACCGCCCGGTGGATTACGAGTTCGCCGCCTCGATCGCCGACAAGATCCTGACCCGCTTCGAGAACGGCGAGTTCGACGTCGCGACCCTGTTCTACTCCGAGTTCCGTTCGGTCATCTCGCAGATCCCGACCGCGCAGCGCCTGATCCCCGCGGAGCTGCCGGCGGTCGACACGACCGCGAAGGCGGCCGCCGGCAACGCCGCCCTGGAATTCGAGCCGTCCGAGGAGGCGATCCTCGAGACGCTGCTGCCGAAGAACCTCACGGTGCAGATCTACCGGGCGCTCTTGGAGAACGCCGCCTCCGAGCAGGGCGCGCGCATGAGCGCCATGGACTCGGCGACCCGCAACGCGGGCGAGATGATCAAGAAGCAGACGCTGATCTACAACCGGACGCGTCAGGCCATGATCACCAAGGAACTCATCGAGATCATCTCGGGTGCGGAAGCCCTCTGAGGCACCGCGACCCGACCGCACAGCTTGAAGGGTAGGTTAACGATGGCGAACACCGCACTCCCCGGCACCGGCTCCAACAAGGTCGGCAAGATCACCCAGGTCATCGGCCCCGTGGTCGACGTGCAGTTCGAGGGCCACCTGCCCGAGATCCTGAACGCGCTGGAGACCAAGAACAACGGCGCCCGCCTCGTCCTCGAGGTCGCCCAGCAGCTCGGCGAGAACACCGTCCGCTGCATCGCCATGGACACGTCCGAGGGCCTGACCCGCGGCCAGGAGTGCACCGACACCGGCGAGCCGATCAAGGTTCCGGTCGGCATGAACACCCTCGGCCGCATCATGAACGTCATCGGCGAGCCGATCGACGAGGCCGGCCCGGTCCAGGCCGACACGTTCCGCGCCATCCACCAGCCGGCCCCCTCCTACGCCGAGCAGTCGACCGAGGCCCAGATCCTCGTCACCGGCATCAAGGTGGTGGACCTGCTCGCCCCCTACGCGAAGGGCGGCAAGATCGGCCTGTTCGGCGGCGCCGGCGTCGGCAAGACCGTGCTGATCATGGAGCTGATCAACAATATCGCCAAGGTGCACTCGGGCTACTCGGTGTTCGCCGGCGTGGGAGAGCGCACCCGCGAGGGCAACGATCTCTACCACGAGATGATCGAGTCCAAGGTGAACGTCGACCCGAAGGAGCACGGCTCTGCCGAGGGTTCGAAGTGCGCCCTGGTCTACGGCCAGATGAACGAGTCGCCGGGTGCCCGCTCGCGCGTCGCCCTGACCGGCCTCACGATCGCCGAGCAGTTCCGCGACGACGGCCAGGACGTGCTGTTCTTCGTCGACAACATCTTCCGCTTCACGCAGGCGGGCTCCGAGGTGTCGGCGCTCCTCGGCCGCATCCCCTCGGCGGTGGGCTACCAGCCGACGCTCGCCACCGACATGGGCGCCCTCCAGGAGCGCATCACCACCACGACCAAGGGCTCGATCACCTCGGTGCAGGCGATCTACGTGCCGGCCGACGACCTGACCGACCCGGCGCCCGCCGCCTCGTTCGCCCACCTCGACGCCACGACCGTGCTGTCGCGCTCGATCGCCGAGAAGGGCATCTACCCGGCGGTGGACCCGCTGGACTCGACCTCGCGCATGCTGTCGCCGGCGATCCTCGGCGAGGAGCACTACGACGTCGCCCGCCGCGTCCAGCAGACCCTGCAGCGCTACAAGGCACTCCAGGACATCATCGCGATCCTGGGCATGGACGAGCTGTCCGAGGAGGACAAGCTGACCGTGGCCCGCGCCCGCAAGATCGAGCGCTTCTTCTCGCAGCCCTTCTCGGTGGCCGAGGTGTTCACCGGCTCGCCGGGCAAGCAGGTCGCCCTCGAGGACACCATCAAGGGCTTCAAGGGCCTGGTGAACGGCGACTACGACGACCTCCCGGAGGCCGCCTTCTACATGGTCGGCACCATCGAGGAGGCCCAGGAGAAGGCCAAGAAGCTCAAGGCCGCGTAAGACGACACCCCCTTCCCCGCGCGGGAAGGGGACAGAGGCCGCGCGGGCGACCCTCACCGGTGCCGTCCGCGCAGCCTTTTTCCGAGACGCTCCGCCCGCATGGCGGGGCGCGCGCCGCCGATCCGGGAACACGTCAGGCCATGGCCACCTTCCACTTCGATTTCGTCGGCCCCGAGCGGACGCTGTATTCCGGCGAGGTGACCGCCGTTCAGCTGCCCGGCACCGAGGGCGAGATGACCGTGATGCCGGGCCACGCGCCCGTGCTGACCTCCCTCCGGGTCGGCGTCATCGTGATCACCGAGAGCCAGGGCAGCGGCAAGCGGATCTACGTCCGCGGCGGCTTCGCCGATATCGGCCCGACGGCCGTGACCGTGCTGGCCGAGCGCGCCGCCCCGATCGAGGAGCTGACGCACGAATCCCTCGACCGCGACATCGAGGCGATCGAGATGCAGCGCGACGCCACCGAGGACCTGCAGAAGCGCGAGGAGCTGAACGGCCAGATCGTCCAGCTCCAGGAGACCAAGGCGCTCCTGAAACTCTGAGCCTCGTTCAGCGGGCGCTCTCCAGCGCCCGCGCCAGCAGGTTGGCCCGCGCTGCCGCGTCCGTCGGGCAGCCCCGCTCCAGCCAGATCCTCCGCGCCGCGGCCAACCCGCGCCCGATCCCGGGCCCCGGCGCCACCCCGGCCGCGACGAGATCCGCCCCCGCCAGGGGAAAGGCCGGCGACGCCCCTTCCCCCTCCAGAGCCCGCAGGGCCGCCCGCGCCGCCTCCGTCACGGCGGGCCGCGGCTCTCCGGCCAGGATCGCCAGCGCGTCGGCCAGGCACGACAGGCCGTGCTCCGCCGCCAGGGCCCGCGCCGCGACCGCGTCCAGCACCGCGCATCCGTGGAGATCGGCCAGCGCCGCGGCGTAGCCGAGCAGCTGCCCGTGCTCGCTCTTCGACAGGCGCAGCCGCTCGCGCAGCCGGTCGGCGTCGTGCCGGGCGCCGACGGCGAGGGCCGCGAGGCGCGTCACCGGAGGCAGGCCCGCGGCTGCGGCCCGTTCCAGCCGCCCGAGCTCCCCGACGCCGCCGGTGATCCGCGGCAGCAGCCCGGTCGCGCTCAGCGTCGTCACCATGGCCGCGCCGCCGGGGGCCGCGAGCAACTTCAGGAATTCCGCGCGCACGCGCTCGCGAGAGAGCCGGTCCAGGCTGTCCCGCGCGGCCACGCAGGCCGCCAGGGCCGCGGCGTCGGGCGCCCCGGCGCCGAACCGCGCATGGAAGCGGAAGAAGCGCAGGATCCGCAGCGCGTCCTCGCGGATCCGGGTCGCCGGGTCGCCGATGAAGCGCACCCGCCCGGCCGTCAGGTCGGGCCGGCCGCCCACCGGGTCGTGGAGGGTTCCGTCGGCGGCGAGGGAGAGCGCGTTGACGGTGAAGTCCCGGCGCTCGGCGTCGCGGCGGAAGTCCGTGCCGAAGCGGACGACCGCGTGCCGCCCGTCGGTCTCTACGTCCTCGCGCAGGGTCGTGACCTCGATCGGCCCGTCCTCGGTCACCAGCGTGATGGTGCCGTGCTCGATGCCGGTCGGCACCGCCTTGAGGCCGGGCGCCCGCTGCGCCGCCCGCATCACCGCCTCGGGCCGGTGCGTCGTCGCCATGTCGATGTCGGCGGTCGGCGCGCCGAGGAGCGCGTCGCGGACGCAGCCGCCGATCAGGCGGGTCTCCGCGCCCGGCGCGTCCAGGGCCGCGAGGACGCGGCGGACGCCCGGGCGTTCGAGCAGGGCCGCCAGCCCCGCCACATCGAGGGCGCGGCTCACCGGAAGCCACCGGGTACGAGACGGCCGTTCTCCATGTGGGTCGGCACGTAGCCCCCGGGACGGCGCTCCGAGAACAGGCCCTCGTAGACGAGGGTGCCGATCACCACCGCCAGCCCGGCCAGGACCAAGCGGAACAGGTGCGCGTCCCAGTGCACCCGGCGCAGGGGATTGCGGCCGGACAGCAGCAGGTAGACGAGGAACAGCGCGAAGGGGATGAGGAAGAGGCCGAACTCTTCGAGGATGCGGCGAAGCATGCGGTCAGCCTAACGCGCCGCGCGGTCGGCGTCGCCCGGCGCCGCCTCCGGGTAGAGCCGTTCCCGCAGATTGTTCAGGATCCCGGCGGTGACGCCCCAGATCAGCCGCTCGCCGAAGGTCAGGGCGTAGAACCAGCGCTCGCGGCCCTGCCACGCGCGGGAGCGCAGGCGGTAGCGCTCCGGGTCCATGAGGAACGGGAGCGGCACCTCGAAGACGTCGGCCACCTCGTCCGGGTTCGGCGTCAGCACCGCGCCGGGATCGACCAGGCCGATGACCGGGGTCACGAGGAAGCCGGTGCCCGAGAGGTACGGGTCGAGATAGCCGAGGAACCGCACCGCCTCGGGCGGCAGCCCGATCTCCTCGTAGGCTTCCCGCAGGGCCGCGTCCGCAGGGCCGGGATCGGAGGGATCGATCTTGCCCCCCGGCAGCGCCACCTGCCCGGAATGGTCGCGCAGGTTGGCGGCCCGCATCGTCAGGATCAGGGTCGGACCGTCCGCGCGCGGCACGACCGGCACGAGGACGGCGGCCCGGCGGTGCGGCGGCGGCGGGATCACGGCCGTCCCGTCCGGATCGAGGCTGTGGTCGCCCCGGGGATTGGAGGTCGGATCGTCCGGTCCGGGCGGGTCTGGCGACAGGCCGGCGGCGGCGCGGGCGAGGAAGTCGGCGAGCGGGTCGCTCACGCGGCGGCGACCGGCGCGATCGTGTGGAAGGCGCCGCCGGCCCACAGGCCGAGCCAGGGCTTCCCGTCGATCAGACGCTCCTCGGCGAGGTCCACGAGGTCGTAGGTGAGCGCCCGGGTCACGAGCGCCCACAGCCCGCGGCGGACATGGAGGTAGGGCTTCAGCGCCCCGTCCGGCGCCTCCTCGAAGCGGAGGGCGTGGTCGGCGTCGACGCTTACCAGGTCGTCGACGTTGGTCCGGAACGAGACCCGCCGGTCCGCCCCGCTCCCGTCCACCGCCATCTCGACGGCCACGAAGGCCGCGTCGTCCACGGTGATGCCCACGCTCTCCACCGGCGTGACCAGGACGGTCCGGCCGTCCGGCTCGCGCCGCAGGATGGTGGCGAAGAGCTTGACCAGCTTGTCCCGTCGGATCGGCGAGCCGTTGTGGAACCACGTCCCGTCCGCGGCGATGCGGATGTCGATGGCGCCGCAATAGGGTGGGTCCCACCGCTCGACCGGCGGCAACCCGCGCTTCGGCAGATCCCCGAGGGCCGCGCTGAGGCGGCTCAAGGTCGGGTCGGAGGCGGGATCCTCGGTCATGCCCGTGACAGATAGCGTCGCGATGCCCGGTCAGCCATGGCCGAGAGGAGGATCGGCGCCGGTTCCGTCCCGGATCGCAGGTGCGCGATCCTAGGCCGGCCCGGCGCCCTGGGTATTCACCGTCAGGGCGTAGAGCGACTGGCTCGCCGCCATGAACAGGCGGTTGCGCTTGGGGCCGCCGAAGGTCAGATTCCCGCACACTTCCGGCAGGCGGATCCGACCGATGAGCTTGCCCTGGGGCGTCCAGACGGTGACGCCGTTGTAGCCCACGGCCCGGCCGGCATTGCTCGACACCCAGAGATTGCCGTCGACGTCGGTCCGCAGGCCGTCGGGCCCGCATTTCACCCCGTCCACGACGCAGTCCGAGAAGAGGCGCTTGTTCGAGAGCGCCGCCCCGGCCCCGACGTCGAAGGCGTAGATCTCGCCCTTGCCGCCGGGTCCGGTATCCCCGGGACCCTTGCCGGTGGAGCAGACGTAGAGCGTCCGGTGATCGGGCGAGAAGCACAGCCCGTTGGGGTCGGGCACCTCGTCGTCGGTGAGCACCCGGTCGACCCGGCCGGACGGGTCGATGCGGTAGACGGCGTTCGGGAGCACGCGTCGCCGCGAGACGGTCCCGGCGGGCTGGCCGAGCCGCGGATCGAGATGGCCCTGCCGGTTGCTCGGGCCGCCGGCGACGTCGGGCAGGCCCTCGTAGAGCAGCGCGCCGTAGGGCGGATCGGAGAACCAGTAGGCGCCGTCCGGGTGCTGGACGACGTCGTTGGGCGAGTTGAGCGGCTTGCCCTCGAACGAATCGGCGAGGACCGTCGCCGAGCCGTCGAGCTCGTAGCGGACGACGCGTCCGGTGGCGTGCTCGCAGCTGAGCTGCCGTCCCTGTCGGTCGAAGCTGTTGCCGTTGGAGTTGTTGCTCGGCATCCGGAAGGTGGAGACGTGCCCGTCCTCCTCGAGCCAGCGCATCTGCCGGTTGTTCGGGATGTCGCTCCAGACCAGGTAACGGCCGACCGAGTTCCAGGCCGGTCCCTCCGCCCAGAGGGCGCCGGTCCAGAGCCGGCGGATGGCGCTGTTCGGCACGATGTAGGGCTCGAACGCCGGGTCGACCGTGACGATGTCCGGATCGGTGAAGTAGGTGGTCGGGGCTGCGCCAGGCCGGAAGTCGCGCGGCGGGCTCGTCACCGCGCTGGGCGGTTCCGGTCGGGCCGCCGCGTCGCCGGCAGTCACGGCCAGGGCCCCCAGGCCCGCGAGGATCGTGCGCCGGGATCGCGGAATCGACCCGCGTTCACCCGCGATCCCGGATGCGTCGGTCCGCGACGGTCGCATGCGATCCTCCCCCGCACATCGGGCCTCTGCGCCGCGATGCGCCCGGGCAGGTTAGGACCGTCGTCCTGCGCGGGTCAATCGGGACGGCGCCTCAGGATCTTCCAGACGCCGTCCGCCGAGGCGAGGAGACGTGTGCCGTCGCGGACGTCGCCGCGCATGAACACCAGGGAGCCCGTGCGCTTGACGACCTGCGGCCGGATCTCGATCCAGTCGCCGAGTCGGCCGACATCGATGAACTTCATCTCCAGCTGGATGGTCACGCAGTTGGCGCCCCCGGCGGCGCGCATCGCGGTCTCGCCGAGGGCGCGGTCGGCGAAGCTCATCAGCATGCCGCCGTGGACCACGCCGATCAGGTTGGCGTGCTTCTGATCGGCCCGGAACGCGTAGGCGCCGTCCGCGCCGCGGACGTGCAGCGGCCCGACATGGGCGATGAAGCCCTTGTCCTCCACCAGCGTCCAGCCTTCGGCGGCGGGGTCGTGGGCATCCGTGTCGGTCGTCATCGCGTCGGGTCCGTTCGTGTCGGGGTCTCGAAGGGCGGCTGTCAGGTTCCCCGGGGCTTGGCCCGGCGGGTCGGGGCCTCGCTGAGCGGGTCCTCCGGCCAGGGATGGCGCGGGTAGCGCCCGCGCATCTCGGACCGCACGGCCGTCCAGGATCCGCGCCAAAAACCCGGCAGGTCCCGGGTGATCTGGATCGGTCGCTGCGCCGGCGACAGCAGGTGCAGGACCAGCGGGCGCCCGCCGGCCCTGGGATGCCGGTCGAGGCCGAACAGCTCCTGCACCCGGACCGCCAGCGCCGGCTCCTCCGCCGTGTAATCGACCGGGATGCGCGAGCCGGTCGGCACCTCGACATGGGTCGGCGACTCCGCGTCGAGTCGGGCGCGCAGGTCCCAGGGCAGCAGGGACTGGAGGGCGTCCGCCAGGTCGCTCGCCGTGACCGACGCCAGGGCGGCGCGCCCCACCAGGGCGGGCGCCAACCACGTCTCCGCGGTGCGGGCCAGCGCGTCGTCCGACAGGTCGGGCCAGGCCGCGCCGTCGGCGGCGTGCAAGAAGGTCACCCGGGCCCGCCACTGCGCCAGGGCCGGCGTCCACGGCAGGCAATCGATCCCGAGATCGGCGATGCCGCGCGCCAGGATCGCGGCGCTGTCCGTGTCGGGCGGCACCGGCAGCGGCCGTGACCCGAGACTGACCGCTCCGAGCCGCCGGACAGCCCGCGCCCGCAGGGCCGCCGCCTGCGGATCGAAGGTGATCTCGGTGCGCGACTCGATCCGGTCGGCGAAGAGGCGCTCGATCGCCTCGGTGCCGATCGCCGCCGCGGCCAGGATCCGCGCATTCCCGGCCGACCCGGCGAGGTCGGCGATCACCAGATGGGTCTCCCGGGCGAGCGGGCTCGCCGGGTCGAGGCGCCCGGCCCGACCGCTCGCCATCACGAACTCGCCCTCGCGGCCGCGCGCCCGGGCGACCCGGTCGGGATAGGCGAGTGCCAGGAGCGGCCCTGCGGCGGCCGGGCCGGCATCCGGACTCGCCGGCCCGTCGGCCCCGGCGCTCCGGGCCCAGTTCTCGGCGAGCCGGCGCATGTCGGCGGCGCGCCCGCCCCGGTCGCGGCGGAAGCGCTTGACCCGCTCGTCGAGGTCGACCCCGTCGCCCCCGAGGCCCCGCTCCACCAGCACGGCGGCGAGGTCGGCCGCGGCCCGCGCCTGGCCGGTACCGGCCGCGACCGTCACCATCCGGGCGAGCCGCGGCGGCAGCGGCAGCGCCCGCAGGCGCGCGCCGACCGGCGTCAGGCGGCCGTCGGCGTCGAGGGCGCCCAGCTCACTCAGCAGGGCGCGGGCCTCCGCCAGGGCCGGCGCCGGCGGCGGGTCGAGGAAGGCGAGCGCGCCCGGGTCGGTCACGCCCCAGGCGGCGCAGTCGAGGAGCAGCCCGGCGAGGTCGGCCGACAGGATCTCGGGCCGCGTGAACGGCTCCAGGGCGTTGGTGCCGGCCTCGGACCAGAGCCGCCAGCACAGGCCGGGCTCGGTGCGGCCGGCGCGGCCCCGGCGCTGGTCCACCGAGGCGCGGGAGGCGCGGGCCGTGACCAAGCGGGTCAGACCGAGGCCCGGCTCGTAGACCGGGACCCGCGCCAGCCCCGAATCGACCACGATCCGGACGCCCTCGATGGTGAGGGAGGTCTCGGCGATGCTGGTCGCGAGGACGACCTTCCGCGTTCCGGCGGAGGCCGGCGCGACGGCGCGGTCCTGCTCGGCGGGCGTCAGCGCGCCGTAGAGGGGTGCGACCTGCACGTCGGGGCCGACCTTCTCGGCCAGCAGGTCGGCGGTCCGGCGGATCTCCGCCTGCCCGGGCAGGAACACCAGGATCGAGCCCGGATCCGCCCGCAGGGCGCGCAAGGTGACCTCGGCGACCGAGTCCTCGATCCGCCGGTTCGGATCGCGCTCCGCGTAGCGGGTCTCCACCGGGAAGGCGCGCCCCTCGGAGGCCACGACCGGGGCGTCGCCCATCAGCCGCGCGACCCGGGCGCCGTCGAGGGTCGCCGACATGACGAGGATCCGCAGGTCTTCCCGCAGGCCGCCCTGCGCGTCGAGCGCCAGCGCGAGGCCGAGATCGGCGTCGAGGGAGCGCTCGTGGAACTCGTCGAACAGGACGGCTCCGACCCCGGACAGTTCCGGATCGTCCAGGATCATCCGGGTGAAGACACCCTCGGTGACGACCTCGATCCGCGTGCGGCCCGAGATCTTCGAGCCGAGGCGGACGCGCAGGCCGACCGTGCCGCCGACCGGCTCGCCCAAAGTCTGGGCCATCCGCGCGGCGGCGGCCCGGGCCGCGAGGCGGCGCGGCTCCAGCAGGACGATCTTGCGCCCGTCGAGCCAGGGCGCCGCGAGCAGGTCGAGGGGCACGCGGGTCGTCTTGCCGGCGCCGGGGGGCGCCACCAGGACGGCGGCGTTCCGCGCGGCGAGCGCGCGGCGCAGATCGGGGAGCGCCGCCTCGATCGGCAGCACGGGTGCGGGACCGGCCATCGCGGCCGCTGATGGCGCGGTGCGGCGCCGAGCGCAACCGGGCCGGGCCCGGGACCGCGACGCGTCCGGCATTCCCGTGACGCCGCGCGCGATTCGACACGGGCTTGCCGCCCCGGGCCCTGGTGGCCGCGCGGCGCCGCCGCGATCGTGCGGCGCGACTGCACAGATCCAACGGGAGCTAAACGATGACCCTCCGCCGCCGCGCGCTGACTCTGGCCGCCCTCGCCCTGGCCCTGCCGCTGGCGACTCCGCTGGCGACCGTGGCGGCGCGGGCGCAAGACCGGCTGCCGACCATCCCGCCCCAGGACTACACGCCCGAGCAGAAACAGGCGGCCGAGGCCTTCGCGCAGGCACGCGGCAAGCCGCCCTTCGGGCCGTTCGAGCCGCTCATGTACTCGCCGGAAGTGATGACGCTCGCCCGGTCGATGGGCGACTACCTCCGCTTCAAGCCGAAGATCGGCACCACGCTCTCGGAGCTGGTGATCCTGATGACCGCCCGCCGCTGGACGCAGGACTACGAGTGGTACGTCCACGCGCCGATCGCCGAGAAGGCCGGCATCTCCGCCGACATCATCGCGGCGATCCGCGACGGCCGCCGGCCGGCGAAGATGAGCGACGACGAGACCCTCGTGTACGATTTCACCGCCGAGCTCCAGGACACGAAGCGCGTCTCCGACGCGACCTTCGCGCGCGCCGAGGCCCGGTTCGGCAAGCCCGGCGTCGTCGATCTGGCGGCGATCTCGGGCTACTACACGTTCCTGGCGATGGAGCTGAACGCGGCCCGCTACCCGATTCCCGCCGACGGCAAGCCCCTGCCGCGCATGCCCGAGTGACCCCGCTTATCCACAGTCGCCCGGCAGCGGCAACGGCGTTGTCCACAGGGTTTGGCTGGTCCCGTCCGGCTGGCCCGGCCGCCGTTGACGGAACGTTAACCCTGATGGCTTGTTCTCTTTTCGTTCCCGGACGCGACGAAGGAGAACCCGATGCTGACCCAGGTCCTGGCCCAGCGCGACGATCACGTATGCCCCGTCGAGGCGATCAGCGCCGCGTATCTCGGCTTCGCGGGCGGCGATGCCGGGATCGCCCTGCGCTGCGCGATCGCCGACGCCCTGTCCGACCTGATGGAGGCCGAGCGGCGCACGCGCGAGCGCAGTCGCCTGATCTCCCGAGGCTACGTCCGCACCGCCCCCGACACGGAGGCCGGAGCGGCAAGCTGAACCGTGGCTGCAGGCCGGCTTCAGCATCGGTGCAGCGCGGGCGCGGCATTGTCCCTCCTGTGATCCGGGGCGCCGCAGGCGCTCCCCGCACCCACCGGAGACAGGTCATGACACGCATCGCTCTGCTCTCGGCCGCCGCGCTGATCGGCGCGGGCACCCTGGCCTCCACCGCCGCCGAGGCCCGCGGCGGCGGCGCCATCGCGGCCGGCATCATCGGCGGCCTCGCGGCCGGCGCCCTGATCGGCGCCGCGACCCAGGCCCACGCGGCGCCCGGCTACGGCTACGGATACGCGGATTACGGCTACGCCCCGGCTCCCGTGGTCGTGCGGCGGGCCCCGGTCTACCGCGTCTACGAGGAGGACGCGCCGGTCTACGCCACCCGCCGGACCGTGACCTACGAGCGGGTCCCGGTCGGCTACGGCCCCGCCCGCCACTGGGGCGGGGATTACGAGGGCGGCTACGGCTATCGCGGCTGGTGAGCCGGGGGTTGCGCCCGGCGCCGTGACGGCGCCCGGGCGCGTGGCTTAAGACGGTGGCGGCGCCGACCGAATCGGGTTCTCGGCACCCCACCGACGGGTCATCGACGGGTCCATGCTGGTCCACGAAGGCGAGACGCGTACCCCCGAGGCCGACAGGGCGCTCGCCCTCTCCCTCGCCGGGGTGGCCGGCGCGCTGAACACCGCCGGCTTCTACGCGGTGGGCCTCTACGCCTCGAACATGACCGGGAACGTCTCGGCCATCTCGGACAGGACCGGCACGGGCGACCTGCTCCTCGCCGCGCAGGCCGGTCTGCTCGTCGTCCTGTTCGTGCTCGGCGCCGCCACCGCGACGCTGCTGATCCGCCGCCGCCGCCGCGGGCACCGACCGGGCGCCTACGCCTACGGGGTCTGCGCGGAGGCGATCCTCCTCGTCGCCGTCGGCCTGGTCGTGCTGCCGCTCGAGGAGCCGGCGCGGAGCCACGCCCTGGTGCTCGGCCTGAGCTTCGTCCTGGGCCTCCAGAACGCGGCCGTGACGAAGATCTCCGAATCGCGGGTGCGGACCACGCACGTGACCGGCATGATCACCGACATCGGCATCGAACTCGCGCGCTGGCTGGACCGCGGCCCATCCGGCGCGGATCCACTCAAGCCCCACGATCCGGAGCGGCTGCGGCTGTACCTGCTGACCGTCGGCGCCTTCCTGGCGGGCGGTGTGGTGGGGGTCGTGGCCTACCGCCTCGTCGGCGTGGCCCTGCTCTTCGCGGCGGCCGCGATCCTGGCCGGACTCGCCCTCCCCGCTCTCAGGCGGTGACGTCGAGGAGCTGGCCCATCATGCGGTCGGCGGAGCGCGCCACCGCGGCGTTCAGCGCGAAGGCCGACCGCGACCCGATGAGGTCCAGCGCGGCCCCCGACAGGTCCACCTGCGCGGCCGGCGGCAGGGCCGTGTCGCCGGTGGGCGCGCCGCTCGCCGCGATGGTCTCGGCCGCTCTCCCGAGCCGGTCGGTGGCCCGGCTCATGCCGGTGGCGGCGGTCTGAAGGGCGTCGATCATACCGGAATCTCCCCGCCGCCACTCTGGCAGGGACACGACAAGGGCCGGTTTCGGCGATCGCTCAAATGCGATCCATCCGGCGCGACGGCCGCCTCACCCCTTCGGCGCGCACACGGTCACCGGAGAGGCGCCGCCGTAGGGCCGCTCCGCCTCGGCGATCTGCTTCGCGGCGGCCTCGCAGGCCTGCTTCGTGTTGAACTCGACGGATCCGATCGCGGAGCCCGAGCCGGCGAGCATGATGATGAGCACGTAGACCACGCCATTCCCCTCCGGCATCCCGGTCCGGCGTCGCGCTGCGTGCTGGTGCGGACGGCGGGACTCGAACCCGCACGGCCTCGCGGCCGCAAGATTTTAAGTCTCGTGCGTCTACCGGTTCCGCCACGTCCGCATGCACCCTCGGTAGCGGGGGCGGCGGGTCCGATCAAGCGGGGGGCGTCCAGCCATACAGCCAGGCGTAGCGGTCGCGCATGCCGTCCGGGCCGAGACGGGCCATCACGGCGTTGCGCAGGAACGCCACCACGCCGCCGGCGTGGTAGGTCCGGCCGTTGCTCCGCGCCGCTTTCTGAACCCGTCGCACCCGTGCGGTCCGCGCGCCCGAATACGCCGCGAGCGCGGCCGGAACGTCGGCGTTGTCCGCGAGGGCGCGCGTGAGGACCGCGGCGTCCTCGATCGCCAGGGCGGCCCCCTGCGCGAGATAGGGCAGCACCGGGTGGCCGGCATCGCCGATCAGCGCGAGCCGGTCGCGGGCGAGCGGGCGCGCCACGGCGCGGTCGGCGAGCGACCAGACCAGCCAGGAATCCGGCAGGCTCAGGAGGTCGCGAAGCGGCGCGGCGCTGCCGCGCAGATGCCCGCGCAGCACGGCCGGCTCCCCGAGCCGGCCCCAGCCCTCGTCGCCCACCGCCTCGGGCACCACCGCCACCACGTTCAGGAACTGGCCGTCCCGCACCGGGTAATGCACCACGTGCCGGCCGCGGCCGAGCCACAGGCCGGTGGCGCCGCCGCGCAGGTCCTGCGGGACTGCCTCCATCGGGATGAGCGCGCGCCACGCCGCGGCCTGACCCGGCCGGAGCGGCGCCGAATCGAGCTGCGCGCGCAGCCGGGATCTCAGCCCGTCCGCGCCGATCGCGAGGTCGTAGGCGACCGGCTGGGCCCCGCTCGCGCCCTCGACGGTGAGGACGGCCTCGGACGTCGTCTGGGACACGGCCGTGACGGTGCGCCCCATCATCAGGCGGATCGTCGAGCGGCTCCGGAGCGCGTCGAGCAGCAGTGTCTGCAGGTCGGCGCGGTGGATCACGTAGTAGGGCGCGCCGAAGCGGCTCTGCGCCTGCGCGCCGAGCGCCACGCCGCCGATGCGGCGGCCGCTGTCCAGGGCCCGCACCTCGACGGCGGGCGGCTCGCTCGCCGCCCGGCGCAGCGCCGCGGAGAGCCCGAGGCCCGCCAGAACCCGGCTCGCGTTGGGCGAGATCTGGATCCCGGCCCCGACTTCGCTGAAGCCGGTCCGGCGCTCGATCACCGTGACGGCGTGGCCGGCATCCGACAGCGCCAGCGCCGCCGTCAGGCCGCCGATCCCGGCCCCGACGATCCCGATCCGCAGTGATGGACTGCCAGAAGGCACGGTGGGCGGCGCCTACTCCGCCGCGACCTTGGCGTCGTCCCGCCACACGCAGGCCTGCGGCTCCGCCTCGTCGGCCTTCAGGCCGGCCCGGTAGCGGTAGAGCGTCGAGCAGTACTGGCAGATGATCTCGCTGTCGGCGCCCATGTCGAGGAACACGTGCGGGTGGTCGAACGGCGGCAGCGCGCCGATGCACATGAACTCCTTCACGCCCACGGTGATAACCGGCACGCCCGGCTCGTTGTGGAAGTGCGGTACCGCCTTGCCTGCCATCCGGCCCTCGCCTGCCCCGCGACCGACCGCGCGGCGAATCTGCCAGCGCGCTCCCGGGCGTCTCGCGGCCGCTTATGCCGCCAGCCCCGCGACCGGCGCAAGCCTCGCCCGACCTACGACCGATGCGGCTTGGACTCGCGGGCCCCGCGCCGTACATAGGGCGAAGCCCGATTGACGCCGCCGCGAAAAAAGTCCCGATCATGCAGCAGGAACAGGCCAGTGCGCAGGGTGCGCGCCGCGCCCCGGAACCGCCGATCCACGGTCCCGAGGGCTTCGAGGGCATGCGCCGGGCGGGGCGGCTCACCGCCGAGGCCCTCGACCTGCTGATGGAGGCGACGCAGCCCGGCGTCACCACCGAGGAACTCGACAGGCTCGCCTACACCTTCGCCATGGACCACGGCGCCTATCCGGCCTCGCTGCTCTACCGCGGCTACCCGAAGTCGATCTGCACCTCGATCAACCACGTGGTCTGCCACGGCATCCCCAACGACAAGCCGCTGCGCGAGGGCGACATCGTCAATCTCGACATCTGCCTGATCCTCGACGGCTGGCACGGTGATTCGAGCCGGATGGCCTATGTCGGCGAGGTGCCGCGCAAGGCCCAGCGCCTGTGCGAGATCACCTACGAGGCGCTGATGCGCGGCGTCGCCGCCGTGAAGCCGGGCGGATCGACCAACGACATCGGCCGGGCGATCCAGTCCTACGCCGAGGGCGAGCGCTGCTCGGTGGTGCGCGATTTCTGCGGCCACGGCCTTGGGCGCACCTACCACGACGCGCCCACGATCCTGCACTACGTCGAGGCCAGCTACGACGTGCCGTTCAAACCCGGCCAGTTCTTCACGATCGAGCCGATGATCAATCTGGGCCGGCCCGCCGTGAAGGTCCTGGGCGACGGCTGGACCGCCGTGACCCGCGACCGCTCGCTCTCCGCCCAGTTCGAGCACACGGTCGGTGTCACCGAGACCGGCGTCGAGATCTTCACGATCTCGCCGAAGGGGCTGCACCAGCCCGTCAACCCGGCCGCCTGACCGGCCGTGCCCGAGCGGCAGGACGACGGTGAGGCGGGGCTGTTCGCCGACAGCGCCGCCCCGTCGCCGGTCGAGAAGGAGACGCCGCACTACCACGGCCACCGCGACCGCCTGCGGGAGAAGTTCTCCGCCGCGGGGCCCGACGCGCTGCCCGATTACGAGCTGCTGGAGCTCGTCCTGTTCCGGGCGATTCCCCGGCGCGACGTGAAGCCCCTCGCCAAGGCGCTGGTCGCCCGGTTCGGCAGCTTCGCCGAGGTGGTCAGCGCCGAGCCGGCGCGGCTCATGGAAGTGGAGGGCGTGAGCGCCGGGGTCGCGTCCGACCTCAAGGTGATCGAGGCCGCGGCGCGGCGGCTGGCCCGGGGCGCGATCCGCGAGCGCGCGCTCCTGGGCTCGTGGAGCGCCCTGCACGAGTACCTGCGCGCCACCATGGCGTTCGCCCCGCGCGAGGAGTTCCGCGTCCTCTTTCTCGACAAGCGCAACCACCTCATCGCCGACGAGGTGCAAGGGCGCGGCACCGTCGACCACACGCCGGTCTACCCGCGCGAGGTCGCCCGCCGGGCGCTCGAACTGTCGGCGACGGCCATCATCCTGGCCCACAACCACCCGTCCGGCGACCCGGCCCCGTCGGCGGCCGACGTGGCGATGACCCGCGAGATCGTGGCCGTCCTGGCGCCGCTCAAGATTGTGGTCCACGACCACGTGATCCTCGGCCGAAACGGTCACGCCAGCCTGAAAGGCCTGAAGTTGATCTGATCCTCCGGCCGCCTTGAGCGTTATCGCCCGCGGATATAGCCATGATCGGGTGGCGCGCCTCTTGCCTCAAGAGCGGGAGCGTACGGGAGGAGCGAGATGGCGGTGACGGCCTTCGACGAGATGAACGGGATCGGCGCGGCCGATCCGGCGGCCGTCCGCGACGCCTACGGCCAGCTCAAGGCTTGGCTCGACTCCACGCCGCCCGAGCATTTCAACACCCGCCGCAGCCAGGCCGAGCTGCTGTTCCGCCGGATCGGCATCACCTTCGCGGTCTACGGCGACAACGAGTCGACCGAGCGGCTGATCCCGTTCGACATCATCCCCCGGGTGATCACCAAGCCGGAATGGGCCTTCCTGGAGCGCGGGCTGACGCAGCGGGTCACCGCCATCAACCTGTTCCTGAAGGACATCTACGGCGCCCAGGAATGCATCAAGGCCGGCATCATCCCGGCCGACCTCGTCTACCGCAACGCCCATTACCGCATGGAGATGCGGTCCTTCCGCGTGCCGCACGACCTCTACGTGCACATCGCCGGCATCGACATCGTTCGGACCGGCGAGAACGACTTCTTCGTGCTGGAGGACAACGCCCGCATCCCGTCGGGCGTCTCCTACATGCTGGAGAACCGGGAGGTGATGCTGCGCCTGTTCCCGGACCTGTTCTCGAAGCACCGGGTCGCGCCGGTGGAGAACTACCCGGACGCCCTGCTCGCCACCCTGCGCAGCCTCGCGCCGGGCTCGGCGACCCGGGACCCGACCGTCGTGCTGCTGACCCCCGGACGCTACAATTCCGCGTTCTACGAGCACTCGTTCCTGGCCGACAAGCTCGGCGTCGAGCTGGTGGAGGCGTCCGACCTCTTCACCAAGGACGACGTCGTCTACATGCGCACAACCGAGGGGCCGCGGAAGGTCGACGTCATCTACCGCCGCCTCGACGACGACTTCCTCGACCCCCTGGTCTTCCGCCCGGACTCGGTGCTCGGCGTGCCCGGCCTGATGAACGCCTACGAGCGCGGCTCGGTCACCCTCGCCAACGCGGTCGGGACCGGCATCTCGGACGACAAGGCGGTCTACAGCTACATGCCGGAGATCGTGAAGTTCTTCACCGGCGAGGAGCCGATCCTGCACAACGTGCCGACCTATCGGTGCCGCGAGAAGGACGCGTTCGCGTACGTGATGGACAACCTGTCCGACCTGGTGGTGAAGGAGGTCAACGGCTCGGGCGGCTACGGAATGCTGGTCGGACCGCACGCCAGCAAGCGCGAGCTCGACGATTTCGCCAAGAAGCTCAAGCACGCCCCGGACGGGTTCATCGCCCAGCCGACCCTGTCGCTCTCCACCTGCCCGACCTTCGTGGCCTCGGGCGTCGCGCCCCGCCACGTCGACCTGCGGCCCTTCGTGCTGTGCGGGGCCGACAAGATCCGCATCGTTCCGGGCGGCCTGACCCGGGTGGCGCTGAAGGAAGGCTCCCTGGTGGTCAATTCCAGCCAGGGCGGTGGCACCAAGGATACCTGGGTGCTCGACGCCTGAGCTCCGCGATATCCGGACGTTCCGAGGCGCGGACACCGTGGTCCGCACGACTTGGCTGAAGACCGATGCTCTCCAGGACTGCCGACAACCTCTTCTGGCTCTCCCGCTACGTCGAGCGCGCCGACTTCGTCGCCCGTATCCTCGACGCGGCGCACCGATTCGCGTCTCTGCCGACGAGCTACGGCGGCGGCGGGAGCAACGAGTGGGAATCGGCCCTCGCCTCGGCCGGCGACCCCGACGCGTTCAAGACCCATTACAGCGCGATCAACGCCGACACGGTCTGCGACTTCCTGGCCTTCAGCCCGCACAACCCGTCCTCGATCCGCTCCTGCATCGAGGCGGCCCGCGAGAATGCCCGCTCGGTGCGCACGGCGCTCACCACCGAGATGTGGGACGCGATCAACGGCGCGTGGCTGGAGCTGCGCAACTACGCCGGCAAAGACCTGAACCGCGACGAGTTCGGCCGCTTCCTCGACTGGGTGAAGACCGTCTCGCTGACCTTCGACGGCTCGGCCTTCCGGACGATGCTGCGCAACGACGCCTTCTGGTTCACTCGGCTCGGCACGGCGATCGAGCGGGCGGACAACACCGCCCGCATCCTCGACGTGAAGTACCAGATCCTGCTGCCGCACGACGAGACGGTGGGCGGCAGCCTCGACTACTTCCAGTGGACCACGATCCTGCGCGAAGTGTCGGCGTTCAACGCTTACCACTGGGTCTACCGGGAGAGCATCAAGCCGCTGCTGGTGGCCGACCTCCTGATGCTCAACAAGCAGATGCCGCGCTCCTTCGCGAACTGCTACGGCGTGATCGTCGAGTATCTCGACCTGATCGCCGACGCCTACGGCCGCCGGGGCCCGAGCCAGCGCCTCGCGGGAAACATGTTGGCGAAGCTGGAGGGCGAGGATATCGACCGGGTCTTCGCCACCGGGCTGCACGAGTTCGTCGAGGCGTTCATCGCCGAGAACAACAAGGTGGGCGAGGCGATCGCGAAGCAGTATCTGGTCGGCTGAACAGGACGGACAGGACGGCGCATGCGCATCCGCGTGGTTCACGAGACCATCTACACGTACGAGCAGCCGGCCCGCGGGCTCGTGCAGGTCCTGCGGCTGACGCCGCGGGACCATGACGGGCAGTACGTCCGCGGGTGGCGGATCGACACCACCGTCGACGGGCGGCTGACCGCCCGCGAGGACGGGTTCGGCAACGTCGTCCACTGGTTCACGCCGGACGAGCCGGCCGACGCCCTGACCATCCGGGTCACCGGGGAGGTCGACACCGACGACACGCACGGCGTCGTGCGCGGCACGGTGGAGCGCCTGCCGGACGAGTTCTACCTGCGCGACACGGACCTGTGCGCCGCGAGCCCGGAGTTGCACGCCTTCGCGGAGCGCGTCGCCGCCGAGGACGACGGTGCGACCTTGGCCCGACTCCACCGGCTGATGGGGGCTGTCCACGGTGCTGTGGCCCACGAGCCCGGTCCCGCGAGCGGCGTGGTGCCGGCCGGCAAGGCGTTCGCCGCGGGCCGCGGAATCTGCCAGGATCTCGCCCACGTGCTCATCGCCGCCGCCCGCCACATCGGCATCCCGGCGCGCTACGTCGCCGGCTACCGGGCCCGGGAGGACGGGCAGGCGGATGTCGAGGCGCCCCACGGCTGGGTCGAGGCCCTGGTGCCGGATCTCGGCTGGGTGGCGTTCGACCCGTGCTACGATGTCAGCCCGACGGACAACTACATCCGCGTCGCCACCGGCCTGGACTATCTCGGGGCGGCGCCGATCCGCGGCAGCCGGACCGGCGGTGGCACCGAGACACTGGACGTGAAGCTCCGGGTCGAGCAAGGCAGGGCCGCCGCTCAATCCTGACCGTCCCGACCCCGGTCCGCCGACCGCACGAGAGCCCGAAGACGATGACTTACTGCGTCGGTGTCCTGGTGGAGGAAGGGCTGGTCATGGTCGCCGATACCCGCACCAATGCGGGGCTCGACGACATCTCGACCTACCGCAAGCTCCACCATTTTAACGTGCCGGGCGAGCGGGTGATGATGCTCGCCTCCGCGGGCAACCTCTCGATCACCCAGTCGGTGCTCAGCCTGCTCCAGGAGGGCGTGCCCGGCGAGGAGGAGGGTGAGCCGCCGCAGAAGCTCGTCGAGGCGCCGACGATGTTCCAGGCGGCGCAGCTGATCGGCCGGGCCATCCGGCGGGTGCGCGCCATCGAGAAGGACGGGTTCGAGGCCGCCAATATCCGGTTCTCGATCTCGCTGCTGTTTGGCGGCCAGATCGGCACCGGCGAGATGCGGCTGTACCTGATCTACTCCGCCGGCAACTTCATCGAGTGCAGCACCGACGCGCCGTTCCTCCAGATCGGCGAGCACAAGTACGGCAAGCCGATCCTCGACCGCGCCGTGAAGTACACGACCGACCTCTATGACGCCCTCAAGGTGAGCCTGGTCTCGATGGATTCGACCATGCGGTCGAATCTGGGCGTCGGCCTGCCGATCGACATCGCGGTCGCCCGCCGGAACGCGCTGACGCTCGAGGTGAACCACCGGATCGAGGCCGGCGAGGGCTACTTCCACGATCTGCGCGAGCGCTGGTCGGCGGCGCTGCGCGCGGCGCACCGGGCGATCCCGCGCCCGCCCTACGGACCGTCCAACGCCTAGGGCAACCCCAGCATCGGCCGTCTTGCTCCGCTGTGCTCGCCGGGACGGGGGCAGATTTCTACGTGGTTGTCCGAGCCGCTGAAGACTCCGCTGCGCCCCAGGCCTTCATTAGCGCCCGGGTCGCCTCGGCCGGATCCATCGCCCGCATCGGGCCGCCCATGACGGCGAAGCCCGCCGCCCCCGCCGCGCGACAGGCCCCGATCACCTCCGGACCGACACCGCCCAGAGCCACGATCGGCAGGCCCGCCGCGCGTGCGGCGGCGAGGCCCTCCGGTCCGAGAGCCGGTCCGTAACCGGGCTTGCTCGCTGTCGCGTAGATCGGGCTGAGGGTCACGTAGTCGGCGCCGGCCCGCGCGGCGGCCGCGGCCTCGTGCGGCGCGTGCGCGGAAACGCCGATCAGCGCGGCCTCGCCCAGGGTGGCCCGCGCCGCCGCGATAACCTCCAGTCCCGAGCCGCCGCCGAGATGCACGCCGTCGGCGCCGAGGGCGTGCGCGAACGCGACGTCGCCTCCGACCGTCAGGACGCCGTTCGCGGCCCGCACGCGCTCGGCCACGCGCACGCCGAGACGCAGGCGGGCATCCGCCTCCAAGTCCCTGTCGCGGAACCAGATCCAGCGCCCGCCGCCGTCGAGGACCGCCTGGACGGTCTCGGCGAGGGGCCGCGGATGCCCGTGCCGGTCCGTCACCGCGAGCAGCGGCGACGGCAGCGGCCTCACGAGCCGACGAGGCCGAGCTGCGGGCTCGACGGCTCGGCCCGGCCGCGGCGGGGGATCCGCCCGGCGCGGTGCGCGTCGCGCCCGGCTTCCACGGCCCGGCCCATGGCGCGGGCCATCCGCACCGGATCGTCGGCCTTGGCGATCGCGGTGTTGATCAGGCAGGCGGAGGCGCCGAGTTCCATGGCGATCACCGCGTCCGAGGCGGTGCCGATCCCGGCATCCACCACCACCGGTACCGTCGCCCGGCGGCAGATCAGCTCCAGGTTGGCCGGGTTGGCCACCCCCATCCCGGAGCCGATCAGGGAGCCCATGGGCATCACGGCGGCGCAGCCGAGATCCTCCAGGCGCTGGCACACGATCGGGTCGTCGTTGCAGTAGGGCAGCACCACGAAGCCGTCGTCCACGAGGTGGCGGCAGGCCTCGATCAGCTCCATGACGTCCGGATAGAGCGTCTCGCGGTCGCCGATCACCTCGACCTTGATCCAGTTGGTGTCGAGCGCCTCGCGGGCGAGCTCGGCGGTCATGATCGCGTCGCGGGCCGTCTCGCAGCCGGCGGTGTTCGGCAGGAAGCGCTTGCCCTTCAGGATCTTGACCGTGTCCGAGCCGTGGCCCTGGAGCGAGACCCGGCGGATCGAGGCGGTGACGACCTCGGCGCCGCTCGCCGCGACGGCGTCGCGCATGATCGCCTGCGTCGGGTAGCCGGCGGTGCCGATGAACAGCCGGGACGACAGCGTCACCCCGGCGATGGTCAGGCTGTCATCCCCACCCTCGGGGCGCGGCGGCAAGTGACTCTGGTCCATGCTCAACCTCCCTGCATGGCGCGGACGATCTCGACCCGGTCGCCCTCCGCGACCGGTGTCTCGCCCCAGTCCCGGCGGCGCAGAACGCGGCCGTTCAGCGCGATGGCGACGCCCTGCGGGCTCTCGATGCCGCTCTCCTCCGCCTCCAGGCGGAACAGGGCGTCCACCGTCTCGGCCGCGCACTCGCGCGGCTCACCGTTGACCAGGAGTTTCATGCCGAGGCCCTCAGCGCTTCCGGCTGGCCGAAGCGCGCGCGGGTGAAGGGACGCGCCACCTCCGGCAGCGCGCCGCGCAGCACCAGCGCGGCGATCGCGTCGGCGGTGACCGGGGCGAGCAGGTAGCCGTTGCGGTGATGCCCGGTGGCGGCGACGAGGCCAGGGGCGATCGCGTCGAGGATCGGTGCGTCGTCGTCCGAGGTCGGCCGGTAGCCGCTCCACACAGCCTCCACCTCCATCTCCTCGATGCCGGGCAGCACCCGGCGGGCGCCCTCCAGCAGGGCGTAGAGCCCGCCCGCGGTGACGCCGGGACGGAAGCCGCAATCCTCCACGGTCGCGCCCACGACGAGCTGGCCGTCGCTCTTCGGGGCCATGTGGACCTGCTCGGTCCAGACCATCCGCGCCAGGGTACCGGTCCGGGCGGTGGTGCGCAGGGCCAGGGACTGGCCCTTCAGCGGGCGGACCGGAAGGGCGAGCGCGTCGGGCAGCAGGCCGCCCTCCCCGCTCCAGGCGCCGGAGGCGAGGATGACGGTCTCAGCCGACACGACGCGGTCGCCGGCGCGGATCCCGGTCACGCGGCCGCCCGACCAGTCCAGGGCGGTGACGGGGGTCCGCTCCACTAGGATCACGCCGGCGCGGCGGCAGGCCTCGGTGAGGGCGTCCATGACCAGGCGGGGATCGACCTGATGGTCGAGCGGACAGTGGATCCCGGCGGTGACCGAGGGGCGCAGGCCCGGCTCCAGACGCCGGACCTCGCTGCCCGGCAGCCACGCGGCCTCGAGCCCCGAGCGGCGCTGCAGGTCGTAGCGGAAGCGCAGGCGTTCGACCTCGTCGCGGCCGACCGCCAGCACCAGGGTGCCGTCGGCGCGGTAGTCGATCGCCCGGCCGGACTCGGCCTCCAGGGCGTCGCGGAACGCGGGCCAGAGCCGCAGCGAGTCCAGGGCGAGCGGGAGCAGCGGATCGGAGCCCGGCTCGTGCTCGGCGGCCGGGGCCAGCATGCCGGTGGCCGCGAGGCTCGCGCCCGCCCCGATCGTGTCCCGCTCCAGCACCGTCACGGCGCGGCTGGCCCGGGCGAGGCGCCACGCGATCGACAGCCCGATCAGCCCGCCGCCGACCACGGCGACGTCCGTCCGAGCCGGAAGGGTCGCCGGCGCGGCGCTGCTGTCCGGGTTGCGGCGGCGGCCGATCGGTGAGGCGGGTCGGTCGAGGGGCACAATCATCTCCGCGGATTGCCGTCGCGGAGATCGGGCCGTACGCTTCGGTGAGAAGCTGTGGCCTGCCTTTCGGGCGGCCGCGGTCCAATCCCTACGCCGGTATGAGCCGGATCAGGTTCGAAGGATTTCCGCGCCGCAGGTCCTGACGGACGTGCCAGCGGTTTCTCAGCCCCTTGCCGGGGATCTCCCTGGAACAGACGCAGATGTGGCTCCCCGGCCGCTGCCGGTCAACCCCGCGCCGCGACCATCCGGGCGTTCCCGCGACAATCCGATGATCCCGGTGACGATCTGGACACCAAGCGGAGCGGAATCAGCGCGCGCCGCGGCGGCGGCCGCGATCGCGCACCATCCCTTCACCGGTCTGGCCTCTCATCACCGGGATTCCGGAACGTCTCCGGTCGCCGGCACTCCACGTCACGGGCGGACTCGCGTGCGCGCAATCCTATTGATCTGCCTGCTCGGCTTCCTCGGTGTCACGGCCGCCTTGAAGCTGCGCGACGGCATGAGGCCGGCGCCGGTGGCCCTCGCCGTCACGCCGCCGCCGGAGCCCGTTCCCGCAGTCGACGCCGCCGGCGTGGCCCTCCAGGCCGGGCGCAACGGCCACTTCTTCGTCAACGCGCTGTTGGACGGCCGCTCGCTGCCGATGATGGTCGATACGGGAGCGAGCGCCTGCGCGTTCTCCGAGGAGGATGCCGCGCGGATCGGGATCCGGGTCACTCCGGCCGATTTCACCCGCGTCTGGAACACCGCGAACGGCACGGTCCGCGTGGCGCCGATCCGGATCGCCATCGTGCAGATCGGATCGATCACGGTGCGGGACGTCGATGCGGTCGTGATCCCGCGCGGGCTCCTGTCGACGAGTTTGCTGGGCATGTCGTTCCTCAGGCGTCTGCGCGATTTCGGCATCTCCGGCAGCACGATGACGCTCCGGGGCTGAAGCGGCCGGAGATCAACGCTGATCTGTCTGGCCGAGGCGCTCCTGTGGGGGGGCCCCAAGCTTGCACCACGGGATCGGATGCGGGCCCAACGCCCGCGCCGATGACCTACGGCGTTCGGGCCTCGTGCCAGCCCGATGGCGGGCGTCTCCTGATCCGCTCGATCAGTCTATCGATTGCATGTATTTCCAATTATGAGACCATGAAGCCGGAGTATTTATATACAAATCGACGATTGTCTGTCCTGCCGGATATTTTATCTAAATTTTGCCGAAGGATATGTTTGTTTTGTCAGCGCATTACGGCAATGCTAGGAGCCTGCATGACTGCGCATCCGACACGTGAGCGCGCGATGGGACGGCTTCGGCATGAAGAATCGCGGATCGACGATCTGTTTGTCCATGATCGTGAAGGACGAGGCCCACGTTATTCGGCGTTGCCTCGATTCTGTTCGTCCGATCATCGATCATTGGATCGTCGTCGATACCGGCTCGACGGACGGGACCCAGGATGTTGTCCGCGCCGCGCTCGCGGACATACCGGGTGCCCTGGTCGAGCGCTCCTGGGTCGACTTCGCCTTCAATCGGAACGAGGCCTTGAAACTCGCGCGGCGTCACGCGCAGTACGCATTGATCATCGACGCCGACGATGAGCTGATCATCCCGGCGGACTTCACGATGCCGAAGCTGCGTGCGCCCGGCTATCGGTTCGAGATCATCGACGCGCACACGCGGTACTGGCGCAACCAGCTGGTCAGCACCCGGGAGAACTGGCGTTACCGGGGCGTCCTGCACGAATTCCTCAGCTGCCCCGGCGTGACAGAGACTCCGATCCTCCCCCTCGCGATGCGTCGGGGCGACGACGGTGCCCGCCACCGCGACGCGACGGCGGACGCGCGGGATATCGCCGTCCTCGAGAAGGCGCTGGCGGTCGAGACGGACCCCTTCATGATCGCCCGGTACACGATGTACCTCGGCACCACCTACGACGCCGCCGGCGAGTACCGGAAAGCGCTCGCCTGCTTCCTGAAGCGGGCCGATCTCGGCGGATGGGACGAGGAGGTCTATTTCAACCTGCTGATGGCCGCGGTGAACGCGGAGCGCCTCGACGAGCCGGAGGACAGGGTGCTGCAGCTCTACGAGCGCGCCACCGCAATCCGTCCGGGACGGGCGGAGGCGCGCCACGGGGCCAGCCGATTCTGCAGGCTGAGGAAGCGGTTCGCGGAAGGCTATCGTTACGCCGAGGCGGGCCTGGCGCTCGAGCTTCCGAGCGAGGGCATCTCCCTGAACCCGTGGGTCTACGAGTACGGCTTGCTCGACGAGTTCGCCCTCAACGCGTACCACAGCGGCCAGTTCAGCGCCTGCGGACATGCCTGCCTGAAGATCCTCGAGCGAGCGCATGTCCCGCGGGAGGTCGCCATACGCGCCGGCGCCCTGGCCCGGGACGTGATGGCGCAGATGATCGATCCGGTCTGGGGTTGCCGGCACACACCCTACGCTCTGCCGTTCGTGCCGACGTGGTGACACGCACCGCGCGCGGATCGCCCGCGAGCCTCAGATCGCGGCGAATCTTCGCGAGCGCCGCGTGACGTCGGGTCCGATCGGAGGGCCGCTCAGCTGGACTTGCGCGGGCGCAGGAATTTCGGTCGGAACACCGCCATGGGCTCGTCGAAGCCGTTGAGCCGGTGCTCTCCCATTGGGATCGGGTCTCCCCAGAGGAAGTCCACGAAGGGCTTCGACATCAGCAGCGGCTCGCCGAGGGCGCGGTTCAGCTGCGCGATGCGGCTCGCGAGGTTCACGTCGCGGCCGATCACCGTGAAGTCGAGGCGTGAGCCGGACCCGACATTGCCGTAGGCGGCCTCGCCGTGGTGGAGCGCGATGCCGGCGGCCACCGGCACCGGGAACTGGTGCAGGGCGTTCGCCTCGTCGAGGGCCGCCAGGGCGTGCTGGGCCGCCGTGAGCGCGCCCTTGGCCGCGCCGCCCAGATCGTCGCCGGTTTCCCGGAAGATCGCCAGCAGGCCGTCGCCAAGATACTTCAGGACCTCGCCGCCCTCCCGCTCGATCGGCGGCACGAGGCAGTCGAAGAACACGTTGAGCAGGCCCACCGCCTCCTCCGGCGTCATGTCGGCGGTGGTGCGGGTGTAGTCGCGCATGTCGGCGAACAGGATCGCCGAGCGGATCCGGGTCACCTGCCCGCGGCGGATGTCGCCGGCCAGGATCGCCCGGTGCGGCTCGTCGCCGACGTAGAGCCGGAGCACGTGGTCGAGCTGCTTGTTGAGGACGCGCATCTCCATCACGGCCGCCAGCGCCGGCATGACGAAGCGGAGGATCGCGATGTCGTCGTCCCGGAACCCCTCGGGGGCTCGCGTGGCGAAGGTGATGCCGTTCTGCGTGCCGTTCGTGAAGAACAGGGGCGCGACGACGTAGTGGGTGTAGCCGCCGGCCTTCAGGTCGGGAACGATCGCGTAGGCGTCGTCCGGGGTCTTCGACAGGTCGAGGATCAGCCACTCGCCGGTCTCGTGGACCGTGTGGAACGGGCTGTTGAGGTACGCGTCCGTCGAGCGGGCGCCGTGGGGGAACAGCCGCACGGTGGTGCCGCCGTCCCGGGTCCAGATGCGGCCGACGCCCGCGTATTCCGAGTGCAGGGTGTCGATCGCCGTGGAGGCCCGGTCCACCGGCACGCCGATCGCGATCAGGCGCTCGGCGAGCCCGGCCAGCATCTCCTCGGCGTTGGGCATCCGCGCGCCCTCGCCGAGCAGCCAGTCGCGGATGCCCACGGAGGGCTGGAGCGCGCCGAAGGGCACGTCGTCGGCCTCCGAGCCGTCCGCGAAGGCCGTCGGGGATCCGGGCGTTGGCGGGCGGCGTTCGAGCATGGCGCCAGACTGGATGCCGCGCGGCACCGAGGCAACGCGGGCGACGGGGAAGCGCCGCGCAGTCCGCGGCGCGGGCTCAGTTGTCCAGGAAGCTCCTGAGCTTCCGGCTGCGCGAGGGATGCTTCAGCTTCCGCAGCGCCTTCGCCTCGATCTGGCGGATGCGCTCGCGGGTCACCGAGAACTGCTGGCCGACTTCCTCCAGGGTGTGGTCGGTGTTCATGCCGATGCCGAAGCGCATGCGCAGCACGCGCTCCTCGCGGGGCGTGAGCGAGGCGAGCACGCGCGTCGTGGTCTCGCGCAGGTTCGACTGGATCGCCGCGTCGATCGGCAGGACGACGTTCTTGTCCTCGATGAAGTCGCCGAGGTGGCTGTCCTCCTCGTCGCCGATAGGCGTCTCGAGGGAGATCGGCTCCTTGGCGATCTTCAGGACCTTGCGGACCTTCTCCAGCGGCATGGCCAGCTTCTCGGCCAACTCCTCCGGGGTCGGCTCGCGGCCGATCTCGTGCAGCATCTGGCGCGACGTGCGGACGATCTTGTTGATCGTCTCGATCATGTGCACCGGGATGCGGATGGTCCGGGCCTGGTCGGCGATCGAGCGGGTGATCGCCTGCCGGATCCACCACGTGGCGTAGGTCGAGAACTTGTAGCCGCGGCGGTACTCGAACTTGTCGACCGCCTTCATCAGGCCGATGTTGCCCTCCTGGATCAGGTCCAGGAACTGCAGGCCGCGGTTCGTGTACTTCTTGGCGATCGAGATCACGAGGCGCAGGTTCGCCTCGATCATCTCCTTCTTGGCCTGCCGGGCCTCGCGCTCGCCCTTCTGGACCATGTTGACGATGCGGCGGTACTCGCCGATCTCCAGGCCCGTCTCCGAGGCGAGGTCGAGGATCTGCGCGCGCAGCTCCGCCACCTGCCTCGAGCCGCGCTCGACCAGGTTCTTCCAGCCCTTGCCGCCGAGCGTACCGACGCGCTCCATCCAGTTCGGGTCGAGCTCGTAGCCCTGGTAGTGGCGCAGGAACTCGTCGCGGGCCACGCCGTGGCTCTCGGCGAAGCGCATCAGCCGGCCCTCGTGGCCGATCAGCTGCTTGTTGATCGAGTAGAGCTGGCCGACCAGCGCCTCGATGCGGTTGTTGTTCAGAGACAGGGACTTCACGTCGGCGACGACGATGTCCTTCAGCTCGATCTGCTTCTGGTTCTGGGCCGGGGTGTTCTGCTCGCCGGCGGCCTTGCGCTCGGTGCCCTCGATCTGGAACTTGCGCAGCTTGCGGTAGTTCGCGGCGATCGCGTCGAAGGTCTCGAGGACCCGCGGCTTGATCTCCGCCTCCATGGCGGCAAGCGAGACGTTGTTCTCGAGGTCGTCCTCGTCGTCGCCACCCTCCGGCGGCGCGGGCGGCTCCGCGTCGTCCCCGCCATCCTCGCCCTCGGCGATCTGCGGCGCGTTCTTGCCGTCCGGGCCCGCGTAGGTCGCCTCGAGGTCGATGATGTCGCGCAGGAGAACCTTGCCCTCCACGAGCTCGTCCCGCCAGATGATGATCGCCTGGAAGGTCAGCGGGCTCTCGCAGAGACCCGCGATCATCGCCTCGCGGCCGGCCTCGATGCGCTTGGCGATGGCGATCTCGCCCTCGCGGGACAGGAGCTCCACCGAGCCCATCTCGCGCAGGTACATGCGCACCGGATCGTCGGTGCGGTCGGTCGGCTCCTTGGTGGTCGTGGCGACCGCGACGGCGCGCGCCGGCGCGACCTCGGCGACCTCGCCGCCCTCGGCCTCCTCCTCCTCGCCGTCCGCGGCCTTCTCGCCCGCGGCCTCGTCGGTCTCCTCGGCCTCGACGACGTTGATGCCCATCTCGGAGAGCTGCGAGAGCACGTCCTCGAGCTGGTCCGGATCGGACTGCCCCTCGGGCAGGACCTCGTTGACCTCCTCGTAGGTCACGTAGCCGCGCTTCTTGGCGAGCTTGACCATCCGCTTGACCGAAGCATCCGTCAGGTCGAGGAGCGGCCCGTCGGTCTGCTGCTCGGGGGCAGCGTCCGTCTCGTCCCGTTCCGTTGCCTTCGTCGCCATGATCAGCCTATTGTTTCGCACGCGGCGCGTAGCGGAGGCCCCGATGAGGCCAGTCCACGCCGTCGGCGCCGCTGTATGAGATCGGCGCCGGATCGCTCCGGTCGCCGTGAGTCGTCGGTTTCCGTATGCAAGCCCGAGGCTTGACCGATTGTTAACTATGGCGGGACACGTCACCCCGCCACCGCCATGACACAGGCATCACACGGCCGTCGAGTCGCTCGACACCGGTGCATCGGCCTCCGCCTCGGCGGCGATGACGGTTTCCAGCCTCGCCTTCACTTCGCAGAGCCATGCCCACCCGGCATCGGTCGGATCGTCCTCAAACGCCTGCCGTGCTTCGCGAAGTTCGCTATGTAGCGCTCCTGCCTGCCGGTGCAAGATCATCGCCTGTCGGAGCGCGTCTGCGCGGTGGGCAGGATCGGCGTGCGGGGCCAGGGTCGTGCGGTCCCGCGAGCGGGCCAGGGCGAGGATTCGGTCGGCCGCCCCTGTGAGTCCAGCGCGATTGATGCGGTTCTGCAACACCTCGGGCGCCGTGTCCCCGTCCTCGGCCGCGCAGGCCAGCAGGACCGACAGCAGCGCCCGGGCGTCGGGATCGGCGAAGTCGAGCTCGGCCGCCTCCTCACCGAACTCCGCCATCATCTCGGGATGGGCCAGCAGGGTGCCGACGATCACCGCCTCGCGCACCGGGGCGGCGCCCGTGAAGCCCGCCGAGGCCGTCACCGAGGGACTCGGGCTCCCGGTGATGCGCGGCGAGACGGGCTCGCCGGGCCGGGCGAAGCGCTGGCGTCCGCGCGGGGCCGCGCCGGCGGCGCGGTTGGCGCGGGGCGACAGGCCGCGCAGGCGCTCCTCGACATCGTCGCGGTAGTAGCGCCGCACGGTCTCGTCGCGGATCGTCGCGACGGTGGTGCGCAGGGTCTGGGTCAGGCCGGCGCGGCGCTCCGGCGTGTCGACCGGTCCCGCCTCGAGGGCGCGCCGCCACAGCAGCTCCGAGAGGGGAAGCGCGGCCGCGAGCACCTGGTCGATGGCCGTCGGGCCGCCCGAGCGCAGCAGGTCGTCCGGATCCTGGCCGCCCGGCAGCAGCGCGATCCGCAGCGAGCGGCCGGGCTCGAGGAGCGGCAGCGCGATGTCGAGGGCCCGGAAGGCCGCCCGCTGGCCGGCCTTGTCGCCGTCGAAGCACAGGATCGGCTCGTCGGCGTGGCGCCAGAGCAGCCCGAGCTGGTCCTCGGTGAGAGAGGTGCCCAGCGGCGCCACCGTCTCGGGATGGCCCGCGAGCGTCATGGCGATGACGTCGACGTAGCCCTCCACCGCGATGATCGAGCCGCGATCATGCGCGGCCTTGCGGGCGCCGTGGAGGTTGTAGAGCGTGCGTCCCTTGTGGAAGAGCGGCGTCTCCGGCGAGTTGAGGTACTTGGCGCGCACCTCCTTGGCGAGCGCCCGGCCGCCGAAGGCCACGACCCGGCCGCGGGTGTCGGTGATCGGGAACATCACCCGGTCCCGGAAATAGTCGTAGGGGACGGAGACCCCCTCCCCCGCCGCGAGCAGGCCGAGTTCGACCATCAGCGCCTTCTCGACCCCCTGCCCGGCGAGGTGGTCGCGCAGGGCGTAGCGCTCGCCCGGCGCGTAGCCGAGGCGGAAGGCCCGCTGCGTCTCGTCCCGCAACCCGCGCCGCTCGAGATAGGCGCGGGCCTCGCTGCCCTGGCCCGACCGCAGGCGCTCCTCGAACCAGCGCGCGGCCATCTCCATGACCTCGATCGCCCCGGCCCGCTTCTGCTCGCTGGCGCGGTTGTCCTCGGTGGGCGCTGGCAGGCTGACGCCGGCCTCGCCCGCCAGCCGCTCGACCGCCTCGGGGAAGCTGAGGCCCTCCGTCTCCATCAGGAAGGTGAAGATGTCGCCGTGCTTGGAGGACGAGAAGCAGTGGTAGAACTGCTTCTGGTCGTTCACGTAGAAGGACGGCGTCTTCTCGGCGTTGAACGGCGACAGGCCGCGCCACTCGCGTCCGGCCTTCTTCAACTGCACGCGGCGGCCGACCACCGACGAGGCCGGCAGCCGGGAACGGATCTCTTCCAGGATGTGGGGCGGATAGCGCACGGGGCCTGGGACGGGTTGCGTGAACCCGCTCCTATAGCGCGAGAGGCGTGACCGAGTCCCTCACACCCCCTGAATCCGGTGGAGGATTGCGGGGAGAGGTTCAGCCCTTCGCCGCCAGCGCCGCCTTCACCAGGCCGCTCGCCTTGCCGAAATCCATCCGGCCCGCGAAGGTGCCCTTCAGGGCGGCGATCACCTTGCCCATGTCCTTCGGGCCGGCCGCGCCGGTCTCGAGGATCGCCGCCTCGACCGCCACCTTCATCTCGGTCTCGTCCATCTGCTTCGGCAGGAAGCTCTCGATGATCGCGATCTCGGCGCGCTCGTTAGCGGCGAGCTCCGGACGCCCGCCCTGCTCGTAGACGGCAGCCGATTCGGTGCGCTGCTTGGTCATTTTCTGGAGGAGCGACAGGATCTCCTCGTCGGAGATCGGCTCCTTGCCGTTGCCGCGGGCCTCGATGTCCCGGTCCTTGAGGGCGGCCTGGATCATCCGGACGGTCGCCAGCCGCTCCTTGTCGCCGGCCTTCATGGCCTCCTTCATCTCGGTGGTGAAGCGCGCGCGCAGCATCTCGATGAACCTTCCAACGGTCGAAGCGGGGGGCTGGCCTGCGATTTGCGGGTGTTGAGCCCTGCCGGCAGCGGAGCCACATTGACCCCATCGCGGGCCGCTCGCTAAGAGCGCCGCACACGATCATGCCGCAAGCCGAGAGCGCCGCAACCCGGCGCCCGCCTTTGGCCGGACATAAGCGAGACTCAGCCCATGCTGCAAGACGCCGCCGCGCATGCCCCCGAGCCTCAGGCTCCCGAGCCCTGGGCCGAGCCCGTCGCGACGGCCCTGCTGGTGCTGGCCGACGGCACCATTTTGGAGGGATTCGGCATCGGCCAGACCGGCGTGGCCGACGGCGAGGTCTGCTTCAACACCGCGATGACCGGCTACCAGGAAATCCTGACGGACCCGTCCTATGCCGGCCAGATCGTCACCTTCACCTTCCCGCATATCGGCAATGTCGGCACCAACGACGAGGATCTGGAGAGCCTGGAGGCGGCGCCGGCCTCGGGCGTCCGCGGCACCGTCATCGCCTCGGCGGTGACGAACCCGTCGAACTGGCGGTCATCGTCGCACCTCGACGGGTGGCTCAGGGCGCGCGGCATCGTCGGCATCACGGGCGTCGACACCCGGGCGCTCACGGCCCGCATCCGCGACCGGGGCATGCCCAACGCCGTGATCGCCAACGATCCCCAGGGCAATTTCGACCGCGAGGCCCTCAAGGCCCGCGCGGCGGCCCTCGCCCCCATGGAGGGGCTAGACCTCGTTCCGCCGGTGACGAGCCGCGCGCCGTCGGAATGGTCCGAGACCGTCTGGGCGCTCGGTAACGGCTACGGCACGCGCGCACCCGGCGAGGGCCTCAAAGTCGTGGCCATCGATTACGGCGTGAAGCGCAACATCCTGCGCCTCCTCGCCCAGGCCGGCTGCGATGTCACCGTCGTGCCGGCCACCACGACGGCCGAGGAGATCCTGGCGCTGAAGCCGGACGGCGTGTTCCTGTCGAACGGCCCCGGCGACCCGGCCGCCACCGGCGCCTACGCGGTCCCGGTGATTCGCAAGCTCTTGGACCAGAAGGTGCCGACCTTCGGCATCTGCCTCGGCCACCAGCTGATGGGTCTCGCCCTCGGCGGCCGGACCGTGAAGATGGGCCAGGGCCACCACGGCGCGAACCACCCGGTGAAGGACAAGACCACCGGCAAGGTCGAGATCGTGTCGATGAACCACGGCTTCGCGGTGGACCCGGACAGCCTGCCGGAGACGGCCGTGGAGACCCACGTGTCGCTGTTCGACGGCTCGAATTGCGGCCTGACCCTCACCGACCGCCCGGCCTTCTCGGTGCAGCACCACCCGGAGGCCTCCCCCGGCCCGCGCGACAGCCACTACCTCTTCGAGCGCTTCGTGACGCTGATGCGCTCGGGCGAACCCGAGCGCTCCTGACGCGTCGTCCTCGCGAGGGCGGCAGAGCCGCGGTGCGCGGCCTTTCAGTCCTGCGTCCCGATCCCAATCGGGCCGCGGCGGGGCCATAAAATCCGCCAGATCGGACGGCTTAAGGGAGCCCACGACGGCCCCTGAACGGCGGCGCATCCGCGCCCGGCGACGGCGGCCCGTCGCAGGGGATTGCCGGATGACCATCGACGAGGCGCGCGACGATTTCTCCCGCCTGCACCGCAGCTTCACCTTCCATCTCGGCGTCGCCGCGGGCCTGTCCTGGCTGACCGCCCTCTACGCCGCCGTCTACGCCCCCTGGGTGCGCAACATCCGGGCGCTGATCGATCCGACCGGTGGCTTCGACCGCGTCGAGAGCACGGTGTCCTACCTCTTCGCCATGCCGGCGGTCCTCGCCCTCGCCTGGGTCTCGGTCTATTTCGGCCGCGAGGCCCTGCGGCGCGCGCAGACGCTCTCGAATGTCGCCGTGGAGTTCGCGGCCGCCGCATTGGTGGCCTTCGGGGTGTTCTACCTCTCGATCGACCGGGCGGTCGCCGCGCTCCACGCCGGCTTCTGAGACGGATCGGGGCGGCCAGAGCCGCCCCGGCGCCTACTGAACTTTCTCGAACAGCGGCTCGAACCGCTTGGCGGCCAGCTTGTTCTGCGGCACCGCCCGGGCCGCCTCCAGGTTCTCGGGCTTGTCGCCGACCTGGACGAGGCCGACCATCCCCATGATGTAGTGCGGCGAGCACTTGATGCCGTAGAGGCCGGGCTTGTCGAAGGTCACGGCCTCCTCCTTGCCGACCACCGTCTTGAACGGCGCCGCGCCCTCGGGCGCCATCCCCTTGATCAGCTCGGCATTGTGACCCTTGTCGGCCGGCACGAACCGCACCGTGTCGCCGGGCTGGATTTTCACGAAGGCCGGGTCGAAGACCATCATCCCGCCCGGACCGCTGTTCAAAGTCTTGATGGCAATCTCCGAAGCGTTCGCGCCCGTCATCGAGCCGATCAGAAGTATCGCGAAGAGTGTCGCTAGCCTGGGCATTTTCGGTCTCGAACGATGATGATGTCGATCGGCGCGCTGGCCGATCCATCGGAGCTTAAGGTCCGGCGTCGATTTCCTGCAAGAAATCGATGAAATCTTGTGAGAATTTATAAATCCTCCAAATCGAAGGATCGATGCCGCATCCATGCGCCGGGCGCGCGGCCAGACTGCGCGGTCGTCCCGGCCTTCCAATGCGCCCGTCGCCCGTGTAAACGCGGGGCTCAACGACATTCCCGCCACGCGCGTCCGGGAGCAGGGCTCAGTCGAGCCGTGCCCGATCGGGCGCGCTTGGCCTGAGAAGGCCCACGATGCCCAAACGCACCGACATCTCCTCGATCCTGATCATCGGTGCGGGTCCGATCATCATCGGACAGGCCTGCGAGTTCGATTATTCCGGCACCCAGGCCTGCAAGGCGCTCCGCGAGGAGGGCTACCGCATCGTCCTAGTGAACTCGAACCCCGCGACCATCATGACCGACCCGGACATGGCGGACGCGACCTACGTCGAGCCGATCACCCCGGAGATCGTCGCCAAGATCATCGAGAAGGAGCGCCCCGACGCGATCCTGCCCACGATGGGCGGCCAGACGGCGCTCAACTGCGCCCTGTCGCTGCAGAAGATGGGCGTGCTCGCGAAGTACGGCGTGCAGATGATCGGCGCCACCGCCGAGGCCATCGACAAGGCCGAGGACCGGAGCCTGTTCCGCGACGCCATGACCAAGATCGGGCTCGACACCCCGAAATCGGCGCTCGCCAACGCGTCCGCCGCCAAGAAGGCGGACCGTCAGGCCTACCTGGCCGAGATCGCCAGGATCGAGGCGGCGAACAGCGATCCGGCGGCGCGCCAGGCCGCGCTGGCGGCCTACGAGAAGAGCTGGGCCGCGGGCGAGACCGAGCGGCGCAAGCGCTACGGTGAGCACGCGATCGGGCAGGCGCTGATCGCGCTGGCCGAGGTCGGCCTGCCGGCGATCATCCGGCCGTCCTTCACCATGGGCGGCACCGGCGGCGGCATCGCGTACAACCGCGAGGAGTTCCTCGACATCGTCGAGCGCGGCATCGACGCGTCGCCGACCAACGAGGTGCTCATCGAGGAGAGCGTGCTCGGCTGGAAAGAGTACGAGATGGAGGTCGTCCGGGACCGGAACGACAACTGCATCATCGTCTGCTCCATCGAGAACATCGACCCGATGGGGGTCCACACGGGCGATTCGATCACCGTCGCGCCGGCGCTGACGCTCACCGACAAGGAGTACCAAGTGATGCGCGACGCATCGCTGGCGGTGCTACGCGAGATCGGCGTCGAGACCGGCGGCTCGAACGTGCAGTTCGCGATCAACCCTGAGAACGGGCGCATGATCGTGATCGAGATGAATCCGCGCGTCTCGCGCTCCTCGGCGCTCGCCTCGAAGGCCACCGGCTTCCCGATCGCCAAGGTCGCCGCCAAGCTCGCGGTCGGCTACACGCTCGACGAGATCGCCAACGACATCACGGGCGGCGCGACGCCGGCCTCGTTCGAGCCGACGATCGACTACGTCGTCACCAAGATCCCGCGCTTCGCCTTCGAGAAGTTCCCGGGCGCCGAGCCGACGCTGACCACCGCCATGAAGTCGGTGGGCGAGGCCATGGCGATCGGCCGCTGCTTCGCCGAATCGCTGCAGAAGGCCCTGCGCTCGCTCGAGACCGGCCTGACCGGCCTCGACGACATCGAGATCGAGGGGCTCGGCAAGGGCGACGACCACAACGCCATCAAGGCGGCGATCGGCACCCCGACCCCGGACCGGCTGCTCAAGGTCGCGCAGGCCCTGCGGCTCGGCGTCAGCCACGAGCAGGTCTACGCCTCCTGCAAGATCGACCCGTGGTTCCTCGAGCAGCTCCAGGCGATCATCGACCTCGAGAACCGCGTGAAGGCCCATGGCCTGCCGAAGACGGCCGGCGCCTTCCGCCAGCTCAAGGCCGCCGGTTTCTCGGACGCCCGCCTCGCGGTGCTGGCCAAAACCGACGAGGCCGCCGTCAGCGCGGCCCGGCGCGCGCTGGCGGTGCGCCCGGTCTACAAGCGGATCGACACCTGCGCGGCCGAGTTCAAGTCGCCCACCGCCTACATGTACTCGACCTACGTGGCGCCGTTCGCGGGCGCGGTCGTGGACGAGGCGGAGCCCTCGGATCGCAAGAAGGTCGTGATCCTCGGCGGTGGCCCGAACCGGATCGGCCAGGGCATCGAGTTCGACTATTGCTGCTGCCACGCCTGCTTCGCGCTGTCGGACGCCGGCTACGAGACCATCATGGTCAACTGCAACCCGGAGACGGTCTCGACCGACTACGACACCTCGGACCGGCTCTACTTCGAGCCGCTGACCGCCGAGGACGTGCTGGAGATCATCGAGACCGAGCGGCAGGCCGGCACCCTGCACGGCGTGATCGTGCAGTTCGGCGGCCAGACCCCGCTGAAGCTCGCCCGCGCCCTCGAGGCCGCCGGCGTGCCGATCCTCGGCACCTCGCCCGACGCGATCGACCTCGCCGAGGACCGGGACCAGTTCAAGCGGCTCCTCGACAAGCTCGGGATGAAGCAGCCGAAGAACGGCATCGCCTACTCGGTCGAGCAGAGCCGGCTGGTGGCCGAGACGCTCGGCCTGCCCTTCGTGGTGCGCCCGAGCTACGTGCTCGGCGGCCGCGCCATGGCGATCATCCGCGACGAGACCCAGTTCGCCGACTACCTGCTCGACACGCTGCCGAGCCTGATCCCCTCCGAGGTGAAGGCCCGCTACCCGAACGACAAGACCGGCCAGATTAACACGGTGCTGGGTAAGAACCCGCTCCTGTTCGACCGCTACCTGTCGGACGCGGTCGAGGTCGACGTCGACGCGGTCTGCGACGGCAAGGACGTGTTCATCGCCGGCATCATGGAGCACATCGAGGAGGCCGGCATCCATTCCGGCGATTCGGCCTGCTCCCTGCCGCCGCGCTCGCTCTCGCCCGAGATCGTGGACGAGCTGGAGCGGCAGACCAAGGCCATGGCGCTGGCGCTCAACGTCGTCGGCCTGATGAACGTGCAGTACGCCATCAAGGACGGCACGATCTACGTGCTGGAGGTGAACCCCCGCGCCTCGCGCACGGTGCCGTTCGTCGCCAAGGTCATCGGCGAGCCGATCGCCAAGATCGCGGCCCGGATCATGGCGGGCGAGCCGCTCGCGACCTTCGGCCTGAAGCCCAAGACCCTGCCGCACATCGCCGTGAAGGAAGCGGTCTTCCCCTTCGCCCGCTTCCCCGGAGTCGACGTGCTGCTCGGACCGGAGATGCGCTCCACCGGCGAGGTGATCGGGCTCGACGCCAGCTTCGGCGTGGCCTTCGCCAAGAGCCAGCTCGGCTCGGGCACCCAGGTGCCGAAGGCGGGCGCCGTCTTCGTCTCGGTTCGGGATGCCGACAAGGCCCGCATCCTGCCGACCATGAAGCTCCTGTCCGATCTCGGCTTCACCATCCTGGCGACCGGCGGCACGCAGCGCTACCTCGCGGAGAACGGCGTTCCGGCCGAGCGGATCAACAAGGTTCTGGAGGGCCGGCCGCACGTGGTCGACGCGATCAAGAACGGCGGGATCCACCTCGTCCTGAACACCACCGAGGGGGCCGGCGCCCTCTCGGACTCGCGCTCGCTCCGGCGCGCGGCCCTCTTGCATAAGGTGCCGTATTACACCACTCTAGCCGGCGCGATGGCCGCGGCCGAGGGGATCAAGGCCTATCTAGAAGGCGATCTCAAGGTCCGCGCGTTGCAGGAATACTTCGCGGCCTGAACCTCAGGGTTCCGCTGACTTCATTTCATGGCCCGGGGAGAGTGCTGCACTCTCGGCCGGGCCTCTTCATTGTGGCGCGAGACGATGGCGATAGACAAGGTTCCGATCACGGTGCGCGGGCTGGCAGCCCTCGAAGAGGAGCTGAAGCACCGCCAGCAGGTGGAGCGCCAGCGCATCATCCAGGCGATCGCGGAGGCCCGCGCGCTCGGCGACCTGTCGGAGAACGCCGAGTACCACGCCGCCAAGGAGGCGCAGTCCCACAACGAGGGTCGCGTCCTCGAACTGGAGAGCATGATCGCGCGGGCCGAAGTGATCGACGTCACGAAGCTCTCGGGTGACAGGATCAAGTTCGGCGCCACCGTGAAGCTCGTCGACGAGGACACGGAGGAGGAGAAGACCTACCAGATCGTGGGAGAGCCGGAGGCCGACGTGCGCTCGGGCCGCGTCTCGATCACCTCGCCGATCGCCCGCGCGCTGATCGGCAAGGGCGTCGGCGACACGGTCGAGGTCACCACGCCCGGGGGCGGCAAGTCCTACGAGGTCGTCGCCGTCCAGTACGGCGGCTGAGCCGATGCGCCCGCGTACGTGGGGCCGGCTCGCCGGCCTGCTCCTCGGTGCCGTCGCGGGGTCCGCGGCGGCGAGCGACTTTCCGCCGACCCCGGTCTTCTCCGACGTCCGGGTCGACGTGCGGCCGCTCCTGAACAAGGGCGCGGGGCTGCAGGCCGAGGCGCTGGCCGGCGACCTGACCGAAGCACTGCGGAAGAACTTCGCCGGTCGGATCGGCGGCCGCGGGCCGCGCCTCGTCGTGGTCGTGACGAGCCTGTCGCTGCGGCCCTATGTCGGCAGCGGTTCCCTGCGCGGCCTGGGCGGCAACTTCGAGACCGACTACATGGAGGGCGAGGCGTTGCTCGTCGGGCCCAAGGGGCAGGTGCTCGGGCGTTACCCGCAGATGACCGCGACGCCGTCGAGCTACGGCGGCGCGTGGTACGATCCGCAATTCGAGCAGCGCCGGCTCGCCGCCATCGCCGACATCTACGCCCAGTGGCTCGCCCGCGACCTGCCGCGGGATTAGAAGACGGCCGCCGGCCCCGGTCGGCGGCGTGGGGCGTATCCGGTGAGGAGCATGGCAAGCATCGACGTGTCGGAGGCGCAGAGCGCGCCGGTCAGCAGTCCGGACCCGCGGCGCGAGCGCCTGCCCGAGCTCGCCCGCGCCCGCGCCTGGATCGTCACGGACGGCAAGGCCGGCGACGAGAACCAGTGCGTCGGCATCGCCGAGACCCTGGGTCTCGACTTCGAGATCCGGAAGGTGCCGGCCTCAGGACCATTCGGCTGGATGGCGCCCTGGGGGCCGATCGACCCGCGCGAGGGCCCGCGCCGCCGCGCCGGAGCCCTGTCGGGCCCCTACCCCGACATCCTGATCGCCTCCGGCCGCCGGTCGGTCCCGTACCTGCGGACCGTGCGGCGCGCCACCGGCGGCCGGACGTTCACGGCCTTCCTGAAGGATCCGCGGACCGGCGCCGACAGCGCCGACTTCATCTGGGTGCCGGATTACGACGATCTGCGCGGTCCCAACGTCTTCACCACGCTCACGGCGCCGCACCTCGTCACCGCGGCGCGCCTGGCCGCGGCCCGGGTCCGGCCGGATCCGCGGCTCGCGCGCCTCGACGGCCCGCGGGTGGCGGTGCTGGTCGGCGGCGACAGCCGTCACCTGAGCTACCGCAAGACCGACATGAACCGCCTCGTGGAGGATCTGCGCGGACTGGCCGCGCAGGGCTGCCGGCTGATGGTGACGATTTCCCGCCGGACGCCGAACCCGCTCCGCGACGCCGTGAAGGTGCTGGCCGCCGAGACCGGGGGGTTCCTCTGGGACGGGAGCGGCGACAACCCCTACGTGGCCATGCTGGCGCTCGCCGAGGCGATCGTCGTGACCTCCGACTCGGCCAACATGGTTAGCGAGGCGGTGTCCACCGGCGCGCCGGTCCTGCTGTTCGACCTGCCGCGTACCTATATTCGGCATCGGCGCATGTTCGCCGGGCTGGCGATCGCCGGGGCGCTGCGACCGTTCACCGGTCAGTTGGCAGATCTGACGTACAAGCCGATCGACGCGACTCCGGTGATCGCCCGGGCGCTCGCCGACGCCTATGCCGCGCGCCGCGCGGCCGGACCGGCCTGAGGAGACCGAGACAGATGGCCCACACCCACGCCAAGCTCGTCATCATCGGCTCGGGACCCGCCGGCTACACGGCGGCGATCTACGCCGCCCGCGCCATGGTCGAGCCGTTGCTGATCTCCGGCTTCCAGCCGGGCGGCCAGCTCATGATCACCACAGATGTCGAGAACTACCCGGGCTTCGCCGAGGCCATCCAGGGCCCCTGGCTGATGGAGCAGATGCGCCTCCAGGCCGAGCACGTCGGCACTCGGATCGTCTCGGAATACATCACGAAGGTCGATCTCAAGCAGCGGCCGTTCCGCCTCGAGGCCGATTCCGGCGAGACCTACTCGTGCGACGCCTTGGTCATCGCCACGGGGGCGCAGGCCAAGTGGCTCGGCATCCCGTCCGAGGCGGCGTTCCAGGGGGGCGGCGTCTCGGCCTGCGCGACCTGCGACGGTTTCTTCTTCCGCGGCAAGGAGGTCGTGGTGGTCGGCGGCGGCAACACCGCGGTCGAGGAGGCCCTGTACCTCGCCAACATCGCCAGCAAGGTGACGGTGGTCCACCGCCGCGACAGCTTCCGCGCCGAGCGGATCCTTCAGGAGCGCCTGTTCAAGCACCCGAACGTCGAGGTGCTGTGGCACCGCGAGATCGCCGAGATCTGCGGCGTGCAGAAGCCGGCACCGAACGTGACGCACGTCCGTCTCAAGGATCCGCGCTCGGGCGAGATCAGCGAGGTGAAGGCCGACGGCGTGTTCGTGGCGATCGGCCATCAGCCGGCGACCGCCATCTTCGAGGGTCAGCTGCCCATGCGCCACGGCGGCTATCTCACCGTGAAGCCCGGCACGACCGAGACCGAGATCCCGGGCGTGTTCGCCGCCGGCGACGTCACGGACGACGTCTACCGCCAGGCGATCACCGCCGCCGGCATGGGCTGCATGGCGGCGCTGGAGGCGGAGAAGTTCCTGGCCAATCTCGAGATCGGTGAGAGCCCGGTCCAAGCCGCCGCGGCGGAATGACGGCCGGACGGGCTTCCGCACCTCCCGCGCGGAGCCGTCAGGCCTGGCATTTCAACAAGTTCGCGCTGCTTGCGCTTGCGCAGGACCATGCACCGTGTGCATAGGAGTGCTGACTGCGCCGGGATGCACCGATTGCATGCCCGCGCGGTGTCGGGAGCGGCCATCCGCACGCGGCACCGCGCAGTTCGCCCGGTGATCTGCCCGCCGCTTCGCGCCCCTTCTCCACCCCGGGCGCGACCCGTGGGCGCGCGCTGGTAGGGGTTCTCGCCTTGGACTGGGACAAGATCCGGATCTTCCTCAACGTCGCGGAGGCGGGGAGCTTCACCAAGGCGGGTGACGATATCGGGCTCAGCCAATCGGCGGTCAGCCGCCAGATCAGCGCCCTGGAGCGTGAGCTGAAGGCGCCGCTCTTCCACCGCCACGCCCGCGGCCTACTGCTCACCGAGCAGGGCGATCTGCTGTTCCGCGCCGCGCGGGACATGAAGCTGCGCCTGGAAAATACCCGGGCGCGCCTCGTCGAGACCTCCGAGCGGCCGACCGGCGACCTCAAGGTCACCACCACGGTCGGCCTCGGCACGTCCTGGCTGTCGCAGCGGGTCGGCGAGTTTCTGGACCTCTACCCGGACGTGCGCATCGAGCTGATCCTCACCAACGAGGAGCTCGATCTGGCCATGCGCGAGGCCGACGTGGCGATCCGCATGCGCCGCCCGGCGCAGCCGGACCTGATCCAGCGGCGGCTGTTCACCGTGCACTACCACGCCTTCGCCAGTCCGGATTACGTGAAGCGGTTCGGCGAGCCCAAGACCATCGAGGAGCTCGACGACCACCGCCTCGTCTCCTTCGGCGGCAACGAGCCCTCGTATCTTCTGGCCGCCCACTGGCTCGCCGACGCGGGCCGCGAGGGCCGCGAGGGCCGCCAGGTCCACCTGACGGTGAACAATATCGGCGCCCTGCAGCGCGCCATGGAGGCCGGCGCCGGCATCGGCATCCTGCCCGACTACGCGGTGGATGGCGGCCAGCAGCTCGTGCAGGTTCTGCGCGAGACCGAGATGCCGAGCCTGGAGAGCTACCTCGTCTACGCCGAGGAGATGCGCTCGGTCGCCCGGGTGCAGGCGTTCCGCGACTTCCTCGTCTCGAAGGCGCAGCGCTGGACCTACTGAGCATCCGATGGTTGGATCCGTCTCCTCACGGAGACGATTCGATGCGTGCTGCTCTCTACGCTCTGATCCTCGTCGCGGGCTCCACCGGCGCGATGGCGGATGACTGCGCGGAAGCTTGGTACCAACGCAACCTGATCTACAAGCAGGCCGGCTACTGCTTCACCACGCCGCGCGCGATCCGGACCTTCGGCAACGCCGATTGCCGGTACGACGCCATGGATCGCGTGCCGCTCTCGCGCCAAGAGCAGGCGACGGTGGCGGATCTGCAGGCCTTCGAGCGGGCCCATGCCTGCCCGCGCTAGGCCGCGGACCGTCGACCTCGTCGGCCGGGCAGCGTAGGAGCCGCGTCGTCGCTGCGGAAGCCGCGCCAGATCAGCGCGGCTTCGGCAGGCGCGTGCTCACACGAACAGGCGCTCGCCCTCGAGGCCCTTGTAGAGGCCGGCGACCTGCTCGCCGTAGCCGTTGTAGATCAGCGTCGGCACGCGCTGGTCAGTGCCGAGGACGCGCTCGGTCGCCTGGCTCCAGCGCGGGTGCGGCACGGCCGGGTTCACGTTGGCCCAGAAGCCGTACTCCGAGGCCTGCAGACCCTCCCAGAAGGTCTTCGGCCGGTCGGCCGTGAACGAGATCTTCACCAGTGACTTGGCCGACTTGAACCCGTACTTCCACGGCACCGCGACGCGGATCGGCGCCCCGAACTGGTTGGGCAGCGGCTTGCCGTAGATCCCCGTGACCATGAAGGCGAGGTCGTTCCCGGCCTCAGCCAGGGTCAGGCCCTCCGTGTAGGGCCAGGGATAGAAGAACGCCCGCTGGCCGGGCGCCATCGCCTTGTCCATGAACGTCTCGAAGCGGATGTACTTCGCGCCGGAGGCGGGCTTGGCCAGCGCCACGAGCTTCGCCAGCGGGAATCCGGTCCAGGGCACCGCCATCGACCACGCCTCGACGCAGCGGTGACGGTAGAGACGCTCCTCCAGGCCGACCTTCCGGATCAGGTCGTCGACGCCGATCTCGAACGGCTTCTCGACGAGCCCGTCGATCTTCAGGGTCCAGGGCTGCGTCTTAAGGGCGTTGGCCGCCGGCAGCACCGTCTTCGACGTGCCGAACTCGTAGAAATTGTTGTAGTCGGCGCTGAAGCGCTCCGGGGTCAGGGGGCGGTCGAGCGTGTAGGCGGGGTTCTGCGGCGCCGGGTAGAGCGGCTGGTCGCCCGCCGCCGCAAGGGCCGCGCGTCCGCCCAGGAGCGAGCCGGCCGCGAGCCCGGCCGCGCCGCCGATCAGGGCCCGCCGATTGAGGAAGACGGCCTCCGGCGTCGCCAGATGCTCCGGAATCTCCCAACCGCGCCTGCGCTTGATCAACATGGCCGTCTCCTCGGATCTCCTGCCTGCACAACCCACAGATCGGCCGCGGCCGACAGGGGCGCAAGCGCCGCAGCCTCACCTTTCGGCGAACGGCGCGCAGGAGTTACGCCGCCCGTGAGCGGCACCGGGACGCAGGCCGTCTTCCGCCGCGCGGGCGACGCTTAGGCCGGCGGCGTCTCGTCGCGCAGCATCCGCCGCAGCACCTTGCCGACATTGGTCTTCGGCAGGGTCTCGTGGAGCACCACGCGGCGGGGAACCTTGTAGCCGGTGAGCTGGGTGCGGGCATGCGCCCGCAGGATATCGGTGGAGACCGACGGGTCCTTCAGGACCACGTGGGCCACCACCATCTCGCCCGTCTCCTCGCTCGGCGCGCCGACCACCGCGCATTCGAGCACGGCCGGGTGGGCCGCCAGCACGTCCTCGACCTCGTTCGGATAGACGTTGAAGCCGGAGACGAGGATCATGTCCTTCATCCGGTCGACGATCCGGACCTGGCCGTCCGCCTGCAGGATCGCGACGTCGCCCGTCCGGAAGAACCCGTCCGCGGTCATCGCCCGCGCGGTCTCCTCCGGCCGATTCCAGTAGCCGCGCATCACCTGCGGGCCGCGCACGCAGATCTCGCCTGGCTGCCCGGCCGGGAGGGGCTCGCCGGAGACGGCGCGGATCGAGACCTCCGTGGAGGGCAGCGGGTAGCCGATCGTGCCGGAGAAGTCGCGCATGCCCCGCGGGTTGACGCACACGACCGGCGAGGTCTCCGACAGGCCGTAGCCCTCGATGATCGTGTTGCCGGTCAGGGCCTTCCAACGCTCGGCCACCGCCCGCTGGACGGCCGTGCCGCCGCCGACCACGAAGTCGAGGTGGGCGAAATCCACCGTGCCGATCTTCGGATGGTTGATCAGGACGTTGAACAGCGTGTTCACGCCCATCAGGTGGGTGAAGCGCGTGCGGCTCAGGGTCTTGACCATGCCGTCGCAGTCGCGCGGATTGGGGATCAGCAGGCAAGAGCCGCCGCTGCGCATGAACTGGAAGAAGCACGCGGTGAGCGCGAAGATGTGGTAGAGCGGCAGCGCCGTGACCACGCAGCGCGCGACGCTCGGATCCTTCGAGTTGAACCAGAGCTGCGACTGCTCGACGTTCGCCATGATGTTGCGGTGGCTCAGCATCGCCGCCTTGGCGATGCCGGTGGTGCCCCCGGTATATTGCAGGAAGGCGAGGTCCTCCGGGTCGACCGCGGCGGACGCGCGCGGCATCGTCCGGCCCTGGCGGAGCACGGTGGCGAACGGGATCGCCAGCCCTTCCGGCAGGCGGAACGGCGGCACCGCCTTGCGGACGTGCCGGCTCGCGAGGTTGATCACCCGCCCCTTCAGCCCCAGCCCGTCGCCCGGACCCACGAGGACGACCCGCTCCAGGGCCACGTCCGGCAGCGCCGCCGCGATGGTGGCGCCGAAATTCTCCAGGACGATCAGGATCCGCGCGCCGGAATCGTTGATCTGCTGCACGCATTCCCGGGGCGTGTAGAGCGGGTTGGTGTTGACCACCGTTCCCCCCGCCAGGAGGACGCCGAAGATCGCCACGGCGTAGGCGGGGACGTTCGGCAGCATGATCGCCACGCGGTCGCCCTTCGCCAGCCCCTGGCCGCGCAGCCAGGCCGCGAGGTCGCGCGCCTGCTGGCCGAGGGTCGCGTAGGTCATGGTCGAGCCGAAGCACAGCATCGCCGGCCGGTCGGCGAAGTCGGTCACGCTGGTCTCGAACAGGTCGACCAGGGTCCCGAGGCCCGCGACGTCGATCTCCGCCGGCACGCCGGGCGGATAGAAGGGCAGCCAGGGCCGGTCGGAGGCCCCGTGGCCCGGCATCGCTCCGGCCGTGGCGGCTCGAGCGCCGTGCTCCATCACGTTCGCCTCATGCATCGCGATGCCTCCCGCGGGCCCGACTCTCGGGGGCCGAGTCCCGCAACGCCTGTCGCGCGGACTCTGCGGGAACGGAGGCCGGCCCGCAAGGCAGGGGGGTCAGAGGGCTGGACGATGCCGGCGCAATGTCGCCAGCACGTTGTGGGGCAGGGCCGCCGCGATCAGCAGGCCGGCGGCGAGCGCGGCCTCCTCCGGCCGCATCGCACGCCGCGGCCAGGGGCCGACGCCCAGGTCGCAGGCGAGGCCGATCAGGATCGCGCCGAGCCACAGGGTCAGGAAGGCGAGCGCGCCGTAGCCGACCCGGCGCAGCCGCGGCCGCAGGGGCCGGTTGGCCGCGACCGCGAACAGGCCGAGGACGCCGCCGAACGTCAGCGCGCCCACGGCGGCGCCGAGCCCGTAGGCCAGCCACAGGGGCTGGTGGGTGAGGAAGGCCATGCCCCCGGTGGCGAAGGCGCCGCGCAGGACGAGGCCGCCGAAGGTCGGGTAGAGCCCGGCGGCGAGGAGCGCGGCCGCGCCCGCCAGTCCGAACACGATCCGGCGCGGCGCGGAGCCCGGGCCCGGGCCCGTCGCCACCCGCGCGAGGTGGCCGAGCCCGTAGACCAGTGCGAAGGCGAAGAGCGGGTAGCGGCCGATGAAGTAGCCGAAGATCCAGGGCTCGAGGGCCTCCGGCACGGCGTCGCGCTGGCTCAGGCCGGTCGCCGCGACGAGAGCCAGGGCGGCCAGCATGGCGAGGATCGGCCCCGCCGCTGCCAGAAGGCCGCCGGAGCGGCCTCCGAACGTCCCGGCGCCCGGGCCGACCCGGTCGAGCGCGGCGTTGGCGTGTGCGGCCATGCTGGGATCAGCCGGAGAGGCGCGCGGGGTCGGGACCGCCGCGGCCGCCTCAGCGGGCCTCGTAATGGTCGCGGATCAGCCGGTCGAGGAGGCGCACGCCCCAGCCAGCGCCCCAGCTGCGGTTGATCTCGCTGGCGTTCGACGACATCGCGACGCCGGCGATGTCGAGATGCGCCCACGGAACGTCCTCGACATAGCGCTTGATGAACGACGCCGCGGTGGCGGCGCCGCCGTGGCGGCCGCCGGTGTTCTTCATGTCGGCGAACTTGGAATCGATCGCCTTGTCGTAGGCGGGGATCAGCGGCATCCGCCACACCTTCTCGCCGGTCGCCTCGCCGGCGGCGTGGATGTTGCCCGCCAGCGTGTCATCGTTCGAGAACATGCCGGCGATGTCCTGGCCCAGCGCCACGATGATCGCGCCGGTCAGCGTCGCGAGGTCGACGATGGCCTTGGGCTTGGTGCTGCGGATGACGTGGGTGATCACGTCGGCCAGCACCAGCCGGCCCTCGGCGTCGGTGTTGATCACCTCGATGGTCTGGCCCGACATGGAGGTCAGGATGTCGGACGGGCGGTACGACCCGCCGTCCGGCATGTTCTCCACGATGCCGATGGCGCCGACCACGTTGCAGTGCGCCTTGCGGGCGGCGAGCGCGTGGAGCGCCCCGACCACGGCGGCGGCGCCGCCCATGTCGCCCTTCATGTCCTCCATGCCGCCGCCCGGCTTGATCGAGACGCCGCCGGAATCGAACACGACGCCCTTGCCGATGAGGGCCACGGGCGCCTCGGCCGCGGGGCCGCCGTTCCATCGCATGATCACGATCCGCGGCTCGCGGGCCGAGCCCTGCGCCACCGCGAGCAGCGCGCCCATGCCGAGTTCCCGCATCCGGGCCGGCTCCAGCACCTCGATCTCGACGCCGAGCTTGGCGAGCTCCGAGGCGCGGCGGGCGAACTCAGCCGGGAAGAGCACGTTCGGCGGCTCGTTCACGAGGTCGCGGGCCAGGACCACGCTGTCGGACAGGCTCTTGGCGCCCTCGCCCTCGCGGGCGGCCGCGCCGTGATCGGCGAGCAGCAGGGTCAGCGCGGTGACGGACTTGTCGTCGGCGTCGGGCTTCTTCTTGGTCTTGTAGCGGTCGAACGCGTAGGTCCGCAGGCGCGCGCCGAGGGCGAACTCGCCGGCCTGCGCCGCCGTGACCGTCGCGCCCGGCCAGTCGAGCACCACCCGGGCGGTCCGTCCCGCCACCTTGCCGGCGGTGAAGCCGCCGAGCGCCGGCCAGTCGGTCTTGGCCCGGTCCTTCTCCGAGCCCAGGCCCACGACCACGAGGCGGTCGGCACCGACGCCCGCCGGGGCCGGCAGGGACAGGGCGCTGAGCGAGCGGCCCTTGAACTTCTCGGAGGCCGCGGCGCGGGCCACGAGATCCGCCCCGGAGGCGCCCAGCGCCTCGCGGGCGGCCGACCCGAGCGACAGGTCGTCGCCGACGAAGACCACGAGATCGCCGGATCCGCCGGGGCCCTGGCCGCTCTGCTCCAGGGGACCGAAACCGACCTCGATACCGTCCGCCATACCCGTCGCCCTGCCCGTTATTCCGGAGCCGTACTACGCACCCGCGCGCCGAGGCGCGGGCGATCCGCCCTGTGTAGCCGCTGAGACGGAGAACGCAACGCGGCGTGACAGCCCTGGAATCGCCCCTTTTGTCGGGTCCCTGCCGCCTCGAGGGCGCGAGAGGACGAGCGGGACTGCCGGGCCGATGAGGCAGATCGAGCGCTACATCTTTCGGATCGCCCTGGGCGCCACCCTCGCCTGCCTGATCGGGCTGACGGGCACCATCTGGCTGACCCAGGCCCTGCGCGAGCTCGATCTCGTGACCGCCAAGGGCCAGACGCTGCTGGTCTTCCTCTTCGTCACCGGCCTGTCGCTGCCGACCCTCGTCGTCGTCATCGCCCCCGTGGCGCTGTTCATCGGCACGATCTACGCGCTCAACAAGCTGAACGGCGATTCCGAGCTGATTGTCATGTCGGCGGCCGGGATGCCGCCGCGCTCGCTGCTGCGGCCCTTCCTCACCCTGGCGCTGTTCGTCAGCTTCCTGGTGGGATTCCTGGTCGTTGTGGTCATGCCCGCGAGCTTCCAGGAGCTGCGCGACGTGATCACCCGGGTGCGCGGCGACTTCATCGCGAACGTCGTCAAGGAAGGGCAGTTCACCCAGCTCGACAACGGCATCACCTTCCACTTCCGCGAGCGCGGACCGGGCGGCACCCTCAAGGGGTTGTTCATCCAGGACCGGCGCGAGGCCGGGAAGACCAAGGTCTACCTCGCCGAGCGCGGCAACGCGGTCGACGTCGACGGCCAGAGCTACCTGATCCTGGAAAACGGCAGCGTCCACCAGCAGCAGAAGGACTCGCGCGATTCCTCGATCCTGACCTTCGAGCGCTACACGATCGACCTCGCGGCCTTCGCGCCCCCGGATTCCGACACGATCTACAAGCCGCGCGAGCGCTCGACGGCGCAGCTCCTGTTCCCCGACACGACGGAGGGCTACTACAAGCTGCAGAAGGGCCGGTTCCGCGCCGAGCTGCACGACCGACTCTCCGCCTGCCTCTACCCGCTGGCCCTGGTCTTCATCGCCTTCGCGGCTCTGGGCGATCCCCGCACGACCCGGCAGGGGCGCGGCGTCGCGATCGCCGGCGCGATCGTCGCCGTCGTGGCGCTGCGCATCGGCGGCTTCGCGGCGGTCAGCGCCGCCGCGCGCAGCCCCGCCGCGGTCCTGGCGGTCTACGGCGTGCCGCTGCTCGCGATCCTCCTGTCGAGCCTCCTCATCTTCTACGGGCCCCGGGTGCGCGCCTTCAACGCCGCCCTGGCCCGCGCCGTCCGCGGCCGGTTCCGCGGCCCGCGCCTCGCGCCGGCGGCCTGACGCCGATGATGCTGATCGGCCCCACCCTCGGGCGCTACTTCGCGGCCCGTTTCCTCCGCACGGTGCTCGGCGTCTTCGTCACCGTGTTCGCGCTGGTCTACACCCTCGACTTCGTCGAGCTGCTCCGCCGCGCCGGCGAGGCTCAGGGCGCGTCCGCCGGCCTGATGGCGCAGCTTTCGCTCTATCGCACCCCCGCGGTGGCGGAGGGGGTCCTGCCCTTCGCGGTCCTGTTCGGCTCCATGGCGGCCCTGCTCCAGCTCTCGCGCAAGCTGGAGCTGGTGGTCGCCCGCGCGGCCGGGATCTCGGCCTGGCAGTTCCTGCAGCCCGGCTTCTTCGTGGCCCTCACCCTCGGCGCGCTGGCGGTCGGCGTCTACAACCCGGTCTCGGCGATGCTGAAGCAGCGCTCCACCGAGATCGAGGCCAAGATCTTCGCCAAATCCACCAAGGCGAGTTCGGGCAAGGACCTCTGGATCCGCCAGAAGGGCCTCGACGGCGAGGCGATCCTCCGCGCCGAGACCGCCATCGAGGGCACGACCACCCTGGCGGGGGTGTCGGTCTTCACGTTCGACGACGCCGGCAGGTTCGCCGAGCAGCTCGTCGCGGCCCGCGCCACGCTCCACGACGGCTACTGGGAACTCTCCGATGTGCGCGTTCTCACACCGCACGCGCCGCCTGAGTCGTTCGACACCTACCTGATCGACTCGAACCTCGACCCCGGGCAGGTGCGGCAGCGGTTCACCCCCCCGGAATCTGTGCCTTTCTGGCAACTTCCCACAACCATCGCGCGGACCGAGCGGGCCGGTTTGGACGCCACCCGCTACCGTCTCCAGTACGATGTCCTGTGGGCGCGGCCGGTGCTGTTCGTGGCCATGGTCATCGTCGCCGCAACCGTTTCCTTACGGTTCTTCCGCTTTGGTGGGGTCGGTAAACTCGTCCTCGGTGGCGTCGCGGCCGGCTTCGCCCTCTACGTGGTCCGACAGGTCATGGAGGGGCTCGGAGCATCCGGACTCGTCGCCGCACCGGTGGCGGCCTGGTTCCCGGCCGTGGTAGGCAGTCTTCTCGGTACGCTCACGCTTCTGTACCAGGAAGACGGCTGACTTCCGCGATCCTTCGCGGGACGGGAGACGGGTGTTGAGGTTGGTGGCGGCAGACGTCACAGGGGTTGGGACGCGCGTTGCGTAAGGTCGCCGACATCCTGCGGAAGGCTGGTTTCCGGGCCGCGCTGGCGCTCGCCGCGCCGCTGGCCGGGGGCCTGTCCGCCCATGCCCAGGGTCTGCCCGCCGTCGCGGCCGGCAAGCCCGGCGACAAGCTCCTCGTCGAGGCCGACGAGCTGATCTACGACAACGACCACGGCACCGTGACGGCGCGGGGCAACGCCGAGTTGCATTACGGCCCGCGGACGCTGCAGGCCGACCGCGTGCGCTACGACCGGAATTCCGGCCGGGTCTTCGCCGAGGGCAATGTCCGCCTCACCGAGGCCGACGGCGGCGTCGTGACCGGCGCGCGCATGGAGCTCACCGACGACTTCAAGACCGGCTTCGTCGACGCCTTCCGCGGCCAGCAGACCGTCCAGCGCAAGTTCGAGACCGTGCGCACCCGGTTCTCCGCGCCGCGGGCCGAGCGCCTGAACGGCGAGCAGACCAGCTTCGAGTCCGGCAGCTACACGGCCTGCGAGCCGTGCAAGGACAACCCTGAGACGCCGCCGCTGTGGCAGATCAAGGCGAAGAAGATCATCCACGACAACGAGACCCACACGGTCTACTTCGACGACTCGACGCTCGAGATCGCCGGCATCCCGGTGGCCTACCTGCCGTATTTCGAGGCGCCGGACCCGACGGTGAAGCGCAAGACCGGCTTCCTGACGCCGCGCTTCATCACGACGACCGCGCTCGGCAACGGCGTGTCGCTCCCGTACTTCATCAACTTCGCGCCGAACTACGACCTGACGCTGACGCCGACCCTGCTGAGCCGGCAGGGCCTGCTCGCGCAGGGCGAGTTCCGCCAGCGGATCGACAACGGCTTCTACAACATCCGCCTGTCGGGCATCTCGCAGACGACGCCCTCGGCCTTCCTGCCGAGCCCCCTCGGCGCGGGCGAGCGCGACTTCCGCGGCTCGGTCGAGTCGCAGGGTCGGTTCTACATCAACCCGCGCTGGCGCACCGGCTGGGACCTCGTCGGCGTGACCGACAAGTGGTTCCTCGACAATTACCGGATCCGCAACCAGAACATCACCACGGACTATTTCCGCGAGGCGACCTCGACCGCCTTCCTGATCGGTCAGGGCGACCGCTCGTGGTTCGAGGCGCGGGGCTACTACTTCAAGGGCCTGTCGAGCTTCGACTGGCAGAAGCAGCAGCCGATCGTGGCGCCGGTGATCGACTACGACAAGCGGATCAATGGCCCATCGGAGATCGGCGGCGAGGTGCGCTTCCAGGCGAACATCACCAGCCTGACCCGCGAGACCACGCAGTACCAGGGCCTGCCGCGGACCTCGAGCTACCTGTTCTCGCCGAGCGTCAACGGCGTCAGCTTCCCGCTCTACCAGACCTGCACGGTCTTCCAGCGCGGCCTGTGCGCCATCGACGGGCTCGCCGGCACGAACACCCGCGCCTCCGCGGAGCTGTCCTGGCGCCGCAGCTTCATCGACGATCTGGGCCAGAAATTCACGCCCTTCGCGTACCTGCGCACGGACGCGTTCTTCAACAGCACGAGCTTCTCGGGCTACCAGAATGACCTCGTCCCGCAGGTCGCGCACGTCGATCAGGGCTTTGCCGGGCGGGTCATGCCGGCGATCGGCCTCGACTACCGCTACCCGTTCGTCGCCAATTTCGGCGCCCTCGGCGTCCACACCCTGGAGCCGATCGGCCAGATCATCGCGCGCCCGTCGGAGACCCGGATCGGCCGCCTGCCGAACGAGGACGCGCAGAGTCTCGTCTTCGACGACACCTCGCTGTTCGAGTGGGACAAATTCTCGGGCTATGACCGGGTCGAGGGCGGCGTGCGCACCAATCTCGGCGGCCAGTACTCCGTCGTGACCCCGTCCGGCTGGTACGCGAACGTCCTGTTCGGCGAGTCCATCCAGCTCGCGGGCGTCAACTCGTTCCGCCGCGGCGACATCGCCAACACCGGCCTCGATTCGGGGCTCGAGACGCAGCGCTCCGACTTCGTCGGGCGTTTCCAGGTCTCGCCGAACCAGAACATCACGTTCATCAGCCGGGCCCGGTTCAACCAGTCCGACTTCCACGTGGCGCGGTTCGAGACCGGCGCGACGGCGCGGTTCGCGCCGTTCCTGCCGCTCACCGTCTCGGCCTTCTACTCGTACTACGAGGCGCAGCCGCTGCTGGGCTACAGCCACTACCGCGAGGGCATCACCGCCACCGCGACCTACAACATCACGCCGAACTGGTTCGTGTCGGGCTCGCTGCTCGTCGACCTGACCCACTACCTCGACGTGCGCAACACCTACACGGACGCGCTGAGCTCGTACCTGGCGAACCCGATCGGGACCGTGCCGATCTACCAGAACCCGGGCCGCTTCTACCTGTCGGGCGCGAGCTTCGGTGGCGGCTACCAGGACGAGTGCACCACCGTCTCGCTGAACTACATCAACTCGCCGATCGCGACCGCGACGGGCGTCCGCGAGCGCAACCAGACCGTGCTGCTGCGGGTCGAGCTGAAGACCCTGGGCGAGGCCGACCTGCGCCAGAACGTCGGGACCGCCACCACCGCCGACGGCATCGCCTCGATCCGCTGAGGAACCGGGACCGGCGGCGCGCCGGTCCGGCGCGTCGGCCGCCGCGATCCCGCCGCTCGGTCTGAGCCGCCGAGGATGCGCCCGCGCCGCGCGGGCGCTATAGAGCGCCCATGCCGCCCCTCGCCCTCACCCTCGGAGATCCCGCCGGCATCGGCCCGGAGCTGGCGCTCAGCGCGTGGCTCGGGCGCGGCGGGGCGGATCCGTTGCCGCCGTTCTTCCTGGTGGCCGATCCCGACTTCGTCGAGCGCCTCGCCCACCGCCTCGACCGCCCCGTCCCGGTGGCGGAGGTCGATCCCGAGACGGCCGCCGAGGTGTTCCCGCGCGCGCTCCCCGTGGTGCCCTTGCCGAGCGGCGCCCGCGTCGCGGCCGATCCCGGCGTCCCCGATTCCGGCAACGCCGGCGCGACCATCGAGTCGATCACCGCGGCGGTGGAGTTCGTGAAGGCCGGGCGCGCGAGCGCGGTGGTGACCAACCCGATCGCCAAGTTCGTGCTGACCCGGACGGGCTTCGCCCATCCCGGGCATACCGAGTTCCTGGCCGCCCTCGCGGTGCCGCCCGGCGTGACGCCGCCCCGGCCGGTGATGATGATCTGGAGCGCCGGCCTCTCGGTCGTGCCGGTGACGATCCACGTGCCGCTGAGGGACGTGCCGGACCTGCTCACCCAGGAACTCGTCGAGGAGACCGCCGCGATCGTCGCCCGGGACCTGCGGGAGCGCTTCGGCCTGCCCGAGCCGCGCCTCGTCCTCGCCGGCCTGAACCCCCACGCGGGCGAGGCCGGGACGATCGGCCGCGAGGACCGCGACGTCCTCGCCCCCGCGGTGGCGCGCCTGCGGGCGCGGGGCATCGACATCCGCGGGCCGCTCCCCGCCGACACCCTGTTCCACGCCCGCGCCCGCGAGACCTACGACGTCGCCCTCGCGCCCACGCACGACCAGGCCCTGATCCCGATCAAGACGATCGCGTTCGACGACGGCGTGAACGTCACCCTCGGCCTGCCCTTCGTGCGCACCTCGCCGGACCACGGAACGGCCTTCGACATCGCCGGCCAGGGCGTCGCCCGGCCGGACAGCCTCGTGGCGGCCCTGCGCCTCGCCGACCGGCTGGCCGCCAACGCGGCGGCGCGGAGCGAGGCCCCCGCCGGGGCCGAGATCATCCCGTTCAGCGTCTATGCCGGCCGTCCCCGGCCCGTCGGCGCCCGCCACTTCGATCCCGAGGACGAGCTGTGAGGCAGCCAGCATGAGCGCCGGGGACGGTCTTCCCCCGCTGCGCGAGGTCGTCGCCCGCCACGGCCTGGAGCCGAAGAAGGCGCTCGGCCAGAACTTCCTCTACGACCTCAACCTGACCGGCCGGATCGCCCGGGCGGCCGGTCCGCTCGCGGGGGTGACCGTGGTGGAGGTCGGGCCGGGCCCGGGGGGGCTGACGCGCGCGCTCCTCGCCGAGGGCGCCGCCCGCGTCGTGGCGATCGAGCGCGACCCGCGCGCCCTGCCGGCCCTCGCCGAGATCGCCGCCCACTATCCCGGCCGGCTCGAGGTGGTCGACGCCGACGCCCTGGCGTTCGACCCGCGGCCGCTGGTGGGCGAGGCCCCGGCGCGGATCGTCGCCAACCTGCCCTACAATGTCGGGACCGCCCTGCTCACCGGCTGGCTCGACGGGGAGGTCTGGCCGCCCTGGTGGGACCAGGCCGTGCTGATGTTCCAGCGGGAGGTCGCCGAGCGGATCGTCGCCGGCCCGGAGGAGCGGGCCGATTACGGCCGGCTCGGCGTCCTCTGCGGCTGGCGCACGGAGGCCGAGATCCTGTTCGACGTCAGCCCCTCGGCCTTCGTGCCGCCACCCAAGGTGACCTCGAGCGTGGTTCGGCTGGTGCCGCGCGCCCAGCCCCTGCCCTGCCGCGCCGGCGCGCTCGAAGCCGTCACCCGGGCGGCCTTCGGCCAGCGGCGGAAGATGCTGCGCCAGAGCCTCAAGGCCTTGACGCCCGAGGCCGGCGCCCTGCTGGCGGCCGCCGGCCTGTCCGAGACCGCGCGCGCCGAGGAGATCCCGGTGTCCGGGTTCGTCGATCTCGCCAATCGGTGGGACGCGCATAGAAAAGCCGGCGCCCCGGTAGGGACGCCGGCCTGACGGAAAGCCGTGGCTCCGGCCCGGAGGCCGGAGCGCTGCCGGGTCAGCGGGTCTGCTGGATCGCCGAGAGCACCCAGCCGCGGCCGGGCTGGCGCAGGAACGTCCAGAGTTCCGTCGCCTCGGACGAGTCCGTGGAGACGACGCGGCCGCTCGACCGTTCGATCATCACGTCCTTGAGGGCGTAGCGCATGGCCACGGTCGCGTAGTCGGTGCGGTCCTCGCCCCAGGCCTCCGCGAGGTCGCCCTGCAGCAGCTTCACGTCCGAGATCTTGTTCACCACGCCGCGAGCCGCGTTGCCGCGCAGCTCCTCGTCGAAGTAGCTGACCATCTCGGGCGTCGACAGGTTGCCCAGCGTCACCCGATCCTCGCGCGAGTAGGCGTCCTGGATGTCGCCGAGCAGGCGCTCGAAGGCTTGGTAATCGGCCGGGCCGATCTGCACCGGACGCGTCTGCGGCGGGCGCTGCCCACCGCCGAACATGCCGCCGGGAGCCGGGCCGCCCGGAGCGCCGCCCATCGGGCCGCGGGCGCCCGGCTGATCGTCGAGCGACGAGCGGGCGTAGGGCGCGCCGGCGCCGGCCGGCTCGTTCCGGCGGCGGAAGAACCGCAGCGCCAGCATCACCACGAGCACGACGAGACCGACCTGGAACAGGAGGCCGATCATCGAGGCGAGGCCGCCGAGGCCGCCGAAGAAGCCGCCGCCGAGCAGCGCGCCGATCAGGCCGGCGCCGAGCAGGCCCGCGAAGAAGCCGCCGCCGAAGCGGCGACCGGGCGCTGCCGGGGCCTGCATGCCGGGGCTGCCCATGCCGGGCGAAGGCGCGGTCTGCGAGCGCTGCATCGTCGTGCCGCCGCCGGGGGCGGTCGGCGTGGCGGAGGGCGCCGTGTAGGTGCGCGAGCCGCGGGATCCGACGGACCCGCCGCCGCCCGGACGGGCTTCCACGACGGGTGCCGCGACGGTCAGCGCAGCGGCCAGCGCCAGGAGGGCGGCCACACGCCGGCGGCGCGAAATCTCAGTAAACATGTACACGCCTCAGAGGACGAGAACCGGGTGGCGCGGAGCGCCAGTGACGATATGGGAACGGTCGGGCAGCGGTTTTAGTCCTGGCCGCCGTGGCCCGGGCGACGTTTTCCACCGGATCGCAGCGGCGCATTCCGAGCCCGCCCGTCGCGCCCATCGCGTGAATGGCACGGCTCTAGTGGAGCGTGCGCTCCGGGGCGGCCGGGAAGGAGAGGCGCACCTGCGTCCCCTCCCCGCTGCGGCTGTCGAGGGTGATGGTCCCGTTCTGCCGCTTCATGAGGCCGTGGACGATCGCGAGGCCCGCGCCGCGCCCGGCCTCGTGGCTGGTCTGGAACGGCGCCAGAGCCCGGGCGAGCATCTCGGGCGACATGCCCTGCCCGGTGTCCCCGACCGCGATCCCGACGCTGCCCTGGCCCGGCTGCTGCAGGGAGCGGTCGCCGGGATCCACCCGGAAGGTCGACAGGGTCAGCGTCCCGCCCGACGGCATCGCCTCGCAGGCATTGGCGACGAGATGCCGCAGGGCGAACTCGATCTGCGTGGGATTGCTGATCGCCCGCGGCAGGCCCGGCGTCGCCGCCACGGTGAGGCGGATCCCGGGCGGCAGGTCGGGCTCGAGGCGGGAGGCGAGGTCGGCCACGATGGCGTCGAGGTCGACCGACCGGACGTCAGGCGCGATGCGGCGCGAATAGGCGAGCAGGTGCCGGGTCAGGATCGCCGCGCGCTCGGTGGCGTCGGCCGAGCGGGCGATCGCCCGCTGGACGAACGGCTCCTGCCGGTCACCGAGCCGCCGCTTGAGCCCGTCGATGTAGCCGATCAGGATCTGCAGGAAGTTGTTGAACTCGTGGGCGACGCTGTTGGTGAGGAGCCCCAGCGCCTCGCGCTGGCGGGAGAGCGCGAGCGCGCCCTCGGCCTCGCGCCGGGCCGTCTCGTCGCGGATCTGGCCGATGCGGAACGGGGTTCCGGGCAGGGGCGCCGTCTCCAGGCGGGCCCAGAAGCTCGTCCCGTCCGCGCGCGTGGCCAGGAATTCCTGAGGCTCGGTGCCGGCGGGGTCGAGGGGCGCCGTGCGCTGCGCCAGGATCAGGTCGAGTCCCTGCGCGACGAGCCGCTCCGCCGGGTAGCCGGCGATCCGCTCCAGGGCGGGATTGGCGTGGCGGACACGGCCCTGCGGATCGAGCACCAGGCTGGGCGTCGGCAGCGCGTCGAGGAGCGCGCGGGCCTCGTCCGCCAGCGACCCGCCTTCGGCCGCGCTGTGATCCGTCCCGGGCTGCGCCATGCTGCGTTCGCGCTCAGCGGATGCGGAAGGTCCGCGACGGGCCAGCGATAGCGATGAACGGCCTCACGGCCAAGCGTGGATCCGCGGGAGGATCCGCGCAACGAACGGCGTGCCGACCCGTCCGGGCACCGCCTACTGGCGCACCCACATCACCCGGGCCATCCAGGCCACCTCGCCGAGATTGAGGACCCGGTCCTCGTGCTCGGGGTTCAGGGAGGCCAGTTCCACGGTCCGGGCGGTACGCCGCCGCAGCTCCTTGGCCAGGACCTCGCCGCCGTGCAGGCGGACCACGACGCGGTCGCCCTTGCGCACGCTGGCCGTCGGCGACACGATCAGGACGTCGCCGTCCCGGAACAGCGGCAGCATGGAATCGCCCTGGATCTCCAGCGCGAAGGCCCGCTCCTCGCCGAGATCCGGAAACTCGATCTCCTCCCAGCCGGCGCCCCCGGTGGGCATGCCCTCGTCGGTGAACAGGCGGCCGGCCCCGGCCTGGGTCAGGCCGATCAGCGGCACCATCGTGCGGGCGGGGATCTCGCGGGCCTCGATGAGCCGCAGGAACTCGTCGAGGCTCGAGCCGGTGGCGGCCAGGACCTTCGACACGGATTCGGTGGACGGCCAGCGCTTGCGGCCGTCGGCGCCCACGCGCTTCGACCGGTTGAAGCTGGTCGCGTCGAGGCCGGCGCGGCGGGCGAGGCCCGAGGCCGAGTAGCCGTGGCGCTCGGCGAGCCGGTCGATGGCGTTCCAGATCTGCTCGTGCGACAGCATAGCGGGCTCGGAAGCTCAGCCTGAGCGGGCCGGCACCCCCGTCTCACCAGCCGGGAGCCGGCTGCCTCGGAGGCACGGAGACGGTTCGCCCGCCGGGTCCGTTCGACACCCGCCGGGTACGCGCGGAGATACTTGACAATCTGCTTTCCGGATCCGCTCTGCCGGTCCGGACGGGGCTGTGTGACGTCCAGCCTAGTCGTAGGAAAGTAGAACTACGGGCGGCAGATTGCAATCGCTCCTCGAATCGGGCGGGGCGCGGCGCGGTTGCCGCCGCGGCCCGGCGCCTCTATCGCAGCGTCGTCTCCGGGGAGCTTCGATGCCGCTCATCTACAAGATCTGTCCGCGCCCTCTGTGGCGCGAGGCCGAGGCCGCGGGCCGGTTCACGGGCGCCCCGATCGATCATCAGGACGGCTTCATCCATTTCTCGACGGCCGCCCAGGTCGCCGAGACGGCGGCCCGGCACTTCGCCGGGCAGGACGACCTGCTCCTCGTCGCGGTCGAGGCCGACGCCCTCGGCGACGGCCTGCGCTATGAGCCCTCTCGCGGCGGCGACCTGTTCCCGCATCTCTACGGCCCGCTGCCGCTGTCCGCCGTGGTCGCGGTGGACGATATGCCGCTGGGCGCCGACGGCCGGCACGCCTTCCCGGCCGGGATCCTGCCGGCATGATCGCGGCCGCCTTCCCCCTCGTCAGACCGCTGCTGCACCGCCTCGACGCGGAGCGCGCGCACGACCTGACCCTCGCCGCCCTGGCGCTCCTGCCCGCGGGGCCGCGGCCGGTGGACGACCCGCGCCTCGCCGTCGACCTGCTCGGCCGCCGCTTTCCCAACCCGGTCGGCCTCGCGGCCGGCTTCGACAAGGGCGCGCGCGTTCCCGACGCGCTGCTGGGCCTCGGCTTCGGCTTCGTCGAGGTCGGCGGGGTCGTGCCGCGGCCCCAGCCCGGCAACCCGCGGCCGCGGGTCTTCCGCCTCCCCGACGACCGCGCCGTGATCAACCGCTTCGGCCTCAACAGCGAAGGGCTGGAGGTGGTGGCCGACCGTCTGCGCGCCCGGAGGGGGCGACCCGGCATCGTCGGCGTCAACATCGGCGCGAACAAGGAATCCGCCGACCGCCTCGCCGACTACGCCGCCTGCACCGCAGCCCTCGCGCCGCTCGTCGACTTCGTCACGGTCAACGTCTCCTCGCCCAACACGCCGGGCCTGCGCGACCTCCAGGGTGAGGCCTTCCTCGACGAGCTGCTCGCCCGCACGGTCGAGGCCCGGGACGCGGCAGGCGCCGGCGCGGCGATCCTCCTCAAGATCGCCCCCGACATGGCGCTGGACGCCCTCGACGCGGTCTGCGCGACGGCGCAGCGGCGCGGGGTCCAGGCCCTCGTCGTGTCCAACACCACGGTGGCCCGCCCGACGAGCCTGCGCGAGCAGGGTCTCGCGCGGGAGACGGGCGGCCTCTCGGGGCGGCCGCTCTTCGGCCCGGCGACGCGGATGCTCGCCCAGACGCGCCTGCGCGTCGGGGACGCGCTGCCGCTCATCGGGGTCGGCGGCGTGGATTCGGCCGAGGCGGCCTGGACCAAGATCCGGGCCGGGGCGAGCCTCGTGCAGCTCTACTCGGCGCTGGTCTACGAGGGGCCGGGCCTCGTCGGGCGCATCAAGGACGGGATCCTGCGGCGCATGAGCGAGGCCGGCATCGCCTCGCTCCGGCAGGTCGTCGGGCGCGACGCCGCCGACCTCGCCCGCGGAGACTGAGCCGGCGCGGGCGAACCGTTCGCGGCGCCGCGCCGGACAATTTTTTTGGGGCCGCAGTTTAGAAAGGCTTTGCACAGCGGGAGCTTAGCCTGTGCCCCGTGCATGAGGGGCCTGCGCCGACACGCCATTGTGAGGGCGTCGGAGAGGCGCTTATCTCGCGGTTGCGAGACACATCGCGTCAGCCAATCCAGGACGGTTCATGGCCCAGTCTGAAGGGTCCACCAAGCGCTCCTCCGCCGCCGGCGGCTGGGGTGCTCTGAAGAGCTGCGGCAAGCACCTGCTCGGCAGCCGCGCACCCCTCACCGGCGCCCGCGCGCTGCTGAAGGCGAACCAGCCCGACGGGTTCGACTGCCCCGGCTGCGCCTGGGGCGACCCGGAGCACGGCTCGTCCTTCGAGTTCTGCGAGAACGGCGTGAAGGCGGTTTCCTGGGAGGCGACCGACAAGCGCACGAAGCCGTCCTTTTTCGCCAAGCATACCCTGACCGAGCTGCGCACCTGGAGCGACTACGCCCTGGAGGGCCAGGGCCGCCTGACGCACCCGATGCGCTACGACGCAGCGAGCGACCGCTACCTGCCGGTGAGCTGGGACGAGGCCTTCGCGGAGATCGGCGCGACCCTGCGCGGGCTCGACCATCCGGACCAGGCCGAGTTCTATACCTCGGGCCGCGCCTCCAACGAGGCGGCGTACCTGTACCAGCTCTTCGCCCGCGCCTACGGGACCAACAACTTCCCCGACTGCTCGAACATGTGCCACGAGGCGAGCGGCGTCGCCCTAATCGACGCCATTGGAATCGGCAAGGGCACGGTCCTGCTGGAGGATTTCGAGAAGGCGGACGCGATCTTCTGCGTCGGCCAGAATCCCGGCACCAACCACCCGCGGATGCTCGGCGACCTGCGCCGGGCGGCCGAGCGCGGCGCCAAGGTCGTGGTGCTGAACCCGGTCCGCGAGCGCGGCCTGGAGCGCTTCGCCGACCCGCAGAACACCGTCGAGATGCTCCGCGGCGCCAGCCGCCCCATCGCCAGCCACTACCTGCAGCCGCGCTCGGGCGGCGACATGGCGGCCTTCCGGGGCATCGCCAAGGTCGTGTTCGCCCGCGACGCCGAGGCGCTGGCGGCCGGCCGGCCCTCGCTCCTCGACCGCGCCTTCCTCGAGCACCACACCGCCGGGCTCGAGGCCTACCGCGCCGCCGTCGAGGCGACGTCCTGGGACGCGATCCTCGACCAGTCGGGCCTGACCGTGGACGAGATCGCCGCGATGGCGGACGTCTATCTGGGCGCCCAGCGGGTCATCGCGACCTGGGCCATGGGCGTGACCCAGCACCGCCACTCGGTGGCGACGATCCGGGAGATCGCCAACCTGCTGTTCCTGCGCGGCCATATCGGCCGGGCCGGCGCGGGCCTCTGCCCGGTCCGCGGCCACTCGAACGTGCAGGGCGACCGCACGGTCGGCATCAACGAGCGCCCGTCCGCCGCCTTCCTGGATTCCCTGGAGCAGCATTTCGGTCTCGCCATGCCGCGCCGGCACGGCCACAACGTCCTGGCGGCGATCCGGGCCATGCGGGACGGCACCGCGAAGGCCTTCATCGGGCTCGGCGGCAACTTCCTGCGGGCGACGCCCGACACGCCGGTCGTGGCGCAGGCGCTGGCCTCGTGCCGGCTCACCGTGCACATCGCCACCAAGCTCAACCACGCCCACCTCGTGCCGGGCGCGGTCGGCTACCTGCTGCCCTGCCTGGGCCGCACCGAGATCGACCGGGGCGCCGAGGGCAAGATCCAGATCGTGACCGTCGAGGATTCGATGAGCATGGTCCACGGGTCGGGCGGCATCAACAAGCCGGCCTCCAAGGAGCTGCGCTCCGAGATCGCAATCATCGCCGGCATGGCGCAGGCGACCGTCGGCTCCGCCGCCATCGACTGGGCCGGGTTCGCCGCCGATTACGACCGGATCCGCGAGGCGATCGCCGCCACGATCCCGGGCTTCACCGGCTACAACACCCGGGTGCGCAAGCCGCGCGGCTTCATGCTGCGCAACCTCGCCGCCGAGCGGGTGTTCGAGACCGCCACCGGCCGGGCCACCTTCTCGGCCGACGCCCTGCCGGTCGAGACCGAGCACCAGGCCGCCCGGAAGACGCGCGACACGTTCGTGCTGCAGACCTTCCGCAGTCACGACCAGTACAACACGACGATCTACGGCCTGGATGACCGCTACCGCGGCGTCTACGGTGAGCGCCGCGTGATCTTCGCCCACCCGGACGACCTCGAGGAGATCCGCGACCGGCTCGGCGACCGGGTCGACGTCGTCGGCATGCACGACGACGGCATCACCCGCCGGGCGGAGGATTTCCGCCTCGTGCCCTTCGACATGCCGCGGGGGGCGCTGGCCGGCTACTATCCGGAGCTGAACGTGCTCGTGCCGCTCTCGACCTACGGCGAGAAGAGCGACACGCCGACCTCCAAGTCGGTGCTGGTCACCCTGCAGGCGCGCGCGGCCGCGTGAGCGCGGAGCCCGACGAGGCGGCGTTCGTCGCCGCCCTCGACCGGGTTTCGGCCGCCCGCCCGGATCTCGACCCGCTGGCGGCGGGCCTCCTGGCGGCGCTCGACCTCGGCCTGCCGGGCGACAGCCGCGCCTTCGCCCGCACCTTCGGGGTGGAGCACGCCCTGGTGCTGCGCGCCCTCTCGGGCCTGGACGAGGCGGGCCTCGTCGCCGTCACGGCCCGCGACGGGCGCACCCAGCGGACGCGCTACACGACCGCCGATTCAGGGCCGTCGGTGCCGTCATCACGCGCGTAGTGAAGTGACCCAGGGACCGCGACAGACTCGGGCGTGGCGCTGCCCTGGATCGCTTCGCTCCGGCGAGGACGGACGCGCTCAGAACCCCTTCGCCTTGATCGCCTCGGCCCAGGTGACCGCCCGCCGGTTCACGCCGAGATGCTGCCGCTCGTAGAGCCGGCCCTCCAGCTTGATCGCGCCGCGCTTGGCGTATTCCGGGCGCTCGAACGCCTCGATCACCAGCTTGGCCCGGCGCACCTCCTCCTCGGTGGGGGCGAAGGACGTGTTGGCCGGCTCCAGCTGCGTCGGGTGGATCAGGGTCTTGCCGTCGAAGCCCAGGTCGCGGGCCTGCCGGCACTCGTCGCGGCAGCCCTCTGTGTCGGCGATGTCGTTGTAGACGCCGTCGAGGATCGCGAGCCCCTCCGCCCGCGCGGCGGCCAGCGCCATCATCATCCAGGGCAGCATCGGCACGCGGCCGGGGACGATCTTGGCCCAGGTGTCCTTGGCGAGGTCGTTGGTGCCGAGCACGAGGCAGGTCAGCCGGTTGCGCGGGTCGCGCTTCGCCCGGGCGATCTCCTGGATGTTGAGGATCGAGGCCGGGGTCTCGATCATCGCCCAGATCGCGATGCCGTCCGGCGCGTCGAGGGATTCGAGCCGGTCGGCGATGCTCTCCAGCACGGCGGGGGACGAGACCTTCGGCATCAGGATCGCGTCGGGCTTGGCCTCGATGGCGGCGTGGAGATCCGCCTCGCCCCACGGGGTCTGCGGGGCGTTGACCCGGATGACCAGCTCGCGGCTGCCGTAGGCGCCGCTCTTCACCGCGGCGCAGACCTGATCGCGGGCGAGCTCCTTCTCCTCCGGGCCGACGGCGTCTTCGAGGTCGAGGATGATGCTGTCCACCGGCAGGGACTTGGCCTTGTCGAGCGCCCGCTGGTTCGAGCCGGGCATGTAGAGCACGCTGCGGCGCAGGCGCAGATCGGTGGTCGTGGCCATCGGCTTCTCCCTCCTGGGCCGTCGCGCGGCCTCCCGTCGTTGCGCTGCACCCTAAAGCACGAACCCGGCCGCGCCACACCCTAAAGGTCGGGGCGGGTGAGTCCCCGCGCGGTTTGATACCGCGCCGTCTCTCCGCAGATCGAAGCCGCGGTTTGGTCATGTTCCGCCGCTTAAAGGCCGGACGAAACCAATTCTCGAAGTCCGGGATCTCTACGATGCGCAAAGTCTTGGTCACCCTCGCCTTGCTCGGGACATTGGCGGCACCTGAGGCGGCCCGGGCCCAGAGCCGGACCACCCTCGGCGTCGGCTCCGGCGCGGTCGCGGGGGCGCTGGTCGGCGGCCCGATCGGCGCCGTCGCGGGGGCCGTGGTCGGCGGCTTCGTGGGGAACTCGTCGGAGCGCGGGCGCCGGCACGTCCGCCGGGGACGCCGCTACGGCTACGCGGCCCCGCGCCGGTCGTACCCGCGGCGGGCGGAGGCCGCCGTACCGCGGACCACCGGCTCCGTGGCCCGCGCCGCGCCGCCGGCCCAGCCCACCACCTGGAAGGATCCGCGCTAGCACGCCTCGAGGTCGCGCGCGGCTGCCGCCTAGGCCGCCGGTTCGAGGGCGGCCGCGGCCGGCGTCCGGAACGTGTCCCGGGCGAGGCGCGGGAAGGCGATCGCCTGTCCGAGGCCCCGGGCGCCCAGGAAGCTCACGAAGGCCAGCCACAGCCCGGTATTGCCGAAGCCCAGGCTCTCGACGAGCGCGAGGATCGCGCAGTAGGCGGCGAGCGCGCACACCATCAGGTTGCGCATCGCCCGCGTCCAGGTCGCGCCGATATAGATCCCGTCATACGCGAAGGGCGCCGCGGCGGCGAGCGGCGCCAGGGCGGCGAGGACGAGGTAGGACCGGGCCGCCTCGCGGACCGGGCCGTTCGTGGTCACGGCATCGATGAAGGCCGGGCCGCCCGCCAGCGACACAAGACTGACCGCGAGGCCGAAGCCGAGGCACCAGCGCAGGCTCAGGGCGGCGGCCGCGTCGAACGCCTCCCGGTCCCGGGCGCCGACGGCCTGGCCGCACAGGGTCTCGGCCGCCGTGGCGAAGCCGTCGAGGAAGAATCCGCCGATCAGGAAGAGATTCCACAGGACCGAGTTCGCGGCCAGGACCACGTCGCCCTGCCGGGCGCCGAGTGCCGAGAACAGCACGATGCCGGTGATCAGCGCGAGCGTCCGCAGGATGACGTCGCCGTTGACGCTGAGCGTCCGGCGGAGCGCCGCGGCGTCGCGGAGGTCGCGCAGCGGCACCCGGAACGGTCGGGAGCCGAGCCGCGCCAGGAGAATCAGCCCGAGGCCGAGCCCGAGCGCCTCGGCGCCGAGGGTCGCCAGCGCCGCGCCGGCGAGGCCCAGGCCGAATCCCAGGACCAGAATGAGCGTCAGCGCGACGTTGGTCAGGTTGATGGCGATCTGCAGCAGCAGGCCGAGATCGGTGCGCCCGCGCCCCAAGACCGAGCCGAGCACGCCGTAGCTCGCCAGCACGAAGGGCGCGGACAGGATGCGGATGTGAAAGTAGGTCGCGAGACCGGCGATGACCGCCGCGCTCGCCCCGCTGATCGCGAAGGCGAGCTGCGCGAGGGGCCCCTGCAGGGCCACCAGGATGAGCCCGATCAGGGCGCCCGCCGCCAGCGCCCGCGCCAGGATGCGGTCGACCTCGGCGTCGTCGCGCCCGCCGACCGCCTGCGCGGTCAGGCCGGCGGTCGCCATGCGGAGCGCCCCGAACGACCAGAAGATCGCGTCGAAGATCACCGCGCCGAGGGCGATGGCGCCGAGCAGCGCCGCGTCGCCGAGCCGCCCGATCACCGCCGCGCCGACGAAGCCGAGCATCGGCGTCGTGACGTTGGCGATCGTCATGGGCAGCGCCAGGGCCAGGACGCGGCGGTTCGTCGGGCGGGCCGAGCTGGCGACGGTGTGCATCATGCCGCACGCTAAGAAGCCGCGCCCTCCGCGCAAAGCGGGGTGATCGCATCGGCGGGTTGCGATGGCGGGCGGCCGAACTGCCCGAACCGCCGGCGCGCCGGGCCGTCGGGGCGCGACCGGGCCGGATCGGCCCCGAACTTCGTCAGCGGGAGACGGCGAAGAGGCGCGCGATCAGCCAGAGCGGCACGACCACGATCGCCCCGGCGACGATCCAGCCGCCGAAATCGTGGAGCGACGCCAGCCCGACCTCCACCAGCGCCCGCGCCGAATCGTAGACGTGCCAGAACAGCCGCCCCGGCGTCAGGCCGAGCATCGACATGAAGGCGCCGACCAGCACCGACAGGAACAGGAGCCGCAGGAACACGCCGGCCGGCGAGCCGCCGAGGAACCGCCGCAGCGCCGAGGGGCGCGACCGGTCGCTGTCCGCGGCGTAGGGGGCGTTCGGCGGGGCGCCCTGCTGATAGCCTTGCCGGCGCCGGTCGTGATCGACGAGCATTGCGTCCTCGTGAAGCCTCAGGGCCCTCGGATCGGCGACGAAGCGGGCGGAACCGTGACCGGCACACCACACCGCGTCGAAACCCGAGCGCGGATCAGGCGTTGGCGGGTTTCTCGCGCGCCGTGCAGATGGCAAGCGGCGTCGCGCGCGCCAAGATGCCGGACGGGGTGGACTACGCCGCGGGACTCTCGCGGCGCGGCCTCGGCCAAAGGGAGAACTCCCGGGAATCGGGAATTGGTGTGAGAGGCTCTGAGTGCCGACGGGACCATACGCACGATGATCGACCACGCCCTGTTCGACCCGGCGACGATCGATCCCGAGACGCTCCGGCTCAATGCGGAGATCGTCGCGGCGCACGCCGCGCTGCCCGATCCCTGGTCGCTGCCGATCGCCGAGGTGCGCGAGCGGCGCCGTCTGGGCACCAAGGCGGCGCCCGCCATGCCGCACAGCGCCCGGGCCGAGTGGCTGACGATCGACGGGCCCGGCGGCCCGCTCAAGCTCCGCGTGGTCCGACCCAAGCCCGGCACGAAGCTGCGCGGCGCCTACCTGCACATCCACCGGGGTGGCTGGGTCTGGGGCTCCGCGGACGAGCAGGATCCCTGGCTGGAGCGCATCGCCGACACCTGCGGCTTCGTCGCGCTGTCGGTCGAGTACCGCCTCGCCCCCGAGCACCCCTATCCGGCGGCGCTGCTCGACTGCGAGGCCGCGGCCCTGTGGCTGGCCGGTCCGGGCAAGACCGAGCTCGGCATCCACGCGCTGACCATCGGCGGCGAGTCGGTGGGGGCGCACCTCGCCGTGATGGTGCTCCTCCGGCTGCGCGACAAGCACAACCTGCCGCGGGCCTTCCGGGGCGCCAACCTCAATGCCGGCTTCTTCGATCTCGGCCTCACACCGTCGGTGCGGAACTGGGGCGAGGAGCGGCTGGTCGTGAACACCCGCGACCTGACCAAGTTCGCCGACGGCTACGTCCGGGAGGGCATCGACCGGCGCCGGCCGGACGTGTCGCCGATCTACGCCGACCTGAAGGGTCTGCCGCCGGCCCTGTTCACCATCGGCACCGCCGACCCTCTTCTCGACGACACGCTGTACATGTCGGCGCGCTGGGCGGCGGCGGGCAATGGCGGCCACACGGCGATCTATCCCGGCGGCTGCCACGTCTTCGCCCGCTACCCGAGCCCGATGAGCGAGCGGGCGCTGGAGCTGATCGACCGCTTCCTGATGGCGCTCGCCTGAGCGACCCGTCCGAGATCCTGCCGGAGCGGTTCCGCGCCTGGTTCGCCGGGCGCGGCTGGGCGCCCCGATCGCACCAGCTCGATCTCCTGCGGATCGCCGGTGCCGGCCGCTCGGCGCTGCTGGTGGCGCCGACCGGGGCCGGCAAGACGCTCGCCGGCTTCCTGCCGAGCCTCGCGGCCCTCGCCGAGCGGGGGCCACAGCGGAAGGCGGCGGGCCTCCACACCCTCTACGTCTCGCCCCTGAAGGCGCTCGCGGTCGACATCGCCCGCAACCTCGACGCGCCGATCGCCGAGATGGCGCTGCCGGTGCGCGTCGAGACCCGCACCGGCGACACCCCCGCCCACAAGCGCACCCGCCAGATCAGCTGGCCGCCGGACATCCTGCTGACGACGCCTGAGCAGCTGGCGCTGCTGATCGCCCATCGCGAGGCGGCGGAATTCTTCTCCGGATTGCGCTGCGTGGTGCTCGACGAGCTGCACGCGCTGGTGACCTCGAAGCGCGGCGACCTGCTGTCCCTGGCGCTGGCGCGGTTGCACCGGCTGAGCCCCGGCCTCGCGGCGATCGGGCTGTCCGCCACGGTGCGGGAGCCGGACGAGCTGCGGAAGTACCTGGTGCCGCAGGGGCCGCTTCCCCCTCCTCCCGCCGCGCGCGGGGACGGCGCGTCCAGTCCTGACGTGTCTCCTCCCCCACCCCGACCCTCTCCCGGACGGGACGGGGAGTCCGTCGCGCCGCCCATGGCCGATCTCGTCACCGTCGCCGGCGGCGCGAAGGCGGACCTGCGCATGCTCGATCTCGGCCGGGCGCTGCCGATCTCCGGCCACACCGCGTGGCACTCGATGCCGGCGATCTACGACCTCATCCGCGAGCACCGGACCACGCTGGTCTTCGTGAACACCCGCCTCCAGGCCGAGTACACGTTCCAGGAGCTGTGGCGGCTCAACGACGACGCCCTGCCGATCGCGATCCACCACGGCTCGCTCGACGCCCAGCAGCGCCGCCGGGTCGAGGCCGCGATGGCGGCGGGCCAGCTCCGGGCGATCGTCTGCACCGCGACCCTCGATCTCGGCATCGACTGGGGCGACGTCGACCTCGTGGTCAATGTCGGCGCGCCGAAGGGGGCGAGCCGCATCATGCAGCGGATCGGCCGGGCCAACCACCGCATGGACGAGCCCTCGAAGGCCTACCTCGTCCCGGGCAACCGCTTCGAGATGCTGGAGTGCCAGGCGGCGCTGGACGCCGTCGAGGAGGCCGCCCAGGACACGCCGGATGCCCGCCAGGGCGCCCTCGACGTCCTCGCCCAGCACGTCCTCGGCATGGCCTGCGCCGACGCCTTCGATCCGCTCCACCTCTACGACGAGATCGTCTCGGCCGCGCCCTACGCCGGGCTGACCTGGGAATCGTTCGAGCAGGTGGTCGACTACGTCGCCACCGGCGGCTACGCGCTGCGCGCGTACGAGCGCTTCGCCAAGATCCTGCGCGGGCCGGACGGACTCTGGCGGGTGCGCGACGCCCGCACCGCCCAGGCCTACAGGATGAATGTCGGCACCATCGTGGAGGCGGCGCGGGTGAAGGTCCGCCTCGGCCGGACCCTGCGCGGCAAGCCCGGCACGGTGCTGCCGAAGACCGGCCGCGTGCTCGGCGAGATCGAGGACGAGTTCGCCGAGACGCTCACGGTCGGCGACACCTTCCTGTTCGCGGGCGAGACCCTGCGCTTCGAGGGGCTCGCCGAGGACGAGTGCCTCGTCACCCGCGCGCCGGCCGGCACCGACCCGGCGATCCCGTCCTACGCGGGCGCGAAGTTCCCGCTCTCGACCTTCCTGGCCGCCCGGGTCCGGGCGCTGATCGCCGACCCGTTCGAGTGGGACCGCCTGCCCGAGCAGATCGGCGCCTACCTGCTGCAGCAGCGCCGCCGCTCTGTCCTGCCGGGCGAGCGCGACCTGCTGGTGGAGACCTTTCCGCGCGGCAAGCGCTACTATCTCACCGCCTTTCCGTTCGAGGGCCGCCTCGCCCACCAGACCCTCGGCATGCTGCTGACCCGGCGGCTGGAGCGTTCCGGCCTGCGCCCGCTCGGCTTCGCGGCCAACGATTACGGCATCGCCATCTGGTCGACCCGCGACGTCTCGGAGCGCGCCGCGATCGATCCGGACTTCATCGGCGACCTCTTCGCCGTCGACATGCTGGGTGACGATCTTGAGGCGTGGCTCGACGAATCGGCGATGATGAAGCGCACCTTCCGCCAATGCGCGGTGATCGCCGGCCTGATCGAGCGCCATCACCCGGGACAGAAGAAGTCCGGCCGGCAGGTCACGATCTCGACCGACCTGATCTACGACGTGCTGCGCAAGCACCAGCCCGACCACCTGCTGCTGCGGGCCGCGCGGCAGGATGCGGCAACCGGACTCCTCGACGTGAGGCGCCTCGGCATGATGCTAGAGCGCATCCAGGGGCGAATCATCCACAGGTCTCTCGACCGGGTCTCGCCGCTCTCCGTGTCCGTGATGCTCGAGATCGGGCGCGAGCGGGTCTACGGCGAGGGCGCCGACGAGATCCTGGCCGAGGCCGAGGCGGAGCTTCTCCAAGAGGCTCTGTCCTGACCGTCGATCCGCCCTCCCCCGACGACACCGAGGATGCGATCTTGGCGGCCGGCCTGAGACTCGAGAAGACTCCCAAGCACCCCACCCTGCAACTGGCGGGGGAGACCCTGGTGCTCGACCTCTGCGGCGGCCTCTGGCTGCCGGAGCACCGGACGCTGATTGTGTCCGACCTCCACTTGGAGAAGGGCTCGTCCTACGCGGCCCGCTCCGGCCAGTTCCTGCCGCCCTACGACACCCGGGAGACGCTCGCCTGCCTGCACGAGGCGGTGGTGCGGCACGATCCGGCCCGGGTGGTGGCGCTGGGCGATTCCTTCCACGACGCCCGCGGTCCCGAGCGCATGGAGCCGGGCGACCGCGCCCTGGTGGCGGCCCTGCAGGAGGGGCGGGACTGGGTCTGGATCGCCGGCAACCACGACGCGGCCGTGAACGAGGGCGTCGGCGGCCGCTACGCGGACGCGCTGACGCTCGGCGGCCTCGTCCTGCGCCACGAGCCGAGCCCGGAGCCCGTGCCCGGCGAGATCGCCGGCCATCTCCATCCCTGCGGGAAGGTGGCGATGCGCGGGCGGGCGGTGCGCCGCCGCTGCTTCGTCACGGACGGCACCCGCCTCGTCATGCCGGCCTTCGGCGCCTACGCCGGCGGCCTGAACGTCCGCGACCGGGCGATCGAGAGCCTGTTCCCCGACGGCTTCACCGCCCATCTCCTCGGGGACGGGCGGGTCTTCGCCATCGGCCGAGCGCAGCTCGCCCGGGACTGAGTCGCCCGATCAGGCCGTCTTCATGAACCGGATCACGCTCTCCGACAGGCTCGTCGAGTGGCCGGCGAGGCTCTCGGCGATGCCCTGGACCGTCTGGGCGAGTTGACCGGTGGCGTTGGCGGCCTCGGAGACGCCGCCGATATTGCCTGCCATCTCGTGGGTCGAGACCGCCTGCTCCTCGACGGCGCTCGCCATCGCCAGGGTGAGCTTGGACAGTTCGTCCACCGCGGCCGTGATCATCTCGATGGCGCCGACCGCCTCGCCGGTCGCGCTCTGGATCGCCGAGACCTGCTGCGTGATCTCGCCGGTCGCCTTGGCGGTCTGCTCGGCGAGCGCCTTCACCTCGGAGGCCACCACGGCGAAGCCGCGCCCGGCGGCGCCCGCGCGGGCCGCCTCGATCGTGGCGTTCAGGGCGAGCAGGTTGGTCTGGTCGGCGATCGACTTGATCATGCCCACCACCGCATCGACCTTGCGGGCGTTCTCGGCGAGCTGGCGCATGGTCGCGTCGGTGGTCCCCGCCTGGGCGGCGATCTGCTGCGCGCGCTCCGAGACCCGCCCGACCTGGCCGGAGATCTCCTGGATCGCGCCGTTCATCTGCTCGGAGTTCGACGCGACCGACGACGCCTTGTGGCGCGCGGACTCGGCCGACTGCATCAGGCCCACGGCCGAGCTCTGCATCTCCTGGATGGCGGAGCCGACGGCCTCGACGACCCGCTTGACGTCGGTCTCCATGTTCACCTGCGCGGTGACGACCGCCCAGGTCAGCATCGGGCCGAGGTACTGCCCCTTCTCGTCGTTCACGGCCGTGACCCGCAGGTTGAGGGTCTCGGGCCCGACCTTGATCTTGGTGCTGTGCGGCAGCCGGCTCGCGTCGGCCAGCATCGTGCGCTGGTGGCTGGGGTTCTTGTGGAAGATGTCGAACGAGCGGCCGAGCATGTCGTCGACCTTCACCGGCAGGTGCTGGTCGATCGTGCCGAGGGTCTTGCGCGACGTAGCGTTCATGTAGTCGATCTTGAAATTGTCCTTCAGATCGGCCGTCATGACCGCCACCGGAACGTTGTCGATCATCGTCAGGAGCCGGTTGATCTCCTTCTTCTTCGCCGAGATGTCCGCGGCGAACTTGACGACCTTGATCGGCTTGCCGCGCGCGTCGAGGACAGGATTGTACGTCGCCTCGAGCCAGACCGAGTCGCCCTCCTTGTCGAGGCGCAGGAACTCGCCCGTGACGTACTGGCCGTCCTTCAGCTTGCTCCAGAACGCCGCGTAATCGGCGGACTCGGCGTAGCTCTTGTCGACGAAGATGCGGTGATGGCGGTTCTGGACGTCGCTGAGGCCGTATTTCATCAATCGCAGGAAGTTCTCGTTCGCGTGAAGGACCGTTCCGTCCATCGAGAACTCGATGATCGCCAGCGAGCGGTCGAGCGCGTCGATCTTGGCCTGGGCTTCATTGAAAACAGTGCGATTGAACATGGTACGGCTCGCGTTCCCCCGGCGTGGGGTGTAGCCTCACAGCGTTAATGAATCCCTTATTCTGGCATTCGTCCAGTTTAAGAGTTGCCTGACGGAAATCGAATGCTTTGAGCGCCGCGCCCTCTGTGCGTCCGTAGCCGGATCGACGCCATCGTCGAAATTAGATTCAAATGTAAACCCAATCAGAGCAGAAACATGCTTGCGAATATCAGAACCAGCCGCGCATGCGAAAGTATACGATCGGCGCGACCGCGCTGATGAGGATCAGGCCGAGCGCGTAGGGATATCCGAGCGCCCAATCCAGCTCGGGCATGTGCTTGAAATTCATGCCGTAGATCGACGCGATCAGCGTCGGCGGGACGCCGACCACCGAGACGACGGTGAGGACGCGGAAGACGTTGTTCTGCTCGATGGTGATCAGGCCGAGGGCCGCGTCGAGCAGGAACTGCACGTTCTCGGCGAGCCGCGTCTCGAACTCGTCGAGGGATTCGATGTCCCGCTTGATCGTCTCGAAGCGCGCATCCTCCGGCAGGCCGAGGCTGTCGCAGGCCGCGGCGACGAAGGGGATGATCCGTTCGAGCCCGAGCAGACTCGACCGGATCTTGCCCAGAACCTTCCCGCGGTTGCTGATGCCGCGCAGGATCCGGCGCAGGGCGAGGTCGCGGCGCCGGGGCGGCGGGCTCTCCAGGCGCCGCCGCTCGGCACCGCGGACGTCGAAGTCGAAGATGCGGGTCGAGAGCGTGTCGAGCTCGGAGCCCATATCCTCGAGGGCGTCGGCGAGGCTGTCGACCAGTTCCTCCAGTACGACGAGGAAGATCTCGCTCGGCGTCGTGCTGCCGTCGCCGTCGGCGATACGCTTCGCGGACGCCTCGAAGGCGCGCAGGTCGTGGAAGCGGATCGTGACGAGGTGATCCTTGGTCAGCAGGAAGCCCAGCGGCTTCAGCTGCGACGCGCTCTGCTCGAACGTGATCATCGGGGTCGAGAGCGAGAGGCCGCCCTTCACCCGGCGCAGGCGGCTCGACGTTTCGACCTCCGAGAGCGCCGCCCGCGACGGCACCCGCAGTCCGGTCGCGGCCTCGACCGCCGCAGCCTCTTCCGGCGTGGGGTCGTTCAGGTCGAGCCACACGGTGTCGCGCGCGATCGGGCTGCCGGGTCGCAGCGCCACCGGGCCTTCGGGTCCGTGCAGGCTCAGCATGAGAGCGCGTTATCCATGAGGGAGAACGGGGCCGCCGGCGCGTCATCGCACCGTCGCGCGGGGGTGCGACAGCCTTGACTCGGAACCCGCCCGCGCCTATCTCGCGGCCGTCTTTGGCACTCGCCGAGACAGAGTGCTAACAGTCGAGTTCGCGAGCGGTCCCGCCGGCCGCATCAACGCCAACTCAAGACCTGAAGCAAGAGGGCAGCTCATGAAGTTCCGTCCGCTGCACGACCGCGTGGTCGTCCGTCGCATCGAGAGCGAAGAGAAGACCAAGGGCGGCATCATCATCCCGGACACCGCCAAGGAGAAGCCGCAGGAGGGCGAGGTCGTCGCCGTCGGGCCCGGCGCCCGCGACGAGCAGGGCCGCGTCAACGCGCTCGACGTCAAGGCCGGCGACCGCGTCCTGTTCGGCAAGTGGTCCGGCACCGAGGTCAAGATCGACGGTCAGGACCTCCTGATCATGAAGGAATCCGACATCATGGGCGTCGTCGCCCTCTGATCGGATCACCCGTCACCGCCCTTTGAGGCCGTCCCGGACTCGGGGTTCAACCACTAGCTAAGAGGCACACAATGGCAGCGAAAGACGTTCGTTTCTCCGCCGACGCCCGCGATAAGATGCTGCGCGGCGTCGACATCCTCGCCGACGCGGTGAAGGTGACGCTCGGCCCGAAGGGCCGCAACGTCGTGATCGAGAAGAGCTTCGGCGCCCCGCGCATCACCAAGGACGGTGTGACGGTCGCCAAGGAGATCGAGCTCGCCGACAAGTTCGAGAACATGGGCGCCCAGATGGTGCGCGAAGTGGCCTCGAAGACCAACGACATCGCGGGTGACGGCACGACCACCGCGACCGTGCTGGCCCAGGCCATCGTCCGCGAGGGCGCCAAGTACGTCGCCGCCGGCATCAACCCGATGGACCTGAAGCGCGGCATCGACCTCGCCACCCAGGCGGCCGTCAAGGACATCACCTCGCGCGCCAAGAAGGTCTCGACCTCCGACGAGGTCGCCCAGGTCGGCACGATCTCCGCCAACGGCGACAAGGAGATCGGCGAGATGATCGCCCACGCCATGCAGAAGGTGGGCAACGAGGGCGTGATCACGGTCGAGGAGGCCAAGACGGCCGAGACCGAGCTCGACGTCGTCGAGGGCATGCAGTTCGACCGCGGCTACCTCTCCCCGTACTTCATCACGAACGCGGAGAAGATGGTCGCCGAGCTCGAGGACCCCTACATCCTCATCCACGAGAAGAAGCTCTCGTCGCTCCAGGCCATGCTGCCGGTGCTCGAGGCCGTCGTTCAGACCGGCAAGCCGCTCCTGATCATCGCCGAGGACATCGAGGGCGAGGCTCTCGCCACCCTCGTCGTCAACAAGCTCCGCGGCGGCCTCAAGGTCGCGGCCGTCAAGGCGCCGGGCTTCGGTGACCGCCGGAAGGCGATGCTCGAGGACATCGCGATCCTGACCAAGGGCCAGATGATCGCCGAGGACCTCGGCATCAAGCTCGAGAACGTGACGCTCCCCATGCTCGGTCGCGCCAAGCGCGTGCGCATCGAGAAGGAGAACACCACGATCATCGACGGCGTCGGCGAGAAGTCCGACATCGAGGGCCGCATCTCGCAGATCAAGGCGCAGATCGAGGAGACCACCTCGGACTACGACCGTGAGAAGCTGCAGGAGCGCCTGGCCAAGCTCGCGGGCGGCGTCGCGGTGATCCGCGTCGGCGGCGCGACCGAGGTCGAGGTGAAGGAGAAGAAGGACCGCGTCGACGACGCCCTCAACGCCACCCGCGCGGCGGTCGAGGAAGGCATCGTCCCGGGCGGCGGCACCGCGCTGCTGCGCGCCAAGAAGGCGGTCTCCGAGCTGAAGTCCGAGATCCCGGACGTGCAGGCCGGCATCAAGATCGTCCTGAAGGCGCTCGAGGCCCCGCTCCGCCAGATCGCCCAGAACGCGGGCGTGGAAGGCTCGATCGTAGTCGGCAAGATCACCGACAACACCTCGTCGGAGACCTTCGGCTTCAACGCCCAGACCGAAGAGTACGTCGACATGATCCAGGCCGGCATCGTCGACCCGGCCAAGGTGGTGCGCACCGCCCTGCAGGACGCGGCCTCGGTCGCCGGCCTGCTGGTGACCACCGAGGCGATGGTCGCCGACGCGCCGAAGAAGGACAGCCCCGCTCCGGCCATGCCGGGCGGCGGCATGGGCGGCATGGACTTCTAAGTCCGAGCCATCCGCTGAGACGAAGGAAGGGGGTCGCCGCGAGGCGGCCCCTTTTCTCTTGGCGCCGGCCTGCCGCGGTGGCCCGCGGGGCGCTGGCCGGTCAGAGGCCGCGACGCGACGCTTCGGCCGCGAGACGCGCCCGCACGGTGGCGATCAAGGATTGCCGGACGCGCTCCGTCGCCTGGAACGGGATATCGAAGTTCAGGCTGTGGTAGATCAGGGACCGGATGCTGTCCTGATCGGGATCGTCCGCGCCTGTCTGCATGATGTCGAGGATCCAGGCATGGATCGCCGCGTGGTCGGACGTGTCGGGATCCGCGGCGAGGACCAAGTGGCCGCCGTGAATCCAGTCATCGCGCAGGGTTGCGGACACTTCGTCCGATGCAGGCATCACCTCACCTCGCGGCTCTGCCCGGTGCGGCCGGGACGATAGAGTATCCGCGCGCGCCGATCCCGTTCTCCACCGGCGACCGCGGAGCTTCGACGCCGCGTCACCTGTACGTCGGCGCCTCGCCCGGCCGCGATGTGGCGCGGCGGTCCAGGCGGTGGGCGATCAACAAAAAACGGGACGGCTCGCGCCGTCCCGTTCAGGGGCCTAATTATCGGCCAAGGAAGATCGAAGCCAGTCGCTGGAGCAGGCCCCGCGGTGCGGGCGGAGGCTCGCTCTGCCCAGGACCGTCCCCGATCTAAGCGTTGGCGGCGAAGGGGTGCTGCGCCGAGTTGCGCTGCTCGGTGACCGTCGAGGCCTTCGGCTCGCCGTTCACGGCGCGCTGGATCGACAGCTTGGTGGCCTCGTAGTTGTACTTCTGGATCTTGGCGTCGTCGGCCGCCTCCCAGTGGATGAACACGCCGACCAGGATGTACAGGTCGTCGGCCTCGTCCGCCGGGATGATGCCCTCGGCCACCGCGTCCTGCACGGCCTTGGCAACGCCGTGCTGGGCCGGGCCGAACATCTGGACGGCCTGACGGGCGTCGTTGATGGTGACCTTGTTGAACATCAGGGTGTTCGGCTTGCACGGCAGGTTCGGCGCGATGACCGCGAGCAGGCTGGTGAAGCCGTGCTTGTTGTTCACGAGGCCGTTGCAGAAAGCCGTCTCGGCCGGCGAACCGCGCGGTCCGATGATGAGGTCGATGTGGGCGACCTCGTTGCCGTCGCCGACGAGCGCTTCGCCGACCTGAACCTTGGTGATCTTCGCCATTCGGTGTCTCTCCCTGGATTCCGAAATAGAGCCGCGCGCCGGGCGGTGCCGCGGCCGGGAAGCCATCCTTGTTATCGGCGCCCGACCATGCCGGCCGAGCCGGTTGGGCCGAGCCGGTTGGGCCGGACAGCGCGGCGGACCCTACAGCGGGCCCCTGCGGCTCACAACCCGCGCAAGGCCCTGACACGAAGGAATTTCCATCCGCCCGGCGCTATGGACACCGGATCGTGCACGCGGCTCAGGCCAGCCGGGCGCCGGCGCCCGCGAGCGCGTCCCAGAACAGCGTCGCGACGGTGAAATCCGCGCTCGTGCCGGGATTGATCGACCGCGCCTTCAGCGACGCGTCGAGGGCCAGCAGCGCGTCGACCGGCCGCGCGGCGAGATCGATCCCGGCGAGTGCCGCCTCGACGTCCCGGCGGACGCCCTCGGCCGCGGCCGCGCCGTGCTTGCGCGCGACGTGGCTGTCCGGGACAGCGCGCAGGAAGGCGAGGTGGATCGCGGTCGTGCACCAGGTCGGGTCGAGCCCGGCGGCGCGGGCCTCGCGCAGGGCGGCGAGCCCGATCGCCGGCACGTCCGCGAACCCCGTGACGTAGGCGCGGGCGATCCGGTCCCGGTCGGCGGCCTCCGCCATGGCGTCGCGCAGGGCGCCGGGCGCCGCCTCGGCGACGTCGTGCCGGGCGGCCTCGCCGAGGCCGCCCGGATTCGCGCGGCGGATGCCCGCGAAGACGGCCTCCGAATCCGCGCCGTCCAGCGTGTCGAGCACCGCCGCGACGGTCCGGTTCTCCTCGGCCGCGACCGCGAGCGGCGCGCAGAGCAGCAGGATGCCGAGATTGGTGTTCTGGCCCACCGCCGCCACCGTGGCGGCGACGCCGTCGCGGACCCGCGCCCCGACGCCCGCGCCCGGGCGGGCCAGGGGCGGGGCCGAGACGTCGGCGCTCGTGACGAAATCCGCCAGCACCATGCGGTGGCCGGGCGCGTAGGCGTGGACGTTGCCGGGCTTGAGGGCGTCGAGCTCCGCGAGGCAGGCCGCCCGGTAGAGCGTGCCGATCAGCGCCGCGTCGAGGCCGGTCCCGCTCATGCCACCACGAGCCGGGGGCGGCTGGCGCCGCGGGCCGCGGCGAGGAAGCCGCGCACCACCGCGGCGGCGATGTCGGCCTCGCACACGGTCTGGAGCCCCGACCAAGCCGGCATGGAATTGACCTCGAGGACCGAGAACCCGCCCTCCCCGTCCTCGACGAGGTCGACGCCAGAATAGTCGACGCCGACCGCGGCGGCCGCCGCCTCGGCCAGCTCGGCGGCGGCGCGCGGCATCGCCCAGGGCAGCGGCCGGCCGCCCCTGTGGACATTGGTGATCCAGCCGTCGCCCTCGCGGATCATGCCGGCGATCGCCCGTCCGTCGCAGACGAACACCCGGTAGTCGCGCCACAGGCCGTCCCTGCGCGGCACGTAGCGCTGGAGGTAGTAGACCCGGGCCACCGTCTCCTCGTCGGGCAGGTCCTCCGGGCGCTCGATCAGGGCGAGCCCCTCCCCCTGCGAGCCGAACAGCGGCTTCAGGACCAGCGGCGCGCCCGGCCGCGCCTCGGCGGCGACCAGGGCCGCGGCCGCCTCGCGCTTCGAGAACACCCAGGTCGCCGGGGTCGGCAGGCCGGCCCGGTCGATCAGCAGCGAGGTCGCCGCCTTGTCGACCGAGCGCTCGATCGCGGTCGGCGCGTTCCAGACGGTGACCCCCGCGGCGACCAGGGCGTGCAGAACGCCGAGCCGCATCGTCGTCGCCTCGAAGGTGCCGCCCGCGATGGTCCGCATCAGCACGCCGTCCGGCAGCGCGTCAGCGAAGCCCGGCACGCGCAGCGGCTCGCCGCCGCCCGTGACCACGGCCACGTCGGCGAGGGAGAACAGCACCGGCTCCACGCCGCTCGCGCGCAGGGCCGCGAGCAGGCGGTTCTTGTGCCAGGTGCCGTTATCGGCCGCGAGCCCGATGCGCATGGGGGTCCTGATGGGGTCCTGATCGTCACGGGGCCGCCCGCCTCCGGGGCGGCCCGAGGTTCTGTCGCTCGGTGGAGCGGACTGGGGACCCCGCCGCGCGGGAGGGGCGCCCCGCATGCCCTCAGGCGAAGGACGCGTCGACCAGCGTCGGCTCCAGGCGGCCGCCGCGGTAGGTCGCGCCGGAGCGCACCGACGTGACGATCGCCTCGGCCGGCGAGAACAGGGCGCCGTCGATCTTGTAGAAGTCGCCGTTCACCCGCGCGAAGATGTCGGCGAAGGGCGCGCCGTGGTCGCTCGAGGTCGTGGAGGGCAATTGCTCGGCGAGCTGCTTCGCGTCGGCATCGTCGGCGTCCACGAAGAGCTGGACCCGGCCGCCGTAGATGATCGCGTCGTTGGTCCGGCCCATCGCCTTGATGAAGTCCGGGTGCGGCGGCGACAGCGGCGCCGAGCCGATCCCGTCCACGATGGCGTGCAGGTCGAAGCCGACCGTGTGGGCCTTGTGGAGGGCGACTTCCAGGACGCGGGCCACGACCTGCGTGGAGCCGGCGAGGCTCTGGGTCGGCGCGAAGATGAAGGTCAGGTCTTCGGGCTTGAGGCCGGAGGCCTCCGCGACCTTGGCGACGACGCTCTCGGGCGGTCCGCCGGCCGCTTCCAGCACGAGGGCGGTCTTGGTGGCGGAATCGCGGAAGCCGAGTTCCTGGTACAGCTCCTCGACGGCCGCAACCGCGCGGCCCGGGCCCGAGCCGAGGGCGAAGAAGCCGGAATCTCCGGTCTCGTCGGCGAGGCTCCAGCCCGCGTACTGGCTGCCGAGGCAGGCGAGCACCGGGTCGGCGGAATGGACCGTCACCGAGTACGGCCAGGACGCGATCGGCCCGCTCGGCGCGATCGTGACGGTGCCGAGGCCGCCGAGGCAGATCTCGGCGATGCGCCGCCCGGCCTCGATCGAGCCCCGCGCCTGCGCGCCGGCATCGACCATGCGGGCGCCGCCGGCGGCCTGCGACACGGACAGCCGCAGGGTCGCGGCGTCGGCCACGAGCCGCTCGACCAGGGGGCCGGAGAGCGCGTTGATGCTGGGATAGGACGGGCTGGCACTCATGACGGGGCTTCCTCGGGGTGTGTTTTCTTCGCCGCGCAGACGGCCCGCAGGTGTGCCGTCCGCGTTTCCAACAGGGCGAGCACCTCCGCCCGGTCCGCGCCTTCGGCCAGCACCGTGCAGAGCGGCGCGTCGCGGCGGACCGCCGAGCCGGGGCACGGGCGGTCGCGCACGCAGTCCGGCCAATCGAGGTCCGGCACAGGCGCAAGCTCACGGTCCGCGTAACAGATCTGCGCGGCCGCCGCACCCGCCGGATGCGGGCCGGGCTCCGGCATCGTGCCGAGGCAGGCCGCGATGTGGGCCGCGAGCAGCGGCGTCCCGCGCCGGTCGAGGACGTCGAGGGTCGCGCCGGGCCTCGGGTTGATCTCCGTGAGCCACCACTCGGGCCCGTCGACCAGCAGGTCGGCGCTGGCGAGGCCGCGCAGGCCGGTCGCGGCGACGATCCGCTCGGTTCCGGCGGCGACGGCCTGCACGACGTGGGCGGGGAGCGCCGGGGATTCGCCGGCGCCGCGGGCGAGCGCCCCGGCGTAACGGAACGGCCGGATCGGCGACGGCGCGCACCATTGCTCGGTGACCGCGAGGACACGGATCGTTCGGCCGTCGGCGAGGACGTTCAGGGCGTGGGGCCGCCCCGGCACGCGCGCCTGGAGATAGTGGCCCGCCGGCGCGGGCGACCGGGTGGCCGGCCGGATGTGGCTGCCGCCGGAACCCCCGATCCGCTTGACCAGCCAGCCCGCGGGGTCCGCCGGCGGCGCGGCCGCCACGGCCGGATGCGGCACGCCGAGGCGCGCGCACAGGGCCGCGAAGGCCACGGGATCCTTCAGGGCGGCGACGGTCCCGGCCGAGGCGCCGATGAGCCGGTGCCGCGCGGAGAGGCGCGCGATCAGGTCGGGCGCGTCCTCGAAGCCGCTGCCCAGGATCAGGCCGACCGGGTTCCCGGCCCGCGCCGCGAGGTCGTCGAGCGCCGCCAGGGTGGCGTCGGCGGCGGGGGCGGTGCCGAAGCGGCCCGGCAGTTGCCGGTAGGCCTCGGCCAGCGCGCGGGTGTCGGAATCGCCGAACAGGTCGGCGACGTAGGGGCGAAGCCCCGCGCGCCGCGCCGCCTCGGCCAGGGCGCGCCCGGCCTGCGCGGCGATCAGGACCGCGTCCGCCATCGGCATCCGGTCCGGGAGCGGCCTAGCCGGCGATCTCCACGGCGAGCTCGTAGGCGTCGCGGAAGTCGAGGCACAGCGGCGTGTCGGAGGCGAGCATCCGGTCGAACAGGCGCCGCTGCGTCTTGTACTTCACGTCGCCGACGGCCAGCGCGCCGATGCCGACCCCCTTGCCGGTGGGCAGCGCGACGTCCACCGCGTTGACGTCGATCCCCGCGATGCCGGCGGGCGGCACGGCGTTGACGTCGGACGCCACGAGCAGCTTCGGCGCGGATTTCAGATCCTCCGCGGTGAGGATCGGGATGCCCGCCGGGCCGGCCGAGAGGATGACGTCGGCGTCGCGGATGGCCGCGCGGCGATCGTCGGGCGTCGTGCCGTCGACGGCGCCGACCTCGATGCCGAAGCGCCACTTCATCGTGAAGGCGATCTTCGAGACGCGCTCCTCGCCGTCGTGGCCGACCAGGACGGTGGTCGCGCCCTGCAGGGCGCCGATCACCGCGGCCACGTAGGCGACGACGCCCGCGCCGCCGAAGATCACGATGCGCTTGCCCTTGAGGTCGGTGTTGAACTTCTGCCGCAGGGCGCGGGAGACCTGCGCCACCATGGCGGCGCCGGTGGTGAACGAGCCCGCCGGGTCGGCGAACACGTGGTTCACGAAGGGCGGCACGAAGGCCTTCTTGGCGCGGTCGACCATGTCGAGGGCGTCCTCGGCGTTCTTGCCGCCGATGAAGATGCCCGTCCGCGTCCCGTCGGCCGGCGACCGCGAGAAGATCGAATCCTGCGTCAGGGTGACGACGTCGGCGAGGCTGACCTCCGCGTAGGTCACCACCGTCTCGAAGCCGGCATCCACGGCCATGTTCACGTCGAACGGGCTCATGTGCCGGAGCGGCGTCAGCATGTGGAGGATCGAGCGGGCCATGGAATCCTCGTGCGGCGCGCGAGAAGAGAGGCGCCTTCTCTCCGTCCAAACCCGGAGCGGCGCCCCGGGTCAAGCCCGGGGCGGCCGGCTCACGCCGGACCGGTTACCGAAGCGCCACCGTTGCGGCCCCGGGCGATCACGAACCGGAGGGGGCCGCCCCGGTCGAGGCCGGCCACTAGGGCGCGCGCCTCCACCTCGGACGGGACCAGCGCGAAGCCGGTCGGCCCCCAGGAGGACTGGCCGTAGCCCGCGACGCCCCGCGCGGCGACGCCGGCGAGCGCCTCCGCCACCGCGGCGCTGGCGTAGCGGCCGCCCTGATGGGGCGCGAAATGATCGCCGATCAGCGTCTGGATCCGGGTGATGCCGGCGCCGAAGCCCTGCGGCTCCGCCAGGGCGACGGCGGGCAGCACCTGCATCAGCGCGATCCGGCAGATCTCGGCGGCCTGGGCCTCGGGGAAGCGCGGCAGGTCGCGGAACGCCTCGACCTCGCGCGTCCCGTGCACGCCGGCCATGCTCGGATCGAGGATCAGGACGATCCGCCAGGCCTCGGGATAGGGCAGGCGCGCGATCACCGGCGGCGGCCCGCCATCCGCGCCGCGGCCGCCGTCGACGATGAGGCCGCCCTCGGTGAAAGCGCACAGGCCGACGCCGGACCGGTTGCCCCGGTCCAGGGTCGCCGCGAAGGCATCCGCCGCGAACGGCTCGCCGTTGAGGCGCGCCATCGCGGCCGCGACCGCGAGGGCGAGCTGCGTGCCGGAGCCGAACCCGGCATGGGCCGGGATCACCCGCTCGACATCGATGGCGACGTCCCCGCCGCGCCCGAGATGGGCGGCGGCGGCCTCGACGTAGCCGCGCACCCGGTCGGATTCCGGGCCCGTGACGGTGGGCCGGGCGGCCCGGCGGGCGGTCAGGGCCAGGGACGGCGCGTCGATGGCCAGCCCGATGCTGCCGAAGCGCCGGCCGAGCCCGCCATGCAGGTCCAGGAAGCCGAAATGCAGCCGCGCCGGCGCCTCGACCCGCACGGTACCGTCCGCCGTCGCCTCGTTCCGTTCGGGGACCTCGCCCAACGCTCTTCCCTCGAATCCCGTCTCGAATCCCGCAGGCCCGGCCCCTGCGCGGCGCGCTTGTCACACGCGGCCCGGAACCGGGCAACGTGGACGCGCGCGGATCGTGCCCGCCGACGGCGCAGGACTGATCGATCGCGGAGAGCGCGCGCGGCGGTGAACCGATACCCGCGATTCACTTCCCGACGCGCATCGCCGCCGGACCCCCTTGCCGCGGTGCGCGGATGAAGGCAAACCTAGGCCCGCGACGGCGCGCCGAGTTTGCCGCCTGCCCGGACATGCCGGGCGGATGAGCCATTCCGATTCGGTGGGGAACCCTCGGGCTCGAGGGGCACCCGCTTCGTCCGGTCTTACGGCCGTCGCCCGCTCCGAAACCAAGCAAGAACGTTGCGAGAGGGAGCATGGCAGCCTGGGTGAAGGGTGGCGCGACGGACGCGGGCACCGCCATCGAGGCGGCCGCATCCCTCCTCGCCAAAGCGCGCGCGCCGGTGATCGCCGGCCTCAGCGCCGACGTGGCCGCGATCCGCGCGGCCTACGATCTCGCGGGGCGCATCGGCGCCTCCGTCGACACCGCCGGCGCGGCCGGCACCTACGCGGACCTCGGGGCGCTGAGCCGGGTCGGGGCGCTGACCTCGACGCCCGCCGAGGCCGTCGGGCGCGCCGACGTGGTGCTGGTGGTCGGCGCCGCCCCCTGGCAGGCACCGCTCCTGAAGCGCCTCGTCGACGGCAAGCCCGGCCGCGGTCGCGCCGCCGGGTCGGACCGCACCCTGCTGGCCGTCGGCGCCAACGCCACCGCGTCCCTGTCCTGGCCGGCCGAGGGCGGGCTGACCGAGGCGGTCGGCGTGCTGCGCGCCCACGCCCGCGGCCACCTCGCCGGCGATGATCTCCCCGGCCAGATCGCCGCCCGGCTCGCCGCCGCGCAGTACGGAATCCTCCTCTACGACGCAGCCGAACTCGGCGAGGTCGGCATCGAGATGCTCCAGGGCCTCGCCATGGAGCTCAGCGAGACGACGCGCTGCTTCACCCTCGCGGTCGGCGGCACCGGCCAGGACCGGGCGGTGGTGCCGGTCTCGGCCTGGCTCACCGGACAGGCGCCGCCCAGCGGCTTCGGGCGCCGCGTGCCCGAGCACGATCCCTGGCGCTTCGACGCCGCCCGGCAGGTCGCCGCCGGCGAGGTCGACGCCGTTCTCTGGCTCGGCGCCATCCCGGTGTCGCGCCCGGACTGGCTGTCGAGCGTCCCCTCCGTCGCGCTGGTCGCGGACGGTGAGGCCGGGGCCGCCGAGGTGGTGATCGCGGTCGGCCAGCCCGGCCGCGACCACGGCGGCGTGTTGTGGAACGAGCAGCGCGCCGCGCTGACCTTCTGGCCGGCCTCGGCGCCGTCGGATCTGCCGTCGGCCGCGTCGGTGCTGGGCGCCCTGAAGGAGCGCCTGGTCACGGGCCCGGCCGCGTCGAGGAGTGAACCCGCATGCTGAGCGTGATCCGGGGCGGGCGCGTCGTCGATCCGACCGCGTCCCGCGATTCCGTGGGCGACGTCTGGGTCGAGGACGGCCACGTCGTCGATCCGCCGGGCCGCGAGCCCGACGCCGTGATCGACGCCGCGGGCTGCGTGGTGATGGCGGGCGGCGTCGAGGTGCACTCGCACATCGCCGGCGGCAACGTGATCACGTCGCGGCTTCTCCTGCCCGACCTCTACGTCAGCGAGGCGGCGCCCGACGGCCATCCCTTCGCCCACGCGGGCGGGGCGGCGGCCTGGATCGGCTCGACCTACGCGCGGATGGGCTACACCACGGCCGTCGAGCCGGCGATGCCGCCGACCCACGCGCTGGGCACGCAGCTCGAGCTCGCCGACATCCCGCTGCTCGACCGCGGCGCCCTGACCGTGATGGGCAACGACGACCAGCTCCTGCAGCTCCTGCGCGAGGGCCAGGGCGGCAATGCCGTGCGCGACCTCGTCGCGCTGTCGGTCGCCCAGTCGCGCGGCCTCGGGGTCAAGTGCATCAACGCCGGCGGTGCCTCGGCCTTCAAGGACGGGGCCCTGCGCCTGTCGCTTGACGACGAGATCCCCTGCTACGGGCTCTCGACCCGGCAGATCATGGGCTCGCTCCTCGACGCGGTCGAGGAGATCGGCGTCCCGCACCCGCTGCACGTCCACTGCAACAACCTCGGCCTGCCCGGGGCCGACGACAGCTTCATGGCGACGCTGGACGCGGCGGAGGGGCGGCGCATCCACTTCGCCCACGCGCAGTTCTACGCCTACGGCGCGGTCGACCCGGCCAATCCCGGCACCGGCGGCTTCCGCTCGGCCGCCGAGCGGATCGCGCAGGCGATCACCGACAACCCGAACGCCACCCTCGATATCGGGCAGGTCGTGTTCGGCCAGACCGTGACGGTGTCCCTCGACATCCTCCGCCAGTTCGCCGGCCGGAAGGGCGCCAAGCCGAAGAAGTGGGTCCTCAACGCGGGCGACGCCGAGGGCGGCGGGGTGGTGCCGTTCCTGTACCGGCCCCGGGGCCCGACCAGCTCGCTGCAATGGGCGATCGGCCTGGAGATCATGCTGCTCTCCACCGATCCGGAGCGGACGATCCTGACCACCGACCACCCGAACGGCGGCCCATTCACCCAGTATCCCCGCATCATCCACCTGCTGATGGACAAGACGGAGCGCGACCGCGAGATCGCGACGCTGCCGAGCGTGGTCGGCGAGCGGTCGAGCCTCCCGGGGCTGGAGCGCGAGTACACGCTCTCGGAGATCGCGCAGCTGACCCGGTCCGGACCGGCGAAGCTCCTCGGCCTCGCCGACCGCGGCCACCTGCGGGCCGGCGCCCGGGCCGACGTCGCGGTCTACCGCGACGACGCGAACCGCACCGCGATGTTCACCGCCGCCAAGCTCGTCCTCAAGGACGGCGTGCCGATCGTCGAGGACGGCGAGGTCGTGGAGTGGCGCGCCGGCCGCACGCTGTCGCTGACCGTCGAGTCCGACAAGGCCATGGCGAAGCGCGCCGACACCTACCTCACGGAGCGGTTCGGCGAGGGCCTCGACAGCTTCGCCGTGCCCGACGCGGCCTTCGGCGAGGGCCGGGAGAACTTCGAGGCGGTGCCATGCCGGGCGTGATCAGCGGGGCGAGCCGCGGGAAGTACGATGTCTGACCTCACCCTCAACGGCATCCCGGTCGTCGACACCTTCGCGGAGGCGTTCGACGTGGCCGGCACGGCCATCATCGTCACGAACGACACCGCCAAGTGGGCGATGATCGCCGCGACCACGATGACCGGCTTCGCCACCTCGGTGATCGGCTGCGGCGCCGAGGCCGGCATCGACGCCGAGCTGTCGCCCGAGGAGACGCCGGACGGGCGGCCGGGCGTGCGCATCCTGCTGTTCGGCTTCGAGCCGAACGGCCTCAAGGACCAGCTGATCAAGCGCGTCGGGCAGTGCATCCTCACCTGCCCGGGCACCGCCTGCTACGCGGGCGTCGACGGGCCGACCAAGATCAAGCTCGGCGGCGCGATCCGGTACTTCGGCGACGGCTTCGCGGTGGCCAAGCGCCTGCCCGACGCCACCGGCAAGGCCCGGCGCTACTGGCGCATCCCGGTGATGGACGGCGAGTTCCTCTGCGAGGATTCGGTCCGGGCCGTCGACGGCGCGGTCGGCGGCGGCAACCTGCTGTTCCTCGGGCGCAATCACGCCGAGACGCTCAAGGTCGCCGAGATCGCCGTCGAGGCCGCCAAGGCGGTCCCGGGCGCGATCCTGCCGTTCCCGGGCGGCATCGTCCGCTCCGGCTCCAAGGTCGGCGGCCGGACCAAGGGCATGATGGCCTCGACGAACGACGCCTACTGCCCGACCCTGAAGGGCCGCGCCGGCTCGGCGCTCCCGGCCGAGTGCGGCGTGGTGCTGGAGATCGTGATCGACGCCCTCACCTCGCAGGGCGTGTCCGACTCGATGCGCGCCGGCCTGCACGCCGCCACCGAGATCGGCGGCAAGCACGGCCTGATCGCCGTCACGGCCGGCAATTACGGCGGCAATCTCGGCCGCCACCACTACCACCTGCGCGACCTGATCGCGCGCGACAGCGCCAAGCCGGAGGGCTGAGCCGTGAGCACCCTCACCCTGCGCGCGGCCCCGCCCGAGCGCCTGGACCTCCTGAACGTCAACCCGCGGGCGCTCAGCCGCCTGTCCCAGGGCGAGGCCGAGCGCCTCGAGATCGGGACGACCCGGACCGGCGTGCGCCTCGGCGACTGCTTCGCGGTCGCGCTGGACGGCTCCGACACCCTGACCATCGAGGGCGGCCACGAGCGCCTCGACCGGGTCGGGGCGTCGCTGTCCGAAGGTACGATCCGGGTGACCGGCGATGTCGGCCAGCGCCTCGGCGCCGGCATGGCGGGCGGCAGCCTGACCGTCATTGGCCATGCCGGACCCTACGCGGCCTCCGGTGCAACCGGCGGCACGATCACCGTCGAGGGCGATGCCGGGGACTACGCCGGTGGCGCGGTCTACGCCGCGAAGGCTGGCCTCGACGGCGCGACGCTGATCATCCGCGGCAGCGCCGGCGCCCATCTCGGCGACCGGATGCGGCGCGGGACGATCGTGGCCGGGCGCGCGGGCGCCTTCGCGGGCTCGCGCATGATCGCCGGCACCCTGGCGGCGCTCGCCGTGGGCGATCATCCCGGCTTCGGCATGCGCCGCGGGACGCTCCTCGTCGGTAGCCACGGCCGGATGTCGCCGACCTTCGTGGAGACCGGGACGCACGACCTCGTGTTCCTGCGGCTGCTGGCCAAGGCCCTGCGCGGCCTGAGCGCCGAGCACGCCGACCTCCTCGGCAAGCCGCTGCGCCGCTACTCCGGCGACCTCGCGACGATCGCCAAGGGCGAGATCTGGGTCGCGGCCTGACGCCGCCTGGGCAAGGGGCGTGGACGCGTCCTATGCTCCCCGCCAAGCCGGCCCGCACGAGGCCGGCAGCCCGGGGAGGCGCCCATGCTGCTTCTGCTGTCGATCTGTCTCGTCGCCCAGCCCTCGACCTGCCGCGAGGACCGGATCGAGATGTCCTTCGAGAGATCGAGCCCCTTCGTGTGCCTGCGCAACTCGCAGAGCGCGCTCGCGACGTGGCAGGCGGCGCATCCGGAATGGCACGTGGAGCGCTGGCGCTGCGCCGCGAAGGGCAGCCTGCCGAAGGACCTGTGACGGGTCCTTGGTTCGGCGCCCCGGCGGTGCCATGCTCGGGCCCGCCTGCACGGCGGGATTGAGGGCGGGACGGGGACGATGCGCTCGCTGAAGGTCCGCTTCGCGCTGCTGCTCGGCGGCACCGCCATCGTGGTGATGCTGGCCGCCGCGGCCGCCTTGGCGGCCATCGGGGCGGCGGAGCGCACCGTCGACCGGACCCTCGAGGCCCAGCGGCGCCTGGAGCTGCTGGCCGAGCTGTCCGGCCGCCTCACGCAGTTCGGTCTGGCGGCGGTGGAGACCGTCGGCAATCCCGATGGCCAGCCCGAGGCGATGGCGATCGCCCGCGACAACGCCGACCGCGCCCTGACCACCGTGGACGAGGCGCTCGCCAAGAGCTTCCCGCCGAGCGACGACCCGGCCGACCGGATGCAGTACGCCGCCCGCACCCGCCCCATGGCGCAGCTGCGCGCGGCGCGCGCCGTGCTGGACCGGCAGGTGTCGCTGATCAGCCGCCAGACCGAGCCGGAGCGGCGTCAGGACGCGATCAAGGGCGCGCTCAACGGTTTCGGTGCCATGACCGGCCAGCCGCTCTCCTTCCTGATCGAGGCCGAGCGGCGCAGCATGGCGCTCGGCTCCGAGGAGGCCCGGGCGCTCTCGGAGCGCCTGCGGGTGGCGGCCGCCGCCGCGGTGGCCGCGGCCCTCGTGCTGCTGGCGATCCTCTACCGCGGCGTCACCCGGCCGACCCTGGCCCGCATCGAGGAGGTCCGCCGCGCCGCGAGCGCCATCGGCCACGGCGCCCTGGACACGCGCCTCTCCGTCGCCACACGGGACGAGCTCGGCCTGCTCATGACCAACGTCAACCGCATGGCCGCCCGCCTCGCCCGGCGGGAATCGCGGGTCGCGGCCGACCGGGCGGCGCTGGAGGACACCGTGGCGGCCCGCACCGCCGATCTGCGCGCCGCCAACGCCCGGCTCGAGGCCGTCGATCAGTCCCGCCGCCGCTTCTTCGCCGATGTCAGCCACGAGCTGCGCACGCCGCTGACGGTGATCCTGGGCGAGTGTGACCTCGCCCTGCGCGGCGCGTCCCGGGGCACCGATCCGGGACCGGTCTTCGCGACGATCAAGAAGCGGGCGCAGCGCCTCAAGCTGCGCGTCGAGGACCTGCTGCGCGTCGCGCGCTCGGAATCCGGCGAGATCGCGTTCGACAAGCGCCGCCTGGGGCTGGCCCAGGTCCTCGCGGAGGCCGTGGACAACATGAGCTTTGAGGCGGCGCGCCGCCGCGTCGGTCTCACCCTCGATCCCGGCACCCGGGACGTCGAGTGCCTCGCCGACCGCGAGTGGATGCGCCAGACCGTCGAGAGCCTCGTCGACAACGCGCTCCGCCACGCCGCCGGCCTCACCCGGGTCGAGGTCGCCCTGTCGGCAGGGCCCGGACCGGTCGGACGGATCACCATCACGGATGACGGGCCGGGCTTCGGCGCGTCGGAGGACGCGCTGTTCGAGCGCTTCAAGCGCGGCTCGGGCGCCGGACCGGACGAGACCGGGTTCGGCATCGGGCTCGCGCTCGCGCGGTGGATCGTGGAGCAGCACGGCGGCACGATCCGCCTCGGCCCCGGGCCGGACGGGCGCGGGGCCCGGGTCACCCTGGACATCCCGGCCTGCGATCCGGCATGGGAGACGGGCCCGGTCGACGGCGCTGCCGTTGGCGCCCAAGTGGGCGCCCAAGCGGGCGCGCAGGTGAAGGAGTCGGCCGCATGACGCGGATCCTGATCGTCGAGGACGATATCGACATCCGCGGCCTCCTCGCCCGGGGTCTCGAGGCCGAGGGGTTCGAGGTCGGGACGGCGGCCTGCGTCGACGAGGCCCTGAAGGCGGCCCACGACCCGGCCCCCGGCGCCGTGCTGCTCGACATCAATCTCCCGGACGGTTCGGGCCACGACGTCTGCCGGTCCCTGCGCGAGGGCGGCTTCCCGGGCGCGATCCTGTTCCTCTCGGCCCGCGACGAGATCCGCGACCGGGCCGAGGGCCTGGCGCTCGGCGCCGACGACTACATCATCAAGCCCTTCGAGTTCGACGAGCTGGTCGCGCGCCTGCGGACCCACCTGATGCGCCGGGAGCAGGCGGAGGCGCCGCGCTCGCGCATCACCGCCGGCAAGCTGATGCTCGACCTCGAGACCCGGCAGGCGAGCTGCGGCGAGGCCAGCGCCCGCCTCACGCCCCGCGAGGCCGACCTGCTGGCCATGCTGATGGAGAATATCGGCAAGCCGGTCTCGCGCGCCGACATCTTCGACCGGCTGTGGGCGAGCCAGGGCGGGCTCTCCCTCAACGTGGTCGACGTCTATATCGGCTACCTCCGGTCCAAGATGGCCGATTTCGTGCGCTACGGCGGGCCCGGCCTCGTCACCGTGCGGGGTAAAGGGTTCATGCTGGAACTGCGCGGTCCCGACTTCCGGCAGTAGGCCCCTGTACTTTAGTCGCAGGCCCGCCCATTTCGTGATGGTTTCCGGACGCTTAGGAAGTCTCTCACGAAAAATTTGGGAGGATCCGGCAACTTAGTGCTTGAAGCCCGCGCGTGAATCGTCGATACCTCTCCGGCGCCGGAAATGAGAGCGCCATCAGTGTCTTAGGGTCCTCTTAGGAACCGCGTGACACTCGGTGTAGATGTTGCCTGAGGAGAAACACCATGAAGTGGGCTGCCCCGATCGTGTCCGAGATCTGCGTCGGCATGGAAGTGACGAGCTACGAGTCGGCCGAGATCGACACCTTCAACTGAGTTTCACGGGCCGGGGATCTCGGGAGCCGCACCATGCGCGTCGTGATCCTCGGTTCCGCGGCCGGCGGCGGCCTTCCCCAGTGGAATTGCCGCTGCCCCATCTGCACGCTGGCGCGGTCCGAGCCGGACCGGGTGCGGCCCCGGACCCAGTCGAGCATCGCGGTCTCCGCGGACGGGTCGGACTGGCTGCTGATCAACGCCTCGCCGGATATCCGGCAACAGCTCTTCGACAATGCGCAGATGCATCCGCGCGAGGGTCTGCGCCACTCGCCGATCCGCGCCGTGCTCCTGACCAACGGTGACGTCGATCATGTCGCGGGTCTCCTGACCCTGCGCGAAGGTCAGCCCTACACGCTCTACGGCACGCGCGGGATCCTCGATTCGGTCAATGCCAACCGCGTCTTCGACGTGATGGCCGAGGGCGTCGTCGCCCGTCAGCCGATCGGCATGGACCAGCGCTTCGAGCCCCTCCCCGGCCTGGCGGTCACCCTCTTCCCGGTCCCCGGCAAGGTGCCGCTCTGGCTCGAGGACGAGACCATGCAGATCGGTGCCGAGACTGAGACCACGGTCGGCGCCCTGATCGAGGCCGGCGGCCGGCGGCTCGCCTACATCCCCGGATGTGCCCGGGTGACGGACGGTCTGCGCGCGCGGATCGCGGGCGTCGACGCGCTGCTCTTCGACGGAACCGTCCTGCACGACGACGACATGATCCGGGCCGGCGTCGGCACCAAGACCGGCTGGCGCATGGGTCACGTGCCGATGCGCGGCGAGAACGGCTCGATCGACGCCCTGGCTTCGGTCGAGATCGGGCGCCGCGTCTTCGTGCACATCAACAACACGAACCCGGTCCTGGTCGAGGGCTCGCCGGAGCGGGCCGATGTCGAGGCGGCCGGCTGGACCGTGGCGCATGACGGGCTGGGTCTGACGCTCTAGGACGCCGCGCCGACGGCCTGCCGGATCCCCGCGCCGCGGCCGAATGCGCGACCGACGGTCGCCGGCGACGGTTGGGCGCCCGGGGGGACGGCACTATATCGTGGTTGAGCCCGGACAGTCGCCCCGCGCACGAGGGCGGGATCGGAACACAGGAAACGCGACCTGAGGACGGACGCCGGACACGCCATGAACGCCATTTTCCCGACCCCCGATGCCGCCGACAGCCAGCGTCTCCTGAGTCCCGAGGAACTGGAGGCGGCCCTGCGCGACATCGGCGCGCGCCGCTACCACAACCTGCACCCGTTCCACCGGCTGCTGCACGACGGCAAGCTGTCGAAGGACCAGGTCCGGGCCTGGGCGCTGAATCGCTACTACTACCAAGCGATGATCCCGGTGAAGGACGCCGCCGTGCTGGCGCGGATGACCGACGCGTCGCTGCGGCGGATCTGGCGCCAGCGGATCGTCGACCACGACGGCGACCACGAGGGCGACGGCGGCATCGAGCGCTGGCTCAAGCTGGCCGAGGGCGTCGGCTTCGACCGCGACTACGTGCTGTCGACCCGCGGCATCCTGTCGGCCACGAAGTTCTCGGTCGAGGCCTACGTCCACTTCGTTTCCGAGCGGACGCTCCTGGAGGCGATCGCCTCGTCGCTGACCGAGATGTTCTCGCCGACGATCATCTCCGAGCGCGTGGCCGGGATGCTGAAGAACTACGACTTCATCACCAAGGACACGCTGGCCTACTTCGACAAGCGCCTGACCCAGGCGCCGCGGGACGCGGACTTCGCCCTGGACTACGTCAAGCAGCACGCCACGACGCCGGAGCTGCAGCGGCAGGCGATGGCGGCGCTGACGTTCAAGTGCACCGTGCTGTGGACGCAGCTCGACGCCCTGTACTTCGCCTACGTGGCCCCCGGCATGGTCCCGCCGGACGCGTGGCAGCCCGGCGAGGGTCTGGTGGCCGAGGCGTCTCAGGCCAAGCCGGGAGCGGCTGGCGGGAAGATGGCGGCCGGCGACCGACCGCGGCTGCCGCGCGGCGTCCGGCTGCGCAACGACGAGACCCGCGGCAAGTGGGTCCTGCTCGCCCCCGAGCGCACCTTCGACCTCGACGACAACGCCGTGGCGGTCCTGAAGCTCGTGGATGGCGCGCGGAGCGTCGCCGACATCGCGGACGAGCTGGGCAAGACCTACGCGGCCGATCCCCGCGCCATCGAGGCCGACATCCTGGTGATGCTCGACGGCCTCGCGGAGAAACGGGTTCTCGAGCGATGAACGCGCTGACGCCGAACCGCCCCGACGCGCCGGCCCCGGTCGGTCTGCTCGCCGAGCTGACCCACCGCTGCCCGCTGCGCTGCCCTTACTGCTCGAACCCGCTGGAGCTCGACCGCCGGTCGGGCGAGCTCGACACGCAGACGTGGCAGCGCGTGCTCGGGGAGGCGGCGGCGCTCGGCGTCCTGCACGTGCACCTGTCCGGCGGCGAGCCGACGGCGCGCAACGACATCGTCGAGATCACCAAGACTTGCGCCGATCTCGGCCTGTACTCGAACCTGATCACCTCCGGCGTCGGCGGGGCGCTGGGCAAGCTGCAGGCGCTCTACGACGTCGGGCTCGACCACGTGCAGCTGTCGGTGCAGGGCGTCGACGCGCAGAACGCCGAGAAGATCGGCGGCCTGAAGAACGCCCAGCCGCAGAAGTTCGAGTTCGCCGCCAAGGTGGTCGAGCTCGGCCTGCCCCTCACGCTGAACTCGGTGATCCACCGCGGCAACATCCACGAGGTGGCGGGCTTCATCGATCTCGCGGTGAAGATGGGCGCCAAGCGGCTCGAGGTGGCGCACACGCAGTATTACGGCTGGGCCTACGTCAACCGCGCCGCCCTGATGCCCGACAAGGCGCAAGTGGACGAGTCGATCCGGATCGTCGAGGCGGCCCGGGAGCGCCTGAAGGGCCAGCTCGTCATCGACCTCGTCGTGCCCGACTATTACGCGAAGTACCCGAAGGCCTGCGCGGGCGGCTGGGGCCGCAAGCTGATGAACGTCACGCCCCAGGGCAAGGTCCTGCCCTGCCACGCGGCCGAGACGATCCCGGGTCTGGAGTTCTGGAACGTCAACGACCGCTCGCTCGGCGAGATCTGGCGCGACTCGCCGGCCTTCACGGCCTATCGCGGCACCGACTGGATGAAGGAGCCCTGCCGCTCCTGCGACCGGCGCGAGAAGGACTGGGGCGGCTGCCGCTGCCAGGCGCTCGCGCTCGCCGGCGACGCGGCCGCCACGGACCCGGCCTGCTCGCTCTCGCCGCTCCACGCCAAGGTGCGGGCGCTGGCCACCGAGGAGGCGGCCGAGAACCCGCCCGACTACGTCTACCGGACGATCGGCAGCAACGTCCGGTCGCCGCTCAAGGAGGAAGTGAACTCGTGAGAAGTCTTGTCGTGAGGGGCCTCGCCGCGACGTCGGTCGCGCTGGCTCTGGCCGCGCTGCCGGCCCTCGCCGAGGACGCGCCGAAGCCCGCCACCGTCACCCCGGCGAACGCCGCCGCCCCGCCCTCCGCGGCGGATCTGCTGTTCGACCAGCCGCACATGAAGAACACGGCCGCGGGCTCGACGCTGACCTACGATTACCTGCGCCGCTCGGGGATCTCCAAGGGGCCGTTCGGGGCGCCGCTCGAGGACACGATCCAGCTGAAGGTGACGCCCGGGAAGACCGCCGAGGGCCGCGACATCAGCGTCGTGATGTTCTCCGGGCTGAACCGGATGCCGGCCGGCCCGTTCGAGGACATGGCGGGCAACCCGGTCGTCTCGCTCTTCCTCGAGAACCATCTCCGGGCCGTCGCGAAGGTGCTGGAGGCGAACCCGCGCTACCTCAAGCTCGCGATCCGCAAGGGCCTGCGCGAGAAGGCGACGGTGACGCCGACCAAGGTGGATATCGGCGGCCGCGAGGTCGACGGCTGGCGCGTGGTCACGAAGCCGTTCGCGGGCGACGCGATGGCGCAGCGCATGCGCGGCATGGACGACATGACCTATACCTTCGTCACCGCGCCCTCGGTCCCGGGCGAGATCGTCTCGATCGAGGCGTCGTCGAAGAGCCCGGACGGCGGCGAGCTGCTTGAGGAGAAGCTGAGCTATGATCAGAAGGCTGGCTGAACGGGGCGCGCTGGCCGCCCTCGCCCTCACGCTGTCGGGCCTGGCCGGCTGGGCCGCCGAGGAGAACGACTACCCGACCGACGCGCGGGTCGACTACGTGTTCGGCTGCATGGCCGCCAACGGCCAGACCCGCGAGAGCCTGCAGAAATGCTCGTGCTCGCTGGACCAGCTCGCCGCGATCCTCCCCTACGACAAGTACGTTCAGGCGAGCACGGTGCTCTCGATGCGGCAGGGCATCGGCAACCGGGCGAACGAGTTCAAGTCGACCAAGATCTTCGACGACAAGGTCGCGGAGCTGCGCCGCGCCCAGGCCGAGGCCGAGATCCGCTGCTACCACGGCTGACGCGCAGGTCTGGGCCGCACGGCGAGGCCGGCGTTGCGCCGGCCTCCCGATTCGCGCACACCGGCTCCCGAACCGCGCTCGTGAACGGGACCCGCCTGTGACCCCCTCTTCCCGCCTGTCCGACCTGCTGCCGGCGCTCGGCGGCCGCACGCTGGTCATGGGCATCCTCAACGTCACGCCCGATTCCTTCTCCGACGGCGGGCTGTTCGCCGGGGAGGCCGAGGCCGTGGCCCAGGCCGAGCGGCTGGTCGCCGAGGGGGCGGCGATCCTCGACGTCGGCGGGGAATCGACGCGGCCCGGCCACGTTGCGGTCCCCGCCGAGGAGGAGCAGGCGCGCGTCGTGCCGGTCATCCGGGCCGTGGCGCCGCGGCTGCCGGTGCCGATCTCGATCGACACCTACAAGGCCTCGACGGCGCGCGCCGCGCTCGAGGCCGGCGCGCGGATCGTGAACGACGTCTGGGGCCTCCAGCGCGAGCCCGACATCGCCAACGTCGCGGCCGCCCACGGCGCGCCGGTCATCATCATGCACAACCGCGAGACGATCGAGCCGGAGCTCGACATCGTCGCCGACATGCTGGCCTTCTTCGAGCGGTCCCTCGCGATCGCCCACCGGGCGGGCCTCGCGGATTCCGAGATCGTGCTCGATCCGGGGGTCGGGTTCGGCAAGACCTGGAACCAGCATCTCGAGGCGCTGCGGCGGCTGCCCGAGATCCGCGCCCTCGGCTTTCCGGTCCTCGTCGGCGTCTCGCGCAAGTCGCTCCTCGGACGCCTGCACGACCGCGAGACCCGTCCGGCGGACCGCCTGCACGGGTCCCTCGCCGCCCACGCCGTCGCGGCGACCCTCGGGGCCGACATCGTGCGCGTGCACGACGTGGCCGCGCATATCGACGCGATGCGCGTCGTCGACGCCGTGATGCGGCCGGAGGCGCGCTGAGCATGGCGGGCGACCTGATCCGCGTCACCCGGATCGCCGTGTTCGGCCGGCACGGCGTGCTGGCCGAGGAGGCGGTGCTCGGTCAGCGCTTCTACATCTCTCTGGAAGCGGAACTCGATCTCGGCCCGGCGGGCCGCTCCGACGACGTGGCCGGCACGGTGAGCTACGCGGATCTCACGGCGGTGGCGGTCGCGATCGCCACCGAGCGCCGGTTCAACCTGATCGAGGCCCTGGCCGAGACGGTCGCCGCGGAGATCCTCGCGCGCTTCGCGCAGGTCGACGCCATAACCGTTCAGGTCGACAAGCCGAGCGCGCCCGTCCCCGCCATCCTGGACAGCGTCGGCGTCGCGATCACGCGCCGCCGCGGAGCCGGTCGATGAGGGCGTATCTCGGCATCGGCAGCAATGTCGGCGACATGGCCGCGATGCTCGACCGCGCGGTCACCGGTCTCGCCGCGATCCCGGGCATCGACGTCGTGGCACGCTCGGCCGACTACCGGACCCCGCCCTGGGGCAAGACCGATCAGCCGTGGTTCCTGAACGGGGCCGTGGCGGTCGAGACCGACCTCGATCCGCACGGGCTGCTCGACGCCTGCCTGCGGGTGGAGCACGACCTCGGCCGGATCCGCGAGGAGCGCTGGGGGCCCCGTGTGATCGACATCGACGTCCTGGCCTACGAGGGCGCCAGCATCGACGACGCGCGTCTCGTCCTGCCGCACCGCTACGTGCGCGAGCGGGCCTTCGTGCTCGTCCCGCTGGCGGAGATCGCGCCCGACCTCGTCATCGGCGGCGAGCGCGTGGTGGATGCCCTGGCGAAGCTCGACTCGACCGGTATCGCGCGCGCCTGATGGCGGCGCGCGCGGCGGCGCGCGCTGCGGCGCTGCGCGTCAGCGCTCGCCGGGGGCGACGAGCTTGTTCTCTTCCTCGTCGAGGAGCGGCACGTCGTAGTCGCGCAGGACCTTGTCGATGTCGGCCTTGCGCTTGCGCAGGATGGTGTTCAGCGAGCGCTTCCAGTCGTTCTCGCCGATCCGGACACCCATGGCGATCCGGTACGCCATCGGCGGACGCTCCGGCTCCTTCAGCAGTGGCACGACGCTCATGGGCGTGCCGGACTGCTTGGCGAGCCAGCCCGCCGCCGGGCCCCAGAGGACGGCCGCGTCGATCTCCTTCGCGGCCAGGGCCGCGACGATCTCGGCAGCGACCGTCTGGTGCTTGCGGGACGGGTCGAGCTGGTAGGGCGCGTAGGCCTTCATGGCCGAGACGAGGCCCAGTTCGCCCATCCGGTTGACCGGCGGCGTCCCGGCGATCACGCCGATGCTCTTGCCCTTCAGCCGTGGGTCGTCGAGGGCCGTCACACCGTCGAGTTCGCCCGCGCGGGTGACCAGCGTGTAGGCCGATCGATAGTAGGGATTGGTGGTCTGGACGAGGTCGCTGCCGAAGGCCTGGCCCATGATGACGTCGCAGAGGCCGGTTCCGAGCGTGTTGCGCACGAAGCCCGGACCCTGCGTCAGCCAGTAGTAGCGGACCTTGATCTTCAGCTCGTCGGCGATGATCGCCGCGATCTTGTTCTCGAAGCCGTCCTCCTTGCGTTCGGAGAACGGCATGTTGCCCGGATCACCGCAGACGCGCAGCACGTCCGTGGTGACGGTATCCGGCAGATGCTGGGCGAGCGCGCCCTGCGCCCCGAAGACGGTCAGGGCGCAGAGAACGGCGATCCGGGCAGGAGACGACATCAGCCGCCCATGCATTCCTTCTCCGCCTTTTTGGCGGTCTCGGGTTTGCCCTCGTGCTCGGAGGGACGGATACGCCCGATCGCGCCGGAGGCGCGCGCCTTGAGGTAGACGTAGAGGTCGTCCGAGTAGCACATGACATTCTTGTTGTCACCGAAGGCCGGCATGACCTTCTGCTCGGCGGCGTTCACTTCCTGCTTGCCGCCAGCCAGGATGCCGATGAACTCCTCGTAGGAGAGGTGCTTCAGCGAGTCCTTGAGGGCCGGCGCGTAGGTCGAGCCCATGCCGTCCGGGCCGTGGCAGACGTGGCACTCGGCGTGATAGCGGCGGTAGCCCGAGTAGGTGTACCAGTCGAGCATCTTGCCGTCCTGGGTCACGTGGAACGTCGGGTGGCCCTCGGCGTCGAAGTACTTGCCGTCGTCGACCTTCACGGCCGCGTCCTTCTTCAGGAGCTTGTCATCCTGCTCGGCGGTCTTGTCGTTCGCGTTCAGCGAATTCGCCAGCTTGGGGTCGGCGGGCTTGGCATCCTCAGCATGTACGGCAACCGTCGAGACGGTCGCTAGGGCGAGGGCGGCGATAACCGGCCGCGTTACGATCTTGCTGAGGTTGAGCAACGCATGTGTCTCCCTTGATCGAGGCTCTTGGTCTCCCTCCGAGACGCAGCCTCTTGCGAGAAAGTCTAATCACAAGGATGCCGGCGCGGGAACCCGCGCCGGCACCATTTTTCACTTCAAACCCTGCGGCCGATTAGTTCGGCAGGGCGAAGACCGTCAGCTGACCGCCGAGGTTGGTGTACTGCGACAGAGCCGCGTAGCCACCCACCGCGCCGAGGCCGGCGTTCGGGTCGGTCAGGCCGGCCGCGAGGCCGATGCCGGCCCAGCCGCCGACGCCCGAGAGGACGCCCACGTACTGCTTGCCCTTGTGCTGGTAGGTCATCACGTTGCCGATGATGCCCGACGGGGTCTTGAACTTGAACAGCTCCTTGCCGGTCTTGTCGTCGACCGCCTTCAGGTAGCCCTCAAGCGTGCCGTAGAACACGACGTCGCCAGCGGTGGCCAGAGCACCGGACCACACCGAGAACTGCTCGGGGTTCGTCCACTTGATCTTGCCGTTGACGCCGTCCCACGCGATGAAGTTGCCCATGCCGCCGTGCGAGTTCGGGGCCGGGTACATCGAGAGGGTCGCACCGACGTAGGGCTGGCCCGGGGTGTAGGTCACCCGGAACGGCTCGTAGTCCATGCAGACGTGGTTGGTGGGCACGTAGAACAGGTTGGTCTTCGGCGAGAAGGCCGCAGGCTGCTGATCCTTGGTGCCCAGCGCCGCCGGGCAGATGCCCTTGGAGTTGGTGTCCTCACCGTTCTGCTCGGTCGAGTACTTCGACACGACCAGCGGCCGGCCGTAGTTCTTCGAGCCCTTGTCCATGTCGACCTTGGTCGCCCAGTTGACGGCCGGGTCGAACTTCTCGGCGACGAGGAGGGTGCCGTCCGCGCGGTTCAGCGTGTAGCCGAAGCCGTTACGGTCGAAGTGGGTCAGGAGCGGCTGCTCCTTGCCGTCGATCTTCTGATCCGTGAGGATCATCTCGTTGATGCCGTCGTAGTCCCACTCGTCGTGGGGGGTCATCTGGTAGACCCACTTGGCCATGCCGGTGTCCGGGTTACGCGCCCAGATGGTCATGGACCACTTGTTGTCGCCCGGACGCTGCTTGGGGTTCCAGGTCGAGGGGTTGCCCGAGCCGTAGTACATCAGGTCGAGCTTGGGGTCGTACGAGAACCAGCCCCAGGTGCAGCCGCCGCCGGTCTTCCACTGATCGCCTTCCCAGGTCTTCAGCGAGGAATCCTTGCCGATCGGCTTGCCGAGCGAGGTGGTCTTCTCCGGGTCGACGATCAGCTGATCGTCCGGGCCCTCGGAGTAGCCGCGCCACACCTTCTTGCCGGTCTTCAGGTCGTAGGCGGTGACGTGGCACTGCACGCCGAACTCGCCGCCCGAGATGCCGACGATGACCTTGTCCTTGACCGGCAGAACCGTCGCGGTGTTGGTCTCGCCCTTCTTCGGGTCGCCGTTCACGACCGACCAGTTGACCTTGCCGGTCTTGGCGTCGAGCGACACGAGGGTGGTGTCGGCCTGGTGCAGGAGGATGGCGCCGTCGGCGTAGGCCAGACCACGGTTGACCGTGTCACAGCACATGACCGGGATCACGGACGGATCCTGCTTCGGCTCGTACTTCCAGACGATCTTCGCGTCGTGGTCGAGGTCGAGGGCGTACACGATGTTCGGGAACGGCGTGTGCACGTACATCATGTTGCCGACGACGAGCGGCGAGCCCTCGTGGCCGCGCAGCACGCCGGTCGAGAACGTCCAGGCGACCTGCAGGTCCTTGACGTTCTTGGCGTTGATCTGGTCGAGCTTCGAGTAGCGCGTATTCGCGTAGTCTACCGTCTGAAGAACCTGTTCCGCCGGGTTGGCGATGCCCTTCATGACGCTTTCATTGGCCAGCGCCGGCGCGGCGACGGCCGCGACACCTGCGCCGAGCGCAAGGAGATGTACCGCTCTCATGGGTTCCTCCGACAAGTCTTGAGAGTTCTCACGGCGCGCGAAGAGAGTGGCGTCGCTCGGACTCCGACCTGACTGTTTGCGACAGGGATGGACGCCTCGGTAGCGGGCATAGTGGACTTCGAGGAGATCTACTGATCCCCTAGCCAGGAGCCGCCATCCCTGAGGCGTCTCCCTCGAAACCGAGGCTTGCCCGGACCTTAAGAGATTTTTGAGCGCCGTCAACTCGCTGTTCGACGCCTGTGGGCACACGGTGAAAGCTTCTTTTCGGGTGACACAGGCACGACGGATGTCATGCGTTTGCGAAAAGAAATGTTGCGACGCACAAGAGATGCTGCCTGCTCTGACCTCGGTCTCACGGGGTTGTGTCCGTTTCCCATGCAGACCTTGCAAACAGGCGAGCTTTGCTGCGCTTAAGCATGCGTCCCCCGCGCGGTGGGCGGGATTCAGGCGCGCCTGGACGCGCGGCTGCTGCAGGTCCGCGGACTGCACTGCAAGACGCTTCGGTGGCTATGGGTTGCCGAATTTTCCCGAAAGCCCGCTGTGCGCCCAGTCGCCGCATCCCGTTTTTCCGCGGATCCCGGGCTGATCGGTGGGGTTCGCGCGCGACAAATTGCCGAATCATCCCGCTTCTGAGAATCGGGATTGGTCGCGCGCGCGGACCAGGAGGTCTCTTTCAGGATCTGCGGAACGGCTCTTGCCGGCGTCAGACCGCGCCGACCGGCCCGGTGCTCTCGAACTCCGCAGTGTCGCCGATCAGATCGGTCACGGAGATGTTGAGGCGACGGCCGTTGGACAGGCGGAGCTGGGCATCGGGCTCGAGCCAGACCGGTCGCAGGCCCGCGTAGCTGCCGTACAGATTGCCGTAGGCGACGACACCGCCTTCGCGCCTCTCGACCACAACCCGGTAGCGGACGCGGACGGCCTCACACCCTTCGGCCGACACGAGACCGCGCCCGGTCAGCGTCTTGAGGATCTCGTTCGGCTCGAACATACGCGGGACGCAGGGGCGGGATTAAGCGGCAACCGAATTGCCATTTAATCCCGGACCCGCGGCGAGTCACGCCCGCCAGTGCGGATTGTGCGGTCAGTGCCGCTGCAACGTCATCGGTCCGGGTCGGCGCCGCTGCCGACAGGTTCGGCTTCCAGGGGACGGACCACGATGCGACCGGACTCGACCGAGAGGGCCAGCCGTCCCTGCTTCAGCGCCAGCGCCTTCTCGCCGAACAGCGTCCGGCGCCAGCCCTGCAGCGCCGGGACCTCGGCGTCGTCGTCGTCGGCGACCGCTTCCAGATCGTCGACCGTGGCGATGATCTTCGGCGCCACGCCCTCGGCCTCGCAGACCGCCTTCAGCAGCACCTTCAGGAGCTCGACGATCGCGCCGTTGCCGCCGCTCCGCCGCACGCGCTCGGGCATCCGGACGGCGCTCGTGTCGCGGGCGAGACCGCGCTCCACGGCGGCGACGATGTCGGCCCCCGTCCGGGAGCGCTCGAAGCCCGCCGGGATCGTCCGCAGCCGCCCGAGCGCCTCCGCGCTCCGCGGCGCCGCCGAGGCGATATCGATGACCGCCTCGTCCTTCAGGACGCGCCCGCGCGGCACGTTGCGCGTCTGCGCCTCGCTCTCGCGCCAGGCCGCGACCTCCATCAGCACGGCGATCTCCCGCGGCTTGCGCATGCGGCCGGAGAGGCGGCGCCACGCCTGAACGGGATCGGCGCGGTAGGTCTCGGGAGACGTCAGCACCGCCATCTCCTCGTCGAGCCACGCGCCGCGGTCGGTCCGCAGCAGCTCGGCGACGAGGACTTCGTAGATCTTCACCAAGTGGGTGACGTCTGACAGCGCGTAGGTCAGCTGCGCCTCCGAGAGCGGGCGCCGCGACCAGTCGGTGAAGCGGGAGGACTTGTCGATCTTGGCCTTCGCGACGTCGTTGACGAGCTGCTCGTACGAGACGGAATCGCCGTAGCCGCAGACCATGGCGGCGACCTGCGTGTCGAAGAACGGGTGCGGCAGGATCCCGCCGATCAGCCAGATGATCTCCAGGTCCTGGCGGGCGGAGTGGAACACCTTGACGGTGCCCTCGTCGGCCATGAGGGCGATGAACGGCCCGAGGTCGATCCCCGGCGCCAGCGGATCCACCAGGACGCCGGTCCCGTCCGGTGCCGCCATCTGGATCAGGCACAGTTTCGGATAATACGTCGTCTCGCGCATGAACTCCGTGTCGACGGTCACGAAGGGCTGCTCGGCGAGACGTGTGCAGATCTGGCGCAGCGCGTCAGTGGTGGTGATCAGGTCCATGCACCGGCTATACGCAACCGCGGCGGACATGGGGAGACGCGGCTTCGCAGGTCCCCATCTTTCACGCCTTCACGCGCGGCCCGGCGACTGCGATCACGCCACGGCCGCGACCGCCGCCTTCCGGCGCGCCCGCGCCTGCCGGCGAATCCGCAGCGCGTCGGCCCGACGCTGCGCCTCGGCGCGCGCGAGCAGGCGGTCGAGGATGCCGGTCTCGATCCGCTCGCCGGTGGCCCCGTCGACGAGGCGGCGGATCCGGTCGACCCGGAACCCGCGATAGCCGCCGCGCCGGGCATCGATGCCGCCGAGCAGCGTCCGCCCCGGCCCGAGCCTGAGCTCGCGGGCGTCGAGGGAGCGGTTGCTCCAGGCCCCGGCCGCGTCCTCGTAGACGAGGTCGAAACGGCCCTCGAGGGGCAGCGTCCGCCACCCGGCCGCGGTGCGTTCGGGCGCCGCCTTCGCGGGGCACTCCAGATCGAAAAAGAGGTTGTCGTTCATGGAGATGATATGGGGATTCGGGGTCTTCTGCGGTAGGCCAGCGGGCGAGTCGCGCGCGGCTTTCGGCGCCGTTCTGCGCGCCCCGCGCTTGACTTGGGGGGCCTCGCGTGAATGGTGCCGGCCTTCCCACAGAAGAAGCCCGTCATGCACCGTTACCGTTCCCACACCTGCGGGGCGCTCCGCCCGTCCGATGTCGGGCAGAGTGTCCGCCTCTCCGGCTGGTGCCACCGCATCCGCGACCACGGGGGCGTGCTGTTCGTCGATCTGCGGGACCATTACGGCCTGACCCAGTGCGTGATCGATTCCGATTCCCCGGCCTTCAAGGCCGCCGAGGCCGTGCGCTCGGAATGGGTCGTGCGGATCGACGGGCGCGTGCGCACGCGCCCGGCCGGCACCGAGAATGCCGAGCTGCCGACCGGCGCGGTCGAGGTCTACATCGACGACCTCGAGGTGCTGGGGCCGGCGGGCGAGCTGCCGCTGCCGGTCTTCGGCGACCTCGAGTATCCGGAGGAGACGCGGCTCCGGTACCGCTTCCTCGACCTGCGCCGGGAGAAGCTCCACGCCAACATCATGAAGCGCGGCGCGATCATCGACTCGCTCCGCCGCCGGATGCGGGACGGCGGCTTCTTCGAGTTCCAGACCCCGATCCTGACAGCCTCCTCGCCCGAGGGCGCCCGCGACTACCTCGTGCCGTCGCGGGTCCATCCCGGCAAGTTCTACGCGCTCCCGCAGGCGCCGCAGCAGTTCAAGCAGCTGACGATGATCGCGGGCTTCGACCGCTACTTCCAGATCGCCCCGTGCTTCCGCGACGAGGATGCCCGCGCCGACCGCTCGCCGGGCGAGTTCTACCAGCTCGACATCGAGATGAGCTTCGTCACCCAGGAGGACGTGTTCCAGGCGGTGGAGCCGGTGCTGCGCGGCGTGTTCGAGGAGTTCGCCGAGGGCAAGCGCGTCACCAAGGAATTCCCGCGGATCACCTACGCGGACTCGATGCTGAAATACGGCGTCGACAAGCCGGACCTGCGCAACCCACTGATCATCGCCGACGTCTCCGACCTGTTCGCCCGCGAGGACGTGGCGTTCAAGGCGTTCAAGGGCGTGGTCGCCTCGGGCGGCGTCGTCCGGGCGATCCCGGCGACCGGCGCGGCGAGCCAGCCGCGCTCGTTCTTCGACAAGCTCAACGACTGGGCCCGCTCCGAGGGCGCGCCCGGCCTCGGCTACGTCGTGTTCGAGGAGGAGAACGGCGCGCTCACCGGCAAGGGACCGATCGCCAAGTTCATCCCGGCGGAGGTTCAGGCCCTGATCGCCGAGCGCTCCGGCGCGAAGGCGGGCGACGCCGTGTTCTTCTCCGCCGGTCCGGAGGCCAAGGCGGCCGGGCTCGCCGGCAAGGCGCGCGTCCGGATCGGCGACGAGCTGGGCCTCTGCGACAAGGACCAGTACGCGTTCTGCTGGATCACCGACTTCCCGATGTACGAGTGGAGCGAGGAGGAGAAGCGGATCGACTTCTCCCACAACCCGTTCTCGATGCCGAACATCGACCGCGAGGAGTTCCTCGCGCTCGACCTCGACGCCCTCGCGAGCGAGGACGAGAACGGCGCGAACACCAAGCGGATCCTCGGGATCAAGGCGTTCCAGTACGACATCGTCTGCAACGGCGTGGAGCTGTCCTCGGGCGCGATCCGCAACCACCGTCCGGACGTGATGGAGAAGGCCTTCGCCATCGCGGGCTACGGCCACGAGGTGCTGGAGCAGAAGTTCGGCGGCATGCTCAACGCCCTGCGCATGGGCGCCCCGCCGCACGGCGGCATCGCGCCGGGCGTGGACCGCATCGTCATGCTCCTGTGCAACGAGCCGAACATCCGCGAGGTCGTGCTGTTCCCGATGAACCAGCGCGCCGAGGACCTGATGATGGGCGCGCCCTCCGAGGCGACCCCCAAGCAGCTGCGCGAGCTGCACATCCGCCTCAACCTGCCCGAGAAGAAGGCCTGAGGCGCCCATAGTCCCCCGCGGTGGCGAGCCTCGTCGCGATCGTCGTCGCCCACGACAGCGCCGACGTGCTGCCGGCCTGTCTCGCGGCGCTCGCCGGCGAGCATGTGCCGGCGATCGTCGTGGACAATGCCAGCCGGGACGCCTCCGCGTCGGTCGCGGAGGCGGCCGGCGCGCAGGTGATCCGCAACGCCCGCAACGAGGGCTACGGCCGCGCCAACAACCGGGGCGTCCGCGCGGCCGAGACGGCGGAGCACGTCCTCGTCGTCAACCCGGACGTCGTGCTGCGGCCGGGCACCGTGGACGCCCTGCTGGACGCGGCCCGCACCTGGCCGGATGCCGGGCTTATCGCCCCGCGCCTCGTCGAATCCGACGGGCGCTTCTTCTTCCAGGCGCGGTCCCTGCTCGCGCCCTACCTGACCAATCCCGCGGGCCGGCTCGCGCTGCCGCAGGGCGATGCCTGCGCGCCGTTCCTCTCCGGGGCCTGCCTGATGATGCCGCGCGCCCTGTTCCTCGATCTCGGCGGCTTCGACGAGAACATCTTCCTGTTCTACGAGGACGATGACCTGTGCCGGCGCGTGGCCGACAGCGGCCGCGCCCTGATCCACGTCCACCGCGCCGAGGCGCTGCACGGTCGCGGCCGATCGTCGGCGCCGGAGCCGGGACGGGTGTTCCGCGCGCGCTGGCATCAGGCGTGGTCGCGCGCCTATGTCAGCCGGAAGTACGGCCTCCCGGACCCGAGCCTCGCCGTCCTGGGCGCCAACCTGCCGAAGGCGCTGCTGTCGGGTCTGGTCCTCCGGCGGGCCGGGCTCGAGCGTTACGGCGGCTCGGCCGCGGGCGCCCTCGCTTTCCTGCGCGGCCGGACCGCGCTGGCCCGCGAGGGTCTGACCGGATGAGCGCGCCGACGATCGCGACCGCGCTGGCGCGCGGGCGCAACGGCTTCACCGGCCTGCGGCTGATGCTGGCTCTGGCCGTCGTTGTGTCCCACGCGTTCAGCGTCGCGACCGGCGCGGCGGGCGACGAGCCCCTCGCCCGGCTCACCGGCTACACGCTGGGCGAACACGCGGTGAACGGCTTCTTCGCGGTGTCGGGCTTCCTGGTCACCATGAGCTGCGACCGCCGCGGCCTCCGGGACTACGCCCTCGCCCGGACCCTGCGGATCCTCCCGGGACTCGTGGCGGCGACGCTCGTCGTCGCGCTCGGGCTCGGCGCGGCCCTGACCCGCCTGCCCGTCACCGAGTACTGGCGCGATCCCGCCCTGTGGTCGTTCATCCGCGGGACGCTGACGACCTTCAAGAGCAACGCCGCCCTGCCCGGCGTCTTCGAATCCCACCCCTACCGGGCACCCCTCGGCACGGTCTGGACGCTCAAGTACGAGGTGCTGTGCTACCTCGGCGTCCTCGTCGCCGCCCTGTGCGGCCTGCTCCGGCGCCGATGGTCGGCGCCCCTGATCGTGGCCGGCCTGGCGCTCGCCCTGACGATCGCCTGCGGCCTCCGCGGTCCGGACCTGCCCAAGGGCACCGAGACGGCGCTGCGCCTGCCGCTGATCTTCGCGGCCGGGGCGTGTCTCTACCTGTGGCGCGACCGCCTGCATGTCTCGGCCGCGGCCCTCGCCTGCCTGGTCTTCGGCGCTTTCGTCCTCGCGCGGACGCCGGCCTACCCGGCCCTGCTGTTCCTCGCCGAGGCCTACGGCGTGGTCTGGCTCGCCCTCGGCCCCCTCGCGCGCGGCCTGTTCGACCCTGCGGCCGACCTCTCCTACGGGATCTATCTCTACGGCTGGCCGGTCCAGCAGACCCTGCACGCCCTGTGGCCGGCCGCCTCCGGGCCCGCGCTGCTGGTGCCGGCCCTCGCCCTCACGCTGCCGGTCGCGGCGCTGTCCTGGTACGGGGTCGAGCGGCCGGCCCTGTCGCTGAAGGCGCGCGCGCTCGGGCGGCGCCGCCTCGGCACGATCGAGCCGGCCGGGCCGTGACCGCCGACGGGCCTCTCCCGCCGCTGAAGACGCTCGCTCGCGCGGCGCGGATGCTGGAGGCGGACGGCTTCGCGATCGTCGCCCGGAACGAGCGCGGCGACAGCCTGTACCTGCGGCGACCCGACTGCGCCTGGCACCTGCGCGTCTCGAACCACCGGCGCACCGCCAAGCAGCGCGCCCGGCGCTCCGATATCCTCGCGAGCCTCGTCATCGACGGGCCGCGCTCCTCGGATCAGATCGGGAACCTCGTCCGCGAAGCCGTCCGGAACTTCGAGGCCGCCCTGGCGCGGGTGGCGGATCAGGCGTCCGCGGCGGGGTCGCGGAAGTAGGGCTCCACGGTGCCCTTCAGCTTCACGGTCATCGGGTTGCCGGCCCGGTCGAGGGCCTTGCCGGCCGAGAGGCGGACCCATCCCTCGCTCACGCAGTACTCCTCGACGTTCGTCTTCTCGACGCCCTTGAACCGGACACCGACCCCGCGCTCCAGCACCTTCTCGTCGTAGAACGGGCTGTTCGGGTTGGAAGCGAGGCGGTCGGGGGGCGTGTCGGTCATCGTCCGGATCTCGGATGGTCTTCGTGGAGGGCTCCGCCGGTACGGGAATCCGGGCCCGCGCGCAACGCCGCGAGCAGGTCGGCGATCCGCCCGCTCTGGAGCAGCGGTACCAGCCGGGTCACCGCGTCGTGCGGGAGGTCCCACCACGCCGCCGCGACGAGCGCCTCCACGGTCGCCGCGTCGAAGCGGTGGCGCACGACCTTGGCCGGGTTGCCCGCCACCACGGCGTAGGCCGGCACGTCGCGGGTCACCACGGCGCGGGCCGCCACCACGGCCCCGTGCCCGACGGTCACCCCCGAGAGGATCATGCAGCCCGATCCGAGCCAGACATCGTGCCCGATCACCACGTCGCCCCGGGAGGCGTGGAAATCCTCCGGCGCCGCGGCGTCCGGGAACAGCCCGCGCATCGCCGCGAACGGATAAGTCGACGCCCAGTCGAGGCGGTGATCGCCGCCGAGCAGGATCTCGACCTTGTCAGCGATGGAACAATAGCGGCCGATCGTCAGCCGCCGCCCGCTCTCCGGGAAGCGGACTTTTGGACGCCCGTACGAATAAGCGCCTATGGAGAACCCGTGGGTCCTCGCCAGCTTGGCGAGGTGGATCCGGGTCTCGTTGTGCGGGTTGCGCCCCCTGCGCAGCCGGTGCAACAGACCGGTCATGACGCGAGCCCGCGCGATGCGCGACCGCGTCGTCCTCGGTGAAAAAGGTGAGCGGGAGCGTGGGCGATGGCCGATAACATGTCCGAGGACCTCAAGGCCGGGGCGCTCGTCTACCACCGCCTGCCCAAGCCCGGGAAGCTGGAGATCCAGGCGACCAAGCCGCTCGGCAACCAGCGCGACCTCGCCCTGGCCTACTCGCCCGGCGTCGCCGCGGCCTGCATGGCGATCCACGACGACCCGCAGCAGGCCGCCGAACTCACGGTGCGCCAGAACCTCGTGGCGGTGCTGTCCAACGGTACGGCCGTGCTCGGCCTCGGCGATATCGGCCCGCTCGCCTCGAAGCCCGTGATGGAGGGCAAGGCCGTCCTGTTCAAGAAGTTCGCCGGCATCGACGTCTTCGACATCGAGGTCGACCAGAAGGACGTGTCGAAGCTCGTCGACGTCGTCTGCGCCCTCGAGCCGACCTTCGGCGGCATCAACCTCGAGGACATCAAGGCGCCCGAGTGCTTCGAGGTCGAGGAGCAGTGCCGGGCCCGGATGAACATCCCGGTCTTCCACGACGACCAGCACGGCACCGCGATCATCGTGGCCGCCGCCGTCCTCAACGGCCTGGAACTCGCCGGCAAGAACCTGTCCGACGTCCGGATCGTCACGTCCGGCGCCGGCGCGGCGGCTCTGGCCTGCCTCAACCTCCTCGTGTCGCTCGGGGCGACCCGCGAGAACATCACGGTCACCGACATCAAGGGCGTCGTCTACAAGGGCCGCGCCGAGCTGATGGACCGGTGGAAGGACGTCTACGCCCAGGAGACCGACAAGCGGACGCTCGCCGAGGTGATCCCGGGGGCGGACGTGTTCATCGGCCTCTCGGCCGGCGGCGTGCTCAAGCCCGAGTACCTGAAGGAGATGGCCGAGAAGCCGCTGATCATGGCGCTCGCCAACCCCTACCCGGAGATCATGCCGGATCTGGCCGAGAAGGAGCGGCCGGACGCCATGATCTGCACCGGCCGGTCGGACTTCCCGAACCAGGTCAACAACGTCCTGTGCTTCCCCTACATCTTCCGCGGGGCGCTCGATGTCGGCGCCCACAAGATCAACGAGGAGATGAAGAAGGCCGCCGTCAAGGCGATCGCGGGCCTGGCCCACGAGACCACCTCGGACGTGGTCGCCCGCGCCTACGGCGGCGAGGCCCGGCCGTTCGGACCGAAATCCCTGATCCCGAGCCCGTTCGACCCGCGCCTGATCCTGCGCATCGCCCCGGCGGTGGCCAAGGCCGCGATGGATTCCGGCGTCGCCGGCCGGCCGCTCCCGGACCTCGACGCCTATGTCGAGAGCCTCGACCGGTTCGTGCACCGGTCCGGCCTGATCATGAAGCCGCTGTTCTCGAAGGCGAAGGCCGAGCCCAAGCGCGTGATCTACGCCGAGGGCGAGGACGAGCGCGTGCTCCGCGCCGTCCAGGCGATCGTCGAGGACAAGGTCGCCCTGCCGATCCTGGTCGGCCGGCCGCGGGTGGTCGAGACCCGCCTGAAGCGCTTCGGCCTGTCGATGGTGCACGGCCGCGACTTCGAGCTGATCGATCCCGAGGACGATCCCCGCTACCGCGCCTACGTCCAGACCTACCTGGAAGTCGCCGGTCGCCGCGGCATCACGCCGGACGCGGCCCGGACCCTGGTCCGCACCAACAACACGGTGATCGGCGCCATCGCGGTCCGCCGCGGCGAGGCCGACGCGCTGATCTGCGGCCTGGAGGGCCGGTTCGAGACGCGCCTGCGCATCATCCGCGACGTGATCGGGCTCGCGCCGGGCGTGGAGCAGTGCGCCGCGATGAGCCTCGTGGTGACGCATAACGGCGCTTACTTCCTGGCCGACACCCATGTCCGCCAGAACCCCACGGCCGAGGAGATCGCCGACGTGGCGCAGGCCTGCGCCAGCCACGTCAGCCGGTTCGGGATGACGCCGAAGATCGCGCTCCTCAGCCACTCGGATTTCGGCCAGTCGGATTCGCCCTCCGCGATGAAGATGCGCGACGCCCTCGCGCTCCTGCACAAGCGGAATCCCGAGCTGCAGGTCGACGGCGAGATGCAGGCCGATTCCGCCCTCAACGAGATGGTGCGCGAGCGCGTCCTGCCGGGCTCGCGCCTCAAGGGCGCGGCCAACGTCCTGATCTTCCCGAACCTCGACGCCGCCAACATCGCCTTCCAGTTCGCGAAGGTGCTGGCGGACGCGCTGCCGGTCGGCCCGCTCCTGATCGGCCCGGCCAAGCCCGCCCATATCCTGACGCCGTCGGTGACGGCGCGCGGCATCGTCAACGTCACGGCCGCCGCCGTGGTCGAGGCCCAGGCGGACGAGGCCGTCGCGCGCGCCGAGGAGGGCGGCGTCGGCATGCTCTCGGAGTGAGGGGCGCCCGTCGGCGGCCGCCAGCGTGGCCGTCGATTTGCTTGCCCGCCCCGGGACCACGAAACCACCGGGAGACGACGCGATGTGCGCGGGCGACGATCCAACCTGCCACGCCTTCGAGGAGCACCGCCGCCGGTTCCGGCGGGATCTCGAGCCTGAGCGGCGCGCCTTCCTGAAGAGCGGCTTCGCGGCGACCGGCGCCGCGGCCGCGGCCCTCGCGGCCGGCGGTCCGTCGCTCGTGAGCCCGGCCCTGGCCCAGGCGAGCGGCGCCAAGATCGCCGCCACGGCGCATTACCACCTGCCGGCGAATGCCGAGACGGTCCACTGGGGCTTCTTCAGCCGCAGCCTCAAGCCCAAGGTCGAGATCGGCTCGGGCGACTTCGTCACGATCGAGACGCTCACCCACCAGGCGAGCGACGATGCCGAGCGCATGATCCAGGGCGATCCGGGCGCCGAGAGCGTCTATCTCTGGACCAAGGACAAGATGGGCGTCTCGCCCCGCGGGGCCGGCGCCATGGACGCCAAGGTCGGCCCCGGCGGCGGCCTCGGCGTGCACATCTGCACCGGCCCGGTGGCGATCCGCGGCGCCGAGCCCGGCGACGTCCTGGAGGTGCGCATCCTCGACGTCGCCCCCCGCCCCTGCGCCAATCCCAGGTACAAGGGACTGGCCTTCGGCAGCAACGCGGCGGCGTGGTGGGGCTACCACTACAACGACCTGATCACCGGCGATAAACCCCGGGAGGTCGTGACCATCTACGAGGTCGACGCCACCGGCGAGCGCGACTGGGCCCGGGCGGTCTACAGCTTCCGCTGGCCGGGCGTGACCGACCCGTTCGGCGTCTCCCACCCGACCATCGACTATCCCGGCCTGCCGGTGGACCACACGAAGACCCAGAAGACCTTCGAGGTCCTGAAGGGCATCCGCGTGCCGATCCGGCCGCATTTCGGCACGATGGGCGTGGCGCCCGCCGAGGCCGACCGGGTGAACACGATCCCGCCGAGCTACACCGGCGGCAACATCGACAACTGGCGGATCGGCAAGGGCGCGACCCTCTACTACCCGGTGGCGGTGCCGGGCGCCCTGTTCTCCGTGGGCGATCCCCACGCCAGCCAGGGCGATTCCGAACTGTGCGGCACCGCGATCGAGTGCTCGCTCACCGGCACCTTCCAGTTCATCCTGCACAAGAAGGCGGACCTGCCCGGCACGCCGCTGGAGGCGCTCGACTTCCCGATGATCGAGACCCGGGACGACTGGGTTCTGTCCGGCTTCAGCTACCCGAACTACCTGCGGGATCTCGGCCCGGACGCCCAGAGCGCGATCTTCCAGAAATCCTCGATCGACCTCGCCATGCGCGACGCCTTCCGGAAGATGCGCCAGTTCCTGATGCACGCGAAGGGCCTCACCGAGGACGAGGCGATCTCGCTGATGTCGGTCGCGGTCGATTTCGGGATCACGCAGGTCGTGGACGGCAACTGGGGCGTCCACGCCGTGGTCAAGAAGGCGATCTTCTCCGATCGCGTCGCCTGACGGCGGACCCGGTCACGCGGCCTTCGCGGCTCCGGTCATCGTCATGAGGCCGGCGATGACCCGGTAGGTCTCGGTCCAGGCTTCCCGGACCTCCGGCGTGAAGTCCGGGCCGAGCCTCTGCTCCAGGGTCCAGAGCAGCGCCGCCCCGACCGCCTCGAAATGCGCCTGCAGCGCGCCGTAGCCGACGTGCCGGTCCCCGAGATCGCGCACGGCGGCGACGAGGGCCTCCGGCTTGTCGAGGTTGGCCACCGCCAGTGCCAGCATGGCGACGAGTTTGCGCTTCTGCGCGGTCATGTCGTCCGGGAAGAGCGACCGGACCTGCGGCGCGATGTCGAACAGGCGTCCGTAGAACAGCTCTGCCGCGGTGTCGCCGAGCGCCTGCACCGTCGCGAAGCTGCGCTGCACGATCGCGACCTGGGCGGCGGAGACCGCGTAGGACACGCGAACGCTCGCCAGGAACCGTTCGACCTCGGCGGTCAGACGGTCCGACTGGTCCGACAGGGCGGAGGCCGCCGCGAGAACCTGGCTCGCGGCCAGGCCGGTGCCCTCCGCCGCCTGCGCGACGCCGGTCATGGTCGTGGTGACCTCGCCTGTGCCGGCGGCCGCCTGCCCGACGTTGCGGACGATCTCCTGGGTCGCCGCACCCTGTTCCTCGACGGCCGCCGCGATCGTGGTCGCTGCCCCGTTGATCTCGCGGATCCGCGCGGTGATCGCCGCGATGGCCTCCACCGCCTGCCCGGTGGACGCCTGCACCTGCGCGATCTGACCGGAGATCTCGTCGGTGGCCTTGGCGGTCTGCGCGGCGAGGGCCTTCACCTCGGAAGCCACCACCGCGAAGCCGCGGCCGGCCGCGCCCGCGCGGGCCGCCTCGATGGTGGCGTTGAGCGCCAGCAGGTTGGTCTGCTCGGCGATCGACGAGATCAGCCCTACGACGGCACCGATCTGGTCCACGGCGCTGCTCAGGTCCTGGACGCGCGCGGCGGTCCGGTCGGCCTCGGCCGCGGCTCTCTGCGCGAGATCCGCCGACCCGTCGGCCTGCCGCCCGATCTCCTGGACGGAGGTGCCGAGCTCCTCCGCGGCCGCCGCCACGGTGTTGACGTTGCTCGAGGCCCGCTCGGCGGCGGCCGCGACCGCCGTCGACTGCCCGGCCGTCTGGGTGGCCGTCACGGTCATCGTCTGCGCCGTGACCTGCAGGGCGTTGGCCGAGGACGCGACCGAGCCGATCATGCCTCCGACGGCCTCCTCGAACCGCTGCGCCATCTGGCGCAGGCTGTCCCGGCGCTGGTCGTCGGCGTCCAGCCGCGCCCGCTCGGCCCCGGCCTCGAGGTCGCGCGTGCGGATCAGATTGTCCCGGAAGGCCTGCACGGCCACCATGATCGGCGCGAACTCGTTCCGGTACGCTCGCACCGGGACGGTGACGGCGGTCTCGCCCCCCGTCAGCGCGCGCATCGCGGTGGCGATGATCCGGAGGGGGCGCAGCACGCCCCCGAACAGAGCCATGAGGCCCAGCCCGACGAGCAGCAGGACGGCCAGCAGCGCCGCGGCACTGTGCAGGAGAACGCGGTCCGCCTCCGCGGCGAGGCTCTCGGCCCGCGCCACCATCTCGGCGAGGGCGGCATTGGCGAGATCGACGATCGTCATCTGCTCGACGCTGTTTCGCTTGCGGAGGTCCTGGAACGTGATGGGGGATGCGCGCTGCTGGCTCAGGGCGTCGAAGATCGCGCGCGCCGCCTCCGCCGCCTCGCCCTCGAAATTGCTGCGCTTGGCCTTCTCGAACGCGGACCGCACGGCGTCCGAGCTCTGGGCGGCGGCCTCGCTGGTGCTCGACCACGCCGACTGGACCCGCGCCCGCTCCTCGGCCGCCGCCACGGTCTCGGGCAGCGACCACGACGTTCCCGCCGCCAGCGAGGTCTGCACGCGCAGGGCGACGTTCCCGATCGCGACACGGGTCGCCCAGGCGGACCGCTTGAGGACGAGGTAGTGCTGCAGGACGGCGTCGGAGCGCGGAATAGCCGAATCCACGGCGTCCGTGGTCGCCGTCAGCGCGTCGAGAAGTTCCTGAAAGGCCGTCAGCACGGCGGGCAGCAGCGCCGGGTCCCGCTTCGGCTTCGGTACGCGCAGGGCTTCATCGATCCGGGGGCGGAGCAGGTTCACGGCGTCCTGCGCCGCGTTGAGCCTCACCATCGTCGCCGTCACGGAGGGCAGATCCCGGTCCCGCAGCAGGTCCTGAACGCTCGCGAAGCCCGCGACCATCGCGTCCCGGTTCGTCGCGTAGGCCTTCAGGCTCTCCGGGTCGGCGGAGGCATCCCCGCCCAGGGCGAGCGCTGCCCCCCGCTCGAGGCGTGTCGGCAGGATCGTCCCGAGCAACTGGCGACTCGCGCGGGTCAGCGTGACCGCGTCCCGGGCCTGTCGCGCCTGAAGACGCGCGTCGAGCAGAGCATTCCCCGCGTAGGCCAGTAACATCATCGCCATAGCGAGTATCGTCGTGCACATGACGACTCGAATCGAGACATAGCCAAGCCATCTCATCGCGTGAACATTCCGATGTGCGAGTGGGATCTGCGTGTTGCTCGCATCATAGGGCGAACGGCGCGCGCGTTCACGCTGCCGCTCGGCAGTGTTCGACAGTCTATCGCACCGACATATTTTGCGGGCGGCGCGCTCTATTCCGGATTCAGAGGAGAATCGACATCAACCAATAAAAAAGTTGGCTTCGTGAATTAAGCCGACGTTACCGCGGCGATCTCGGTCGGCAGGCGCACGCTCACCGTTCCGGCAGCGTGCGGTGAGCGCCGGCGCGACGGTCATGAGGCCGCCCTCGGCCTCGGCACGCGTGAGCTCTCCCGCGCGACGGGCCCGGGCCATCGTGCGAGACCGGACCGCGGCGACGAGCGAGGCCCTGACCGGGTTCGGCGCCCGCGCCGCGCGGATCAGGGCGCGTCGTCCGCGAGCTCGACCCGCCCGTCCAGGCCGATGATGCGCCCGAGGCCGCGGACGCGGTTCAGCAGGCGATCCCCGTTCAGGGCCTCCCAGTCCCGCGGCAGGCGCAGCACCACCCGTCCCTCCTCGACGGTGAGCGGCGCCCGTCCGAGGGCGCCGTCCATGCCGGCCGAGATCGGGAAGGCGATCCGGAGCAGGGCGCCCAGAAGGCGGGCGCGCTCGAACAGGCGCGGACCGGCCACGCTCCGGAGCATCGGGTTCGCCTTCTCGGGGGCCAGGCCGGTGTGCCTCAAGGACACCGCCAGGGCGAGATAGGCCCGGCCCGGATGATCCACGCCGACGAACGCGGCATTCTGGATCACCGCGATGCTCTGCTCACCGCGGTAATCCGGATGCGCCCGCCAGCCGACGTCGGACAGCAGGCAGCCGGCGTGCCGCAGACGGCGCTCGTCGGTGGTCTCGTGGCCGTCCAGGGTCGCGACGAACCGGTCCGTCCAGGTGATCAACTCCTCGCCGTGGCGGGGCGAGCGCGCGCGCAGAACGTTGAATTCCGACGCCGAGGCCAGCAGCGGATCGATCAGACGGGTGTCGCGGTCGAGCTGCTCGAACAGCAGGCCCTCGCGCACGCCCGATGCCGAGATCGCCACCTCGCGGGGGCGCCCGACCCGGATGATCTCCTCGAGGACGACGGCGCCGTAGGCGAGGAGCGGGCGCCGCGCCTCGGAGATCGCGTCGACGTCCTGCAGCAGTGCCACGTCGGTCTGCTCGACGACCTGCAGGAAGCTGAGTTCGTCGGTGGGCTCCACCGTGTAGCCGTGCATCACGTGGACTGGGTAGCCGCGGGCCGCCTGATGGAGCCGCGCGATGGCCCGCCACGTGCCGCCGACCGCGTAGAAGGTCCGCCCGCGCAGGGTCTCGAGCTGCGGGGCGGCCTTGCGCATGTACTCGCGGACGATCTTGGCGGCCTTCTTGACCGAGCCGCCGGACAGGTCCTGCAGGGCGAGGCCGCCGAGGGGCATGGTCACCCCCTGTCCGACGACCGCCCCGCGGACGTCCACGAGCTCCAGCGAGCCGCCGCCCATGTCGCCCACGACGCCGTTCGGCGCGTGGAATCCCGAGACCACGCCGAGGGCCGAAAGCTCGGCCTCGCGCCGTCCGGAGAGGAGCTGGATCTCCTGGCCACAGGCCGCCTCGGCGGCGCGGAGAAAGTCGGGACCGTTCTCGGCGTCCCGCGCCGCCGCCGTGGCGAGGACGTAGACCTGCCTGACGCGCATCGTCTGGCACAGCACCCGGAACCGCGCCAGGGCGGCGAGTGCGCGCGTCACTGCCTCCTCGTTCAGGCGGCCGGTCGTCAGGACGTTGCGGCCGAGGCCGCAGAGCACCTTCTCATTGTAGAGCGGCGTCGGCGCCCGGGTCAGTCCGTCGTACGCGACGAGGCGGACCGAGTTGGAGCCGATGTCGATGATCGCCACAGGATGGCGCGCGGTGCTGTCGATCGCCTCCGCGTCGTGCGCGAGGGTGAGGTTGGCAAGAGGGCTGCCCAAACGTCCGAGTCCTTCATCAGCCCGGCGCGCCTGCCGGCGCGCCGTGCGGGAGGTTTAGCCCAGCGACGCCGCGCGGCGAAACTCAGCTGCGTTGGGCGCGGCGGCTCAGCGCCCGCGGGCTCGACTTCTTCGAGGCCTTGCCGCGCCCAGAGAGGCTGGGATTGGTCATGAAATACTTGTGGGCGTTGAACGGCTCCTCGCCCTCGGCGGGCTGGATCCGCTCGCAGCCGCCCGAGGCGAGGAGCCGCCAGCTCTGGCGGTTGTCGAGCAGGTTGGCCAGCATGATCTGGTCGAGCACCTGCTGATGCACCGTCGGGTTGGTGATCGGCAGCAGCGCCTCGACGCGGCGGTCGAGGTTCCGGCTCATCAGGTCGGCGGAGGAGATGTAGACCGTCGCCTTGGGGTGCGGCAGCCCGACGCCGTTGCCGAAGGCGTAGATTCGCCCGTGCTCCAGGAAGCGCCCGACGATCGACTTCACCCGGATCGTCTCCGACAGCCCGGGGATGCCCGGGCGCAGGCAGCAGATGCCGCGGACCACGCAGTCGATCTGAACCCCGGCCGCCGAGGCGTCGTAGAGCGCATCGATGATCTGGCTGTCGACCAGGGAGTTGCACTTGATCCAGATCGCGGCCGGACGCCCGGCCTTCGCGTGGGCGACCTCCGCCTCGATGTGCTCCAGGAGGCGGTTCTTCAGGGTCAGCGGCGAGACCGCCATGCGCTCCAGCTCGGCCGGCTCGGCGTAGCCGGTGATGAAGTTGAAGATCCGCGACACGTCCCGCGCGATCGCGGGATCGGCCGTGAAGAACGACAGGTCCGTGTAGATGCGCGCGGTGATCGGGTGGTAGTTGCCGGTGCCGACGTGGCAGTAGGTGACGAGCTTGTCGCCCTCGCGCCGGACCACCAGCGACAGCTTGGCGTGCGTCTTCAGCTCGACGAAGCCGAACACGACCTGCGCGCCCGCCTTCTCGAGGTTGCGCGCCCAGCGGATGTTGGCCTCCTCGTCGAAGCGCGCCTTCAGCTCCACCAGGGCGGTGACCGACTTGCCGAGTTCCGCGGCCTCGGCGAGGGCCGCCACGATCGGCGAGTTGGACGAGGTCCGGTAGAGCGTCTGCTTGATCGCGACCACGTTCGGGTCACGGGCGGCCTGCGCGAGGAACTGCACCACCGAATCGAAGGATTCGTACGGGTGGTGGACGATGAAGTCCTTCTGCCGGATCGCCGCGAACACGTCGCCGCCGCTCTCGCGGATGCGCTCCGGGAAGCGGGGATTGTAGGGCTTGAACTTCAGGTCGGGCCTGTCGATGCCGACGACCTGGGACAGCTCGTTCAGGGCCAGCATGCCCTCCACGAGGAAGATCGCGTCCGCGGCGATCTCCAGTTCGTCGGCGACGAAGCTGCGCAGATCCTCCGACATGCCCGCCTCGACCTCGAGACGGATCACGACGCCGCGCCGCCGCTGCTTCAGCGCCGTCTCGAAATGCAGGACGAGGTCCTCCGCCTCCTCCTCGATCTCCAGGTCGGAATCGCGGACCACGCGGAACGCGCCGCTGCCCTTGACGAGGTAGCCCGGGAAGAGCCGCCCGGTGAACATCCCGATCACCTGCTCGATGGTGATCAGGCGCGCGGCCGTCTCGCTGTCGCTCACCGGCAGGCGCACGAAGCGGTCGATGACGCCCGGCAGCCGGATCAGCGCGCGCAGCAGCCGGCCGTCCTTCGGCCGCACCAGCATCAGCGCGATGGTCGTGCCGAGATTCGGGATGAACGGGAACGGGTGGGCCGGATCGATCGCCAGCGGCGTCAGGACCGGGAAGACGTGGTTGAGGAAGTACTCCTCCAGCCACGCCGCCTGCTCGGCCGTGAGGGCCGCGGGCTCGACGATGTCGATGTCGCTCGTGTGCAGCTCCGTGCGCAGTTCCCGCCAGCGGGCCTGCTGGTCGGCGGCGAGGCGCGACACCTCGGCGCCGATCCGGACGAGTTGCTCGGACGGCGACAGGCCGTCCTGCGACGGGACCGTGATCCCCGCCCGCACCTGATCGATGAGGCCGGCCACGCGGACCATGAAGAACTCGTCCAGGTTGTTGGCCGAGATCGACAGGAAGCGGAGGCGCTCCAAGAGCGGGTGGTTGGGGTTCGACGCCTCTTCCAGCACCCGCCGGTTGAACTGCAGCCACGACAGCTCGCGGTTCACGAACCGCTCCGGTGAGTGGCGCAGGGTTCGCCCGGCCTCCACCACCGGCTCGCGGGCTGCGCCGACCGGCGGCTCCGCGGGAGTCGCGGCCGCCGCGGCCGGCCACTCGTCGTTGGCGTCCGGAATGGCTTCCGCCGGAGCCGCCGCTCCCGCGACCGGATCGGCCTGCAGGCGCTTGGGCGCGACCGCCCGCCGCGTCGCCGGATTGGCCGTCGCGCGCCGACGGGGCTCGGGCGCCTCATCGGCGGCGTCGCGGTCCACGGGCTTCTGCGTCGATTCCATCCCGGATCCCTGTCTCTGCTCCTCGCGGCGGCGGAGCGTGTATCACCCTAGACCGGCGGCCTTCACGACAGTTTCGTGACGGCCACTGCATTCCTCCTTCAGGCGTTCGGGTCCGGCTCGTCCTCCAGCCCCATGCGGCGCAGGACGGCCAGCGCGAGCGGCCGGCTGATGCGGCGGCCGCGCCCGAGGGCGTCGCGGTCGAGCTCGGCGACGACGTCGCGGGCTCGGCCCAGCGACCGGTCGATCCGCAGGGCCAGCGCCTCGATGACGCCGAGATCGACCACCAGCTGCCGGTCCACGAACAGCTTGACCAGGACGGCACGCAGGAGCGCGTCGTCCGGCGCCTCGATGGCGATGCGCGGCGCGAGGCGAAGCCGCGAGCGCAGATCCGGCGTCGTGAGGCCGAGGGCGTCGATACCCGTGGCGCTGGTCAGCAGGACCGGGCAGCCTCGCTCGCGGGCGCGGTTAAGCAGGTGGAACAGCGCCGCCTCGTCGCGCCGCTCCGCCTGGTCGATGTCCTCCACGACCAGCGCCCCGTTGGAGACGAGGTGCTGGACCGCGTCGGCACCCAGCTCGGCGGTCGGGAGGGTCCAGGCGTGGGCCCGATCAGCCCAGATCGCCGCGAGGTGGCTCTTGCCGCTGCCGGAGGGGCCGGTGAGGACCAAGACGCTGTCGGGCCAGTCCGGCCACGCCTCGATCAGCGCGTAGGCGGCCTCGTTGGCCGGTCCGACGAGGAAATCCTCGCGCCCGTAGCGGGGGTCGAGCGGCAGGTCGAAGGCCAGCTGCCGGGGTGGGGCGTTCTCGCGCATAGGCCGCTCAGGATCATCCCGCGCCCGCGGAGGTCAAGGCCGAAGCGTCCTTGCCCTCGTGCTCGATCAGGATCGGCTGCCCGGCATGGTAGAGGCGGCTCTCCAGGTAGCGGGCCAGGGCGAAGCGGACCAGCACGCCGATCGAGGCCGCGATCGGGACGGCGAGCAGCAGCCCGACGAAGCCGAACAGCGTCCCGAAGGCGAGCAGGGCGAACATCAGCCAGACCGGGTGCAGCCCCGTGGAATCGCCGACGAGCTTCGGCGAGATGACGTTGCCCTCCAGGAACTGGCCGACGAGGAAGACGGCGACGGTCAGGCCGAGATGCAGCCAGTCTCCAGAGGGCCAGAACTGGACGAGCGCGACGCCCACGGAGAGCATGAAGCCGGTGAGCGTGCCGACGTAGGGGATGAAGGTCAGGAACCCGGCGATCAGGCCGATCAGCACGCCGAAGTTGAGGCCGACCAGCCAGAGGCCGACGGCGTAGAAGCTGCCCAGGATGAGGCAGACCAGGGTCTGGCCGCGGACGTAGCCGGTGACCGCTCCGTCGATCTGGCGCGCCAGCTCGCGCACCGTCGCCCGGTGCCGGGGCGGCACCCAGCCGTCGATGGCAGCGACCATCCGGTCCCAGTCGACGAGGATGTAGAAGGCGACGACCGGCGTCACGACCAGCAGCGAGGCGATCGAGATCAGCGCCTGGCTGCCCGACCAGAGCGATTTCAGGAAGGCCAGGAGCCACGTGCCGGCCTGGGTGGCGAGCGTGCCCACCGAGGATTGCAGCTCGTTGAGGACGTTCGCGCCACCGACGCGCTCGAGCAGGGTCCCGGACCGCTCGGCGATGATCGCCTGGAGCCGCGACACCATTCCGGGCAGCGCGTTGACGAGCGCCACGACCTGGTTGGCCGTGAGCGGGATCAGGATCAGCAGCGTCACGACGAGGACGACGACGAACAGCGCCAGGATCAGCAGGCTCGCCGCCAGCCGCCCGAGGCCGAGCCGCTCCAGCCGGTCTGCCAGGGGGTCGAGGAGGTAGGCCAGCGTGATGCCGGCCACGAACGGCAGCATCACCTCCCGCAGGAGGTAGACGATCAATCCCAGGGCCACGACAGCGGCCAGCCCGATCACAGCCCGTGCGCGCACGATGACGCTCCCCCCAGCAGCACACCACGCCAGCGGGCAGAGTGGGTATGCGGAGCGCGCCGATCAAGGCGCCGCCGGCACGACTCGCGCGGCGCGCGGGAAGCCGCTAGAGCGGGGCCAGTATTCAGCGAGGTGGCGCGGGCATGACGGCCAAGGACGGCAACGAGCCGAAGACGGGGCTGACCTACGCGGCGGCGGGCGTCGATATCGATGCCGGCAACGCCATGGTCGAGACGATCAAGCCGCTGGTGCGCTCGACCCGGCGCCCGGGCGCCGACGCTGAGATCGGCGGGTTCGGCGGCCTGTTCGACCTGAAGGCAGCGGGCTTCCGCGACCCGATCCTGGTCGCGGCCAACGACGGCGTCGGCACCAAGGTGAAGATCGCCATCGAGACCGGCCGCCACGACACGATCGGCATCGACCTCGTGGCGATGTGCGTGAACGACATTATCGTCCAGGGCGCCGAGCCGCTGTTCTTCCTCGACTACTACGCGACCGGCAAGCTGGTCCCCGGCGTCGGCGCCGACATCGTGCGCGGCATCGCCGAGGGCTGCCGGCAGGCCGGCTGCGCGCTGATCGGCGGCGAGACCGCCGAGATGCCGGGCCTCTACGACGGGTCCGACTACGACCTCGCGGGCTTCTCGGTCGGCGCCGCCGAGCGCGGCGCGCTGCTGCCGCGGCCCGGCATCCGACCCGGCGACGTCGTCCTCGGCCTCCCCTCCTCCGGCGTCCATTCCAACGGCTTCTCGCTGGTCCGCCGGATCGTCGCGAAGACGGGTCTCGGCTGGGACGCGCCGGCCCCGTTCGCCCCGGGCCGCAGCCTCGGCGAGGCGCTGCTGGAGCCGACCCGGATCTACGTTAAGCCGCTGCTCGCGGCTTTGGGCGCCACCGACGGGATCCGGGCGCTCGCCCACATCACGGGCGGCGGCTTCCCCGACAACCTCCCTCGGGTCCTGCCGGACGATGTCGGCATCGCCGTCGACCTCGACGCGGTGACCCCGCCGCCGGTCTTCGGCTGGCTCGCCCGCGAGGGTGGCGTCGCCGAGGCCGAGATGCTGCGGACCTTCAACTGCGGGATCGGCATGGTGGTGATCGCCGCCGCCGACGCGGTCGACGACGTCGACGAGGCCCTGACCCGGGCCGGCGAGACTCCGGTCCGCCTCGGACGGATCACGGCGCGCGGCCCCGAGCCGGTGACCTTCAGCGGCCGCCTCGCCCTGTGATGGCGTCCGCCCGCAAGACCCGCGTCGCGATCCTCATCTCGGGGCGCGGCTCGAACATGCTGGCGCTGCTGGAGGCCGCGAAGGATCCCGCCTTCCCGGCCGAGATCGTGCTGGTCCTGTCGAACCGCCCGGAGGCCGCCGGCCTCGCCCGGGCGGCCGAGGCCGGCATCCCGACGCAGGCCATCGATCACCGGGCCTTCGCCGACCGGGCCGGTTTCGACGCCGCCCTCGACGCGGCGCTGCGCGCGGCGGAGGTCGACCTCGTCTGCCTCGCGGGCTTCATGCGGATCCTGACGACCGACTTCGTGGCGTCCTGGGCCGGCCGGATGCTCAACATCCACCCGTCGCTCCTGCCCCTGTTCAAGGGCACCCACACGCACCGGCAGGCGCTGGACGCGGGCGTGCGCCTGCACGGCTGCACGGTCCACTTCGTCGTGCCGGAACTCGACGCCGGACCGATCGTCGCCCAGGCCGCGGTCCCGGTCCGCCAGGACGACGATCCCGACAGCCTCGCCGACCGCGTGATCGTGCAGGAGCGGCGGCTCTACCCCGCGGTGCTCGCCCTGGTGGCGGGCGGCCGCGCCCGTCTTAACGGCGATCGCGTGGTGATCGACGAGAGGGCGCCGGATGGCGCTCTGTTCAGCCTCTAGGCGGCGGTAGCACGGGCGTTTCCGTCCGCGCGAGCGGGGCGCCGCGATCCGGCCGCGCCACGCTCGCCATGTTCCGCCCCCGGGGCTGCTCCGCCGACGAAGACGGTGAGCGGACCCGGAGGCCTTCGAAGCTCTGGGCGCTCAGACCGGGCGCTGGAGCTTGCAGCTGTCCAGGGCCGAGAGCGCCTTAGCGCGGGCGGTGTCGTTGAAGTAGCCGGTGGTCCGGTAGGCCTCGATCTCGGAGGCGTCGAGGCTGCGCAGCGTCTGCCGCGCGTAGCAGCCGCAGGGGCGCTCCAGGGAGGCCTCGCTGGCGCTGGTCATGCGGGCCTGGACGACCGTGCAGGCGTGGCGCACGCGGCCCTCGAGGTTGGTCTTGCTGGCGGTCTTGAGAGCGGGGTCCGGCTCGTACTGCTGGAACGGGGCCGAGGATCCGCCCGCGAGGGCGGCGGTCGCGCCGAGGGCGAACAGGCCGGTCGCGATCAGCAGGGGCAGGCGGCGCATCGTCATGGTCGGGGTCGTCCGGGGGCTGAGATTGGCTAAGCTCGGCCGTTGGACGCTCCCGGGCTCCGTCCCGTCAAGGACGACCCGGTCACACAGGGCGGCATTCCCGGCGCCGCCGGGTACGGGGCGCGCGAATGGCGGGTCGGTGTGCCCAACCCGCCACCGCGCGTCGCCTCGCCTCAGGCGGCGATGTCGGAATCCTTGAAGAACTGCGCGATCTCGAGCTTGGCGTTCTCGGCGCTGTCGGAGCCGTGGACGGTGTTCTCGCCGACGGACTCGGCGAACTTCTTGCGGATCGTGCCCTCGGCGGCCTGGGCCGGGTTCGTGGCACCCATCACCTCACGATATTTGGCGACGGCGTTCTCGCCCTCGAGGACCTGGACCACCACCGGGCCGGAGGTCATGAAGGTCACGAGCTCGCCGAAGAACGGGCGCTCCTTGTGCACCTCGTAGAACTTCTCGGCCTGCTCCTTGGTCATGCGGATGCGGCGCTGGCCGACGATGCGCAGGCCGGCCTCCTCGATGACGGCGTTGACCGCGCCGGTCAGGTTCCGCCGCGTCGCGTCGGGCTTCAGGATCGAGAAGGTGCGCTCGGTGGCCATGGTGCGTCCGGTCTGTCTGTGGAAAAGATCTGCGGCGCGCCGGCGATCCGGACACGCCGCGGCAGCGAGAATTTCGCTTCGGCGCCGGGCTTATAGCGGGCGCCCCCCGGTGCCTCAAGCGGCCCGGCGTGACCGGTCGGGGCAAGCGCGGCCGTGGCTCTGCCGCAACACCGCCGAAAAATCGCCCGATTGCGGCGGCTCAGTCGCGCACCAACCGACTTCGTCCACCCCTCGGGCGCCCGCGGCGCCCCAATCCCGGAGACGAACCATGCGACTCGCTCTCAGCGCCAGCCTGCTTCTCGCCGGCCTCACCGCCGCCTCCGCCGACACGGGCAAGGACCCGTCCGGCACCTGGCTCACCGGCGACGGCCGCGCCAAGATCCGGATCGACCGCTGCGGCCCCGGCCAGAAGCTGGTCTGCGGCAAGGTTGTCTGGCTCAAGACGCCGACCTTCGACAACGGCGCCCCGCGCACCGACCTCAAGAATCCCGACCCGAAGAAGCGCGCCCGTCCGGTAATCGGTCTCCAGCTGATCGAAGGTCTGAAGCCGGACGACGCGAAGTTCACCGGCGAACTCTACAATATCGAGGAAGGCAAGATCTACACGGTCAGCCTCGAGCGGGAGAGCGAGGCCGAGCTCAACGTGTCGGGCTGCATGCTCAAGATCCTGTGCGGGTCGCAGACCTGGACCCGCGTGCCGGACGTGAATCAGCAGGCCGCCAACAAGAACTGAGCTTCGTCAGATCGCCGCGAGGCCGCGCTGCACCGCCGGCCTCGCCAGGATGCTCTCGAGCCACCGGGCGACGTTCGGGAGGGTGTCGATGTCGACACCCTGCTTGAAGTTGAGCTTCGCCCAGGTGAACGTCGCGATGTCGGCGACGGAGTAGTCCTCGGCCAGGAAGGCGCGGCCCTCGAGGCGCCGCTCCAACACACCGTAGAGGCGCTTGGCCTCGGCGGTGAACCGGTCGATCGCGTAAGGCAGCTTCTCGGGCGCGTAGATCTTGAAGTGGTGCGTCTGCCCGAGCATCGGCCCGAAGCCCGCCACCTGCCAGAACAGCCACTCGTCGACCGCCACGCGGGCGCGCTCGTCGGTCGGGTAGAACTGCCCGGTCTTCCGGCCGAGATACTGCAGGATCGCGCCTGATTCGAAGACCGAGATCGGCTGTCCGCCCGGACCGTCCGGATCGACGATGGCCGGGATCTTGTTGTTGGGCGAGATCGCCAGGAAGTCGGGCGCGAACTGCTCGTTCTTCGCGATGTCCACGGGAACGATCCGATAGGGGAGCCCGCACTCCTCCAGCATGATCGGGATCTTCCAGCCGTTCGGCGTACTCCATGTGTGGACGTCGATCGGCCGCCCGGACACCGCTGCCATGCTCTGCCTGCTCCTGGACCCGATCGTCGGCGGCGCGGTGGTCCTCCGCCGTTTCCGAATTGCCCCGGCAGTGAAGACGATTTCCCGGCCGCGCTCAAGGGCACCGCGCCCGTAGATGCGGTCGCACGGCGAAGCTGCGCCGGGGCTGGCGGCGGCGGCGCGGCCGGGCTTGCCGGCGCCGCGGGAGAGCGGCGAGATTGCGGCTCGGGCGCCGGAGCGGCGCCCGAGGGGGAACATCCGATGATCGATCGTCTCGTCAGGATCGCGGTCCTGTCCGCGCCGCTGCTCGCCGCCTGCCCGGCTCTCGCCAAGGAGCCACCTGCCAAGGAATCACCCGCCAAGGAAGCACCCACGAAGGCGCCGCCCGCCGCCGAGGCGCCGGCCGCCAGGGCGCCGAGCGCGGGCCAGTCCGCCGCCCGCGATCGCCAGAAGACCTGCGGCACCGAGTGGCGCGCCCTGACCGACGCGCAGAAGGCGGCGCAGGGACCGAAATGGCCGCAGTACTGGAGCAAGTGCAACAAGCGCCTGAAAGGTGGCGACAAGGCCTGATCGGCTAGAACCGCGGGGCGTTCCGTTCGTTCGAACATCCGCGGCGGGTTGGCAGGAGGCACGAGGCGATGACGGACCCTTCTCCGTCCGGTCGGGCGGTGGACAGCGCGCCGCGCGGGGTCCAGCATGGCTGAGGCCCCCGCCGGCTCCGTCGCGGATCGCCGCCCCGAACCGCTCGGCGACCGCGTCCTGGCGTTCCTCGATGCCTGGGTGCCGAAGCCGGCCGCCTGGGCCTTCGCGCTGCGGATCTGGATCGCCATGATGCTGGCGCTGGCCGCCGCATTCTGGCTCCAGCTCGACAGCGCCTCGTCCGCCGCCACCTGCGTGGCGATCCTCGCCCAGCCCAAGCGGGGGCAGGCGATCTCGAAGGCGGTCTACCGCCTGCTCGGCACGCTCGTCGGCGCGGCGGTGGCGCTCGTCTTCATGGCGCTCTTCGGCCAGGACCGGGTGCTGCTGCTCCTCAGCTTCACCGTCTGGCTCGGCCTCTGCGTCTTCGTCGCCCAGTTTCTGCAGGACACGCGGGCCTACGGCGCGATGCTGTCCGGCTACACCGTGGCCATCATCGCGCTCGGCCAGATCGACGATCCGCAGGGGACCTTCGACGCCGCCGTGTCCCGCGTCGCCGCGATCGTGCTCGGCATCGTCGTGATCACCTTCATCAACGACGCCCTCGCCTCGCCGAGCACGTGGCGGGCGCTGCTGCCGCAGCTGCGCGCGGCCTGGGACCAGACGCGCGGCTACGCCCGCGAGACTCTGGTGTCGGGGGATCTCGGCGCCCCGCGCACCGCCGCGCTGATCCGCACCATCGCGCCGATGCGGGCCGATGCCAGCGCCATCGCGGGCGAGCTGGACGACGGCCGGTACCGCGCGGCCGGCGCGCGCAGCTGCATCGCCGCGCTCTACGTGATGGCGGCGTCGATCCGCGGCCTCGGGGCCGCGGCCGCGTCCCTGCGCGATCCGAGCCCGGCCGTCGCGGAGGCGATGGCGATCTGCCGGCGGGTGGCCGACGCGCCCGATCCCGACGCCCTGGACCGCGACGACGAGCGCCTGCGCGACTTGGTCGACGCGGCCATCCGCGACGGGACCCGTCCCCTCGACGAGGTTGTGGTGCTCCAGCGCGCCCTCGACTTCGTCTGCGCCGCGACCTTCGCGCAGGACGGCATCCGCGCCGTCGCCGACGGCCACAGGCCCCTGCGCGACGCCGAACTGCCGACGCACCGCGACTTCCCGGTCGCCCTCCGCGGCGCCCTGCGGGTGGCCCTGAGTTTCGCGGTCACCGCCGCCACCTTCGCGGCGCTCGGCCTGCCCCAGGCCTCGTTCGCACTGGTCCAGGTGGCCGCCACCGCGGCACTGTCGTCGATGACGCCGGACCCGAAGAAGTTCGCGAACGGCGTCGTCGTCGGCATGACGCTGGCCGCCGCCCTGGCGGGCATCGCCCGGTTCGCGCTCCTCAACGGCGTCCAGGGCTTCCCGATGCTGGCGCTCGTGATGGCGCCGGTGATCTTTCTGGGCTGCTTCCTCTCGCTGAACCCGAAGACCTTCGGGGTCGGCTTCATCCTGATCGTGTTCTTCCCCGTCCTGCTGGGGCCCTCGAACCCGCAGACCTACGACGCCCTGAGCTTCCTGCTGAACGCGTTCCTCGTCGTCGTGGCGGCCGTGATCCTGTCGATCATCGTCCGCCTCATCCTGCCGATCTCGCCGGCCCAGCAGCGGGTCTTCGCCCTCGGTTCGGCGCGGCGGGCGCTCGCCGACGCCCTCGTCGGCCAGGGGGGCGACGCCACCACCCGCACGAGTTTGAATGCCGACCGGCTGTTCCAGTTCGCCGCCTACAGCTCGGGGAGCGCCGCGGTGCGGCAAGCGAACCTGCACCACGCCTTCGCCCTCGCCCGCCTGGAGGCCGCCGCCGCCCGGGCTCACGCGGAACTGCGCCGCCTCTGGTCGGTCGGAGCCCTGCGCGGCGCGATCCCGCGGGCGCGGGACGCCCTCGCGGCGGGCGACGATCGCGGGCTCGAGATGGCGGCACGCGACCTGATTCGCGCCGCCTCCAGCCAGGACCGGGCGGTGCGGCTCACGACGGCCCGTGCCGCCAGCGACCTCGTCACCGCGTCGCGAACCATCGCCCGCCACAGGCGATTCCTCCAACGCCTCGACATCGCGCTATTCTGATTGCCGCTTCTTCCGGGGTAACCATGCACGAGGACATCCATGTCGGCGGGGTGCTGGTCACGGCCTTCGTCGCTTACGCGCTCGCCGCGTTCGTGATCCTGGTCGTCCTTCGCCTCGTCTTCGCCCGCATCCGCTTCAGCCGCTATGTCGCCAACGCCCCGCTCGCCGAAGCCGGCCTCTACGTCTGTGTCCTCGCCCTCCTGATCGCGTTCATCTGATGCCCGACACGACCGCCGACGAGGACGATCCGAAGTCCGCCGCCCGCGACGGCGCGCCCGGGCGGAGCGACCCGCTGCCCGCAGTGCCGCGCCGGGGCCGCACCGCCAAGGTGTTCCGCCTCGCGGCCACCGGCGTGATCCTGCTCGCGGCGATCCTGGCGGGAGCCTTCGTGTGGGAATTCTACGTGGCGGCGCCCTGGACGCGCGACGGCACGGTCCGGGTCCAGGTCGCCAACATCGCCCCGCAGGTCGCTGGTCAGATCGTCGAGGTCCGGGTCCAGGACAATCAGAACGTTCGCAAGGGCGACGTCCTCTACGTCATCGACCCGGTCGATTTCGAGGTCGCCGTCACCTCGGCGGATGCCGAGGTGAAGAATCGCGAAGCCGATCTGCAGGTGAAGAACGCCGAGTCGGCCCGGCGCCAAGCGCTCTCGACCGTGTCGACCTCGATCGAGGAGAAGCAGCGCTTCGCAGGCGCCGCGAAGATCGCCGAAGCGTCGCTGGAGAGCGCGCAGGCGCAGCTGCGGCAGGCCAAGGTGAATCTGGAGCGCACCCAGGTGAGGTCGACCGTGAACGGACGGGTGACCAACCTGCTGATGCGGGTCGGCGACTACGCCCGGACCGGCACCTCGAACATCAACGTGGTCGACACCGACTCCTTCTGGATCGACGGCTATTTCGAGGAGACCAAGATGTCCAACATCCGCGTCGGCGACCCCGCCGACGTGAAGCTGATGGGCTTCGATCCGCACCTGACCGGCACGGTCCACAGCATCACGCTCGGCATCTCCACGGCGAACGCCGCCGCCAGCACGCAGGGGCTGCCGGACGTCAACCCCGTCTACACCTGGGTGCGCCTCGCCCAGCGGGTGCCGGTCCGCATCCGAATCGACCACGTCCCAGCGGGCGTCCCGCTCATCGCCGGCATGACCGCGACGGTGTTCGTCAACGGCGGCCGCGGCCCGGCACCGAGCTGGTTCATGGACCTGCGCGACCGCGTCTCTGGCCTGGCAAAGCCGGCGGCCAGCCCCACCCGGGAGGCCGACCGGCGCTGAATCGCCGCGCGGACGCGACCCGGTTGGCGGGGGCGCGGTTTCCCGGACACGCATCCGCGCCGGAGATCACGATGAACCGACTGCTCGCACTCGCCACCGTCCTGCTGGCCGCGGGACCGGCCGCAGCCGCGCCCCCGCGGGCTGCGGTATCTGATTTCCATTTCTCGAACCTATCGCCGGTGCCGGGTGACGCCGCCGACACCGCGCGGCTGAAGCGGGTCAGCGCCGAACTGCGCGACCTCCTCCAGAAGAAGGGCCTGTACGTCGTGGTCTCGACCGAGCCGGTGCGGGACGAGGTGGCCAGAAGTACCGACCTGCGCCGCTGCAATGGCTGCGCGGATGACTTCGCCCGCAAGCTCGGCGCGGATGTCGCGATCACCGGCGAGGTGCAGAAGGTCTCGAACCTGATCCTCAACCTCAATGTCTACGTGAAGTCCCTCACCGGCGACGCGCCCGAGAAGGCCTACAGCGTGGACCTGCGCGGCGACACGGATGAGTCCTTCGACCGCGGCATCCGCTTTCTGGTCGAGAACAATATGGGCGCCGGCAAGTAGCTTGCGGGCCAATCAATATTTCGCAGCGCCGCGGGATCGATCCAAGTGATTGGGCTCGCACGCGCTGCGGTGCGGCGGCGGGGGCAAGTGGATCGAAAAAGCCTTTTGCCGAGAAAATAGCTATTGACCGACTTGGAGGACGGGCGCAGTCTCCGTCTGTGCTTAGCGAGAGCGGGCACGGATCGGCACGAAATCTTGACGCGATCAGGTTTCGCAGCGGTGTCGGTCGTCGGAAGCTGGAGGAGACAGGGATGACTCCACCGCAGCGGAATGCCGCCTAGACGGTTCAGGGACAGGTTCGGCCCGAGACTTAGCGGCACAACACGAACAGCCGGACGGACGCGGCTCCAGGGGCGCAGAAGCGGCCACGCATGGCACGCCTTCGAATGCGCGAAAGGCCCCACTTCGAGCCGTTCCGCCGCGGTTTCTCTTCGAGGATCTGTTCGTGGCCCACCTGCCCGGCATCGCCGCGGCGGGATCTCGTCGTGGCTTTGGCGAGCATGGGACTGGCCGGCGACGTCGAAGCGACGGCCATCCGATCCCGGCACTCATCCTGAGGCCGGGCGCGGACTGGCCGCTCGCCGCGGAAGGCTCACTCGATCCCGAGCTTCGCCTTGAGCAGCGCGTTCACCGCCGCGGGGTTCGCCTTGCCGCCGGTGGCCTTCATGGTCTGGCCGACGAACCAGCCGAGCAGGGTCGGCTTCTCTTTGGCCTGGGCGACCTTGTCGGGATTCGCCGCGATGATCTGGTCCACCGCCGCCTCGATGGCGCCCGTGTCGGTCACCTGCTTCATGCCGCGGCTCTCGACGACGGCGCGCGGGTCGCCGCCCTCGGTCCAGACGATCTCGAACAGGTCCTTGGCGATCTTGCCGGAGATGATGCCCTCGCCGATCAGGTCGATGATCGCCCCGAGCTGGTCCGCCGAGACCGGGGTCGCGTCGATGGACAGCCCCTCCTTGTTGAGGCGCCCGAACAGCTCGTTGATCACCCAGTTGGCCGCGGCCTTGCCGTCCCGGCCCTTCGCCACCGCCTCGTAATAGTCCGCGGAGGCGCGCTCGGCGACCAGCACGCCGGCATCGTAGGGCGAGAGGCCGAACGCCGAGACGAACCGCGCCTTCTTGGCGTCCGGCAGCTCGGGCAGCCCCTCGGCCAGGGCGTCGACGTAGGCCTGGTCGAATTCCAGCGGCAGCAGGTCCGGATCGGGGAAGTAGCGGTAGTCGTGCGCCTCTTCCTTCGAGCGCATCGAGCGCGTCTCGCCCTTGGTCGGGTCGAACAGGCGCGTCTCTTGGTCGATCTTGCCGCCGTCCTCGAGGATGGCGATCTGGCGCCGCGCCTCCGTCTCGATCGCCTGCCCGATGAAGCGGATCGAGTTGACGTTCTTGATCTCGCAGCGGGTGCCCAGCGGCTCGCCGGGGCGACGCACCGAGACGTTCACGTCGGCGCGGAGCGAGCCCTTCTCCATGTCGCCGTCGCAGGTGCCGAGGTAGCGCAGGATCGTGCGCAGCTTGGTCACGTAGGCCTTCGCCTCCTCGGAGGAGCGCAGGTCGGGCCGGGAGACGATCTCCATCAGCGCCACGCCCGACCGGTTGAGGTCGACGAAGCTCCGGGTCGGATCCTGGTCGTGCAGCGACTTGCCGGCATCCTGCTCGAGGTGCAGGCGCTCGATGCCCACGGTGATGGACGCGCCGTCGGCAAGGTCCACCAGGACCTCGCCCTCGCCGACGATCGGGTCCTTGTACTGCGAGATCTGGTAGCCCTGCGGCAGGTCCGGGTAGAAGTAGTTCTTCCGGTCAAACACGGAGCGCAGGTTGATCTTGGCCTTCAGGCCGAGGCCGGTGCGCACCGCCTGGGCGACGCACTCGGCGTTGATCACCGGCAGCATCCCGGGCATCGCGGCGTCGACCAGCGAGACGTGGTCGTTCGGCTCGGCCCCGAACTCCGTCGAGGCGCCGGAGAACAGCTTCGCCCGGCTGGACACCTGGGCGTGGATCTCCATGCCGACGATCACCTCCCAGTCGTGGAGGCCGCCCTTGATCAGCTTCTTGGGGTCGACGGGTGCGTTCATGGTCGGTCCGAAAGGCGGCTGGCGTTCGAGGCGTCGCCGTCTTCGAGAGCGCAGCGAAGCGATCCAGGGAAGCGCGAGGCTTCCGGGCGTTGCACCGCCGGATCGCTTCGCTGCGCTCGCAGAGACGGCGGAGGCGCCGCATGCGTCGAGCGAGAGATTTTCTAGGAGGCCCCTGCCCGCAGGGTCAAGCGCGGCGTCCGACCGCCTGCCGGGCGCCGTAGCCCACGACGGCCCAGAGCAGGGCCGCGACGGCGCGGACCGGGAAGAAGGTCGGGCCGTCGCGGGTGATCGGCGCCGGCCACGGGATGCCGGCCGCGCTGACCGCGTAGGAGAACAGCACCGAGAAGCCGAGCGCCGCGATCGCCGCGATGAAGACCTTGCCGAACTGGCTGGCGGTCCAGCCGAGATAGACCGCCACCACGATCAGCGCCGGATCGAAAGCGGCCCAGATCCAGACCGTCCAGGGATAGTACGGGACGGTCATGACCACCACGGCTCGGGCAGGACGGTGCGACCGGCCGCGTCCTCGATCACCTGGGCGACCGCGAACAGCGTCTCCTCGTCGAAGGGCCGGCCGATGAGCTGGAGGCCAAGCGGGAGGCCCTGCCCGTCGAGACCCGCCGGCACCGCGATGCCCGGCAGCCCGGCCATGTTCACCGTCACGGTGAACACGTCGTTGAGGTACATCTCCACCGGGTCGGCCGAGGCCTTCTCGCCGATGCCGAAGGCGGCCGACGGCGTCGCCGGCGTCAGGATCGCGTCGACCCCGGCCGCGTAGGCGGCCTCGAAGTCGCGCTTGATCAGCGTGCGGATCTTCTGCGCGCGGACGTAGTAGGCATCGTAGTATCCGGCCGAGAGCACGTAGGTGCCGATCATGATCCGGCGCTTCACCTCGCGGCCGAAGCCGGCGGCGCGGGTGTTCTCGTACATCCCGGCGATGTCCTTGCCGGGCACGCGCAGGCCGTAGCGGACGCCGTCGTAGCGGGCGAGGTTCGAGGAGGCCTCGGCCGGGGCCACGATGTAGTAGGCCGGCAGCGCGTAGGCGGTGTGCGGCAGCGAGATCTCCCGGATCGTCGCGCCGGCGGCCTTGAGCCACGCCGCGCCCTCGTCCCAGAGCTTCTGGATCTCCGCGGGCATCCCGTCGACCCGGTACTCCTTCGGGATGCCGATGGTCAGGCCCTTCACGCCGCGCGACACGGCGGCCTCGAAATCGGGCACCGCGAGGTCGGCGCAGGTCGTGTCCCGGGCGTCGGCGCCCGCCATGGAGCCGAGCAGGATGGCGCAATCGCGCACCGTCCGGGCGATCGGGCCGGCCTGATCGAGGGAGGAGGCGAAGGCCACCGTGCCCCAGCGCGAGCAGCGCCCGTAGGTCGGCTTGATCCCCACCGTGCCGGTGAAGGCGGCGGGCTGCCGGATGGAGCCGCCGGTATCGGTCGCGGTGGCGCCGAGGCAGAGGCGCGCGGCGACCGCCGCGGCGGAGCCGCCCGACGAGCCGCCGGGCACGATCGGCGCGTCTGATCCGGCGCGCCGCCAGGGCGAGACCACGTTGCCGTAGGCGCTGGTCTCGTTCGACGAGCCCATGGCGAACTCGTCGAGGTTCAGCTTGCCGAGCATCACGGCGCCGTCGCGCCACAGATTGGCCGACACGGCCGATTCGTAGTGCGGCTCGAAGGTCTCGAGGATCTTGGAGCCCGCCGTGGTCGTCACGCCGTGCGTGCAGAACAGGTCCTTGATGCCGAGGGGGATGCCCTCGAGCGGCCGCGCCTCGCCGGACGCGATCTTCTGGTCCGAGGCCTCGGCCATCGCCAGGGCGCGGTCCGGGGTCTCCCGGATATACGCGTTCAGGACGCGGGCCTTGGCCATGGCGTCCAGATGGGCCTGGGTCAGCTCGCGGGCCGAGATCCGCTTCGCCTTCAGGGCGTCGCGCGCTTCGGCCAGGGTAAGTTCGTTCGGATCCACGCTGTTCACGTCCCCGCGCGCGCCGCCGCGCGCCTGCCCGCCAGAAATCCGGTCCGCAAGGTCCGGGCCGTCCTCGGCCTACTCGACCACCTTCGGGACCAGGAAGTAATTGTCCTCGGTCTCGGGTGCGTTGGCGACGACGTCGGCGGCGCGGCCGCCCTCCGTGACGACGTCCTCGCGCTTCTTCATCGCCATCGGCGTCACCGAGGTCATCGGCTCGACGCCCGCGACGTCGACCGTGCCGAGCTGCTCGACGAAGGACAGGATGGCGTTCAGCTCGCCCTGCAGGGGCCCGACTTCGTCGTCGGTGACCGCGATCCGCGCCAGATGCGCGATGCGCCGAACCGTCTTCTCGTCGACCGACATGCCGTCTCGTTCGTCCCTGCCCGGGAGCGCTCTCCCGAAGTCGGTCGCGCTATAGCATCGGCGCTCGACGCACCGCAACGCGGGTGGGCTATGCCGCGCCGCCCGTAGGGCGGCCGGCCGCGCTGGACCCGGCTGACCGCGCGCTCGGCGCGGGCGGGCGACGGGCGGATCAGGTCACGACGTGGTGGGGCGTCACCGACATCTCGATCGTGATTCCCGGTTGCCGGACCGGCTGGATCATGGCTTGGGTGAAGCCCGCGACCAGCACCTCAAAGGCGAGGAGCAGCATCCAGCGGTGCTTGCGCGGCATCGCCCGCCGGCGGCCGGACGGAGCGGAAGAGGAGAGCTGGCCGTTCGTCGACAAGGCGGACCCCTACAGCGTGGTTTAACGGAACATTAACCTACCTAGACGCGAACGGCTCCGCGCGCACCGGGGGCGATCTGCGGAGGAACCGAAGTCTGTGGACGGTGGAGCGGGAGCGATGTGGAAGACGGTCTTCGAGGAGCTCGCGCCGGGCTTCGTGCCGGACGAGGCGGCCCTCGACCGTGCAGCAGAGGCGCTGGGCTTCGCCCTTCCGGCCTCCTACCGCGACTTTTGCCGGACCTGCGGCGTCGGCCTCGCGGGCGGGCAGTTCCGCGTCGCCGTGCCGGCACCGTTCGAGGCCTGCGATCTGGTGAGCCAAGCGGCCCTCATCGCCCACAGCGTCGGCGCCGCGGTCGCCATGCTGGAGGACGGGGCGGAGCCGCACCGCTTCGACGTCGAGGGCGGCGACGCCGGCGTCGTCGAGCGCGCCTGCTTCTTCGGCGCGGGCGAGGACGGCAGCTTCCTGTTCTGGGACGTCACCGGGACCGACGGCGAGTACGACGTCTGGCTGCTGGCGCCTGACCTGGAGACGGTGCGGTTCGGCGGCGATAGCCTCGACGACTTCTTCACCCGGGTCACGGCGCCGTCCGCGGCCCTGGTCCTGGGACCGGGCTCGGAGCCCCTCCCCGCCCGGTTCGAGGGCGTCACCGAGGCCATTCTGGCGCGCGCCGCGCGGGCGGAACCATGAATTTCGACGCGATCCGCGCCTTCGCGGCCGAGTCTCGCGGCGGCGCCCGCCTGATCGGCATCGATCTCGGCACCAAGACGATCGGCCTCGCCCTGTCGGATCTCGGCCGCCAGATCGCGACGCCGCTGGAGACGATCCGCCGGGTGAAGTTCACCCCCGACGCGCAGCGGCTCGCCGCCCTGTGCCGGCAGCACGCGGTCGGCGGACTCGTCGTCGGGCTGCCGCTCAACATGGACGGGAGCGAAGGGCCGCGGGTGCAGTCGACCCGCGCCTTCATGCGTAACCTCGCGCCGATCCTCCCCCTGCCCCACGTCTTCTTCGACGAACGCCTCTCGACCGCCGTGGTCACCCGCGCGCTGATCGAGGCCGACGCCTCGCGGGCGCGGCGCGGCGAACTCGTGGACAAGCTCGCCGCCGCCTACATCCTCCAGGGCTGTCTCGACGTCATGCGCAACCTCGCGGACGCCGATGCGGACGACGATCCCGAAGAGGACTCCCTCAGCGGCTGACCAGCGAGACGGTGCCGCTGCCGTGGCGCTCGATCCGTCCGTCGAGCTCCAGTTCCAGCAGCACGCTCTGCACGGTCCGGGCACCGACCCCGGCGCTCCGCGCCAGCTCATCGGTGCCGACCGGGCTCGGGCCGAGCAGGGCCACGATCCGCGCCCGGTCATCCTCGGCCTCGGGCGGCTCGTCGCGCGCGGGATTGTCGGCGGACGCGCCGTCGGCTCGCTCCGGTCCGGGGTCGAGAGCCGCGTCGAGCGCGATCTCGTCCCAGAAATCCGGCTGCTCGGCCAGGTCCGGCCGCCCGCGCGCCGGGGCCGCCTCGGCGTCCGGGCCGCGCTCGATGATCGGTCCCAGCACCTCCAGCACGTGGTCCACCTCGGAGACCAGGGTGGCGCCCTGGCGGATCAGGTCGTTGGTGCCCTCGGCGCGCGGGTCGAGCGGCGAGCCGGGAACCGCGAAGACCTCCCGATTCTGCTCCAGGGCGTAGCGCGCCGTGATCAGCGAGCCGGAGCGGCGGGCGGCCTCCACCACCACCGTCCCGTAGGACAGCCCGGAGATGATCCGGTTGCGCCTCGGGAAGTCCCGCCCCCGGGGCTCCCAGCCCATCGGCATCTCCGCGAGGACCGCGCCGCCCTCCGCCAGGATGGCCTCGACCAGGGTCGCGTGGCTCGCCGGGTAGATCCGGTCCTGGCCGCCGGCCATGACGGCGATCGTGCCGGTCCGGAGGCCCGCCCTGTGGGCGCGCGCGTCGATCCCGCGGGCGAGGCCCGAGACCACCGTGAGGCCTGCCTCGCCGAGCCCGCTGGCGAGCCGCTCCGTGAAGGCGAGCCCCGCCGACGATGCGTTCCGCGAGCCGACGAGGGCGGCGGCGGGCCGATTGAGGATCGGTGCGCCGCGCAGGGCCAGAAGCGGAGGCGCCGCGTCGACCTGCGTCAGGAGCCGCGGGTATTCCGCCTCGCCGGCGGCGATCAGCCGGCCGCCGAGGCGGGTCAGGGCCGCCAGCTCGGCCTCGGCCTCAGCGCGGGTGGGTGGCACGATCCGCCGTCCCTGGCGGCCGGTGAGCTCCGGCAGGGCGTCGAGGGCGGCGGCCGCGCCGCCGAAACGGTTCACGAGCCTCCGGAAGGTGCGGGGGCCGACGCCCTCGGTCCGGATCAGCCGCAGCCAGTCGAGCCGCTGGGCCTCGGTGAGCTGCATCCACCACCCCCACACCTGCCCGAAGGTCGGCGCGGCGCGCCGGCACTCAGCCCTTCTGGCCGATGCGCCCCTCGGTGCCGGACGCGAGTCGGCGGATGTTTGGCGCGTGCTTCCACCATAGCAGCAGGCCGAGGAGCAGGAACAGCAACGCCTGCGTCGGGGCGCCCAGCGCCCAGAGGACGAGGGGTGTGGCCGCCGAGGCGGCGAGCGCCGCCAGCGACGAGTACTTGAGCGCGAAGGCGAGACCGAGCCAGATCGCCGCGAACGCCGCGAGGGCGGGCGGGCTGAAGGCGAGGAGCACCCCGATGAAGGTCGCGACGCCCTTGCCGCCCTTGAAGCCCAGCCAGACCGGGAAGAGGTGGCCGAGGAAGGCGCCGAGCCCGGCCGCGAGCGCCGGGCCCTCGCCCAGCTGCCGGGCGATGAGGACGGCCGCCGTGCCCTTGAGGGCGTCGCCCAGGAGCGTCGCCGCGGCGAGGCCCTTGCGGCCGGTGCGGAGCACGTTGGTGGCGCCGATATTGCCGGAGCCGATCGCCCGCACGTCGCCGAGGCCGGCGAACTTCGTGAGGATCAGCCCGAACGGGATCGAGCCCAGGGCGTAGCCGAGGGCGAGGCCGCCGAGGGCGGCCGGGGTCGCGAGATCGGGGGGCATCATGCGGCGGCCGCGAGATCGTCGACCGCGTGGACGATCCGGCCACCGACCAGCGTCAGCACCGCCGCGCCCTGGAGGCGCGCCTCGTCGAAGGGGGAGTTCTTGGAGCGCGACTTCAGCCGGCGCTTGTCGAGGACGTAGGGGAGATCGGGATCGATCAGCACGAGGTCGGCGGGGGCGCCGACCGCCAGCCGGCCGGCCTCGCGGCCGAGGATGCGCGCCGGATTCACGGTGAGCGCGGCGACGAGCTTGGGCAGTGCGAGGTCGCCGGTGTGGACGAGGCGCATGGCGGCGCCGAGCAGCGTCTCGATGCCCAGCGCCCCGTCCGCCGCCTCGGCGAAGGGCAGGCGCTTGGTCTCCACGTCCTGCGGGTTGTGGTCGGACACGACGACGTCGATCACGCCCTCGTGGAGGGCGCGCACCACTGCCTGACGGTCGGTCTCGTGGCGCAGGGGCGGCGAGAGCCGGCAGAAGGTGCGGTAATGGCCGATGTCGTTCTCGTTGAGGACGAGGTTGTTCACCGAGACGCCGCAGGTCACCGGCAGGCCGTCCTGCTTGGCGCGGCGGACGATCTCCACCGAATCGGCGCAGGAGATCATGGCCGCGTGGTAGCGGGCGCCGGTCAGCCGCACGAGGCGGATGTCGCGCTCCAGCATCACGGTCTCGGCCTCGCGGGGGATGCCCATGAGCCCGAGGCGCGAGGCGAGCTCGCCCTCGTTCATGACGCCCTCGGCGACGAGAGCGGATTCCTCCACGTGCTGCACGATCAGTGCGTCGAAATCCCGGGCGTAGGTCAGGGCGCGGCGCAGAACCTGGGCATTCGCCACGGCCCTGAGCCCGTCGGTGAACGCGACCGCGCCGGCCTCCTTGAGCAGGCCGAACTCGGTCATCTCCCGGCCGGCCAGGCCCTTGGTGATGGCGGCCGCCGGCAGGACGTTGACGCTCGCCGTGTCGCGGGCGCGGCGGAGCACGAAGTCGACGATGGCCGGCTCGTCGATCACCGGATTGGTGTCGGGCATGCAGACGAGCGTCGTAACGCCGCCCGCGGCCGCCGCGGCACTCGCCGAGGCCAGGGTCTCGCGGTGCTCGGCCCCCGGCTCGCCCACGAAGGCGCGCATGTCGATCAGCCCGGGGGTCAGCACGCGGCCGGCGCAGTCGACGCGCTTCGCGTCGGTTGGTGCGCCCGGCGCCGCGCCGGCGGCGATATCGGCGATGCGGCCGTCCCTCACCAGCACCGCGCCGGCGGTCTGGCGACCGGTCACGGGATCGAGGAGGTCGGCGTTCGCCAGAAGGTAGCTGCTCACTGGGGCGCCCTCGAGGAAGAGGCCGGGACGTCGAGGCGCATGGCGAGGCCGGCCGCCGCCATGTGCGCCTTCGCCTCGGCGACGCTCGCCTGACCGAAATGAAAGATGGAGGCCGCCAGGACGGCGCTGGCGCCGCCCTCGGCCACGCCGGCCACGAGGTCGTCGAGGCCGCCGACGCCGCCCGAGGCGATCACCGGCACGGTTACGGCATCGCTGATCGCCCGCGTCAGGGCGAGATCGTAGCCGGAGCGCGTCCCGTCCTTGTCCATGGATGTGACGAGCACCTCGCCGGCGCCCTTCTCGGCCACCAGCCGCGCGAAGGCCACGGCGTCGATCCCGGTCGGGTCGCGGCCGCCGTGGGTGAAGATCTCCCAGGCGGCCGGCGTGCCGGGGGGCGAGACGCGCTTGGCGTCGATCGCCACCACGATGCACTGCGCGCCGAACTTCTCGGCGGACCGGGCCACGAGGTCGGGATCCTTCACCGCGGCGGTGTTGATCGCGACCTTGTCGGCGCCGGCGAGCAGCAGCGCGCGCACGTCCTCGACGGTACGCACGCCGCCGCCGACGGTCAGCGGCATGAAGCAGGCCTCGGCGGTCCGGCTGACGATGTCGAGCAGGGTGCCGCGGGCCTCGCGGCTCGCGGTGATGTCGAGGAAGCACAGCTCGTCTGCGCCGGCCGCGTCGTAGACCTTGGCGGCCTCGACGGGGTCGCCGGCGTCGCGCAGGCCCTCGAAGCGCACGCCCTTCACGACGCGCCCGTCCTTCACGTCGAGGCAGGGAATGATGCGGGTCTTCAGCACGGGCGGCGTCTCATGTCGCGAGCCTCTGGATATCACGCCGCCGGGCCGCGCGCCGCAGCGATCGCTGCCAGGGCCGCCTCCGGATCGATGCGGCCGTCGTAGAGCGCCCGGCCGGTGATCGCGCCCGCGATCAGGGCGCAGTCGGGCTGCAGCAGCCGGTGGACGTCGTCGATCGACGCGAGGCCGCCCGAGGCGATCACCGGGATGCGGACGGCCTGGGCGAGCGCCAGGGTCATCTCGACGTTGAGGCCCTTCAGGATCCCGTCGCGAGCGATGTCGGTGTAGATGATCGCCGCGACGCCCGCGTCCTCGAATCGGCGCCCCAGCTCCTCCGCGGTCATGCTGGAGGTCTGGGCCCAGCCCTCGACGGCGACGCGGCCGTCCTTGGCGTCGATCCCGACCGCGATCTTCCCGGGATACTTGCGGGCCGCCTCCCGGACGAAGCCGGGATCGCGCACCGCCGCGGTGCCGATGATCGCGCGGGCAACGCCCTTGCTCAGCCATCCCTCCAGCGTCTTCATCTCGCGGATCCCGCCGCCGAGCTGGACCGGGATCGTGACCCGCGCGAGGATCGCGTCGACGGCCTCGGCGTTCCGCGGGGCGCCCGCGAAGGCGCCGTCGAGATCGACGACGTGGAGCCAGGAGAAGCCCTGCGCCTCGAAGATCGCGGCCTGCGCGGCCGGATCGTCGCCGAAGACCTTGGCCTGCGCCATGTCCCCCTGGATGAGGCGAACGCAACGCCCCTCTTTCAGGTCGATCGCCGGGTACAGGATCACGGGCGCTTCCGTCCTTCTTGCCTGGGCCGAACGGCGCTCACGGGCGCCAGTTCAGGAAGTTGGCGATGAGCGCGAGGCCCAGCCGCTGGCTCTTCTCGGGGTGGAACTGCGTGCCGGCGACGTTGCCGCGGGCGACGAGGGCGGTGACCGGGCCGCCGTACTCGGCGCGCGCGACGACGTCGTCCGGACGCTCCGCCTGCAGCGCGTAGCTGTGCACGAAGTAGGCGTGTAGCCCGTCCTCGCCGGTGGGAATGCCGGCGAGCAGCGGGTGGTCGCGCTCGGTCCGCAGGGTGTTCCAGCCCATGTGGGGAACCTTGAGGGCCGGATCCGACGGCCGGATCGGACCGACGTCGCCGGGGATCCAGCCGAGCCCCGGCGTGGTCGTGTACTCGAGCCCGCGGCTCGCCAGGAGCTGCATCCCCACGCAGATGCCGAGGAACGGGCGGCCCGCCCCGTGGGCGACCCGCGTCATCGCCTCGACCATGCCGGGAACGGCATCGAGCCCGCGGCGGCAATCCGCGAAGGCGCCGACGCCGGGCAGCACGACGCGGTCGGCCGCGGCCACCACCTCCGGGTCCGAGGTCAGGCAGATCCGCGCGTCGCGCCCGCTCTCGCGGGCGGCGCGCTCGAAGGCCTTGGCGGCGGAGTGGAGGTTGCCCGACCCGTAATCGATGATCGCGACGGTCTCGGTGGTCATGCGCGTCTCGCCCGGGAACTCACCGGGCGCCTTCCTGGGCAGGGAACAGCCCGATCACCGGCTCGGCCCGCCGGCTGGGGCCGCTCGGGAACGGGGCCCGGGGGGCGCTCGGGATCGCCTCGATCCAGCGGTTCAGCGCCCGGGCCTCGGCCTCCTCGGGCGTCGCGGCGACCACCGCGTCGCGCGCCGGCCAGCCGCGCCGCGCCAGGGTCCAGCGGCGCAGGCTGGAGGCCTCGAGGCCGATCAGCCAGGCGGCCAGCAGGGTGACGATCAGGCCGGCACCGGCCGGGAGCCCGAGGGCGATGCCGGCAGCGGCCAGCGCCACGAGGCCGACGAGGACGAGCAGGGCGGCGAGCCAGAGGCGGTGGAACAGGAACCACAGCACCGTGAAGGCGAAGGCCGGCCAGGAGAAGCCGTCGCGTACCAGGAGAGCCCGGTCGAGCCCGACCGTCTCGCCGGGCCGCGCATCGGCCGGCAGGTGGAGCGTGTAGCTGCGCATCCGCATCGCGAAACTCCGACAGCGCGCGCCGCGACGGCCGTGTGGCCGATCCGGGCGCCCGACGACAACGGGTCTACAGAGAGCCCTTGGTTGAGGGAACGCGCCCCTCCTCCCGCGGATCGATCGCCACGGCCTTCCGCAAGGCGCGGGCCAGCCCCTTGTAGCAGCTCTCCGCGATGTGGTGGGCGTTGTCGCCGTAGAGGGTCTCCACGTGGAGCGTCAGGCCGGCATTCATCGCGAAGGCCTGGAACCACTCGCGCACCAGCTCGGTGTCGAACTGTCCGATCTTCTCCACGCGGAACGTCGTGCGGAACACCAGGAAGGGCCGGCCGGAGATGTCGACGCAGACCCGGGTCAGCGCCTCGTCCATCGGCAGGTGGATGTCGGCGTAGCGCGTGACCCCGCGCTTGTCGCCGAGCGCCTTGGCGAAGGCCTGCCCCAGGGCGATGCCGCAATCCTCGGCCGAGTGGTGCTGGTCGATGTGCAGGTCGCCGTCGACCTTCACGTCCAGGTCGAACAGGGCGTGCCGCGCCAGCAGATCCAGCATGTGGTCGAGGAAGCCGATGCCGGTGGCGATCTTCGACCGCCCGGTCCCGTCGAGATTGACGGTGACCGCGATATCGGTCTCCGCGGTCTTCCGGCTGATGGAGGCGCTGCGCATTTCGGTCTGGACTTCGCGTCGGGGGCGGCCTGGGCCGCCCGCGCCTTCTAGAGGGACTCGTCGCCGAATGGAAAGGCCGGCCGGCTAGCCGTTGAGAACCCGCCCCGCCACGGCGTCGAGCTTGGCGAGGAGCGCCGGATCCCGGACGGCGGGCGCCGTCATGATCGCGCCGTCGAGCGCCCGGTGCGAACCCGCCGGGCACGGCTCCCGCTCGCCCGGGAATTCGCGGGCGAGACGGGCGACGAGCCGCGCCGCCTTGTCGGCGTTGGCCCGGGCGACGGCGATCACCGCGGCGACGTCGACGGCGTCGTGGCCCGGGTGCCAGCAATCGTAGTCGGTCACCATCGCGATGGTCGCGTAGGTGATCTCCGCCTCGCGGGCGAGCTTGGCCTCGGGCATGTTGGTCATGCCGATCACGTCGAAGCCCTGGGCCTTGTAGGCGCGGGATTCGGCCAGCGACGAGAATTGCGGCCCCTCCATGCACACGTACGTGCCGCCGCGATGGACTGCGATGTGCTCGGCCTTCGCGGCCTGGGCGATGCGCGCCTGCAGGCCGGGGCCCACCGGGTGCGCGAGGGAGACGTGGGCGACGCAGCCGTCGCCGAAGAACGACGAGGCGCGGCCGTGGGTGCGGTCGACGAACTGGTCGACGAGCACGAAGAGGCCCGGGGGCAGGTCCTCGCGGAAGGAGCCGCAGGCCGAGAGGGCGACGAGGTCGGTGACCCCGGCCCGTTTCAGGGCGTCGATATTGGCGCGGTAGTTGATGCCCGACGGCGAGAGCCGGTGCCCCCGCCCGTGGCGCGCCAGGAACACGACCTTGGTGTCGCCGATGCGCCCGATCCGCAGGGCGTCCGAGGGCTCGCCCCAGGGCGACGCCACGCGCTCCTCGCGGACGTCCTCGAGACCCGGCAGGTCGTAGACGCCGGACCCACCCATGACACCCAGTACCGCTGTGCTCATGCCGGACTCCCTCAACGCGCAACGCCTCGGCAGCGCGGCCTATCCCACCCGGCACCTCGTCCTCGGGTGCCGGAGCCATGCGCAGGCCTCGACGGAGACCTCCGGACGCCGCTCTGATCCCTGAAGCCCTCCTGCGAGGCCCGCTGACGCGGTCACCTCAGGTTGAGGTGGTGCAGGGGGCGGGCAGTCTCGGGAGGCGGACCGTCGCGGCGGGCGAGCGGTAGCATGGAGCGCCGGCCGAAAAAAAGATGGGCCTCCGCGAGGGAGGCCCATCCGAACTGCGAACCGATCCGGCCCGCCTCAGTAGGTCTTGTGCAGCTCCGGCTGGAGGCCGTGCACCTCGCCACCGACATCCGCCCAGATCTTCTTCTTCACGTAGTAGAGCAGACCCGACAGCACGATCAGGAACAGGATCACCCGGAAGCCCAGGGCCTTGCGGTCCATCATGTGCGGCTCGGCCGCCCACATCAGGAAGGCCGAGACGTCCTTGCCGTACTGGTCCAGCGTCTCGGGCACGACCGGCTGGCCCTGATCGTTCTTCGGGTAGGAGACCTGCCCGTCGGTGATCGGCGGCGGCATCGCGATGATGTGGCCCGGATAGTACTTGTTGTAGTGGCCGCCCTCCGGCAGCGCGAAGTCCTTCGGCGGATCCTGGTAGCCGTTGATCAGGGCGTGGATGTAGTCCGGCCCCTGCTCCGAGTAGCCGACGAGCGGCAGCCAGTCGGTCAGGAAGTAGAGCGAGCCGCGGGAGAAGGTCCGCGCCTTGGCGATGACCGAGAAGTCCGGCGGGGCCTTGCCGCCGTTGGCCGCGGCCGCAGCCTGATCGTTCGGGAAGGGCGGCGGGAAGGTGTCGGCCGGGCGGCCCGGCCGCTCGAACATGTCGCCGGCGTCGTTCGGCCCGTCCTTCACCTGATAGGTCGCGGCCAGCGCCTTGACCTGCCCGGCCGAGAAGTGCGGCCCGCCCTCCTGCGCGAGGTTGCGGAATGAGACCAGCTTCATCGAGTGGCAGGCGGAGCAGACCTCCTTGTAGACCTGGAATCCGCGTTGCAGCTGCGCGGTGTCGAAGCGGCCGAACACGCCGGCGAAGCTCCAGTTCACGCGGGCCGGGATCGGCCCGCCATGCCCTTCCTGGGCGGAGACCGGCACGGCGCCGATCAGCAGGGCCGCCAGGGCGGCCGCGGCGGTCGTCGAGAGGACGCGGGTCATCATCATGGTCCTGTCGTCAGCCCGTCAGCCTTTGGTGGTCGGAGCAGCGGCGGCGCCCGCCGGCATGCCGGATCCGGTCACCTGCTTGCCCGGTCCGGTCACGCTCTCGAGGATCGAGCCCGGCAACTTCTTCGGCGTCTCGAACAGGCCGCAGAGCGGCATGACGATCAGGAAGTGCGCGAAGTAGTAGGCGGTGCAGACCTGGGCGGCGAGCACGTAGCCGCCCTCCGGGGGCTGCGAGCCGAGCCAGCCGAGGAGGAGGGTCGCGCCGATGAACACCCAGAAGAACTGGCGGTAGATCGGCCGGTAGTTGCACGACCGGATCCGCGACGTGTCGAGCCACGGCGCGAACGCCAGGATGATCACCGCCGAGAACATCAGGATGACGCCGCCGAGCTTGCTCGGGACCGCGCGCAGGATCGCGTAGAACGGCAGGAAGTACCATTCCGGCACGATGTGTGCGGGCGTCACCGCCGGGTTGGCCTGGATGTAGTTGTCGGCGTGGCCGAGATAGTTCGGCTGGTAGAACAGGAACCACGCGAACAGGATCATGAACACGCAGGTCGCGAACACGTCCTTGACCGTCGCGTAGGGCGTGAACGGCACCGCGTCCTTGCCCGACTTGATCGGGATGCCGGCCGGGTTGTTCTGCCCGGTGACGTGCAGGGCCCAGACGTGCAGCACGACCACGCCGGCGATCATCCACGGCAGCAGGTAGTGCAGCGAGAAGAAGCGGTTCACGGTTGGGTTGCCCACCGAGTAGCCGCCCCACAGCAGGGTCTGGATCGTGTCGCCGACCACCGGGATCGCCGCCAGGATGTTGGTGATGACGGTCGCGCCCCAGAAGCTCATCTGGCCCCACGGCAGCGTGTAGCCGAGGAAGGCGGTCGCCATCATCAGGAGGTAGATGACGACGCCGAGGATGTAGAGCACCTCGCGTGGCGCCTTGTACGACCCGTAATAGAGGGCGCGGAACATGTGCACGTAGACGGCCACGAAGAACATCGAGGCACCATTGGCGTGCGCGTAGCGCAGCAGCCAGCCGTAGTTCACGTCGCGCATGATCTTCTCGACGGAGGTGAAGGCACCTGTCGCCGAGGGCTCGTAGTGCATCGCCAGCCAGATGCCGGTGACGATCTGGATTCCCAGGAAGGCGGCGAGGATCGCCCCGAAGGTCCAGAAGTAGTTGAGGTTCCGCGGAACCGGGTAGGCGATGAAGGACGAGTGTACCAGCCCGGCGATGGGCAGGCGCGCCTCGAACCACTTCGCAACGCGGCTCTTGGGGACGTAGGTGCTGGCCGTTCCGCTCATGCTTCCGTCCTCCTCAGGCCGCTTCCTTGCCGCCTTCGCCGATCCGGATCTTGGCATCCGTCTGGAAGGCGTAGGGCGGGATCGGCAGGTTGATGGGCGCCGGTCCATGGCGCACGCGACCCACCGCGTCGAATTGCGAGCCGTGGCACGGGCAGGCCCAGCCCTCGAAATTGCCCTGGTGGCCGATCGGCACGCAGCCGAGATGGGTGCAGTTGCCGTAGACCACGAGCCACTGATCGTGGCCGTTCTTGACGCGGGTCGTGAAGGCCGCCGGATCGATCATCGCCGAGAGCGGGACCGCCTTCATGTCGGTCACTTCCTTCGCGGTCAGCTTGCGCACGAAGATCAGCTTGCCGCGCCAGAAGACGTTGATGATCTGGCCGTCCTGGATCGGTGTCAGGTCGACCTCGATCGGCGCGCCGGCGGCGATCGTGTCGGCGTCGGGCGCCATGGAGGAGATCAGCGGCCAGACGACGGCTCCCGCCCCGACCGCCAACCCGGCGCCCGTCGCCAGGAACAGAAAGTCACGGCGGCTGCCCTCATGACCAGAGACCGCGGCAGCGGCGGCTGATGTGTTCGCCAAGGTTCGGAACTCCATGCGTCGGCGTCAGGGCCGCAGGTGCCCTCGTCCCGGCTCGTCCCGGGAACAAAGCATTATGGTTCTAATCTGAGCAATGAGACCGTCTGCCGCCCCCGAGTCAAGCCGCAGTGTGCGGCGCGGCGATAAGGTCGCCCCTCGATCGTAGCGGTATGTTGCCGGCAATCTCGCTCCTCCGACGCTCAGGCGACGGCGCTGTCGTACCGGGCCGTCCCGTCGTCGAGAAAACCGCCCGACTGCCGCGACCACAGCCCGGCATAGACGCCGCCGGCGGCGACCAGTTCGGCGTGAGTCCCCTCCTCGATGATCCGACCGCGGTCGATCACGACCAGCCGGTCGAGGGCCGCGATCGTCGACAGGCGGTGCGCGATGGCCAGCACGGTCTTGCCGGCCATCAGCGTGTCGAGCGATTCCTGGATCGCCGCCTCGACCTGGCTGTCGAGCGCCGAGGTCGCCTCGTCGAGAATCAGGATCGGCGCGTCCTTCAACATGACGCGGGCGATGGCGATGCGCTGGCGCTGGCCGCCGGACAGCTTGACGCCGCGCTCGCCGACCTGGGCATCGTAGCCGCGCCGGCCCTTGTGGTCGACGAGATCGGCGATGAACGTGTCCGCGTGGGCGAGCCGCGCGGCCCGCTCGATCTCCACTTGGGTGGCGCCGGGGCGGCCGTAGGCGATGTTGTCGCGGATGGAGCGGTGCAGCAGGGAGGTGTCCTGGCTGACCATCGCGATGGCCTCGCGCAGGGATTGCTGGGTTACCGTCGCGATGTCCTGGCCGTCCACCAGGATCCGCCCGCTCTCCACGTCGTAGAGCCGCAGGAGCAGGCCCGCCAGGGTCGACTTGCCGGCGCCGCTGACGCCGACCAGTCCGACCTTCTCGCCCGGACGGATCGTCAGGGAGAAATCCTCGATGACGGTGGCGTCGCCGCGCCCGTAGTGGAAGCCGACCTCCTCGAACCGGATCTCGCCGCCGGTGACGGCGAGCGTCCGCGCGTCCGGCGCGTCGACGAGGGCGTGCGGCCGGGCCATCGTCTGCATGCTCTCCTGGACCACGCCGACATTCTCGAAGACGCCGCGCACGGTCTGCATGACCCAGCCCGACATGGCGATGAGCCTGAGGACCAGGGCGAGCCCCGCCGACGCCTCGCCGGTCGTCATGCCGCCGTCGCGCCACAGCACGAGGCAGGCCGCGCCGGTGGCGATCAGGAGCCCGCTGTTGAGCAGGCCGAGGAGGCTCGTCGTCAGGGTGACCAGCCGGAACTGGTGGAGATAGGCGGCGGTGTGGACTTCCACGGCGTCCTGCACCGCGGCCCGCTCCTCGCGGTCGCGGGCGAAGAGCTTCACCGTCAGAATGTTGGTGTAGCTGTCGACGATGCGGCCGATCAGCGTCGAGCGGGTGTCGGCGGTCTTGTGCGAGCGCGCGCGGGCCCGGGGCACGAACCACGCGGTCAGGGCCGCGTAGGCGGCGATCCAGAGCAGCACCGGGACGGCGAGCCACGGCGAGATCGCGCTGAACAGCCCGACCGCGGTGATCGCGTAGATCGCCACATACAGGAGGGTGTCGATGAAGACGACGGCGAGTTCCCGCACGGCCGGGCCCACCTGGACGACGCGGTTGGCGAGCCGTCCCGAGAAGTCGCCCTGGAAATACGAGAGCGCGTGCCCGAGGGTGTAGAGATGCGCCCGCCAGCGGATCTGGCTGGTCGATTGCGGCACGACGAGCTGGTTGGACAGCACCTCGTGGGCCCAGATCGACAGCGGTCGCACCACGGCGATCAGCAGGACCACCAGCCCGAGCTCGACCGCGTGGTCTGACAGCACCGTCGCCCGGTCGGCCGAGCCGAGCAGGTCGATGAACCAGCGCATCACGAGGTAGAGGGAGGCCTCGACCGTGCCGGCGATCACCGCGATGACGAACAGCGCCGCCAGGGCGGCGCGGATCGGGCGCAGGTAGAACCAGGCGAAGCCGAGCACCGACCGCGGCGGCATCCGCGCCTCGTCGAAGGGCGCGAAGGGGTCGACGCGGCGTTCAAGCCAATCGAGGAACATGTTGACGGGGGCGTGACGCGGCGGGAGCCCCTCATGTAAGCGCCTCCCGCCGCGCGCCAACCGCGCGGCGTGGTCGCGCCGCCCGGCCTCAGCGGTTCAAGGCGAGGGCCGCGCCGGACTTGGTGAGGGCGCCTTCCAGGCCGCCGCCGCCCTGGCGCAGCCGCGCCGCCACCGAGCCGCCCGGCTGGTAGAGGTAGACCTCGCCGTCGCGGAAGTCCCAGGCCGAGACCCGCGCGAGATCCTTGTTGGCGCAGCCCGAGGCCGTCGCCCGGTAGAGGTCGAGGGCCGGGGTGCTCGACAGCGTGACCTTGCAGTTCGCACCGGTCGCGTCCCGCGCATCCCAGCTTCCGACCACCGATGAGCGGCCGCCCGTGGCGACCGGCGGCGGCGGCGCCGGCGGGGCGACCGGCTCGGCGATCACAGTGGGGCCGCCGGCAAGCGGCGCGGCCGCCTGGGCACCGGGCGGGGGCGGCGCGTCGGGGCTCGCCGCGACGCCGGGCGGCGGCGCCAGCGGGGCCGCCGTCACCGTGCCCGACGGCATGGCCGGCACCGTGTCCAGGGACGCCTGGGGCGACGGCCCCCGGGTGCGCGGCCCGTCGAGGCGGCTAGAGGCGCAGGCGCCGAGGCTGGCGGCCAGACAGAGAACGGCGAACGTCGACAGGCTCGGGCGCAGCATCGGTCCACTTCGGGTCAGGATTCACGGCGCGGAGGCGCTTCGATCCTGACTCCGTGGCAATTGCGCTGTCCGCAAGGCAGCCCTCTCAGCCCAGGCCAACTCTGCTGCGGAGAGCCGGCCTTTTCGGCCGGGTGTGGCCCTCAGGCCTCAACACCCGACTCGACTGCGCGATCAGAGCGTGCGCTCGACCATCATCTTCTTGATCTCGGCGATGGCCTTCGCCGGGTTCAGGCTCTTCGGGCACGTGTTGGCGCAGTTCATGATCGTGTGGCAGCGATACAGGCGGAACGGGTCGTGCAGGCCGTCGAGGCGGTGGCCCGTGTTCTCGTCGCGCGAGTCGATCAGCCAGCGATAGGCCTGCAGCAGGGCCGCCGGGCCGAGGAACTTGTCGCCGTTCCACCAGTAGCTCGGGCACGACGTGGTGCAGCACGCGCACAGGATGCACTCGTAGAGGCCGTCGAGGCGGGAGCGGTCCTCCGGCGTCTGGCGCCACTCCTTCTCGGGCGCGGGCGTCTCGGTCTGGAGCCAGGGCTCGATGGCGGCGTGCTGGGCGTAAAAGTTCGTCAGGTCCGGCACGAGATCCTTGAGGACCGGCATGTGCGGCAGCGGGTAGATCCGGATCGCACCGTCCTTGTCCTTGCGGGTCATCACCGGCAGGGCGTTGTCGGGGCTCTTGCACTCGTCGATGCCCATCGTGCAGGCGAGCGCGTTCTGCCCCTCGATGTTCATCGCGCAGGAGCCGCAGATGCCCTCGCGGCAGGAGCGGCGGAAGACCAGCGTCGAGTCGACCTTGTTCTTGATCCACAGCAGCGCGTCGAGGACCATCGGGCCGCAATCCTCGCGGTCGACCTGATAGGTGTCGATCCGCGGGTTGGCCCCGTCATCCGGGTTCCAGCGGTAGATCTTGAAGGTCTGCAGGTTCCTGGCGCCGGGCGGGGCCGGCCAGGACTTGCCCTGGGTGATCTGGGAATTCTTCGGAAGGTTGAACTGAGCCATGGTTCTCGACGGCTTCCGCTGGAGCAGGACGCGGCGGCCGGAGGGGGGAGGCCCCGCCGCCGCAGTCGTTGTGCAGAGTTGCAGATCAGTACACGCGCGCCTTGGGCTCGATGTACTGGATCTCGTTGGACATCGTGTAGGTGTGGACCGGGCGGTAATCGATGACCACTTGGTGCTGGCCCTCGTCGAGCCAGGACAGCGTGTGCTTCATCCAGTCCTTGTCGTCGCGGTCCGGGAAGTCCTCGCGCGCGTGGGCGCCGCGGGATTCCGTGCGGTTGGCGGCCGATTCCATCGTCACCACCGCCTGGCCGATCAGGTTGTCGAACTCCAGGGTCTCCAGGAGGTCGGTGTTCCAGACCAGCGACCGGTCGGTGATCTTCACGTCGGCGGCGGCGTTCCAGACCTTGTGGATCAGGCCCTTGCCCTCCTCCAGCACCTCGCCGGTGCGGAACACGGCGCAGTTGTTCTGCATCGTCTTCTGCATCTCGGCACGGAGTTCGGCGGTCGGCGTTGAGCCGTTGGCGTAGCGGAAGCGGTCGAGGCGCTCGAGCGCCTTGTCGGTCGCGCCCTTCGGCAACTCCATGGCCCGGCCGTTCGGCTCGACGATCTCGGCGCAGCGCTTGCCGGCGGCGCGGCCGAAGACGACGAGGTCGATCAGCGAGTTCGAGCCGAGGCGATTGGCGCCGTGGACGGAGACGCAGGCCGCCTCGCCGATCGCCATCAGCCCCGGGACCACCGTGTCGGGGTTGCCGTCGCGCAGCGTCAGCACCTCGCCGTGATAGTTCGTGGGGATACCGCCCATGTTGTAGTGGACGGTCGGGATGACTGGGATCGGCTCCTTGGTCACGTCGACGCCCGCGAAGATCCGCGCGGATTCCGAGATGCCCGGCAGGCGCTCGTGCAGGATCTTCGGGTCCAAGTGGTCGAGGTGCAGGTAGATGTGGTCCTTGTTCTTGCCGACGCCGCGGCCGTCGCGGATCTCCATGGTCATGGAGCGCGAGACGACGTCGCGCGAGGCGAGGTCCTTTGCAGACGGCGCGTAGCGCTCCATGAAGCGCTCGCCCTCGGAATTGGTGAGGTAGCCGCCCTCGCCGCGGGAGCCTTCGGTGATCAGGCAGCCCGCGCCGTAGATGCCGGTCGGGTGAAACTGCACGAACTCCATGTCCTGCAGCGGCAGGCCGGCGCGCAGCACCATGGCGTTGCCGTCGCCCGTGCAGGTATGGGCGGAGGTCGCCGAGAAATAGGCGCGGCCGTAGCCGCCGGTCGCCAGGATGGTCATCTGAGCGCGGAAGCGGTGGATCTCGCCGGTGGCCTGATCGAGGGCGATGACGCCGCGGCAGCGGCCCTCGTCGTCCATGATCAGATCGAGGGCGAAGTACTCGATGAAGAAATCGGTCTGGTTCTTCACCGCCTGCCCGTAGAGGGTGTGTAGCATCGCGTGGCCGGTCCGGTCGGCCGCCGCGCAGGTGCGCTGGGCGGTGCCCTTGCCGTAATCGGTCGTCATGCCGCCGAACGGGCGCTGGTAGATCTTGCCCTCCTCCGTGCGGGAAAACGGTACGCCCCAGTGCTCCAGCTCGTAGACGGCGGCGGGCGCGTTGCGCACGAGGTACTCGATGGCGTCCTGGTCGCCGAGCCAGTCCGATCCCTTCACGGTGTCGTACATGTGCCAGCGCCAGTCGTCCGGGCCCATGTTGCCCAGCGAGGCCGAGATGCCGCCCTGCGCCGCCACCGTGTGCGAGCGCGTCGGGAACACCTTGGTGATGCAGGCGGTGCGCAGGCCCGCTTCCGAGCAGCCCACCGTGGCGCGCAGTCCCGCGCCGCCCGCGCCGACGATCACGACGTCGAAGGCGTGATCGTGGATGGTGTAGGCAGGCCCGCTGCCGTTTGTGCCGTTGGCGGCCATGTTCGGCTCCTCGAGATCGATGTTGGCGGGGTCAGGCCGGCTGTCCGAAGCCGATGCGCAGGACCGCGTAGAGGCAGGCGACGGCCACGACGACCGCGTAGGCGTTGTTGGCGAACACCGCCGCGATCTTCGTCGCCGGCGCGTGCACGTAGTCCTCGATGATCACCTGCATACCGAGGCGCATGTGGACCGTGACCGACAGTAGCGCCAGGATCAGGAGGATCGACACCAGAGGGGTCGCGACGAGGAGCCGCGCCTCCGGGTAGCCGCGGCCCGCCATCTTGGCGATGATCACCACGAAGCTCAGCATCAGCACGACGTTGGCGACGGCGGTCAGCCGCTGCAGCCACCAGTGCCCGGCGCCGTGATGGGAGACGCCGAGGCCGCGCACGCGGGCGCGCGGCGTGCGGATCGAGACGCGCGTGTCCTGCCGGACCTCTTCCTTAGCCATGTCGTCCTCCTCAGCGGACCAGAAGGGCGACCGCCCAGATGACGAGGGTGAGGGCCACCGAGCCGATCAGCGTCAGCCGGGCCATCGAGAGGCGCTTCTCCCGGTCGAAGCCGACGCCGGTGTCCCAGATCAGGTGCCGGATGCCGCCGAGCATGTGGTGCATCAGGATCCACGTGTAGACGAACAGGATCAGGCGCCCGAAGATCGAGCCGAAGAACCCGGCCACGTAAGAGTAGCCGGCCGGTCCCGAGGCCAGAGCCACGAGCCAGATCGCGACGAGAGCAGTCCCGCCGTAGAGCGCGGTGCCGGTGATGCGGTGGAACACCGACATCGCCATCGTCCAGGTCCAGCGATAGATCTGGAGATGCGGCGACATGGGCTGAGCCACTGTCGGGCGGGCGGTGGGTGCCATCGTGTTGAAGCCTCGCAGCTGCGAACTGGACCGTCTCTAATCTGGTAGCGCTAGAGCCTGAGCGGGCAACCCGCAATCCGTCATGGTGCGGCGCAATGTGCCCTCTGGGGCGACACTTTGCCGATTCTGTCACTTCAGCTGTCCCAGGAGGCGCCACCACGCGTAGTCGAGCGGCGCCGCCACGAGGAGCGACAGGAAACCGAAGCTCAGGGTGAGCCGGGTCGCGTCCCGGAGACGGACCCGCCCGAGCTCGCTGGCGAACACGATCGGGGGCGCCTGATAGGGGAAGAACAGTGTCGAGTAGCCGATCACCTGCAGCGAGACGACCGCGAAGGGTGACAGGCCGCTCGCCTCCGACATCTCGCCCGCGAGCGCCGTGTACAGGGCCGGGGCGCCGTTGGCGGTGACGAGGAGGGTCAGCACCGTGGCGATGCCGGTGAGCACCGCGAAGTTCTGCGTCGGCGCGTCGCGCGCCAGGGGGGCGCCGGTCAGCAGCAGATGGCCGAGGCGCTCGCCGAGCCCGGTCTCGTTGACGAGGGCGACGAGGCCGAGCAGCGCCGCGATGTAGAAGCAAGTCCGCAGGTTCACCTGTTGGAATGCCTCCGGCGGCAGGACCCCGATCCGCGGCAGCAGGCAGACGACCGCGGCGGCGAGGCCGACCCAGGCAGGGGCAAGGCCGTGGAGGCTGTCGGTCATCCAGAGGATCAGCGTGCAGGCGAGGATTACCGCGAGGCGCCGCTCGGGCGCGGACAGCGGGGGCAGATCCGGCAGGGCCGGAGCGGCGGAGCCGAGGTTGTCCGGGAACAGCCGGACGATGAGGCCGACGAGCAGCACGCCCTTCACCAGCGCCAGGACCGGGGCATGCAGAAGGAAGTAAGAGAGGTACGACAGGTGTAGGCCGAGCAGGTGCTCGGCCGAGCCGGCCATCACGAGGTTCGGGACGTTGGCGGGCAGGATCGCCGCAGAGAGGATCGGGGTGGCGAGGCCGACGGCCAGGACCGCACCCGTCCGCCCCGGGCGCCCGGCCGCGAGGCCGAAGGCGTCGCAGAGTGCGAGGGTGACGGGGATCATCAGGGCAATGCGGCCCAGATTCGACGGCATGACGAAGGCGATGAGGAAGCTCAGCGTCACCAGCCCAGCGATGAAGCGGCCGTAGGAGCCGGAGAGCCGCAGGGCGAGGGTGCGCGCCATCCGGGCGCCCAGGCCGGTCCGGGTCATGCCCTGCCCCACTACCATGCCGGACAGGACCAGCCAGAACGCGGAGGATGAGAAGCCCGAGAACACCGTCGCGGCCGAGCCGAGACGCAGCAGCATCGCCAGTCCGAAGAAGGCGAGTGCCGTGACGATCTCGGGCAGCAGCGCGGTCGCCCACAGGCCCATGCACAGCACGAGCAGCCCCGCCGTCGCCGCAACCAGTCCCTCGCCGCTCACCGCGATCGTCCCCGCACCACGCTACGCCGGAAGCGGCATCCTCATCGGATTGGAACGGTTCGCAATTCGGGACTTGTTGAGCGAGCCTTCGCCTGCGGCGAAGGCTGTGGATCCGGTGGGCCGATCTGGCCCAGGGGTCCTCACGACATTGCCCGACCGAAGGCCGGCCGGGCGTCGCGCGGTTTCGAGGATGCGCCGCGGGGACGAGACCCGCGCCGCCTGACTCAGTAGCCGTAGCCGTAGTAGTCGTTGCAGGCAGCCGGGTCGTAGGCGCCGTAGCCGTAAGTGTAGGCGCAATTGTCGTAGCCGTAGTCGAGACCGCCCAGGCCGTAACCGACGCCGAGGCCGAGCCCGAGGCCGGCGAGTCCGTAGCTGACGCCGCGTCCGTAGCGGTGGCCGTAATAGCCGCGGTTGACGAAGCCGCGACCGGCGATCCCGCGGTTCCCGACCCCGCCGAACCGGCCGGCCTGGTTATATCCGCCGGCCCGCAGGCCGCCGGTCCGGACGCCGCCGACGCCGGCCGCGCCGAGCCCGGCCCCGCGGAAGCCGCCGCCCAGTCCGCCGACCCGCGCCCCGCCGACGCCGTTCTGGAAGGCGCCGCCGCCGAAGCCGCCGTTCCGGAACGCCCCGCCGCCGACACTGCCGCCGCGGAAGCCGCCGCCGAAACCGCCACCGTGGAAACCGCCCCCGCCGAATCCGCCGCCGTGGAAGCCACCGCCGCCGAAGCCGCGGGCATCGGCGACGGTCGGCGCGAACGCGACGGCCGTCAGGAGGGCGGTGGAGACGAGTGCGATACGAGTCATGGGAAAGCTCAGCCTGATGTGTGGTGCTTTAACCACTCAACCCGGCTCTAAGGCGGCTGTATCCAAGCTTGAGTATGACCGATGGCGTGGCAGTCGGTCGCTGAGTTGGCGATATGTACGTCGGGCTCGAACGTCACCCTGGACTCCACGAAGTCTCACCGGAAGGGCGGTTCATCGAAACTGCGCAGCTTGCGCGAGTGGAGACCTTGCCGATCGGCCCGAAGAACGTCGAGGGCCGCCAGCCCGACCCGGAGGTGCTCCGAGACGGCCCGGTCGTAGAAGGCGTTGGCGGCACCCGGGAGCTTGATCTCGCCGTGGAGCGGCTTGTCTGAGACGCAGAGCAGCGCGCCGTAGGGAACGCGCAGGCGGAAGCCCTGGGCGGCGACCGTGCCACTCTCCATGTCCACCGCCACGGCGCGGGACTGGTTGATCCGACGCCGCTCCTGGCTGAAGCGCAGTTCCCAGTTGCGATCGTCGTAGGTCACCACCGTGCCGGTGCGCAGGCGCCGCTTGAGCGCGTCAGCCTGCTCGCCCGTTACCGCGGCGGCGGCGTCCTGAAGGGCGACCTGCACCTCGGCGAGGGCCGGCACCGGCACGTCCGGCGGCACGAGCTCGTCGAGGATACGGTCGCGGCGGAGGTAGGCGTGCGCCAGCACGTAGTCGCCGATGGTCTGCGACTGCCGCAGGCCGCCGCAATGGCCGACCATCAGCCAGCAATCCGGGCGCAGCACCGCGAGGTGGTCGGTGATCGTCTTCGCGTTCGAGGGGCCGACGCCGATATTGACCAGCGTCGTGCCCTGCTGGGTCCCGTCGGAATCGCGCGCCACCAAGTGGTAGGCCGGCATCTGATGGCGATGCCAGGGCGAGGCGGCGATCACAGCGGCCGGGTCTGCATCGGCCGCCTCGGCACGGGTCACGGACACGCCACCCGGCAGGACCAGCCGCTCGAACCCCTCCGCGCCCGAGGCGAGCCGCTCCAAGCCGTGGCGGACGAACTGGTCGACGTAGCGGTGATAGTTGGTGAGCAGGATCCAGGGCTGGACGTCGCGCCAGTCGCAGCCGGTGTAATGGACGAGGCGCCGGAGCGAGTAATCGACCCGAACCGCGTCGAACAGCGCCAGGGGCAGCGGCTCGCCAGGGATCTGGTCGAACAGTCCGTCCGCGATCTCGTCGCCCACGAGCGACAGGAGCGGCACCGGGAAGTAGGTGGCGAGGTCAGCGCCGTCGACGGTCCGCCCGCGCGCGTCCAGCCCGGCCTCCAGCACGTAGGGATAGGGAATCTCCTGCGCGCTGAGACCGACCTCGAGGGCGATGCCGTAGTCGGCGATCAGCGGCTCCAGCTGGCGGGTCAGGTACGTCCGGAAGAATCCCGGATGCGTGATTGTGGTGGCGTAGGTGCCGGCGGCCTGGAGCTTGGCGGTGGCGCGCCGGACCCGGGGCAGCGGCCCGTCCGGGCGGTAGCTGATCCGCAGCTCCGGGTAGCGGAAGGCGAGACGCTCCGTGGCGTCCGGCGGCGGCCCGCCGGCGAGGTAGCGCTCCAGCGCGGTCCGCAGGGCGCCGGCCGCGTCGTCGTAGAGCTCGACCAGCCGGTCGATGGCGGTCGCGGCATCCGCCACCGCCTGCATCGGCCGCAATTCCCGCTCGATCATGTCGCCTCCGTTCCTGCTGCCGGATCTACACCCCGCGCCATCCGGGGGCGAGATGCGGGGTTGCGAGCCGCGGACACATGGCCGACAAGCCGGCCGGCGCGGAGCGCGGCGGCGAGGACGCGGGCATGGACACGGGGCTGGACGCGGATGAGTTCGGGACCCGTCCCGGTGAAGAGAGGGCCGCCCTGCCCGCGACCTTCGACGCGGGCCTCCACTTCATCGGCCGGCTGCGCACGCCCTGGCAGGCGCGGTCCGACTGTCCGAAGAACGGCCTGCAGACCGACGCAATCTGCACCGTCGAGGTCGACCCGGCCTACGCCCCCGGCCTGCGCAACGTCACGGGGTGCACGCACCTGATCCTCCTCTACTGGATGGACCGGGCGACCCGCGGCCTCGTGATCCAGCGGCCGCGCCACGCCGACGGCCCCAGGGGCACGTTCTCCCTGCGCTCGCCCGCCCGTCCCAACCCGATCGCCCTGTCGGTCGTGGAACTGCTCGACCGCGTCGGCGACACGCTCCGCGTGCGCGGGCTCGACTGCCTCGACGGCACGCCGCTCCTCGACATCAAGCCCTACTACGCCTCGACGGACGCGCGGCCCGACGCCCGCGTCGACCGGGCCGGGGCCGAGCCGTGAAGCGCGTCGTTTCCCTCGTTCTCGGCGGGCTCGCCCTCCTGGCGATCGGCGGCTTCGCCGGGTGGCGCCTGCACCGGCCGGGGGCCGACGCGCGGGCCTACGCCGAGATGCGCCTGATCGCCGTGCAGGTCAGCCTCGACGAGGCGCCGCCGGACTACGTGTTCTGGGCCGGCGATTCCCAGGTGGAACTGCAGCCCGGTAGCCAGCGCCCCTGCGGGCTCGATTTCCTCAACGGCGGGATCAGCGGCGCGACCGCGGGCAGCTACGCGGACTATCTCGCGCGCCTGACCTTCAAGGTGCAGCCGCGGCTCGCGATCCTGACCATCGGGACCAACGACATCCTGGTGAAGAACAACCCGCAGCTGCACAAGCCGACGGAGCAGTTCGAGGCCGCCGCCGAGACGATCGTCAAGCGGCTGCAGACCCTCAGCCCGCGCGTCGTGGTGACCGCCCTCCCCCCGGTCGGTCGCGAGATCGGCAAGCTGGTCGATGCCGGCGCGGTCGCGGATTACTCGCGCCGGTTGCAAAATCTCTGCGGGCGGCTCGGCTGCGTCTTCACGGATCCGTTCGCCGCCCTGCGCGACGGCGATACGGGCTACGCCAAGCCCGGCGCCCTGCGCGACGGGCTGCACCTCGCGGCGTTCCGGCCGGCGCTGAAGGCGGTCGAGCCGGCGCTCTGCACCCCGTGAGGGCGGGCGCCGCGTCCCTGCGAGCGAACCGATCCAGGAGCGCGCCACGGATCGAAGCGTCACGCTGCCCTGAGTCGCTTCGCTCCGCTCGCGATGACGGCGCGGGATCGGGCCGGACGCCGGCTCACTCCCACTCGATCGTGCCGGGCGGCTTCGAGGTGATGTCGTAGGTCACCCGGTTGATGCCCTTCACCTCGTTGATGATCCGGGTCGCGACCCGGCCCAGGAAGGCCATGTCGAACGGGTAGAAGTCGGCGGTCATGCCGTCGACCGAGGTGACGGCGCGCAGCGCGCAGACGTGGTCGTAGGTGCGCCCGTCGCCCATCACGCCGACGGTCTTCACCGGCAGGATCACCGCGAAGGCCTGCCAGATCGTGTCGTAGAGGCCGGCCTGCCGGATCTCGTCGAGGTAGATCGCGTCGGCCTTGCGCAGGGCCTCCAGCTTCTCGCCGGTGATCGTGCCGGGGCAGCGGATCGCCAGGCCCGGGCCCGGGAACGGGTGGCGGCCGACGAAGCCCTCGGGCAGGCCGAGCTCCTTGCCGAGCACCCGGACCTCGTCCTTGAAAAGCTCGCGCAGCGGCTCCACGAGCTTCATGTTCATGCGCTCGGGCAGGCCGCCGACATTGTGGTGGCTCTTGATGGTCACGGACGGGCCGCCGGTGAACGACACGCTCTCGATCACGTCGGGGTAGAGCGTGCCCTGCGCGAGGAACTTCGCCCCGCCGATCTTCTTCGATTCGGCCTCGAACACGTCGATGAACAGGCGGCCGATCGTCTTGCGCTTGATTTCCGGGTCGCTGACGCCCTCCAGAGCCGCGAGGAACATCCCCGACGCCTCCACGTGGACCAGCGGGATGTTGTAGTGGTCGCGGAACAGCGCCACGACCTGCTCGGCCTCGCCGAGGCGCAGGAGCCCGTGATCGACGAACACGCAGGTCAGCTGGTCGCCGATCGCCTCGTGGATGAGCACCGCCGCCACCGCCGAATCGACGCCGCCCGACAGGCCGCAGATCACCTTCTCGGAGCCGACCTGCTCGCGGATCTTGGCGATGGCCTCCTCGCGGTAGGCGCCCATGGTCCAGTCGCCCGAGCAGCCCGCGACATCGCGCACAAAGTTGCGGATCAGCAGGGCGCCGTGGGGCGTGTGCGCCACCTCCGGGTGGAACTGGACCGCGTAGTAGTTGCGCGCCTCGTCGGCCACCGCCGCGAAGGGCGCGTTCCTGGAGATCGCCACGGTGGTGAAGCCGTCCGGCAGCTTGGTGACGCGATCACCGTGGCTCATCCAGACCGGGTACTTCTCGCCCTTGTGCCAGACGCCCTTGAACAGCGGGCAGTCGGCCAGGATCTCGACCTCGGCGCGGCCGAACTCCGCGTGGTGGCCGCCCTCGACGGCGCCGCCGAGCTGGGCCGCCATGGTCTGCTGGCCGTAGCAGATGCCGAAGACCGGGACGCCCGAATCGAACACCAGCTGGGGCGCGCGGGGCGAGGCCTCGACGGTCACCGATTCGGGGCCGCCGGAGAGGATCACGCCCTTGGGCTTCTGCTCGCGGAACGCGGCCTCGGCCTTCGTGAAGGGCACGATCTCGCAGTAGACGCCCTCCTCGCGCACCCGGCGTGCGATGAGCTGCGTCACCTGAGAGCCGAAATCGACGATCAGGATCTTGTCGTGGTCGGTGTTCATCGCGGGCGATTATCCGAAGCCCGCGGCGCGTGCAACGCACAAGTCCGGATTGTCCGGCCTTCCGACGTGCCGTCACCGACGGAATGCCGGACCCGACCGTCAGGTCCCGCGCGTCGCCGTCGCCCCGTCGGTGCCGGCGCGGCCAGCCGCGCGCGGCGGTCTCGGCTGGCCCGACGCGCGCCAGCTCTCAGTCGAAGTTGCGGACCTTGGCCGAGCCACCGAGGCTGATCGCGGGTTTCGCGGCGGCGCCGGCGAGGCTCACCTTCTTCTGGCCGGGCGGGGTCTTGGCGCGCAGCTGCGGGGCGGGCTCGGGAGTCGGTCGCGACGGCTTCAAATGCGCCTGGCCGTGGATCACCGAGCCGATCTCTCCCGCCACGCGGATCAGGTCCTCGCGCTCGCAGGAACGGGCGACCTTCAGCCCGAGCTTGTGCATGTGGCTCTTGCCGTAGAGGTAGGCGGCGAGCTGCGCGCGCTTCAGCGGCGGGATCTGCTCCAGGATCAGCGGCAGGTCGAAATCGTCGGCCCGGTACACAGAGCCCAGAACCTCGAGGGTCACCGGGCAATCGACTTCGGGCTCGGCGCCGCTGGTCGGATGCGCTTGCGTCATGGATGCCTCTCGGAGGTCGATGGATCGGGACCGGGCTCGGATGCCCCGGAGCCGGGGTCGAGTTCAACCCCTATCGGAACGGTGAGGTTCGCAATCCTGTCCTGCGCGGGCGCAGGCGTCGGTGGCGGGACCGGTTCGGGCTTCCAGGCGCCCAGGCAGCCGGTGCAGACCGATTCGATCACCGCGCGGGCATGAGCCTGCCGGCGGGCCCAGAGCATCTCCCGGGCGAGGCGCGCCGCCTCGGCGTCCGGCAGCGGGCGGATGCGGACGAAGAGCGGCTCCTGCGCGGCGACGGGTGCCGGTGTCAGGGCGAGGAGCCCGAGCAGCGCCATCGCGGGATCGGCGGCACGCCACCGGCGCCGCGGCGCCGACCATGCAGGTCCCGCCATGTCACTCTCCCGCCCGGATCGAGCGCGATACCTCACCCGTCAGGGTAAACCGCCTCTTAACGGCCGCCGCGGCCGCGCGGAACTTCACCTCGGGAAGCCGGTAGAACCAGGGGGGACCGAGCGGGAGACGGCTTGATGCCTCAGATGTTCGACTGGATCTTCTTCGCGATCATGCTGCCGTTCCCGGCCTATCTGGTCTGGGACTTCATGCGGCATCGATAGGCGGGGCGAAACGGCACTCACCCGCCGGGCGCAGCGGCCGCGCGGCCGACCGGCGCGGTCCGTTCGGGCTCGATGCCCGGCTCCGCCGCCTGCTCGGCCCGCCGCCGCTCCTGCGCGCGCCCGAGCCAGACGCTGTTCACGAGCCACGCCATCGACAGCGGGATCGCGGCGCCGGCCACGCTGGCGCTGCCGAGCCCCATGCCCTGGATGCCGGTGAACGACCACGCGCCGACCTGATCGCCCAACCGGTAGACCACCGTGTCGATGAAGCTCTTCGCCTTGTAGCGGTCCTCCCGGGGGACGACGGTGAACAGCACCTCGCGCACCGGCCGGGCGATCGCGAAGTTCCCGGCCCGGCGGAGCACCTGGAACGCCACGATGACGCCGATCGTCGGCCAGAGCGCGAGCGCCGCGAAGCCGAGGATGCTGAAGGCCGGGAGGATCGCCAGCGTCAGGGCGACGCCGATTCGGTTCACGATCCGGCCCGTGAGGAACAGCTGGATGCCCAGCGTGAGGACGTTCACCGCGAGGTCGACGCTGGCGAAGAACGCCGTCTGCGCGCCGCGGTCCGGGAAGCTCCGCTTCGCGATGCCCGCCTGCTCGAAGTACAGGAACGTCGAGGTCACCGAGAACAGCAGCAGGAACAGCGAGATGTTGAGCAGGTAGGGCGATGCGAGGGCCCGGGTGACGCCGGCGAGCACGCTTCCGCCGATCGTCCGGTCCTGCCCGTCCTCGGCGCCCCCGTCGCGGCCCGGCACCTCGTGCAGCTGCGTCGACAGCGCGGCGAGCCCGCGCATGCAGAACACCGCGACCTCGAGGAGCGCCACCGCGCACAGCATCAGGCCCCAGGTCGGGACGTTCTTGGCCAGGATCGCCGTGGTCGCCGAGCCCGCGATGGCGCCGAGCGTCGCGCCGGCCGCGATGAAGCCGAACAATCGCTTGCCCTGGGCGTTCGAGAACACGTCGACGATCGTCGCCCAGAAGATCGAGACCACGAACAGGTTGAAGATCGACAGCCAGACGAAGAACACCCGGCCGATCCACACGCCCCACTCGGCGGGCGCGAGGTAGAGCGTCAGCGCGAACGCCAGGATGTTGGCCGCGAAGAACCGATAGGTGATCGGCACGAACCGCGCCCGCGGCATCCGTTTCACCAGGTAGGCGAAGGGCAGGTTGAGCGCGAGCATCCCCACGAGGGTGGCGGTGAACAGCCAGGGCAGGTTCTCGATGCCGCCGGCGACGCCCATCTGGTCCCGGATCGGGCGCAGGACGTAGTAGGCGGCCAAGATCGAGAAGATGTAGGCCCACGACCAGACCAGCGCCCGGCCCTCGCCGGGCTGAACGTCGATCAGGCGCGCGAGCGTGCCGCGGGCGGGTTCAGGCATGGGCCGATCTCACCGGAATGGGCTTCTTCCCCGGACGGGCCTCCCTCGGGGAAGGCTCGGTCGGACCCCTCGCCGTTGCGGGGCCCGGCAAGGGGCCGGGCGACGCGCCTACTTCGCCAGTCCGAGTTTCTCGCGCATCTCCGGCGCGGTGACGTCGTGACCGAAGCCCGGGCTGCCCATGGCGAACTTGTCGGCATCCTTGAGCGGGCCGACCACCACCGGGTCGAACCCGGCATCGCGGACGAGGCCCTCGGCGACCTTCAGCGCCTCCGGGTCGTCCCCGGCGATCGGGATCGCCATCCGCCCGCCCGCACGACCCTTGCCGCCGTCCGCGCCCTCCTTGGCGAAGATCTTGTAGTTGGCCGCGTTGAAGGCGCGCACGATCTTGGCGCCGGGGAAGTACTTGGCCGAGGTCGCGCCGATCCCGCTGGCCTGGACCTCGTCGTAGAGCGCGCCGTCGCGCTTCTGCGTGGCGTTGCCGGCATCGAGGACGACCTTCCCCTTGAGGGACGGGCCGATCTCCTTCGCGAGGTCCGGATAGGCCTTATAGGGGACGGCGATGAACACGGCGTCGCCGAACTTGATCGCCTCCTCGGGCGTGCCGGCCCTGGCCTTGGGCCCGAGCTCCGAGACCATCGCGGCGAGCTGCTCCGGGTGGCGGGAGGCGAACATGACCTCGTGGCCGTCCTTGACCCAGAGCGACCCGATCGTGCCGCCGATGTTCCCGGCGCCGATCACGCCGATCCGGATCTTCTTCGCGCCGTCCTGGGCTGCGGCGGGCACGGCCGCGGGAAGAGCGGCGGCCACGGCGAGGCCGGCCGCGAGGGCGAGCGCCGCGCGGCGCGAGATGAGATCAAACCGCATCGATGAACGTCTCCATCTGCTTGCGCTGCGCCGCGTCGGGCAGCTTGCCCCGCGCGGCCCCGAGGTTGTCCTCGACATAGGCGGCCTTCGCCATGCCGGGGATCGGGCAGGTCACGGCCGGGTTGCCAAGCACGTATTTCAGGAAGAACTGCGGCCAGCTCGCGCAGCCGAGATCCTTGGCGACCGCCGGCAACTCCTTGCCCTGGACCGCCTTGAACAGGCGATCGCGGCCGAACGGCACGTTGGTCATCACCGCCACGCCGCGATCCGCAGCCAGCGGGAGCACGCGCTCCGCGGCGGCACGGTTGTCGATGGCGTAGTTCACCTGGATGAAGTCGAGGCTCTCGCGCCTCATGACGGCCTCCAGGGCGTCGAGCTGGTTGTCGCGCCAGACCGTGACGCCGACGTACCGGACGCGCTTCTGCGCCTTCAGATCGCGCAGGACCGCCAGATTCCCGATCACGTCGATCAGGTTGTGGACCGCTACCAGGTCGAGGGTGTCGACCTTCATGCGCTTCAGCGATCGGTCGAACTCCGCGAGCGTCGCGTCGCGGCCGGTCGTGTCGACCTTGCTGGCGAGGAAGATCTTCTGGCGCAGGCCGGGCTCCGCCAGGATCAGGCCGAGGACGTCCTCGGCGGTGCCGTAGCTCGGGGCCGTGTCGATCACCGATCCGCCGAGTGCGACGAAGGTCTTCACCGCCTCCTTCAGGGGCGCCACCGCCTCGGGCGTCGGCTCGACCTCGTAGCGCCGGGACGTGCCGATCCCGATGGCCGGGAGCGTCTCGCCGGTGGAAGGTATCGGGCGGCGGATCAGCGGCTCGGCCGCCGCGACGAGGCGGCTGGCGAGCGGGGCGATAGCGGCTGCGGCGATGACGGCGCGACGGGATACGGGCATGGCCGGCCTCCGACGGATTCAGGACCCGCCGGGAGATAGGGCGCGTCCGCGCTCTGTGTATTCTTAATTCTCACGCTTCCGCGAGGGATGCGCGCTGCTCCGTCGAGGCTTGGGCTAATCTTCCTCGGGCGGGTCCTCGAATTCCGCGCCGTCGGTATCGGGGGCGATCCGGAACCGGTACTCGTCGATCGCCAGGAACGCCCGATGGGCGACCTGCGGGTCGATCCCGTCGCGGACGACCAGGGTCTGGAAGTCGATGAACAGGCGCGCGACGCGGGCCTCCTCCGACAGGGTGGCCAGGGCGGACGAGCTCGCGCCGGCGCGCATCATGTAGCGCTTGGCCTCTCCGGCCGCGTCTGGCGCGGGCAGGACGACGACCTGACCGGCGGTTTCCGGCTTCAGTTCCGCCCAGCGGACGGGCGTCCAGGCGATGATGGCGTCGGTGTGCTTCATCGAAGGCTCCGGCAGGTGGACGGGGATCCGCCTACCGGGCGCGGCCGGGAACGTCGAGGCTCCCGGCGTTCCGGATCAGGGTGCGCGCTCCATCTGGCCGCGGATCTCGCCCTTCGGGTTCGCGGCGGTGTGGAGGTTGAAGTAGACCTTCCCCGCCTCGAGATCGGCGGCCTTGGCATCGTCGAGGGTCGCCTCGCCGGTGAAGGGGCTGCTCGCCGCCGTCACCGGCACGAGCACGCCGGCATTCTCGCCCGCCTTGGCCGGCCCGTGGAAATGGGCGGCCGTGACCGGCCCGGTGAGGCCGCTGTACTGGCCCGACCAGCTCAGGCGCTTGGTGGCCGGATCGAAGGTCGCGGTGATCTCGCCCTTGCCGGAGGACGCGGTTGCCGGGACCTCGCTGCCGCCGGTGAGCGCCGCGCGGTAGGTGACGTCCTTGCCCGCCGCGACTGCCGGACCCGTGGCGAGCGGCACCCCGAGGACGAGAAGGGCGGCGAGGCTGGTGGTCCAGCGATGGCTCTTGCGCGCTGTCATCGAACGCTCCGCGATCTGACGGGCCGTCGAGCGGCCCGTGCCAAACCTAGCGGGCCGGGACAGGTCGGACATGGCGGACGGGCTGTCGCCGAGCGATTCTCGGTGACAGCCAAGGGTTTCCCTCCCGCGCGCGACGGCACGCGGACTGCCCGACCTCCGGAGGCGCGATTTGCTCACGGGAAGACGTTGACACGGAGCGCCCGCTCTTCCTATACCGCCGCCACTGCACGCATCGTCTCGATGGACGGTCGCGGCTCGTGGCGGGGTAGCTCAGCTGGTTAGAGCAGAGGAATCATAATCCTTGTGTCGGGGGTTCAAATCCCTCCCTCGCTACCAACAGTTTCAGTAATCTTCGTCTATAAATTCAAGTCTCCTCTGAGCGTGCCGGCCTCTGTGTCGGATCTGGGCCGCAGCCGGAACGCTGATCCTGAGGATCGCAAATCCTTCCGCGAGCGGCCGGTCTCCAGCACAATCAGTTCTTCGCTCGAGCGCTTCGGTCGCACGCGAAGCCACTCACTTTTCAATCCCGTCTCGCTTGCCGCGAAGCAATGGACGTCTGGACTTGCTTCAGGGTTTTGTACGGCTTGCCGTCAAGACGGAGATCGGCGCGTCGAGCGCTACCGACCTTTCGATCTCGGCCGGCCCGACAGCTGATCGGGTCGCGACCCTTTAAGGCAGGCGAAGGTTGATGCCGGCGAACACCGTCCCGTCTTGAAAGTTCAGGACGGTGTCCGTCCATCGCATGACGCGGCGGCCACGATTGCCGGGCGGACCGCGGCTGCCGGTCCGGACCGGCGGGCGACCGTGATCTCTCCAAACGGAACCGGCCGGGACTGGATGGCTTGGCCTCCTGATGCACGACTTCGAAGAGACGCCGGCCATTCGGGAGACGGTGAAATCGATCGGCCCGGACGTCGGCGCGATGTCGCGCGCGCAACTTGAGGCGGAGGTGCTGCGCCTGCGCTCGAGGCTGCCGGAGGCAGGGGGCGAGACCGTCGGCCGGGAGGTGCGCCCGGTGCATCGGACCGCCGGGCAGGACGCGCCAGCGAGCGACTGGCGCCACCGGGTCGTCTTCGACAACGTCAGGGACTTCGCCATCGTCGTCACCGACCGCGACGGCTCGGTCATCGCCTGGAACCCCGGCGCCGAGCGGATCTTCGGTTGGACGGCGGAGGAGATGCGCGGGCAGCCCGCCGACCGGATCTTCACGCCCGAGGACCGTGCGGAGGGGCGCCCTGAGGCCGAGATGCGGCTCGCGACGAGCGAGGCGCGCGCCTCCGTCGAGCGCTGGCACCTCCGCAAGGACGGCAGTCGCGTCTGGACGTCGGGCGAGATGATGCCGCTGCTCGACGAGGCCGGTGCGCATCGCGGGTTCACCATGATTGTCCGCGACCGCACGGCCGAGCACGAGGCCGCAAGGGCGCTGAGGGAGCGCGAGGCCCACCTCCGGCATACCGTCGAACTGAATCCTCAGGTGCCGTGGACCTGCGACCCGGCGGGCAACATCACCTCATACTCGAACCGCTGGCTGGAACTGACGGGCCAGGCACCCGGCGAACCCGACGGCGCGGGCTGGATGGAGGCCCTGCATCCGGAGGACGTCCCCCACACGGTCGCGGTGTTCTCGGCCTGTCTCGCCTCGGGCGAGCCGGTCGACGTGGACTATCGCATCAACATCGCGGCTACCGGCACGTACCGCTGGATGCGGGCGCGCGCGCGTCCCCGCCGCGACGGAGCCGGCGCCATCGTGGCCTGGTACGGGGTGGTCGAGGACATCCACGACCGCCGCCTGGCCGAGGCGGCGCTGCAGGAGAGCGAGGCCCGTTACCGGACGCTGTTCGAGACGGTCGAGGTCGGGTTCTGCATCCTCATGATGCGGTTCGACGCGGACGGACGGGCGGTCGATTACCTGATCGAGGAGGCCAATCCGGCCTTCGCCCGGCAGACGGGCGCCGACGTCGCCGGCCGCTGGGTCAGCACGTTCGCGCCCGACCTCGAACGGCACTGGTTCGACAGCTACGGCCGCGTCGCCCTGACCGGGGAACCCGCCCATTTCGAGAACTACGCCGCCGTGTTCGGGCGCTGGTTCGACGTGCGTGCGCACCGGGTCGGGGACCCGCGCGACCACCGCGTCGCGGTCTTCTTCAGCGACATCACCGCGCGCAGGAACGCCGAGTTGCTGGCGGAGGCCAGCGCGCGCGAGCTCCGGCTCATCACCGACGCGCTGCCGGTGCTGATCGCGTTCATCGACGCCGGCCACGTCTACCGCTTCGCCAACGAGGCCTACAAGGACTGGTTCTCCGCCCCGCCCGGCGAGGTCGTCGGACGCGATGTCCGCGCGCTGCTCGGCCCGGCCGCCTACGCCGTGCGGCGACCCTTCATCGATCGGGCGCTCGGGGGTGAGCCCGTCACCTTCGAGACGGACTGGCCGCACCGCGACGGGCGCCACCGCGTCGCCGAGATCCGCTACCTGCCGAGACGGACCTCCGGCGGCCGCGTCGACGGTTTCCACGTCTTCGTGCAGGACGTGACCGTCCGGGTGCAGACGGAGGCCGACCTCGCCCGCCAGGTCGCTGCCCGGACCGCCGAGCGCGACCAGATCTGGCAGGCCTCGTCCGACCTGCTCTGCGTGGCCAACCTCGACGGCTACTTCGTCGGCCTCAACCCGGCCTGGTCGCGAACCCTCGGGTGGACCGACGCCGACATGAAGGAGCGGCCGTTCCTCGATTTCGTCCACCCCGACGACGTCGCGTCGACCGTGGCGGCGGCGGGGGGACTGTCGCGCGGGGAGGCCCAGCTCACGTTCGAGAACCGCTACCGCCGCAAGGACGGCAGCTATGTCTGGCTGTCCTGGAACGCGGTGCCCCGCGACGGGCTGATCTACTCGTCCGTGCGCGACGTGACCGAGATCAAGCAGCAGGCCGAGGCGCTGGCCAAGACGGAAGAGGCTCTGCGGCAGTCGCAGAAGATGGAGGCGGTCGGCCAACTGACCGGCGGCCTCGCGCACGATTTCAACAACCTGCTCGCGGGCATCTCCGGCTCCCTAGAACTGATGCAGACGCGGATGAGCCAGGGACGGATGGGCGACCTCGACCGCTACATGAGCGTCGCCCAGGGCGCGGCCAAGCGGGCCGCCGCCCTGACGCATCGCCTGCTGGCCTTCTCCCGCCGCCAGACCCTCGACCCCAAGCCCACCAACGTGAACCGCCTCGTCCACGACATGGAGGAGTTGGTCCGGCGCACCGTCGGTCCGGCCGTCCACTTGGAGGTCGTCGGTCTCGCGGGGCTGTGGCCGGCGCTGATCGACCCGGGCCAGCTGGAGAACGCGCTGCTCAACCTGTGCATCAACGCCCGCGACGCGATGCCGGACGGTGGTCGCATCACCATCGAGACCGCCAACAGGTGGATCGACGAGGTCGGCGGCCGCCAGCACGACCTCGCGCCCGGCCAGTACCTCGGCGTCTGCGTGACCGACACCGGCACCGGCATGGCGCCGGACCTGATCGGAAAGGTGTTCGAGCCGTTCTTCACCACCAAACCCACCGGCGAGGGCACGGGCCTCGGGCTGTCCATGGTCTACGGCTTCGCCAAGCAGTCCGGCGGGCAGGTGCGGATCTACTCCGAGGTCGGCGCGGGGACGACGGTCTGCCTCTACCTGCCGCGGCACTACGGCGAGGCCGACGAGGACGCGGTCGCGCGCAGGCTTTCCGAGGTCGAGCAAGCGGGCCAGGGCGAGACGGTGCTGATCGTCGACGACGAGCCCTCGGTGCGCATGCTGGTCACCGAGGTGCTGGAGGACCTGGGCTACACCGCCATCGAGGCCGCCGACAGCGTCGCCGGCCTGAAGGTGCTGCAGTCGGACGTGCGCATCGATCTGCTGGTGACGGATGTCGGCCTGCCGGGGGGCATGAACGGGCGACAGATGGCGGACGCCGGCCGCGATCGGCGACCGGACCTGAAGGTACTGTTCATCACCGGGTACGCGGAGAACGCCGTGCTGGGGAACGGCTACCTTCGGCCCGGGATGCAGGTCTTGACCAAGCCGTTCGTGCTGGAGACCCTCGCCTCCCGCATCAAGGACCTCATCGCCGAGACTTGAACCCCCTCGTTCGAAAGGGCCGCGCCCCCAGAGGGCAGCCGACTGCTCGTGCAACGGGAGCGGGCGAGCCCTGGGGTGCCGCCAGCGAGGTGACCGCCTCGTGGATCGGTCGCTTCGTCCGTGATCCGGTTCCCCGGGCCGGTCGCGCACATGATCGCAGGGCAGGCCGCGGGACGACCGCGTCGTGCCACCGGGTCCGCATTCGCGAGTCCGATGACGGAGCGACGCCGAAGGTGTTGATGCCCGGTTCTCGTCGTCGGGCCCTATCCCAGGGCTTGCACGGCCGGGTGATATTGCGGGCTCTCACGCCTGTCGAACATCCCATAGTCGCGAATGATCCGAACAGCTCGGAGGCGAGTGCCCGCGACCGATGAGACGGCGTTCGCCGCGCCGGCATCTCTCCACGACAGCAGCACCAGCACCTTTCCCGGATTGGTGAAGGAATCGAACGCGTCCCAACTCACCAGCCCCTCGGTCCGCTGGTCGAGACCGAGCATGGCCATGGGGGCGACATCGGAGGGCGTGGGCCGGTCCGCCGACATCGCCTCCGACAGTGTACAGGCCTTGGCTTGGCCGACTTCCGTCTCATCGAGGCGTTGCTCGCGGACCCGATGTCCCGCCGGCGGGTGGGTGTCAGCCGTCACCTCGCCGACGCGGAGATGGTAGTCCGCGAACACCTCGGACCGGCCTTTCCCCTGGATCAGGTGATGACCGGCATGGGTGCGCCAGCGGATCACCGACTTCTCGTCCCGCCACGTCGAGTGCGAAAGGACCCAGCCCGGCCGCGTCCGGCTCGTGAAGCGCTCGTTGTCGATGAAGCCGTCGATGCCCTCGAGCTCAGGCTTCAGCACGCGCGCGTGTTCCAGATAGGCGTCCTTGCGACCGTCGCCGGGTCGGACTTCGAAGATGACGGAGAACATGGGTTCCTCCCTGGGTGTCGATGCGGTTCAAGCCGGGACCGGCTCAGTCAGTCATGCGGCGGGGGCTCGCCAGAGGGCCCTACGCCCGGCCACGAGATGCATCAGATGCGTGCCGTGCCCGAGCTTGATGTCACGCCGGTCCGGGGAGCCGGAGAAGGCATCGAGCATCCACGCGGCGTCGGCGTCGGTCGTCAGACCGTCCCGCTCACCCCGGAACTGCGGAGACAGCCGGCGAAGGAACAGTGTGGGCCCGGATCGTGGATCTTCGATCCGATGATGCTCCTCCCTGTCGTCCACCTTATCGGGCGTCATGGTCGTTACCTCCTGCCGTGGCTGGCGAACCCTGGGCACAGACGTGGCGCGGTTCTCCAGCTTCACGCTCCCACTCTGATCCAGGGATCCCGGCCGAGTCAGCCGTAAACGCTTCGGTCCAAACCGAAGCGTCGTCGGATGCGGCAAGTGTCGAGCGCGTGTAGGTTCAGCTCATGACGCAGGGTCCTGCACTCTCCGAGATCGGCGCGCTCGTCGGAGATCCCAGCCGCGCCAATATCCTGTCGACCTTGATCGACGGGCGAGCGCTGACCGCGACCGAACTGGCCTGGACGGCCGGCGTCGCTCCAGCCACCGCGAGCGAGCACCTGACGAAGCTCGTGGCCGGCGGCCTGCTCACGGTGTCGCGCCAAGGTCGGCACCGATATTTCCGCCTCGCCTCCGTCGAGGTCGCCCGCATGCTCGAGGCCATGATGGTGATCGCGAACCGGGGCGAGCCGGAGGAAGCGTCGCGCCGAGCGACGCCGCGGATCGATCCAGCCTTGCGCGAGGCCCGCACCTGCTACGATCACCTCGCCGGACGGCTCGGCGTCGGGATCGCCGATGCGCTGGTCTCACGAGGAGTGATCGTCCTGGGCGAGGAGGCGGGTGAAGTGACCGCATCCGGCAGTGCGTGGCTGGCCGCGTTCGGTGTCGAAGTCGAACCGGCCGGACGAACCCGCCGCCTGCTCTGCCGTCCCTGCTTAGACTGGAGCGAGCGGAGACCGCACCTCGCCGGCCGTCTCGGAGCCGCCCTGTGCCGCCGCTGCGAGGATCTCGGGTGGATCGAGCGTCAGCGCGACGGGCGCGCCATCCGCGTGACCGAGAGGGGAAGACTCGGCTTCGAGAGCGAGTTCGGCTTGGTCAAGTGACGGTCGGTCGTGATCCGGTCTGCACCCTCCAAAGCGATCAGAACGCCTTCCCCGGCAGGGGAAACAGTCCGGCGAACCGCTGCACGACGTCCCGGTCCCCCTCCAGCGACACCTGCCCCGACGCCTCCGCGTCGGCGAGCGGCAGGCCGCCGTAGACGATGGCCGCAACGACCGGCGGTGCGGCGCCGACGACGGCGTCCGCTTCGACCGGGTCGGCGCGGGCGGCGTGAAGTTCGCCCTCGCTCACCGTGACGCGGAAGGCGTCCTCGTCGAACCGGAAGCCGATCGTCGCCTCGAAGCCGGAGGCCTGTGCGGGGTCGAACATCGTGCGAAACGACAGCATGAGCGAGGCCGCCGAGAGCGGCAGAGCGGGGTCGTGGGAGGGCGAACGGGCCGCCCAGCGCCCGAGCACCGAGAAGATCGGCTCGGCCTCGTAGCCCCATGGGGTCAGCTCGTAGACCGGCGTCGAGGCCGGCGGCGGCAGAGTCCGCTGTGCGACGATGCCCGCCTGCTTCAGACCCTGCAGCCGCTCGGTCAGCACCTTCGCGCTGATGCCGCTGAGCGCCCCTCGGATCGCCCCGAACCGGCGCGGTCCGAACATCAACTCGCGGACGATCAGGAGCGCCCAGCGCTCGCCGAGAAGCTCCAGGCCGTGGGCGGCGCCGCAGGCGTCGTCGTACCAGCGCGGTCTCGCAGCCGCAATTTTGGTATCTTTTTGTAACTTCATGGTTGACTTAGGTAACTGATACAGTCAAGCTCGGCAAGCCGTTGAGGAGGTCGCCATGCCCAAGATGATCTTCGTGAACCTGCCCGTCGCCGACGTGGAGTTCGCGGCTGGCTTCTATGTCGCCCTGGGCGCCCAGCGCGACCCGCGCTTCTCGCAGGCCGGGACGGTCGCCGCGATGGTCTTCTCGGACGCCATCGTGGTCATGCTCCTCAGCCACGCCCAATTCGCGAACTTCGCGCCGCGCGCCATCGCCGATGCCCGCGCCGCCAACGAGGTGCTGGTCTGCCTGTCGGAGGAGAGCCGGGCCGCGGTCGATGCGAGCGTGGAGCGCGCCGTCGCCGCCGGCGGTCGCGCCGATCTGCGGCCGCCGCAGGAGATGGGCACGTTCATGTACGGCCGGAACATCGAGGATCCGGATGGCCACGTCGTCGAGCTGATGTGGATGGACCCCGAGGCCATGACGCGAGGGCAGGCTCCGGCCTGAAGCCTTTCCGCGCGCACACCGACTCGAGGAGGCAACCCATGACTTACGTGAGCGGGTTCGTCACGCCGGTTCCCGACGCGAACCGGGAGGCCTATGTCGCGTCGGCCAGGGCGGCCTGGGCGCTGTTCCGGGAGTACGGCGCGCTCCACCAGATGGAGGCCTGGGGCGACAACGTTCCGGAGGGCGAGCGGACCGATTTCCGGCGGTCCGTCGCCCTTCGCGACGGCGAGAGCGTCGTCCTCGGGTGGATCCTCTGGCCCGACCGGGAGACGGCAGACCGGTGCGAGGCCGCGATGCGGACCGATCCGCGCTTCCGCGATCTGACGATGCCGTTCGACGGGGCGCGGATGATCTTCGGAGGTTTCGCCGCGGTCTTCGAAGCGTCGCGCGGGGCGGCGTAGAGGAGACGAGGATTCTGACCCTCTACGGCGTGGCCCCGACGCTCCGGTGCAACCCTGAGGCGACCTAGCCTTTTCGATGTTCGGCCTGATCGGCGGTGCCGGCGATGTCGACCGCTGCCCCCGATCCCGCGGGATGTTCCGCCACGAAGCGCTCGAAGGTCGCGCGATCCTTCGCGCGCTTCAGCGCGTCGACGAAACCCTCGAAGTCCCGGAGACGCGTTTCGAGCGCGCGGCGCTCCCCCTCGATGCGGCCGATCTCGCCGTCGCGCCAGGCGTCGAAGGCGGTGTTGCCGCTGGTCCGGGGCGACGTGAACCGGCGCCGCTCACGGAATCCGGTGCCGGGCCCGAGCGACCGGCGCAGGCGTTCGAGGCCCGGCAGGCCGGACAGCCCGAGATCGCGCCGCACGAGCGCCTGCCGCGCGACGAGGACGAGGGCGGCGAAGCTGCCGACATAGAGGGTATCGTGGATCCAGGGCATGATGGGCATGGGACAGCTCCTTGCGCGTACCGGCGCCGTTGAGGACGGACGGAGCATGCCGACATGCCGCTGCTGCGGGCTGAACCGGTCGGTTAAGGCCGGGTTAAGCCTTCAGGCCTGTTGACGGACAACCCGTCCGCGACGCCGCGCGATCGCGGGGCGGCATGCCGTGGGCCCGGGGGTTCAGCCCAGGACGACCCGGAGCTTGTTGGCGAGTTCGTCCCGTTGATAGGGCTTGCTCAGGAGAGGCAGGTCGGCCGGCACCGCGTGCTCGTCGAGCGCCGTGCCCGTGTAACCGGACGTCAGGAGCACCCGCAGGCCGGGACGCAGGCGCCGGGCCTCGACCGAGAGCTGCACGCCGTTCATGCCACCGGGCATGACGACGTCCGAGAACAGGATGTCGATGCGCTCGGGGCCGCCCAGCCGCTCCAGGGCCTCCGACGCCCGGGTCGCGGTCAGGGTCCGGTAACCGAGCTCGCCCAGGCTCTCGACCGCCATCTCCAGCACCGCCGGCTCGTCCTCGACCACGAGCACCACCTCGCCGGAGGCCGCCCGCCGCAGCGGGAGGGTGTTGTCCGGCCGGGCCTCGACGGCCCTCTCGGCCGAGCGCGGCAGGTAGAGCTCGATGGAGGTGCCGGCGCCGGGCTCGCTCTTGATCTGCGCGTGCCCTCCGGCCTGCCGCACGAACCCGTAGACTTGGCTGAGGCCGAGGCCCGTTCCCTTGCCAACATCCTTGGTCGTGAAGAACGGCTCGAAGGCGCGGCTGCGCGTGGCGGCGTCCATGCCCTGGCCCGTGTCGGTGACCGAGACGAGCACGTAGGCGCCCGGCCGCAGGTCGGGCCGGTCGGGAATCTCCGCGGCATCGAGGTGCCCGTTGCAGGTCTTGACCATCAGGACGCCGCCGTCCGGCATCGCGTCCCGGGCGTTGACCGCGAGGTTCAGCACCGCACTCTCGAACTGTCCCGGATCGAGCCGGACCGGATCGAGGACCGCGTCGAGGTCGAACCGGATCTCGACGGTCTCGCCGACGGCCCGCTTCAGCAGGGCCTGGAAGTCCTTGAGCAGCCGGTTGGGGTTGACGGTCTCGGGCCGGAGCACCTGGCGCCGGGAGAACGACAGCAGCTTCTCGGTGACCTCGGCCCCGCGCCGCGCCGCCGTCATCGCCGACGTGGCCAGCCTCTCGACGCGCTGCGGGTTGTCGGGCTTTCGCACGATCATGTCGAGGTTGCCGACGATGATGGTCAGCAGGTTGTTGAAGTCGTGCGCCACGCCGCCGGTCAACTGGCCGATGGCCTCCATCTTCTGAGACTGGTTCAGGCGTTCCTCGGCCTCGCGCTGGCGCGTCGTGTCCATCACGACGCCCGCCATGGACCGGGGCTGGCCGTTCCCGTCGCGGTAGACCTTGCCCCGCATCGTGACCGAGCGGGCGGCCCCATCCTCGGCCCTCCGGATGTGGCAGTCGATGTCGAGGCGGCCCGTCCCGATGGCGGCATCGAACGCCGCCCGCACGGCGTCTCGGTCCTCGGGGACGACGTGCTCGACGAAGGTCCCGACGTCCCATGCCGCGACCGGAGCGCTGTGGCCGAAGATCGCGTCGTGCCTCGGCGACCGGCGCGCCGTGTTGCCGCGGAGGTCGAGCTCCCAGTCGCCCATCTCGGCCGCTTCCAGCGCCAGGGCGAGGTTGTCGCGGGCACGCTGCAGCTCCGCCCGCCGGGCCTCCCGGTCCTCGGCGGCGGCCGCGGCCTGCGCGTACAGGAAGTCGACCTCGCGCAGGTAGACGCCGAGCAGGATGAAGCCGGCCACCAGGGCTTCCATCCGGCCCGCGAACCAGCCGACCGTGCCGCGGGCGGCGCCCGGAAGCGTGACCATGTTGTCGAAGACGAGCAGCAGAAGCGACACGGCCAGCCAGAGCTGGAGCACGGTCCGCAGGCGGGTCTTCCACCACAGCACGGCCAGCGCGATGACGGTCAGGGCGACCACGCCCGGCCCGATGCCCGAGGTGGTGAGCAGCCAGTAATCGTCGCCCTCGACGCATTTCGGCAGGAGGTGGACGTAGCGGACGGCCACCACGCCGGTGAGCGCGGCGGCCGCGACGGTCCCGGCGACGGTGGCCCAGCCGATCCGTCCGGCCTTTCCGCGCGGGGCCTGCGGCGGACGCTCGTCGCCCTCCAGGAGCGCGTAGGGCAGCGCGAAGAGCGGCGGCCCGAGATGCCAGAAGGTCCAGAGCCACGTCGTGGTGTCCGGCCCGTCGCCGAGGAGCCGACCCTGCGCGAGGACGTTCGGGAACGACAGCATCTGCTGGAAGACGACGAGCGTCACGTAGAGGCTGCCGGCCCCGAGCACGAGCAGCGGCGCCGAGCCGATGCGGCGGTACTGCGTGAGGAACAGGTACGTGGTCAGGCCGTAGACCACGATCAGCGCCGATTGGTAGACGGGCACGAAGCCCGGCATCGGCGGCATCGGGCGGCTGGCGAACGGCAGCAGCGCGAGGGTGACGGCCCCGAACAGGAGGCTGACGGCGACCGCGAGCCGACGCTGCGTCCGGCCGGCCCGGGCTGTCGCCAAGGTCGCCAGGGTCGGCGCCGTCGAGGACTCGCTCATCGTGTGCTCCGGACCGAAGCGGGATGGCTGGCTGCGCCGGCTGATCGCTCGCGAGACATCAGGTGTACCACGGCGCTTCTCGCTGTTCCACGCGAGGCACAGGGGCGTTCTCGTCCGTTAAAAGGGCGAAGCTCGGCCGTCGTTCCCGTGCCGTGGCGGCGGCGGGCGACGGATGGCGGCCTCGACGGAATCGACTTGCCCGGCGAGCGTGGAGAGCTCTTTCCTGAAGGAGGCGGGTCCCCGTCGCGGACCGGAAGCGGTGCGAGCGGGGCATCGCCCAGCCCGTCGTGCGCACCGTACGGAAGCGAGTCCGGTTCGGTCAGCCGGGAATACTACGCGCGCAGATTCAGCCGATAGCGATAGGCATCGCCTCGGAACAGGCCTTCCACGTACTCGATCATCACCGAGGCCTGATTGTAGCTGTGGCGCTTGATCAGCAGGCACGGGAGGGGCTGTTCGAAGGCGAAGATCTCGCACTCGTCCGCCGTCGGCATGGTGGCCTCCACCGTCTGCTCGCAGCGCACGAGGCGGCCGCCCGGGTGCGCGCTCAGGAAGGCGTAGACGGAACCGGAGAGGTCGCCGGTCTCGAGGGCGGGCACGGCGCGGATGTTGTACCAGGCGACCTCGCGCGACATCGGCACGCCGTCGCCGGAGCGAACGCGCGTCAGACGCAGGAACGGGGCCGTCGAGGGCAGGCCGAAGATCGATGCGATCGAGCGGTCCTCGGTGACCGCCCGATCGAGGATGCGCGAGGATGGGATCTTCCCCAGCTCCCGCATCTCCTCCGTGAAGCCCTTGAGCCGGTCCATACCCGGGCGCACGGGCTCGGGGGGACGGCGCACGAGGAAGCCGCAGCGCCCGCGCGGGACGAGCAGCTCGTTGTCGCTGAGTTCAGCATAGGCGCGTTGGACCGTCACGCGGCTGACCCCGAGGCTGTCGGCGAGCTGGCGCTCGGCCGGCAAGGTGACACCCGGCGGCAGCGAGCCCGACAGGATCAGTTCGCGAAGCTGACCCTCGATCTGCCGGTACAGCGGCATCGCCGTGTCGGCGCGCAGGCGGAGGAGAGAGAGCACCGAGGGACGCTCGCCCTCCGCGAGGTCCGCCTCGACATCACCCTTGATCGTCCGATTTTTGGGGCGCACGTCCGATCGGCCTCCGGTACAGCTATTCGCAGTGTACAGGTTCGGAGCGCTCCATGCGCCTGTTCGTCGTCGGAAGCTTCGTGATCGCCTGCTCGGTCAAGGTCGCGCGGCTACCGCAGGCGGGCGAGTCCCTCGATGGCTTGGCCTTCCTCGCCGAGCCTGGCGGCAAGGGCTTCAACCTCGCGCTCGCCGCGCACCAGCTCGGCGTCGGGGTGGACGGACTCTTCGCCGTCGGCACGGACGTGTTCTCCCCTATGGTCCGCGCCACCTTCGCGCGGGTCGGATTCGCCGAGGACATGCTGGTGCCGCATGCCGGCTCGACGGGCGGCGGCGTCGCGTTCGTCGACGCGGCCGGCGAGAACTGTCTCGCGGTCTGCCTCGGGGCCAACCTCGCCCTCGGTGCGGAGGACGTCCGAGCCGTCGCCGCCCGCCTCGAGCGAGCGGACCTCGTGGCGGCGACGTTCGAATCGCCGGACGCCTCGATCCGAGCGGCGTTCGCGCTCGCTCGGCAGGCGGGCATCCCCACGCTGCTGAATCCCTCCCCGATGCGCCCCATCGACCCGGCGATCCTGGCCGATACCGCGATCCTCGTCGTCAACGCGGTCGAGGCCGCCGACCTCGGCCTCGGGACTCCCGACGCCATCGCGGACGCCACGGAAGCGACGCCGGGGATCGCCGCCCTGCTCTCCGGAGGCCTCGGACTGCTGATCGTGACCCTGGGAGAGCGCGGCGCGGTGGCGTTCCGCCCCGGACTGCCCCCCCTCCGCCAGCCGGCCTTCGCGGTCGCGGCGGTCGACACGGTCGGCGCGGGGGACGCGTTCACGGCCGGGCTGATCGCGGGCCTGCTCGCGGGAGAGCCCCTCGACACGACCCTGCGGCAGGCCGCGGCCTGCGGTGCGCTCACGACCTGCCAGTTCGGGGCTTTCGAGGCCTTTCCGACCGCGCAGGTGCTGGCCGCCTTCCTCCGCGACGCCGATCTGTGACTCACGCCGCGCCCAGGCGCTTCGTCGTCTGCCCGCTGAAGAGCGCGAGCGACGTGACGATGCTCAGCAAATCGGCCTGCCGCTTCGTTCCGGTCTTGTTGAAGATCGAGTTGAGCTGGGTGCGGACGGTGCTTGTCTGGACGCCGACGCTCTCGGCGTAGCTCTGCAGACGCAAGCCTCCGGCGAGTGCCTGGAGCAACCGCGCCTCCGCCGGGGTCAGGTCGAACAGCATGTTCAGCAGGCCGTCGTCCGGAACCGCCCGCGCGCCGACATGCACGAGAACGAGGAGCACCGCCGAGGCACCGAAGACGTCGCCGGGGCGCTGCTTCAGGCGCATGACATGAGCGATCTGAGGACGGTGATCAGAGTAGCTGCGCACCGGCATGGTCTGCGCCGGGCGCCGGCCGCCAACGACGTTGCCGATCGCGTCCTGCAGCAGCTTGCTGTTGATCAGGCTCTTGAAGAGCTGGCCGCCGTGCTGGCCGGGGGGCAGGACCTCCTCCCGCTCCTGCAGCCGGGCATTCATGGTCAGCACCCGACCCGAGGCCGACAGAACGGCGGCGGGGAGTCCGATCTGGCTGAGCGTCGCGGTCGTGACGCGGCCGCGCTCGCAGCTGAACTGCGCGCTGAGCTCGCAGGCGCGCACGAGGTGTGGTCGCAAGGCGTCCAGTCCGGGCAGGACGGAGGCCTCATGGGGGCCGGTTTGAGCCCGCCGTTCGGCGGTGACGATCGCGATGTCGCCTGTCGAAAGGGGAATCGTTGTGCCCACCTGCCAGAACGGCCTGTCGCCTTCGCGGGGCCAGCCTTCGTAGGAGGCCGGCACGAGGTCGACGTCGCGCGTGAAGCCCGCCTGGGCGTCGGTGCGCCACGGCGCCATCCGACCGCTGCTGCGCCCCGCGCCGGTCTGGTGACCGAGTCGCTGCTCCAGGGCCGGTGAGGCGATCCAGCGGGAGGTCCCGACGGGCGGGAGCACCGCGAGCACAGCGCCGTCCGAGTTCGCCATATCGCCGATGGACTGGAGGACGTCGGGCCAGAGTTCCGGCGTGCCCGCAGCCTCGTAGATCCGGTCGATAAGCGCTTCCCGCATTGGCACGTCCCGCGACGATTCTTCTGACCGCGATAATACCAATATCAGTCCAAAACCGACATTTGCATCCTTCAAACAGAGGATGCCGTCCGGCAGGGACGGTGCGCCGAGGGCCGTTTCGACGGACTCACCGCCCCCCGGCCCCGGATACGCGGCGTCGACACGGCCGCCCGGACCGCCGGTGCGGCGGTGTAAGTGCCTGGCGCCAATGTGCTTTGTCGCCCGACCGGGACGCCGGCGAGGAGCGCGGCGCGGCGCTGGCAGCGCCATCCGCCGAACAGAGGATGCCAGGGGGCCGGCCCTCCCTAGTGTGTCGACGCGAGGGAGGAACAGCCATGAAAACAGTCGTCGCAACCGCCGTGGTCGTCTTGTTCTGCGCCGGCGCCCGGGCGGACGAGCTGAACGACATGCCGGACATCGCGTGTGCCCAAGCGTCGTCCGCCGTGGAGCGCGATCACATCGGGTGCCCGGGCACCGAGAAGGCGGCCGCGGGGTCCCGGGCGGCCGCCTCGCCCCTCGACCGCGCGGAAGACGACTGACGGGACTCCCGGTGCCATGAGCGTCGTCGGCACGGCATTGCTCACCGGCGCGAGTCTCGGTCTGTCCATCGCCGCGCCGATCGGGCCGACGAGCTTGCTGTGCGTTCAGCGAACGCTGTCAGGCGGCCTGTCGACCGGCCTCGCCACCGGGCTCGGTGTCGCCACCGTGCACCTGACATACGGGGGTCTCGTCATGCGCTGGGGCGCGGAGCTCGCCGCGGTGTGGTCGAACGGCGCCGTTCTCTCCCTGATCTCGGGGGCGGTGCTGCTCGCCCTCGCGGTCCGGGTGCTTCGCAGCGTCTCGGTGCTGCAGGAGGGCCGCGCGTGCCGCGACACGCTGGCGGTGAGCTACGGCAGCGCGGTCGTGCTGGCCCTGACGAATCCGGTCACTCCCGTGCTGTTCCTGGCCGCGATGCCGGCCTTCCTCGAGCGCGGGACCGCACCGTTCCCGGTCCTGGCGGCCGGTGTCTTCGTCGGCTCGTTCGGCTGGTGGGTGGTGCTCAACACCGCGGTGTCCCTGTTCCGGCGCTGCGTGACCAGCCAGGTTCTGAATCGGATGAACAAGGCCGCGGGCCTTCTCCTCGCCCTCCTGGCGCTGAGCTTGCTCGTTCGGGGGCTGGACGGTGGCACGGCGGTCCGTTCGAGCAGCGCGGGCGTGAGCGGGGTGTCGGGCGCGGGCACCCGAGCGCCGAGCCGGTTCTGAGCCGCCGCGCAGCGCGGGACGCGATCTCGCCCCGGCTCGCAGCGCGGTCGACAGCGTGGCCGCCCCCGGCCGTGTCGGCGGTGATACCGCGGACCGGATCCGGAGAGCCGCGCCCGTCAGGAGCGTTGGAGGCGAACGGTGGGCGCGGGCCGCGTCACTGCCTGCCAGGCACGGTGCCGTGGACGGCGTTGCGCCATGCCTCCGCGCCCCCGGCTTGGTGCCAGAGCCACGCCGTTGCCGCCACCCAGGGGCCACCAATCAGGATGAAGGCGATCAGACCCATGTCGTCCCTCCTCGGCTAGGGAACGCCAGCCTACGCCAAATCGACGCGAACGTCAGGTGGACCTGTCCCGGCCGCGCGCGCGCCGGGGCCGCTCGGCGTCTCGGCACGTCAGCCGACGGGGCCGGCATCGAGCGACACGCGGAAGCGCATCCGCACCACGCCCGTGTCGTCGCGGACCGCCGCGATGTAATCCTGGCGCCCGGGCCGGTCGGAGAGCCCCTGCGCGATCCGCGTCATGATCTTCACGGCCTGCGACCGGGCGGCCTCGAGACCGGGCAGGTCGTAGCCGTCCTTGTCGCGGACGAGCTCGGTTCCGTCGTGCAGGTCGATGAAGAAGCGGGGCATGGGCGGCTCGGCGGGGGGATCCGTCCGCTACGCTAAGCAGTTTCCGCACCGGCCCGCGTACCCCTTTTCGGCAGGTCGCCGTCGCGGCGCTCCCGTGATCGCGCCGGCACCGTCGTTGCCCGGGACGGGCCGGGCGACGGCCCTAGCGGTAGTCGCCCGGGGTCAGACCGTGCCGGGCCATCTTGTCGTAGAGGGTCTTGCGCGGCAGGCCGAGGGCTTCCGCGGCGGCGCGGACATCGCCGCCGGCCATGATCAGCTCGTCGCGGATCAGCTGCCGCTCGAAGCGATCGACCTGATCGGTGAGGCTGGCGGCGGCCCTCTCGGCCGCGGGCTGCGCCGCCGCCGCGAGGCCCAGTGCGCAGCGCTCGGCGAAATGGCCGAGCTCGCGGACGTTGCCGGGCCAGGCGTGGCGGCGCAGGTGCTCGCGGATCGCCGGCGTGACGGGCGGCACCGGGCGCCCGAACTTCTCCGCGGCCCGGCGCAGGAAGTGCTGGAACAGCAGCAGCACGTCCTCCCCGCGGTCGCGCAGGGGCGGGATCGCGATCGTGATGACGTTGAGCCGGTGATAGAGGTCGTCGCGGAAGGTGCCCTGCGCGGCCGCCTGCCCGAGATCGACCTTCGTGGCGGCGACCACGCGCATGTCGACCGGGCGCACCTCGTTGGTGCCGAGCGGTTCCACGGTGCGCTCCTGGAGCACGCGGAGGAGCTTGACCTGCAGCGGCAGCGGCATGCTCTCGATCTCGTCGAGGAAGAGCGTGCCGCCCTGCGCGTGCTCGATGCGGCCGACCCGGCGCTTGAGGGCCCCGGTGAAGGCGCCGGCCTCGTGCCCGAACAGCTCGCTCTCGACCACGCTGTCGGGCAGCGCCCCGCAATTCATGGCCACGAGGTTTCGCTCCGCGCGGCGGCTCCACCGGTGCAGGGCGCCGGCCACGACCTCCTTGCCGGACCCGGTCTCGCCGAAAACCAGCACGTCGACGTCGGCCTGCGCCACCTCGCGCACCAGGGCGCGCAGGCCCACGATCGCCGGGGAGGTCCCGAGGAAAGCCGGATCCTCCTCGATCGCCGCGTCGAGCCGGGCCCGCAGCGCCCGGTTCTCGGTCACGAGCCGCCGCCGCTCCAGCGCCCGGCGCACGGACACGACGAGCGCCTCGGCGGGATAGGGCTTGGCCAGGAAGTCGTAGGCCCCGTCCTGCATGGCGGCCACCGCCATGCGGATGTCCCCGTGGCCGGTGATCAGGATGACCGGCAGGTCGGGGTCGACCCGGCGCAGCCGCGTCAGGAGAGCGACGCCGTCGAGCCCCGGCAGCCGCACGTCGGTGACCACCACGCCGGGCGGCGCGGCCAGGATCGCCGCGAGCGCCGGCTCGGCGGCCGCGAAGGCCTCGACGGCGAAACCCTCGAGCTCCAGGCTCTGGCCGTTGGCCCGGCGCACGTCGGCCTCGTCGTCGATGAAGACGACGCGCTCGGTCCCCGCCTGCGCGTCCGCCGGTCCGCTCACGGTGTCGCTCCCACGGGCTTGCCCACGTTCGGGACCGCGTCCGGCGCCCGGATCATCTCCATCCGGAAGACCGTCCCGGCGCCGTCGCCGCCGGCTAGGATCAGGTTCCCGCCGCAATCCTCCACGATCCCGCGGGATATGGCGAGGCCCAGGCCGAGGCCGTCCGCCTTGGTCGTGAAGAAGGCGTCGAAGATCTGGCCGCGCACCTCCGCGGGGATCCCGGGCCCGGTATCGGCCACCTCGATCGCGACGCGCTCGTCCCCCTCGACGAGGTGCAGGCTGACGCGGGCCTCTTCGCGACCCGCCACGGCGTCGACGGCGTTCTGCAGCAGGTTGACCAGGACCTGCTCCAGCCGCGGACCGTCCCCGAGGACGCGCAGATCCGGGGCGGGCCGGTCCGCCTCCAGCGGGACGTGCAGCGCGGCGGCGCGCGCCGCCACGAGTTCCAGCGCGTTCGCCACCACCTCACGCAGGGAAACCGGTTCCCGCCGCGGCGAGGCGCGGCGGGCGAAGCCCTTGAGTTGCCGGGTGAGGCCGGCGATGCGATCGGTGAGCCGCCCGATGGCGGCGGCATTCTCGGCCGCGTCCTCGCCCCGACCGCGGCGGATCAGGATCGCGGCATTGTCCGCGTAGGAGCGGATCGCCGCCAGCGGCTGGTTGATCTCGTGGGCCATGCTGGCCGCGAACTGGCCCAGCGCCGCGAGCCGGCCGGCCTGCGCCAGTTCGCGGCCGAGGCGCTCGCGCTCGGCCTCGGCGCGCTGCCGCTCCGCGATCTCGGCGCGCAGCTGGGCATTGGTCTCCCGCAGCGCCCGCGTCCGCGCCTCGACGCTCGATTCCAGCTCCGCCCGGCGCGCCGCGGCCTCGGCGAGCCGCGCCCGGGTCCGGCGGCCGCGATCGGTGAGCGCGAAGATCCCGTAGCCGGCGAATGCCGTGACGAGGGCCGCGATGATCCAGGCCTGCAGGCGTTCCCGCTCGACGGCGGTGCCGAGCGGCGTCAGCGTCCGCAGCTGCCAGTCCGTGCCCGGTACGGGCGCCTGCGACAGGATCGCGCTCCAGGCCGGCAGCGACCCGCGCCCGACCCGCACCACGTCCGGCTCGCCCGCGACCGGATGGAGCGGCAGGCGCTCCAGGCGGGCGTTGCCGAATTCCTGTCCCGCCTCGATCCGGGCGCGCTCGGCCGCGTCGACGGCGCTGAGCGTGTCGAAGCGCCAGCCCGGCTCGCTGGTGACGAGGACGATGCCACGGGCGTCGGTGACGAAGGTGACCTCGCGGGCGGCCCGCCACGCCGACTCGACGGCGTCGAACTCGACCTTCACCACGACGACCCCGCTCCCGGCCCCGATCCGGCGCGCGAGGTACAGGCCCGGCCGTCCGCTGACCGTGCCGAGGGCGAACTGGGAGCCGGCCCCGCCGGCCAGGGCCTGCTTGAAATACGGGCGGAACCCGTAATCCCGGCCGACGAAGCTGCGATCCTCGCCCGCGTTGCTCGCCGCGACCGTGAGTCCGTCGGCGCGGATGATGTAGATGACCGCCGAACCCGTGGCGGCGGCGACCTGGGCGAGCCGCCGGTCGACACGGTCGAGGAGGTCGCGCCCGGGATCGGGACCGACCGCGGCGGCGACCTCGGGGTCGGCCGCGAGCGCCAGCGGCAGGGACGCCTGCTTCTGCATCTCCGCGAGCAGGACGCCGACCTGAAGGCCGATCGCCGAACGGGCGCCGCGCCGCAGGTCCGAGAGGGCCCAGCGCTCCGCGGCGCGCCCGGCGAGCCACGCCGTCACGAGGATCGCGCAGAGCCCGACCACGACGGCGACACCCCGGCGCGAGGGCGGGCGGTGACCGGAGGGCGGGTGCCCGCTCACCGGCGGCGGGCCAGTGCGGAGATCCGGACCGTTCCGGCCTGCGGCGTGCGGGAATCCGCAAGACCACCCGCGGCCCTGCCGGGAGCCTGCCTGAAAAAAGCTATCTCCACCAGGTGGTTAAAGAAATGTAGCGGCCGTCGGTCAATTGGCATGCCGGTTGCCATTCTCGTCACGAAACGCAGCCATGTCGTCAGAGAACGGCTGCGCGCCGGAAGGCCAACAGCAAGCGCGGACACCGCCGGGACACCCCGACGCGAGCCGCCCCGCCCGAAACCCGAGACAGGGAGAACGCCCGATGGCTGCCGTACCGTCACCACTCACCGCCCCGCATCCGCCCGCCAAATCGAAGCCGCTGTACCGGACACTGTACTTCCAGGTCCTGGTCGCCGTCGCGATCGGCATCCTGCTCGGCCATTTCTACCCGCAGCTCGGCGCCGAGTTGAAGCCGCTGGGCGACGCCTTCATCAAGCTCGTCAAGATGATCATCGCGCCGGTGATCTTCCTGACCGTCGTCTCCGGCATCGCCGGGATGACCAACCTCGAGAAGGTCGGTCGGGTCGGCGGCAAGGCGCTGATCTACTTCCTGACGTTCTCGACGCTGGCGCTGATCGTCGGCCTCGTCGTCGCCAACGTGCTCCAGCCGGGCAACGGCCTGCACATCGATCCGAAGTCGCTCGATCCGAAGGCGGTCGCCACCTACGCCGGCAAGGCGAAGGAGCAGAGCATCGTCGACTTCCTGATGAACATCATTCCCACGACGGCGGTCGGCGCCTTCGCGGGCGGTGAGATCCTGCAGGTGCTGTTCTTCTCGGTGCTGTTCGGCTTCGGCCTCGCCTTCCTGGGCGACCGCGGCAAGCCGGTGCTCGACATCATCAAGGTCCTGTCCGAGGCGATCTTCGGCGTCGTCAACATCATCATGAAGGTCGCCCCGATCGGCGCCTTCGGCGCGATGGCGTTCACGATCGGCAAGTACGGGATCAGCTCGCTGGCCAACCTCGCCTACCTCGTCGGCGCCTTCTACCTGACGTCGGCGATCTTCGTGCTGGTCGTGCTCGGGGCGGTCGCCCGCTACAACGGCTTCTCGATCATCAAGCTCATCCGTTACATCAAGGAAGAGCTGCTCCTCGTGCTCGGCACGTCGTCCTCCGAGTCGGCACTGCCCTCGCTGCTGGAGAAGATGGAGCGGGCCGGCTGCTCGAAGCCGGTCGTCGGCCTCGTGGTGCCCACGGGCTATTCGTTCAACCTCGACGGCACCAACATCTACATGACCATGGCGGCGCTGTTCATCGCGCAGGCGACCGACACGCCGCTGAGCTACGGTGAGCAGGCGCTGCTGCTGCTCGTCGCCATGCTGTCGTCCAAGGGTGCCGCCGGCGTCACCGGCTCGGGCTTCATCACCCTGGCGGCGACGCTCGCCGTGGTGCCCTCCGTGCCGGTGGTCGGCATGGCGCTGATCCTCGGCGTCGACCGCTTCATGTCGGAGTGCCGCGCGCTGACCAACTTCATCGGCAACGCGGTGGCCTGCATCGTGGTGGCGCGCTGGGAGAACGAGGTCGACGAGGCCAAGCTCGCCGCGGCCCTGTCCGGCCAGACCATGGCGCCGCTTCCCCCCGCGCCGGATCTCCAGCCGGCCGAGTGAGCCCGCGGCGTCGCGGGCCGCGCACGGCGCAGCGCCCGACGCCGTGACGGTGGAAAACGCACGCCGCGCCGCGGATCCCTCCGCGGCGCGGCTCTCGCATGCCGAAGGAACGCGGCCGAAGGAACGCGGCCGAAGGAACGCGACGGAGCCGCGGCCCGACGCCGCCGAACGCTGTCAGGCCGCGTCGAGGGTGTGGGGCGCGAAGGCGGCGACGACCGGCCGGAACGCGCCGACGATCGCCGGGTCGAGCCGCCCCGCCATGCCCTCGAGGATCGCGTAGGCCGCCTCGCTCGCCATGGGCCGCTTGTAGGGCCGCTGCTCGATCAGGGCCGCGTGGATGTCGCAGACGGTGACGAGGCGGACGAGGTCGGGGATCTCCTCTCCCTTGAGCCGGTCCGGATAGCCCGACCCGTCGAGCATCTCGTGGTGCGACCGGACGACGTGCAGCATCTGCTGCTCGAAGCCCTGATCGACGAGCATGCTGTAGCCCTTCTCCGGATGCAGCCGCATGACGGCCAGCTCGGCGTCGTCGAGCCGGCCCGGCTTGTTGAGGATGGCGGCCGGGATGTGGATCTTGCCGACGTCGTGCAGCAGGGCCGCCTTGGTCAGGCGGTGGCGCTCCTGCTCGCCGAGGCCGAGGCTCGCCGCGAAGGCCGCCGCCAGACCGGCGACCAGCAGGCAGTGCTGGTGCGTGGCGTCGTCGAACTGGCGGACCGCCCGGACCCAGTCGCGGATCCCGGTGTCCCGGATCGCGAGGTCGATGGCCTGGGTTCCGTTGTCGATGACGCCGGGCGTGATCGGCTGGTCGGGCACGAACACCGAGGCATAGAATCCGCGCACCGCCGCGGCCGTCCGCACGGCGCAGGCCGGCAGGGGCTCGTCCGCGAAGCTCGCGAGGCGCGCGGCCGCGCGCGGCGCCCCCAGCGTCTCCCGCAGGCGATCCGTGTCGAACGGCGCGCACAGCGTGTGGGTCGCGCCGAGGGCGACGCCGAGCAGCCGGGTTCGCGGGCTGTCGGTGTGGAGCAGGACGGTCAGCGGAGCGCCGTGCCGGACCTCCGCGAGACGGCGGCGGAGACGCTCGACGGAGCTCGCGCCCAGATCGTGCACGTCGGTGACGATCGCGGTCGCGCCGCCGAGGGGCAATTCCGCGGCGCGCAGATCGTGGAGCTCACAGGACAGGCCATCGGACAGGTCCTGGGCCAGGCCCTGGCTGCGTGCGGGATCGTCCGTGATGAGGAGTATCCGGCCCATCGGCACGCCTTCCGGACCGCGCCTTACGGGAACATCGCGTCGACCGTGTCCTGCGATACCGAGGCGTCGCCGGGCAGGACGGGGCCGTTGAGCAGGGCCGCCTCCTCGCTGCGCGTGTCGGTCGTCGGATTCGGCCGCGACGGCGCGTCGCCGGGCCCGGACCAGACGCGCAGCATCTCGCCGATCCGCTCCTCGACGAGGACGATCGTGCGCACGACCTTCGAGATCCGCTGGCCGGTAAGGTCCTGGAAATTGCAGGATTCGAAGATCGTCTGCATCTCGATCTGGATGGCTCGGGCGTCGGCCCGGTTGGCGTCCTCGCCCGACCGTCTCACGATGCCGCGCGCGAGCGTATCCACCTTCTCCGAAGCCGTCAGGATCGCGTTGGTGGCATCCTCGGTGCCCTGCACCACGGCGAGGAGCTCGTCCCGCGCGCGGCTCGTCTCCTGTTCCTGCCGGAGGTCGGCGATCTCCTGGCGCGTGCGCGCGATCGCGTCGGAGATCGACAGGAGCTGGGTCCGGAGGAGCCCAACACCCTCTTCGATGGAGGCAACGTCCGGCAGAGCGCGGGCCATGATCGGGGATCGCCATGCGGTTTATATTGGCCGGTGAAACTATCGGCGACCTCTTAAGCCGCGCTTAATGGCACTGATCTCGACGTGATTCTGTGCCGCTCCGTCCGATCGTGACTGTGCAATGTCCTATTTCCACGTCATCCACACGTCAAAGCACGCCGAACGTGCGCCGAACCCGCGCCTTGTCTTGTCGACCGCTTCGCGCGACGTCGACGCGACGATCTCCGCCTGGCCGAAGAACGCGATCTCGCCGCGTTACCGATGAGGGCTGGAACAGCGGCGCTCTCAACTGTTGGTTGATGCTAACGAACTATTCCGGCGCCCGCTCGGTAGCACATGTGCGTGAACGGCTCGACTTTGAGCAGTGATGCGCGGAGAAAAGTAAGCTTTTGATGCTCTCTCGAGCTCGGTGGTTCCGATTTCGAGTTGGGATGTGAGCAGGGCAATCCGAGCGGCGTCGCGCTTGCTCGACCTCCGGGAACGGGCCGCGCGCTTCGCGCGAGCGCGCGGGGGCGCGACGGCCGTGGAGTTCGCCCTGGTGGCCCTGCCGTTCTTCGCGCTGGTCGGGGCCTGCCTCGAGAACGGGATCGTGTTCTGGGAGCAGGAGATCCTCCAGCAGGCGGTGTCCGACGCCAGCCGGCAGATCTACACGGGCACGTTCCAGACGACGAACGCCGGCACAACCGACCCCGCGACGCTGATGAGCCGCTTCCGGACGGCGATCTGCACGCAGCCGAACGGCACGCCCCGGGTCACGATCTTCACCTGCGCCAATGTGCGGGTCAGCGTGAAGAAGGTGGCCGATTACGGGTCCGCCAACCCGGTCTCGCCGGTCGCGACCAACGCCAGCGGTGCGAGCGACTGGAACCCGAACTTCGCCAGCTACGCCTGCGCCGGGAACTCGGCCATCGTGATTGTGCAGGCCGCGGTGGACATCCCGGTCTTCTTCCCGCTGCTCGGTGCCGCCGTGCCCAACCTGCCGAACAGGCGGCGGGTGCTGCAGGCCGCGACGGTGTTCAAGGTGGAGCCCTACTCCGCACCGTCGGGGTGCTCGTGATGGGCGGCCTGCCGATCGGCCTGAGCCGCTTCCGCCGCGATGAGCGCGGGATCGCCGCCGTCGAGTTCGCGCTCGTCCTGCCCCTGCTGATCGTCCTGTATTTCGGGACCGCCGAGCTGACGCGCGTCGTCGACGCGACCCGGAAACTGACCCTGTTCGCGCGCACGCTGGGCGATCTGTCCGGACGGGTGGACAACGCTCTGGCGACCCAGAACGGGATGGCTCTGGCGACGCAGGACGGGATGACGAAGATCACCAGCGCGGCGACCGCGATCCTGCGCCCGCTGGACGCGTCCGGCCTGCAGATCGTGGTCAACGCGATGGGCGTGGAAACGGTCAATGGGTCGCTCAAGGGCTTCGTCTGCTCCAGCTGGCCGCAGAACGCGACGAAGCGCCCGGCCAACCAGGCCAACGGGAGCAACGGACTCCCCGCCACGCCGGCCGCCTATCAGTTCGACGGGGCCCGCTACATCCTGGCGGAAGTCACGATGCCCTACACCCCGATCATCGGGAGTGCCCTGTACCGCTGGATCTTCGGCGGCCGCGGATTGACCTTCACGCGGCAGATCCCGTGGTCCGAGCGCACCCCCAGCGAGATCGTCATGCCGGGCGGCACCGCCTGCCCGGTCTACAACTAGTGTTTGAGGGAAGGCCCGTGTCGGTGTTCCGCATCCGGTTGAACCGCGCTCTCAGGCTGGCCGTCGCGGCGTTTCCGCGGGCGCGCTCCGGTCAGGTCGCGCTGACGTTCGCGCTGGTCACGCTGCCGGTCATGTTCGCCACGGCGGCGGCGATCGATTACGGGCGCCGCAACGCCGCGAAGACCCAGCTCGACACCGCCCTCGACGGCGCCGTGCTCGCGGTGATGTCGCAGAAGACCAACACGATCCCGACGACGACCTTGCAGAACATGGAGACGCAGTTCCGCGCCGAGGCCGCCAAGGTTCCGGGCGTCACGGTGACCTCGTTCGCCCCCGGCGCGCCGGTGAACAGCGCGAAGACGCTGAGCCTCACCGCCACCTACACGGCGACGGTCAAGACCAGCCTGGCATCGATGATGCAGATCCCGGCCATGCCCATCAGCGGCACGTCCTCGGCGACCCGCAACACCTCGCAGTACATCAACTACTACCTGCTGCTCGACAACTCGCCGTCGATGGGGCTCGCGGCGACCGATGCCGACGTGAGCAACATGAAGCGCGCGACCAACGGGTGCGCGTTCGCCTGCCACCAGCACACCTTCGACAACAAGGGCAACATCACCGGCGACGATCAGAACGACTTCTACCATGTGGCGTTGCGGAACAACATCAAGCTCCGCATCCAGGTTCTGAGGGACGCGGTCTCGGCGCTCGTCGATCAGGCGAATGTCAGCATGTTGCTGCCGCAACAGTTCCAGATGGAGATGTGGACCTTCAACGATTCGGTGACGCAGACGCGGCTGCAGGCGATGACGCCGACCTTGAACAATATCAAGACCGCGACCCCGAATATCGATATCGCCTACGCCTACTATAATCAGTCCGACAATCAGACCGATTTCGAGCGGGCCATCGCGAAGATGAACGCGACGATCCCGGCCAGCGGCGACGGGCTGACGCCGGACAAGCCGATCCGGTTCCTGTTCATGGTCACCGACGGCGTCGAGGACACCGGCGGCAGCGTCACCAACCAGAGCGCGGGTTTCCAGATCCAGAGCAACCGCTTCATCGGGCCGCTGAGTCCCTCGACCTGCACGAATCTCAAGAACAAGAACGTCAAGATCGGGATCATCTACACGCAGTACCTGCCGATCTACGATAACGATTTCTACAACAGCTACGTCAGGCCGTACGAATCGAAGATCGGGCCGGCCCTGCAGGCCTGCGCGTCCGACGGCATGTATTTTCCGGTGACCACGAACGGCGACATCACCGCCGCCATGCTGAAGCTTTTCAGCACCACGCTCGCGAGCGTGCGCCTGAGCAACTGACGCGCCGCGCCCCGCTCACGTCGTCGCGGGTGATCCGAGGACGTTGACCCACAGGACGATGGTCTGGCTGCGCGGGTCGGGATTGCTGAAGCGGTGCGGCCGCCGGCTCTCGAAGCGGAAGCTGTCGCCCTCCGCGAGCTGGAGCGTCCGCGCCTCGACGATCAGGGTGAGGCGCCCCGCGAGGACGAGGCCGGCTTCCTCGCCGTCGTGGCTGAAGGGCTCGTCGCCGGTGCTCGCGCCGGGCTTCAGCACCACGTGGAACAGGCTCATCCCCTGCGTGCCCCCTGGCGGGGTCAGGAGCTGCTTGGTGATGCCGGCCCGCCAGAGCTGAAGTTCCGGCCGGTCCTTCCGGAACACGACGATGGGATCCGGGTCGGGCGCGTCCGGCCCCGCTTCGAACAGGCCGCCGATCCCGATCTGCAGCGTGTCGGCGAGCAGCGCCAGAACCCGCAGGGACGGCGACGACAGGCCCCGCTCGACCTGGCTGATGAAGCCGATCGACAGGCCCGTGCTTGACGCCACCGCCTCCAGCGAGAGCCCGCGCGCGCGACGCAGGCCGCGCAGGCGCTGACCCACAGCCCGGTCGACCGGTTCCGGACCCGTTGCCTCGCCTCGGGGGATGCTCACCGTCACGCCAGCCTGCCTCTCGTGTGCTTCTTCATGCACGTGAAAGTCGCTTGCGTCGATACCGAAAACGTGCGGTATTCTTCACGAGAATGAAATCGGGCCCGGCTTCCGCCGCGTGACCCGGGCACTGCACGGGAGCGGCACCATGGGAAGACGGTTGGCCAAGCTGTGTCTGTCGTCAGCGCTGCTCCTCGGCGTCCTCGGCGCCCCCGTCGGCGCGCAGGCCCTGAAGGTGGGATCGACGCCCACCGGCCTGCCCTTCACCTTCCTCGATACCAAGACGAACAGCATTCAAGGCGTGATGGTCGACCTCGTCAACGCGGTCAGCAAGGAGGCGGGTTTCACGGTCGCGGTCGAGCCGCTGCAATTCTCGACGCTGATCCCGGCGCTCACCGCCTCGAAGATCGATATCATCGCGGCGGCGATGTTCATCACGCCGCAGCGCAAGGAGGTCGTGTCGTTCTCGGCGCCCGTCTACAGCTACGGCGAGGGGCTGATCGTCCCGAAGACCGACACGAAGGACTACACGTCCTTCGCCGACCTGAAGGGCGAGACAGTGGGCGCCCAGGTCGGCACCGCCTTCGTCGAGCCGCTGAAGAAGTCGGGCCTCTTCAACGAGGTGAAGATCTACGACGCGATCCCCGACATCATCCGGGACGTCAATTCCGGGCGGCTGAAGGCCGGCTTCGCCGACGCGCCGATCCTCGCCTACTACGTCAAGCAGGGCCTGTTTCCCGGCGTCCGCCTCGTCGAGACCTTCAAGCCGACAGTCGTCGCCTCGGTCGGCCTCAGCGTCCGCAAGACCGACACCGAGCTCCTCGCCAGGATCGACAAGGCGCTCGCCAAGCTGAAGGCCGAGGGGACGCTCCAGGCGATCCTGACCAAGTGGGGTCTGCCGCCGTCGGCCGACCGGTCCTGACCTTCATGCGCGAGTTCCTCGCCGACGCCCAGGACTACCTGCCGATCCTGCTGCAGGGCGTGCAGCTCACGATCCTGATCACGATCGCGTCCCTGGTGGTCTCGACGCTGCTCGGGCTGGTCTGGGCGGTGATGCGGGTCTCCGGCATCGCGATCCTGTCGGGCTTCAGCGCGGTGATGATCAACATCCTGCGCGGCATCCCGATCATCGTGCAGCTGTTCTACATCTACTTCGTGATGCCCGATTTCGGCCTGTCGCTCACCGCCGTCCAGGCGGCGATCATCGGGCTCGGCATCGCCTACTCGGCCTATCAGGCCGAGAACTTCCGCGCCGGCATCGAGGCGGTGGATCGCGGCCAGGTCGAGGCGGCGCTTTCGATCGGCATGGGCTGGGGCATGACCATGCGGCGGGTGATCCTGCCGCAGGCGATCCGGATCGCGCTGCCGCCCTACGGCAATATCATGATCATGATGCTCAAGGACTCGTCGCAGGCCTCGACCATCACGGTCGCCGAGCTGGCGCTCCAGGGAAAGCTGATCGCCTCGTCGACCTTCAAGAACACCAGCGTCTACACGCTGGTGGCGCTGATGTACCTCGCGCTGAGCCTGCCGCTGATCCTGCTGGTCCGCCACTTCGAGGCGAAGGGACGGCATCGATGATCGTGCTGGAGGACGTCCGCAAGCATTACGGCGCGCTGGAGGTGATCAAGGGCGTCTCGGCCGAGGTCACCAAGGGCGAGGTCGTCTGCATCATCGGGCCCTCGGGATCCGGCAAGTCGACCCTCCTGCGCTGCATCAACGGGCTCGAGGCCTACGACGGCGGCGAGATCCGCGTCGACGGGCAGCGGGTTGACCGGGACAAGCGCGGCATCAAGGCGATCCGCACGCGGGTCTCCATGGTCTTCCAGCGCTTCAACCTGTTCGCCAACCGCACGGCGCTCGAGAACGTCGTCGAGGGGCCGATCCACGTGAAGGGTGAGCCCCGGGGCGAGGCCGAGGAGCGGGCGCGCGCCCTGCTTGCCCGGGTCGGGCTCTCGGGCAAGGAGCACGCCCGGCCGAACGAGCTCTCCGGCGGGCAGCAGCAGCGCGTCGCGATCGCCCGGGCGCTCGCGATGCGGCCTGAGGCGATCCTGTTCGACGAGCCGACCTCGGCCCTCGATCCCGAGCTCGTCGGCGACGTGCTGAAGGTCATGCGCGCCCTCGCCGACGAGGGTATGACGATGCTCGTGGTCACCCACGAGATCGGCTTCGCCCGCGAGGTCGCCGACCGGGTCCTCTTCCTCGACGGCGGCCGTCTCGTCGAGCAGGGGCCGGCCGCCGAGGTCCTCAACCGGCCGCAGAATCCGCGTACCCGGGACTTCCTGCAGCGCGTGCTGCACCCGCTCTAGGACACGCCGTGGCCGAACCGTTCCCGCTCGCACCCTCGCTCTGGGCCACGACGGCGGCGCCCGCGCCGGACACGCCGCCGCTGGCCCGATCCGGCCTGGCCGAGGTGGTGATCGTCGGCGGCGGGTTCTGCGGCCTGTCCACCGCCCTGCATCTCGCCGAGCGCGGCATCCGACCCGTCGTGCTCGAGGCGCAGGAGGTCGGCTACGGCGGGTCCGGCCGCAACGGCGGCCAGGTCATCCCGGGCCTGAAATACGATCCCGCCGACCTCGTGACGCGGTTCGGTCGGGAGCGCGGCGAGCGACTCGCGCGCTTCGCCGGCGGGACCGCCGACGTCGTGTTCGACCTCATCGCCCGGCACGGGATGGACGTGCCGCATTCCCGCGCCGGCTGGATCCAGGGCGCCCACACCGAGGCCGGGCTCGCCGAGGTCGCCAAGCGGGCGGCCCAGTGGGCGGATCTCGGTGCGCCCACCCGCGTCCTCGACAGGGCCGAGACCGAGCAGCTGCTGGGGACCGACCGCTATCTCGGCGGCTGGCTCGACGGCCGCGGCGGGGCGATCCAGCCCCTGAGCTACGCCCGCGGCCTCGCCCGGGCCGCCCAGAAGGCCGGCGCCACGATCCACGGCGGATCGCCGGTCACCGGCCTCGAACGGACCGGATCGGGCTGGACCGTCACCACGGCCCAGGGCGAGCGGGTGACGACCGGCCGGGTCGTGCTGTGCACCAACGGCTATACGGGCGGCCTGTGGCCGAACCTCGCGCGGACGGTGATCGCGGCGAACTCGTTCCAGGTCGCCACGGTGCCGCTAACCGACAACCTGCGGCGCTCGATCCTGCCCGAAGGCCACGTCTCCTCGGACACGCGCAAGCTCCTGCTCTACTTCCGCCTCGACCATACCGGGCGCCTGCTGATGGGCGGCCGCGGACCGTTCCGGGAGCCGCGCGACCCCGCCGACTGGGCCCATCTCGAGCGGATCGTCGGCAAGCTCTTCCCCCAGCTCGACGGGATCGCCTTCGACCATCGCTGGTGCGGCCGCGTCGCGATCACCCGGGACTACCTGCCCCATCTCCACGAGCCGGCGCCCGGGCTCCTCATCGATATCGGCTGCCAGGGCCGGGGCGTGGGCCTCCAGTCGGCGATGGGCCGGGCGATGGCCGCCTACATCGCGACCGGAGATGCCGGCAACCTGCCCCTGCCGCTGACGCCGATCGAGCCGCTGCCGCTCCACGGGCTGAACCGGCTGTACGTCTCGGCGATCATCGCGTGGTACCGCCTGCTCGACGGCGGCATCCGCTGATCCTGCCGGCCCGCCGTCACCGCGCGCGCCACAGCGCCCCGATCAGGCCCAGGGCGGCGAGCGCCAGCGCGAGGAGCATCCACCACAGGGCGCCCGGCCCGACATGGGTGAGCACGACGGCCCCCGCCGGCGGCGCCAGGGCCTGGGCGGCCAGGGCCGGCCGGGCGAGGCGGCCGACCACCAGCGGGTAGCGCACGGGGCCGAACAGGGCGAGCGGGACCGTGCCGCGGGCGATCGAGTAGATCCCGTTGCCGCCCGCGTAGAGCACCAGCCAGAGCGCCACGCCCGGCAGCCCGGCCGCGAGGAGCCACAGCCCGAGGGCGATCAGGCCGAAGGCGGCCGTCAGTGTCCAGAGCGGGTGGTGCCGGCCCTTGAGGGAGATCTCGGCGACGCGGGCGCTCACCTGCGCGGGCCCGATCAGCGCCCCGTACGAGACGGCGGCGGCGAGCGACACGCCGCGCGCCTGCAGCAGGGTGAGCAGGTGCACCGAGACCTGGGACATGATCGCGCCGCCGAGGACCAGCACCCCCGCGAACAGCAGGAACGCGCGGCGCTCCCGAGTCGATAGCGGCGCGGACCCCGCCTCCTGTGGCCCGTCGGAGACCGGGAGTGCCGGCGCGTGCGGGATCATCGCGAGGATGAGCGGCAGCGTCACCGCGAGGTGCAGGCCGGCATAGGTGAGACAGGCGCCCCGCCAGCCGATATGGGCCACCAGGAAGGCCGAGAGCGGCCAGCACACGGTGCTGGCGAACCCGCCCCAGAGGGTCAGCGTGGTGATGGCCGGCCGCGCGGCCGCGCCGTAGAGCCGCCCGAGGGTCGCGAAGGCGGGGTCGTACAGGCCGCAGCCCATGCCGGCGCCGAGGATCAGCCAGCCGGCGAGATAGATCGGCAGGCTCGGCGCCACGGCCACGACGGTCAGCCCGGCGGCGAGGAGCAGCGCCGCGAGGGCGAGGACCGGCCGCCCGCCGTGCCGGTGGATCGCCGCCCCGACATGCGGCGAGGCGAGGGCCGCGACGAGGAGGCCGAAGGCCAGTCCGCCGACCACCCAGGCGAGGGGCCAGCCGGTGCTCTCGGCGATGGGGGCCGCCATCACCGCCGGCAGGTAGAACGACGAGCCCCAGGCGAGGATCTCCACGACGCCGAGTGCGGCGATCACCGGCCAGCGGCTGGCTTCGCTCATGTCTGGACCGCCGCCACGACGGCCCGCGGGCGCTCAGGCCGTGGCGACACGGCGGCCCTGCTCGTCGACCACCGGCTCGCCGTCCTCCTTCACGAAGCCGCCCCGCTGCGGCGGCAGGAGATCCAGCACCGCCTCCGAGGGACGGCACAGGCGTACGCCCTTCGGCGTGACCACGAGCGGCCGGTTGAGCAGGATCGGATGCGCCGCGACGGCGTCGAGCAACTGCCCGTCGGTCAGGTCCGGGTTGCCGAGGTCGAGCTCGGCGTAGGGCGTGCCCTTCTCCCGGAGCACGTCGCGCACCGACAGCCCGGCGCGGTCGAGGAGCTGCAGCAGCAGCGCGCGTGTCGGCGGCGTCTTCAGATACTCGATCACGTGGGGCTCGATCCCGGCGTTACGGATCATCGCGAGGGTGTTGCGCGACGTGCCGCAGGCCGGATTGTGGTAGATCACGACGTCGAACGGCTCAGACATGTGCTGCGTCTCCCGAGGGGCTGAGGCAGGCGGCCAGGGTCTCCGCCGCCGGCGTGCAGATCTCCGCGCGGCCCTGGCAGCAATCGCGCATCAGGAACGCGATCAGATCGGCCAGCACCGGGTAGGCGGCACTGTAGCGGATGGAGCGACCGTCGCGCCGCGAACCGACCAGCCCGGCGCGGCTCAGTTCCTTCAGGTGATGCGACACCGTCGCGGCCGACACGCCGACCGCCTCGGCCAGCGTGCCGGAGGCGAGGCCCTCCGGACCGGCTCTCACCAGCGCCCGCACCAGCCGCAGCCTGTGCTCCTGCGCCAGGGCCGCGAAGGCCGCCAGGGCTTGCGCGTCGTCCATTTTCCCGACAATCTTCAAACGGTTGTTTGAACGTATGAGAAAGCGTCCCGGTGAGCAAGAGCTCGGCCCCTGCCCCTTCGGTCCGTGACGGCCTGCCGAATCTCAGCGCGGCGCATTTCGCAACGCCGACCGACGGGGCCGGTCGGGGGATCCCGCTCGTGCACGCGCCGCGCTTCCTGATCCTGTACGGGTCGCTCCGCGAACGCTCCTTCAGCCGGTTCCTGGCCTACGAGGCCGCGCGGCTCCTGGAGGCGATGGGCGGCGAGGTCCGCATCTACCACGCCGACGGCCTGCCGCTGCCCGACGACGCGACCGCCGACCATCCGAAGGTGCGGGAGATCCGCGCCCTCTCGGCCTGGTCCGAGGGGCAGGTCTGGGTCTCGCCCGAGCGGCACGGCGCGCTCACCGGCGTGATGAAGAGCCAGATCGACTGGCTGCCCCTGTCCGAGGGGAGTCTGCGCCCGACGCAGGGCCGGACCCTCGCGGTGATGCAGGTCTCGGGCGGCTCCCAGAGCTTCAACGCCGTGAACGCCCTGCGCGTCCTCGGCCGCTGGATGCGGATGATCACGATCCCCAACCAGTCCTCGGTGCCGATGGCCTACCGGGAGTTCGACGAGGCGGGCCGTATGAGGCCCGGGCCGCTCTACGACCGGGTCGTCGACGTGTGCGAGGAACTCATGAAGTTCACGCTGCTGACCCGCGGATGCGCCGATTACCTCGTGGACCGCTACAGCGAGCGCAAGGAGCGCGATCCCGACCGGCTCGCCGGTGTCGCGGCCGATATCGGCTTCGCGAAGCCCTCACCGCCGGGCGCCTGAGCCCCGCCGGCCCGAGCGCGCCGCCACGCGGTCCGGCCCGGGCCGGTGCTCACTGGAATCGCCGCATCTCCGGCGCCAGCGAGCGTCCCGCTTCGAGGAGGGCGCGGACCTTGCGAGTCGCGTGCTGGAGGATGTCCGGCCGCGCATCCTCGTAGGACGTCTCCTCGACGAAGCTCCGCAGGGCCTCCGTGATCCGGTCCTCGATCTCGTCCATCAGGGCGAGCCCCTCCGGACCTTCCCGCCGCAGATGCGCGTCTGCGAGCGTCAGGTAGGCGGCGCTCGCCAGCAGGAAGGCGATCCCGTTCGCCTCCTGAGCCGCCGCGGAACTCGCGTCGCCGCCGTCCATGCCGTCTGCGACGTCGTCGTCCATCGGCTCACATACTCCCCGTTCGTTGCTCACGCTGTGCCGCTCCCGCCGCGTCGCGCCAAGTAGAGAAAAAGGGTCGGTCCCCGTCCCCATTCGGGCGACGTCGGGGCCCGATCCGGACCGCCGGCCCCGCGTCGCCGCCGGGCGCCGGACCGGTCCGCCCGGCTCTCCCCGGGCCTCAATGGCCCGGATCGGCGCGGTCCTCGGTCGCGCGCCGCTCGCGCATCCGGAGCAGTGCCCGGCGCCAGGCATCCACCACCGCCGCGCGTGCGCGGGCATCGGTCTCGCGGTCGGACTCCGCCGTCCGGGCCTTGCCGTCGGCCTGCCTGCTCCGGGCTCTCGGATCTCGGTTCATGATCGCCTCCTGTCGTGTCCAGACCGAGAGACACCGGATCCCGGGACGCCGCGGTGAGGCGGCGCACGCGGACCATGGAAATCGCGTGCGGCGGAGCACAGGCGGCCGACGGCCCCGCGACGCGCGCAATTTTTCTGATCGTGGACCGAAGAGTTTTTCAGGAGCGCCGACACTCATTTTCGGAGTACTGTCACGGCGCCGGCATGTGCCCTCGTGCGATGCCGCAAATATTGATGCGGTGCAATAACGATCGTATTCAAAACTCAGCCGATCTCCGGGGCCGAGAGGTCCCGGCACCACGGGGGCGGCGCATGGCACAGGCGGAGGCGACGGGCATCACGGCCGGCCGCTCCTCAATGTGCCGGGGAGGATCACGGGCTCCATGAGGAAGAACAAGGTCATCTCGGCGGAGGAGGCGATCGCGCTGATCCGCGAGAACGACGTCGTGACCACAACGGGGTTCGTCCAGAGCTGCATCCCGGAGGCCCTGCACGCCGCCCTCGAGAAGCGGTTCGTCGAGACCGGATCACCCCGCGGCCTCACCCTGATCATGACGGCCGGCGCCGGCGACAGCAAAGGGCTCGGCACCGGCCGCCTGCACCATGACGGCCTCCTCACGCGGGTGATCGCGGCCAATTTCGGCCGCATGCCCAAGGTCGCCAAGGCCGCGCAGGACAACCTGATCCGCGGCTACAACCTGCCCCAGGGCGTGATCTCCCAGCTCTACCGGGCCTGCGCGGCGGGCCAGCCCGGCCTGTTCTCGAAGGTCGGCCTGAAGACCTACGTCGACCCGCGCCACGGGGGCGCCAAGGTCAACGAACTGACCACCGAGGACATCGTCAAGCTCGTCGAGGTCGATGGCGAGGAGTGGCTGTTCTACACGGCGACCAAGATCGACGTGGCCTTCATCCGGGCCACCTCGGCCGATCCGTCGGGCAACCTCTCCTACGAGAAGGAGGCGCTGACCCTGGACTGCCTCGCCCAGGCCATGGCGGCCCGGAACAACGGCGGCATCGTCATCGCCCAGGTCGAGCGCATCGTCGACGACGGCTACCTCCTGCCGAAGGACGTGCGCGTGCCCGGCATCCTCGTCGACTGCGTGGTGGTCGCCGAGCCCGAGATGCACCGGATGAACTACGGCGTGATGCACGACGCGGCGCTCGCCGGCGAGATCCGGGTCCCGGTCACCGGCATCAAGCGGATGGCGCTCAACGAGCGCAAGATCATCGCGCGCCGCGCCGCCTTCGAGCTGCCGCCGAACGGCGTGGTCAATCTCGGCGTCGGCGCGCCCGAGGGCATCTCGTCGGTCGCCAACGAGGAGAAGATCACTCCCTACATCACCCTCACCACGGAGGCGGGCGCGGTCGGCGGGGTGCTGGCCTCCGGTTCGAGCTTCGGCGCGGCCACGAACGCCGACTGCATCATCGACCAGAACCAGATGTTCGACTTCTACGACGGCGGCGGCCTCGACATGACCTGCCTGGGCATGGCCGAGTGCGACGCGGCCGGCAACGTCAACACCTCGCGGTTCGGCGGCAAGCTGAACGGCTGCGGCGGCTTCATCAACATCTCGCAGAACGCCCGCACCGTCGTGTTCGCCGGGACGTTCACGGCCGGCGGTCTCGAGATCGCGGTGTCCGACGGTCAGGTGCGCATCGTGAACGAGGGCAAGGCCCGCAAGTTCGTCACCCAGGTCCAGCAAAACACCTTCTCGGGCCCCTACGCGGTCGAGCGGTCGCAGCCGGTTCTCTACGTGACCGAGCGGTGCGTCTTCCAACTGACTCCGGAGGGCTTGGAGCTGATCGAGGTCGCGCCGGGGATCGACATCGAGCGCGACATCCTCGCCCACATGGATTTCGCCCCCGTCGTGCGCAATCCGGTGCCGATGGATCCGCGCATCTTCCGCGAGGAGCCGATGGAGCTGATCTCGGATCTGCTCAACCTCGATTTGAAGTCCCGCGTCAGCTACAACGGCGAGCGCAACATCCTCTTCGTCAACCTGGAAGGCTGGTACTGCCGGGTGAAGGGCGACATGGACGAGCTGCGCATGACCATCGTCGAGGCCTGCCGGAAGGCGGGCCAGCGGGTCAACGCCGTGATCAATCACGACGGATTCCGGCTCAACGAGAACTTGGTCGACGACTACGCCGGCATGGTCCAGTACCTGCAGGCGAACTACTACGCGACCACGACCCGCTACGCGACCAGCGCCTTCCTGCGCCTCAAGATGGAGGAGGCCCTGAACAAGCGCGGGGTCGCGCCGCACGTCTTCGAGCGCAAGGAGGAGGCGCAGGCCTTCGTCAGCAGCACCGAGGACAAGAAGGCCCGCAAGCGCATCTCCCCGGCGGTCGCGTCGGCGGCGTGAGGGCCGGCCGGGCCCGCTCCGGGCGCGCCGGGCGCCGCTCGCGCCACGGCGCGGTCGGTGCCGCGGCCTGCCTCAGGCGACCGGCAGGCCGAGGACCCGCCGCGATTCCTCGGACAGCACCGCGTGGCGCGCCGATTCGGGACCGTCATTCGGCGTCCGCGCGGCCGCCTGCGTGACGAGGTCCCGGAACCGCTTCTTGTCGAGAGCGCGGCCGCGCAGGCTTCCGAGCACGGCGTCCAGCACCATGCGGACGGCCCGGGCGCGCTGGCGCTCGCGCTCCAGTTCGGCGGCGAGCAGCGGATCCCCGAACTGGGCCGCGCCGAGCGGCGCCACCAAGACGGCGCCGTCGATGACGGCGGGATCCCGGTCGTCGGTCTCGACCGCAGAATCCGTGCTGCCGTCGAGGATCTTGGTCGCCTCGGTCAGCAGGATCTTGTGCTGGACCGCCGCCGAGAGGTTCCCCGGAACCTTCTGGCTCGCCGCGGCGATCAGGCGCTTGAACTTGGCCCGATCCAGCCCGAAACGGCCGATGCTGGCCCGCAGCGCCGCCAGCACGGTGCGGAGCGCCTCGGTCCGGTAGGTCGCCTTGAGGAGCTGATCCCGCAGCGCCCCCGCCGAGGCCATCTCGACGAAGGACGTCTCGGGCAGTTGCTGCACCTGTTCCGCCAGCTCGACGATGGCGCGCTGCATCAGCGCGGTGCGCTGCTCGCGGATCTCGTCCGGCGCCAGCCGCTGGCGTCCCTTGCGGAGCCACACGAAGAATTCCGTCGCGTCCCGGTCGAGGAAATCCTCGACGCGCAGATCGATGTAGCCGAGCTGCGCCAGCTCCAGGATCATCAGATTGAAGCTCGCCGGCACGAACACCCAGGCATGGGCGTCGGCGTAGTGGGGCAGTTGCGCGGCGCCGAGCCACTGCGGCTCGTCGGTGAGCGGATTCGCGGGAATGGCCGGCCGCGTGTCCTGGCCCGACCATGCGCCGACCGTGCCGTTGTCCTTCAGCGCCATGTTCAGGGCGTAGTCGATGTGGGTCCGGACCGTATGCCGGTTCCGCTTCTCCAGGAACGCCGCGACCGCGTCCGCCGTCCCGGTGAGGGAACGGTAGAAATCGAAGCATTTGCGCTTGTCGGGCACGGCCAGGATCACCACGCCGTCCGGCCTAAGCAGCGTCTCGGCGGCGCGCAGGAAGGTCACGATGTCGGTCGTGTGCTCGACGACGTGGCTGGCGATGAACGCGTCGAAGGTGCCGTGCTGGTCGACCGGGACCGCGTCCGCGATCGAGCCGCCTGTCCAGACGAAATCGACCTCCTCGATGCGGTCGACCGTCTGGTCGTGATACTTCTCGATGAGCTCCGAGCGCGGCGCGTGATCGATGACGAACGTGTTCCAGCCGTCGCGCTTCGGCGCGAGCGGGCTGAAGCTCGGGCCAATCTCCACGATGCGGGCGTCCTTGGTCAACGACCTCAGGAGTTGCTGCGCACGATCCATTGCCACTAAGCTCCGATCAAACGCTTCGCGAATGCGCTGTAGAAGCGCGGTGAAGGCCGCGTTGGCGGGAAGGAACACCGTTGCACAAGAGGCCGCTCGCCGCCGTCACGATGGCCTACAACGAAAAGACCATGCTTCCGCTCTGGCTGAAGCACTACGCGCGACAAGTCGGGGCTGAAAACTGTTATATCCTCGATCACGGTTCCGACGACGGCTCGACGACCGGACTGCGCGCGAACGTCGTCCGGTTGCCCCGGTTGCCCCTGAACGAGTGGGAGCGCGCCCACACGGTCAGGGATTTCTGCGCATCGCTGTTCATCGGCTTCAAATATGTTCTCTATGCGGATAGCGACGAGCTGATCCTGCCCGATCCAGACGTATCGCCAAAACTCTCCGATTACATCGCCGCGCGGACGCTGCCCCCCATCCTCGATCTGTTCGGGGCCGACGTCATGCACGTCGGGGACGAGGCTCCTATCGACGTCGCGGCGCCGATCTCCGGCCAGCGGAGATACATCCGGCCGATATCGACCCTGTGCAAGGCGACCATCGTGTCGGAGCGGGTCGACTGGCATGTCGGCTTCCACTGCCTGATCCAGGATCACCGCCCCGATTTCCGCGACCTGTTCCTGTTCCACCTGGCGTATCTGGACCACGACATCCTCTTCAGGCGTCAGCAGAAGCGGAATGCGGCCGCGCCGATCGGCATCCCGAACTCCCACCACGCCATCGACCCGACGGAGTTCCTGGCCTTCGTGAAGGCCGATATCGGTCGCGTCCCGCGCCGCCCCGTTCAGATGCGTCCGGGTGAGGCCCATTTCGAGACCACGAAGCGGCTGTTCGCCGACGCGATCGAGCGCAAGAGCGCGATCCAGGCGCCCGACCTCTGGACGCTGCCCGAGCGCTTCGTCGGATCCTTCTAGGGCAGGACAGTCGAACCGGCTCGGAGAACGCCGCGTCTGTGCCGGCACGGCCATCCGGTATATCCCGGGCCGCCCGACGCCGCTTCGGCGACGCCGGCGAACCCTTGGGGAGCTTCGACCCTGCGCGACGATCAGAGCCTCATCGCGCCGGGCGCGGACCGGAGCAACGCCGCCGCGCCCTGGGCCGAACGCGTCGCGGATCTCGCGCACGCGGCGCTCATCGGCGAACTGGAGACCTGGCCCAAGCCCGGCCTCGTGAGCCCGGTCGATTCCGGCAGCCACGACGACATGGATGCGGAGACGCTCCGCCGCAGCGCGGCGGCGCTCCGGCCGTTCTTCGCGGAACTGGTCGCGGCGGGCGCCCGCGATGCCGTCATGGCGGAACTCCGGGCAATCGGTCTGGCCGCCGAGACCGCGATGATGCGGGCGACCGGCGGCGTCAACGCGCATCGGGGCGCCATCTTCTCGCTGGGGCTGATCTGTGCCGCCGCGGGAGCGCGGGGCGTGGGGCCCGGTGCAGAGCGCGCGAGCGCCGAAGGGCTGGCGGAGGCGGTCGGCCATCTCTGGGGGACTGCGATCACCCGGGCGCCGGTCTCGGCCGTCAGCCACGGCGGCCGCGCGGCGCGGCGCTTCGGCGTCGGTGGCGCCAGCGCCGAGGCCGCGGCGGGCTTTCCGACCATCCGCGCCGTCGCCCTGCCCGCTCTCCGCTTCGGCCGATCGTGCGCCCCCGGCGATGCCGAGGCGGCCCGCGTGCACTGCTTCTTCGCCCTCCTGGCGGTCGTCGACGACACGAACCTCCTGCACCGCGGCGGTGCCGACGGCCTCGTCGGCGCGCGCGCGGCCGCCGTGACCTTTCTCGACGCCGGAGGCATCGCGGCCCCCGACTGGCGGGCGCGCGCGGCGGCGATCCACCGCGCCTTCGTGGCCGCGCGCCTGAGCCCCGGCGGCTGCGCCGATCTCCTCGCCGCGACGCTGCTGCTGGACGCCCTCGCCTCCCCACCCTGACGCGCGCGCAGCCCCGGGGCGCGTCGGTCGCAGTTTCGCGGATGCGGGCTCTACCTACATGCGGATTCTATCCCGCCCTCCCCCCCGGACCGCCCGTGACCCTGTTCAGGATCGCCCTCCTCGCGCTCGCCGCGCTCTTCCTCGTGCCGGTGGCGATCTCCGCCCTGCTCTACGCGACGCGGGCGAGCGGCGACTGGCGTCTGGCGGATCGGTCCAGCGCCGGCCTGCTGCCGCGCGCGGACGCGCATCCCGGCGCCGTGCTGCGCATCTTCTCGGCGCGGACCGTGAGCTGGCGCGGCATCGTGGCCACGCACAGCTGGATCGTCGTCAAGGAGCGCGGCGCCCGCGCCTACAGCCGCTTCGACTACACGGCCTGGGGCCAGCCGATCTGGATCGACCGGTTCGTGCCGGACGGACGCTGGTTCGGGAACCCGCCGACGGTGGTGTTCGCGGCCGACGGCGCCGAGGCGGAGGCGATGCTGCCGCGGATCCGGCAGGCCGTGGCCGAGTACCGGTTCAGCCGGCCCGGCGACTACGTCGTTTGGCCCGGCCCGAACTCGAACACCTTCGTGGCCGCCGTCATGGCGGCGGTGCCGGAGATCCGCGAGAGCCTGCCCACCACCGCGATCGGCAAGGATTTCCCCTATGACGGGCGCTGGATCGGCCTGACGCCGTCGCGGACCGGGATCCGCATCAACCTCGGCGGCTATGCCGGGGTGACCCTCGGCTGGGTCGAGGGCCTGGAGCTGAACCTGCTCGGCGGCGTCGCCGGGATCGACCTGCGCCGGCCCGGTCTCAAGCTGCCGGCTCTGGGTCGGGTCGGGCTCTGAGCGCCGACGCGCTCCCGGGGCGCGCGGCCGTCGGCGCCCCGGGACGCGCCGCTCACGGCGCGAGGTCGTGGACCGGCTCCTTCACCGGCGTGGCGCTGCTGTTCAGCACGGTGCTGCCGGTCGAGACCGGCTTCAGCACGGCCCGGTCGATCTGCGGCGGGGTCGGGAGCTGGAGCTGCGCGCTCGTGTCGGTCCATTCGCGCGCGACGCGGTCGGGATCGTCGTTGAGCTTCGTGCCGTAGCTCGGCACGATCTCCCGGATCTTCGCCTGCCATTCCGGCGTGGCGACCTTCTGGGCGAAGACCTTCTCCAGTACCTGCAGCATGATCGGCGCCGCCGTAGAGGCGCCGGGCGAGGCGCCGAGGAGCGCCGCGATGCTGCCGTCCCTGGCGTTGACGATCTCGGTGCCGAGCTTCAGCACGCCGCCCTTGTTCGGGTCGCGCTTGATGATCTGCACACGCTGCCCCGCCTGCCAGAGGCGCCACTCCTCCTTCCTGGCCTTCGGGAAGTACTCGCGCAGCGCCGCGATCCGGTCGTCGTCCGACAGCATCAGCTGCCCCGCCAGGTACTCGACCAGCGGGAACTCGTCGACGCCGACCTTCATCATCGGCCAGATGTTGCTGGTGGTCGTGGAGCTGAGGAGGTCGAAGTACGAGCCCTCCTTCAGGAACTTGGTCGAGAAGGTCGCGAACGGCCCGAACAGGATCACGCGCTTGCCGTTGATCACACGGGTGTCGAGATGCGGCACCGACATCGGCGGGGAGCCCACGGACGCCTTGCCGTACGCCTTGGCGAGATGGAGCGTGGCGACGTCGGGATTGTCGTTGATCAGGAACGAGCCGCCCACCGGGAAACCGGCATACTCGTCGCCCTCGGGGATGCCGGATTTCTGCAGGAGGTGCAGGGCACCGCCGCCCGCGCCGATGAACACGAACTTGGCGTCGGTCGTCCGGCGCGTCCCGTCCTTCAGGTTCTTGGCGGTCACCCGCCACGAGCCGTCGCCGTTCTTGGTGATGCTCTCGACCTCGGTCGAGAGCCGGAGGTTGAAGTTCGGCTGCTTCTGCAGGTGAGCGACGTACTGGCGGGTCACCTCGCCCCACTCGCAGTCGGTCCCGAGCGGCGACCAGGTGGCGGCGACCTTCTGCTTCGGGTCGCGGCCCTCCATCATCAGGGGCACCCACTTGCGGAGCTGCTCGGGATCCTCCGAGTACTCCATGCCGGCGAAGAGCGGGCTCGCCTTCAGGGCCTCCCAGCGCTTCTTCAGGTAGGCGATGTTGTCGTCGCCCCAGACGAAGCTCATGTGGGGCGTGTAGTTGATGAAGGCGCGCGGGTCCGTCATCACGCCGGTCTTGACTTGATGCGCCAGGAACTGCCGGGTCACCTGGAACGCCTCGTTGATCTCCACCGCCTTGGCGATCTCGATCTGCCCGTTCTTCTTCTCGGGTGTGTAGTTCAGCTCCGCCAGGGCCGAGTGTCCTGTGCCGGCGTTGTTCCAGCCGTTCGAGCTTTCGAGGGCGACCTGATCCAGCCGTTCGACCATCTGGATCGACCAGTTCGGCTCCAGCGCGTTCAGCCAGACGCCCAGCGTCGCGCTCATGATCCCGCCGCCGATCAGCAGCACGTCGACCTTGCTGTCCGCGCCCTCGGCCAGGGCCAACGCGCCCGGCAGGGCCGCCAGCGCCAGGCCGGTGGCGGCCGTGCCGAGGAGCCGCCGCCGGCTCAGGGGCAGCACGTCCGCGGTCCGGCGGTCGCGCCGGTGTTGGGTCTCGTCGTCGCCACGCATGGGCAGATCCCGCTTTTGCGTACCGCACGGCCCGATCGGCCGCCGCGCGTACGGAAGACACTCGATGCGACGGGCGCGAATCCCGCCCGTCCGGCCTTCCGGATCGTTTCCCCGTTCCCGTCGCGGCACGCTCGCGGTCTCGCTCGACCCGGCACGACGGTCCTGCCCTGGCCCGCATCGCGTCCGTCGTCCCCGAGCCGCACGGATCGTGGGACGACGGGGCGCGCTCGCGCGACGCAGAGGCCTTCCCTCCGCCTAGGCGCGCGATCTCGCCGGAGAACGGATCACCGGTTCAAGACCTCGCTCGCGCGGTGGCGCGATTGCCGGGTGGGCGGGAAGATGCTGGCTGGCTTGGCTCAGCAGATTGATGGTGGCCTCATAGAGGACGGGGCCTGAAAGGACAATTACTGCCAGGGTTGCAATCGCCGCCATCCTGTCAGTCCGTCGCGACGACCGGCGCGCATGGCGGCGACCCGCCGATAGACTGGCCGCGATCGGTCGCCCGATCCGGCGCTCGACGCGACGGCGTGGCGAAGGCGCGCCGCTACGGGATGTGCTTGAACCGGATGATGCTGCGCGACAGGCTGCCGTCATCCCAGTTGGGCATCACGCGCCAGGGGGTCGTGACGTCGGCGTAGTCGCCCTCGATATGGATGGTGCGGCGCTGCTCGGTGCCGACCCATTCGGGCGCCCACGCGGTCTGCACGCTGGTGACCCACTGGTCACCCTCGATCCGGTAGCGGCCGATATAGGCGACGAGGGTCTTCATCAGCGCGGCCCGCTCGGCGTCGGTGGTCGCCGGCGTGCGGGCGCTGCCCTCGAGGTTGAAGGCGACCCAGCCGTCCTTGGTGAAGATGACGCGACCGCGCGGCGTGCCGCCCATGGCGTCGACGAGCGTGCCGGTCTCCTTGTCCTCGACCTTGTAGGAGACGAGTTCCCAGGTGCCGACGATCCGGTCCGCCAAGCGCGCCCCGACCACCGCCGCGCCGACGCGGTCCGTCGCGGAGGCGCTCCAGGCCAAGTCGGCCGCCAGGACACCGGAGAGCGCCAGGAGGGTACGGACGGCCGCGGCGGCCGATCGTTGTGCAGGCATGGTCTGGACCGGGGACTCGCGTGTCGCGGCGCCGGAACGCGCCGCCACCCCGTTCTGCGGGCCGGCACGGCGCGTTCCAAGCGCCGCGCGAGCAGTGCTGGTAGACCGTCTGCGCGCTTGCGGCCGTTGCCGCGGGCGAGCCGTCGTCAGCCGCCGTTGCGGGCCATGCGGGTCGTGACCGTGCCGGCGGCGAGGCTCGGCAGCGGGTCCTGCGTGCCGCTGACGACCACCAGCCGCTGAACCTCGCCGCGCAGGAAGGCCTGGAGGAACCGGTCGTAGTCGCGGAACGACACGCAGCCGTTCGAGTCGCCGCGCGGGCCCAGCATATAGGTGTGTGCCAGCAGGCCGACACGGCCGTAGACCGCCTCGTTGCCGCCGACCGGCGTGAGGCGGATCGCCCGCACGCCGTGGAAAGGCCGTTCGCGCTCGGTGAGATCGTAGGTGCCGGGCGGAGTCGGGCCGCGCATCCGGACGTTGACGAAGCGCGGCTCGTCCAGCCCCTCGCCCAGGCCGGAATGCGCCTCCAGGCGCTCGCCGTTCGGAAGGGTCACGGTCCGGGCTGCGATGTTGTAGACCGCGATGCCGGCCGAGGGGCCCGGATCCCGGGCCGGGGCCAGCGGCGGCGAGACGCGCTGCTGCGGCGGCGCGACGTCGGCCGGCTTGCTCTCGAGCGCCGTGTAGGCCAGCGCCGGTCCGCGCTCGATGCCGAACAGCTTCTCGATGAACGAGCGCTCTTCGGGTTGGGGGATGGGCTGAGCCGCCGGCGGCGACTCGCGGCGCGCCATGCGCCGGTCGGACCGCCGGGCGAGTGCGGTGCCCGCGGGCCCGCGGAACTCGGGCGGACGGGGGATCGGCAGCGGGACCACCATCGCGCTGAGCGGTGTCTCGGCGACCTGCGTTCCGGGCTGCGCGTCGGCGCCGGCATCGGCGCCTTCGGGGACGGGTTCGGGCGTCAGCGAGGGTGGGGCGATCTGATTCCAGGCCCATCGTGACTGCGAGTTGCCGAGGGCGTCGCGACCGGGCTCGGGCGATTCGGCGGCCTCCGGCTCGGCGGCGGCGGTCTCGGCCCTGTCCTCCGCGGACGGTACGGGCACCGGCGCTTCCGTCCGGGCGTTCTCGATGCCGGTTACCGGGACCGGGGCGCGATTCAGGAAGCTGCCCCCGAGGGCGGCGAGCGTCACCGCGCCGGTGAGCACCGTCAGGGGCGCGAGCCACGTGCTGCGCGCGTTCCGGGTCTTGAGGCCGTCCAGCGGCACGGATTCGACAGCCATCGCGGTTGCCCATGCTCCTCGTCGCGAGGCGGGGCTTGCCGGCTGCCGCCCTCCGCACAGGCTGCGGATCCGCGGCGGGCGGACCGGCCCCGCTCAGCGTGAGACAGCGGGGTCGGGCCGGCTTTTCTGGGGCGATGCGATGGTCGATCTTGGCTCGATCGGGACCATTTTCGGGCGCGCCGCCGCAGTCCTCGCAGTACGTCTCGGTCTATTCGAGGCCGAGATACTGCTAATTGTTGTCGATCTGGCGCCCGAGAATGGCGATCGCCTTCTCGTAGACCGGCGCCGCGTTCCAGCCCTGGATCGCCGCGAAGTTCGGCTCGCCGGGCTGGTAGCCGGCGCCGGCCCGCCAGCCGTGCGCCTTGAGGAAATTGGCCGTGGACGACAGGGCGGCGCCGACGTTGTTGAGGTCGCCGGTGCCGTAGGCCAGCACGTTCTTCGGCAGGAACTGGGTGTGGCCGACCTCGCCGTGCGCCGCGCCGCGGGTATTCGGCGTCAGGAGCCCGCGATCGACCAGGGTCAGCGCGGCGTAGAGCTGGTCCGTGAAGTATTCGGAACGGCGGCAATCGTAGGCGAGCGTCGCCACCGCGGAGAGCGTGTTGACGTTGCCGCGCACCGCGCCGAAGCCGGTCTCCATGCCCCAGATCGCCAGGAGCGGGCCCGGCGGCACGCCGTAGCGCTGCTCGATCGAGTCGAAGAGGGCCGCGTTCTGCTGCTTAAGGGCGCGGCCCCGCTTGACGATGGTCGGGCCGCCGCGCTTGGCGAGGAACTGCTCCAGCGACAGCTTGAAGCTGTGCTGCCCCCGGTCCGCCGAGATGGTGGCGGTCGAGTAGGTGGTGTTCTGCAGCGCCGCGAGGCTGGCCGCGCTGGCCCGGCCGCGCGCCTCCTCGGCGAATTGCCGCTTCCACGCCTCGAAGCCGGCCGCGGTGTTGCCGCACTGCGCGGCCTGCGCCTGCCCGGCGCTGAGAGCGATCCCGGCGAAGGCCGCGACCGCGATGGTCTGACGCCGCAAATTCTCGATCACGCGAAACACTCCTTCGGCGCGTCGTCGCGCCCTGTCCTGCTGGGGATACCGGGTCACATCTCGTCGATATCAGGGCGAGAAGATGTCGAAGGCGCGACCTGCAGGCTTCCCGCCCTCAAATCATCGCGCATCTCGGGATCTGCGACGAGGCCGCAACGGCAGGGTGTTCGGAGCATCGTGAACACCGCGTGTGCGAGAAGCCGAAGCACGGCCGACGCGCGGTCGAGGCCTTCCGCGCCGGGCAAGATCAGGTGGCTCGAAGGGTCGCATATCACCACTCGTGCATAGATGTGACGCGTATCACATCAGTATTTTGCCAGCAAATGGAATGGCCGTTGGCGTGTTTGACGGATGTGTCACAAGCTTGTCAAACGAACGACATAGCTTTGCCGGCGGAAAGACTTCTGCGGAGAGGCGGCGTGGGGTCGTTGATGATCCGGGCGGCGTGGCATGATCGAGATCCCGCCTCCCTCGCCCATTGTGACCGCTCCCTGCCTTGTCGCGACGACGCTCGGCGCTCTCGGGGCGGACAAGCGCGAGCCCTTGGCCGGATCTTGGTCTGACCAACGGACGCGCGGTGACGCGAGCTGAGCTGGTGAACGCCTGCCTCAGACCTGCAGCCGACGGTCGAGGTGAGCCGTCGGGCCGACCTTGCCGACAACGAGACAGGACACCCATGGCCCTCGGAATGCACGACACCGGTTCCTCGCGCGCGGGCACGCTCGGGCCCGATCTCGACCGCGACGGCGTCGCCAAGGCCTACGGCCGCTGGGCCCCGGTCTACGATCTGGTCTTCGGGCCCGTCTTCGCGCAGGGCCGTACCCTGGCGGCGGCCGCCGCCGAACGGATCGGCGGCCGCATCCTGGAAGTCGGCGTCGGCACCGGCCTGTCGCTGCCGGCCTACAGGCGCGCCCGCAGCATCGTCGGCATCGATATTTCGGCCCCCATGCTCGAGAAGGCGCGTCAGCGCGTGGCGCGGCTGCGTCTGCGCAACGTGGAGCGCCTCGCCGTCATGGACGCCGAGCAGCTCGACTTCCCGGACGCCGCTTTCGACGTGGTGGTGGCGCAGTACGTCGTCACGGCTGTCCCCAATCCCGAGGCGGCGCTGGACGAGTTCGCCCGGGTGCTGCGCCCCGGCGGCGAGATCGTGATCACCACGCGGATCGGCGCCGAGGCCGGCCTGCGGCGCGCGGTGGAGCGCGCCCTCGCTCCGGTGACGAGCCGCCTCGGATGGCGGACCGAGTTCGCCTGGGAGCGCTACGCGGCCTGGGCCGCCGGCGCGCCGGTGGAGATCGTCGAGCGCCGGGCGCTCCCGCCGCTCGGCCACTTCTCCCTGCTGCGCCTGCGCAAGCGCGCCGCCTGAACGCGCATCAGCTTCGACCAACCCACCACAAGCGATCGGGGACCCACATCATGGCGAGTTTTCGGGAGGCACTGCGCGTTCAGCGCTGGGACGACCACCGCTACTATCACCACAACCGCGTCAATCAGAGCTTGCACGTGGTGAGCGCGATCAGCTTCCTGGTCGCCTACGCCCTGGCGTTCAGGGATCCGGCCACGGCGGCCCTGATCGGCTGGCTGGTGGCGATGACCTCGCGGCAGGCCGGCCACCTGTTCTTCGAGCCGAAGGGCTACGACCACGTCAACGACGCGACCCACGAGCACAAGGAGGAGATCAAGGTCGGCTACAACCTGCAGCGGAAGGTCGTGCTCCTGGCGATCTGGGCCCTGTCGCCCCTGCCGCTCTACTTCGACCCGAGCCTGTTCGGCCTGATCGCGCCGCACCAGAGCACCGCGGACCTGATCCGCAACGTCGGCTGGATCTGGCTGTGGCTGGCGCTCGCCGGCCTGCTGTTCCGGATGGTGCAGCTCTTCGTCCAGCGCGACGTCCAGACCGGCCTCGTCTGGGTGACCAAGATCCTCACCGACCCGTTCCACGACATCAAGCTCTACCACAAGGCGCCGCTGGCCCTGCTGCACGGCGAGCTGGTCGAGGAGCGGGAGCCGCACGAGCGCGGCGCCTGAGCATAGGTCGCGCGCCGGGCCCGTCGCCCGGCGCGCCGGATCAGCCCTGATCCGGGGCCCGCAGGCCCAGGCGGGCCCCGAGGCCACCCAGGCGGATGGCCGCGACCTCCCGCAGGATCGACCGGCGGATCGCCCTGTCGCTCGGCGCGCCGCCGTCCCACCAGCCGTCCGCCCGCATGGCCCGCGCCGCCGCCTCGAAGCGCGTCGCCACGGCCTCGAAGGCCGCGTCGTCGTACGCGAGGCTGAAGATCATCCGGCCGGTCCCGACCCACGACAGGGCCAGCCCCTCGGCGCGCAGGTAGAATTGCAGCATCCAGTTGTAGCGCGACGGCTCGGTGTACAGGACCGTCCACACCGTCGACATGTTGGCGACCCGCACCGGCAGGCCGGCCTCCGCCAGCCGGGCATTCAGGTGACGCGCGCGCGCGTCCCAGGTCGCGTCGAGGTCGGCGTAGAGTGCGGTCACCGCCGGGCTGTCCAGCCGGTCGAGGAACGCGCCCATCGCGCCCATCACGTAGGGATGGGCGTTGAAGGTGCCCCGCGCGAAGCAGATGTCGACGGGCCGGTCCTCCCTGTACCGGCGCATCAGGTCGGCGCGCCCGCAGAGGACGCCGACCGGCAGGCCACCCCCCAGGGTCTTGCCGTAGGTGACCATGTCGGCGCGCACGCCGAAATACGCCTGCGCGCCGCCGCGGGCGAGCCGGAAGCCGAGGAAGACCTCGTCGAGGATCAGCACGATGCCGCGGGCACTGCACACCGCCCGGAGGTCGTGGAGCCATTTGGTGTAGGCGGCGCGGTCGAAGGACGCCCTGCGGCCGCTGTCGACCAACGCGGAATCGGCCGGCGCGCCGGCATTCGGGTGCATCGCCTGGAGCGGGTTGACCAGGACGCAGGCGACGTCGCGGCGGCCGGCGAGCACCCGCAGCGTCCGTTCGGACATGTCGGCCAGGGTGAGCGTGTCGCGGGTCGGGACCGGGTTGCCGATGCCCGGCTGCACCTCGCCCCACCAGCCGTGATAGGCGCCGCACAGGCGGACGATCCGGCGGCGGCCGGTGTGGTAGCGGGCGAGCCGCACGGCCTGCATCACCGCCTCGGTCCCGGACATGTGGAACGAGACCTCGTCGAGGCCCGAGATCGCCTTCAGCCGCGCGACGTTGCCGGTGACGACCGGGTGGAGCGGCCCGAGCACGGGACCGAGGGCCGAGACCCGCGCCGCGCCCTCCTCCAGGCAGGCCCGATAGAAATCGACGCCGAACAGGTTCACGCCGTAGGAGCCGGCGAGGTCGTAGAAGACGTTGCCGTCGAGGTCCGTGACGGTGACGCCGGCGGCGGCGGCCGCGAAGGCGCCGGTGCCAAGATGGGCGCGCACGTGCCGGGCGTACTGGAACGGCACCCGGTAGAGCCCGGTGAACTGGATATCCGAGAGCCCGTCGCGGACCGCCTCGGTCTCGGCGCGTGTCCGGGCGAAGCGCGCCCGGAACAGGTCGGAGAGCCGCGCGAAGCCGGCCTGGCGCCGGCGCGCCACCGCCTCGTCCGGATCGTCCGACCGGAAGAAGGCGCGCTCCGAGTAGGCGTAGTTCGGGATCAGCCCGGCGACGCGCCGGGCCATGCGGGCGTGGCCGGTGAGCGAGCGATGCTTCGCCCGGGAGAGCTGCAGGCGCTCGGCCGCCCGTGGCAGGGCGAGCACCGCGGCGACGGTGGTGGCGGACAGGGTGACGAGGAGCGCGGACATCGCCCCGCGCCCTACCGGAGGCGGTTCACGGCATGATGACGGTTTCCGGATCCCGGCTGCGGACTGTCCTGGCGCGTGTCGGCGCGCAGGAGGATCTCAACTTCCTGCTGACGAACCGGCTGCCGCGCCGTCTCGCCACCCGCTTCATGGGCTGGTTCAGCCGGATCGAGCAGCCGCTGATCCGCGACCTCTCGATATCGACCTGGCGGCTGTTCTGCGACGTCGACCTCCGCGACGCGCGGGAGACACGCTTCCCCAGCCTCCACGCCGCCTTCGTGCGCGCCCTGCGTCCCGGTGCCCGGCCGATCGCGGCCGATCCGGCCGTGCTCACGAGCCCCAGCGACGCGATCCTCGGGGCCCATGGGCGCATCGAGGCCGGACGCCTGTTCCAGATCAAGGGCCTGTCCTACCCGCTCGCCGACCTGCTCGGCGGGGACGTCGCGCTGGCGCGCGCCCACGAGGGCGGCAGCTACGCCACCCTGCGCCTGACGGCCGGGATGTACCATCGCTTCCACGCGCCGCACGACCTGCGGGTCGAGTCGGTGCGCCATATCTGGGGCGACACCTGGAACGTGAACCCGATCGCCCTGAAACGCGTCGAGGCGCTGTTCTGCCGGAACGAGCGCGCCGTCCTGCGCCTGCGCCTCGCGGAAGGCGGCCACGCGGTGACGCTGGTGCCGGTGGCGGCCATCCTCGTTGCCGGGCTGCGGCTCGGCTTCCTGCCCGAGGGTCTCGCCCTGCGCGAGACGGGCGGACGGACCCTGGCCACCGCGGCGCGCCTCGCGAAGGGCGCCGAGATGGGCTGGTTCGAGCACGGCTCCACCATCGTGGTGCTGACGCCTCCAGGCTTCACGCTCTGCCCCGGGCTCTCCGTCGAATCGATCCTGCGGGTCGGCGAGCCCCTGATGCGGCTGCCACCGCTCCCTGGATCGTCCGGCCGCTGAGCGTGTCGCCTCAGGCGGCCCGCACCGCCGCCAGGTACTCCGCGACCGCCGCGTTCAGGGTCTCCGACTGTCGCGACAGGGTGGTGGCCGCGTCCAGGGCCGCGGCCGCGGTCCGGCCGGTCTCGCCCGCGGCCTGCGTGATGCGCCCGATCGTGACCGTGACCGCATGGGTGCCGTCGGCGGCCTGGCTGACGTTCCGCACGATCTCCTGCGTCACCGCCTCCTGCTCCTCCATCGCGGCCGCGACGCCCGTGGCGATGGTCCGAAGGTCCAGGACAGCGGCGGTGATCGCCTGGATGACGTCGACCGCGCGGTGGGTCTCCTTCTGAATGGTCGCGACCTGCTCGGAGATCGTCTCGGTCGCCCGGACGGTCTGCGCCGCCAGCGCCTTGACCTCTGTGGCGACGACGGCGAAGCCGCGTCCCGCCTCCCCGGCGCGGGCCGCCTCGATGGTGGCATTCAGCGCGAGCAGGTTCGTCTGCGCGGCGATCCCGGCGATCAGGCTGACCACGGTCCCGATCCGCTCGGCGCCGTCGGCGAGGCTCATCACGAGGGTGTTCGTCTCCGACGCCTCAGTGGCCGCGCGCCGGGCCATGTCCGAGGAGCGCGTGATCTGGCCGTTGATGGACCCGATCGACGTAGCCAGTTCCTCGCCGGCCGCCGCGACGGTCTGAACGTTGATCGCTGTCTGCTCGGCCGCCGAGGACACCTGGAGCAGCTGCGTCGCGGTCTCGCCGGCGCTCCGGTTCATCGTCGCGGCGGCGGCTTCCATGGACGAGGCGCTGGCGGACAGCGCCTCGGTCAGGCGATCCATCCGGGCACGGAACGCCGCGGTGGCGCTGTCCAACGTCTCGGCGCGGCGCGCCTTCGCGGCCGCCTCGTTGGCGGCGGCGGCATCCGTCGCGCGCTTCGCGACGAGCGCGTCCTTGAAGACCTGGACAGCCTTGAGCATCGCGCCGATCTCGTCGCCGCGGTCCGCACCGTCGATCCGCACGTCGAGGTCGCCCGCGGCGAGACGGGTCATCGTCGCCGTGGTCCGCGCGATCGGGCGGGTGACTTGGACGAGGATCACGCGGATGCCGTACCCGACCGCGAGCGCGGCCCCGGCGAGTGTCGCGAAGAGCAGGATTCGCAGGCGCCGCGCCATCGCGTCCGCGCGTTCGAACTCGGCGCGGGCCTCGCGGACCTGCAGGTCGGACAACTCGCCGATGGCCGCCGTCGTCGGACCCATCGCGCGGAGCAGATCGATCCGGGTCGCGGTCACAGCGTTGAGGTCCCCCTTCGTCAAGGCGCGGACGAGGTCGGTGACGATCGCCACGTCCCGATCGAATCGCGTCGTCAGGCTCGCGACGAGCTGTGCCTCCTCGGGCGTGAGGTACGTGGTCAGGTAGGCGGACCAGGCTTCCTTCGCCCGTGCCAGCTGGCGATCGAGGATCGTCACGGCTTCGGACGCCTGAATCGCGTGGAACTCGAAATCCCGCGTCGCGGTCAGCATGGCATCGAAGGCATCGCGCATCGCGCCGAACTGGCTGAGCGGCATGACCCTGTCGGCGTAGATCGATTCGAGGCCCCGGAAATCTTTGTAGAGCGCGTAATTGCTGAGCGCTGCTGATCCTACGAGGAGTGTACCCAGCACCCCGAGAAGCGCGAAAAGCCTACCTTTGATCGTGTGAATCATCGATGGCGACCGTATCGTAGTCGGAGTGTCGAGCGACGATGGCGGTCTAACATTCCGGATGAGCGTTTCAAGAATTTTTGTGTACTTCGAGACGGCGATACCGTGGAGATTTCACGCCGTTGGATCTGGTTTTTTGAGGAAAACGACAGTTTTATTGAGATAATGACTTGTTCATTGTTCCGATCGTGCGAGCAATGCTAATTCTGTTCCTCGGATGGACGTTGAAGCCCGGGCGCTCAGGTAATGCGTCCAGTTCGATGCCGGCGGCTCCGTGAACGCCGCGCAGCACCACAGCTACGACTCGCGCGCAGCGCCGTCGGTTCTGCGGAACGGTGTCCTGCTGTAGCCCGGCGTACAGACCTTCGGGTGGCGGGGCCGCGTTCGACGACGAAGCCTGCCGCTCAGCGCTGCACGGCCTCGATGTCATCCTCGTAGATCGAGTCCGGCTGGCAGGCGTGCCATTCCTTCTTCTCGTCCGCCTGCCCCTTGCGGCCCCAGCAATAGCCCGCCTGCGCCAGGCGTCCGCTCAGCCGATCGCGCAACCGACACTGCTCCCGCGTGATAGCGGGATCGCCGGTGCTCTCGCAGGCGCGTGCGGCGTTCGCCTCGGCCGTCAGCAATTCCGGAACGGTCGGAAGCTGCTGCTGGGCGCGCGCGCCCGTGGCGGCGAAGACCAGAGCGAGGACGGCGAGATCGGCGCGCATGGGTGCACGATAATCGAGCTCCGGCGTTCCGCAACCGCGGGCCAATCGACGCCGGCGCCTTCGGGGCCGTGGCCGCCGAGGTCGGCTCGTTGCTTCGGCCATCGATCGATCGCTCGTAGACTCTCCGCGAGCCGGTCATCACCCTGTGGCGGCCGCGCGGACATGCGCGAACAGGCCGCTCCCGCCGCGCTCGATGTCCTCGCGCACGGCATCCCGGGCCGCCTCCGGGTCACCGCGGCGCAGGGCGTCGATGATGCGGCGATGGGGGTGCGGCTCCCAGTCGGGGACGCCGTCATCGTAGAGGTGCGACAGGATCGGGCCGCAGCGCACCCACAGCAACTCCACGATCTCGTACAGGATCGGCATCTGTCCGAGCCTGCACAGCGTCAGGTGAAACTCGGTGTTGAGGTTCACTGCCCGCGCGAAGTCGCGGCTCGCGTGACAGTGCGAGATCTGCGCGTGGATCGCCTCGAGGTCGTCGACCTCGGCCGCGCGGCTAGCTGCCCCAGCGGCGGCGGCACGCCCCTCGAGATCCGTGCGGATCGCCCGGATCTCCAGGAGCTGATCCAAGGTCAGGCGGGGCACGACGACGCTGCCGCGCGCGTCGAGGGCGAGGGCCTTCTCGGCGACGAGCCTGAGAAGGGCCTCGCGCATAGGGGTCGCGCTGATGCCGAACCGGGCCGACATCGGCCGGAGCCTCAGGCGCGTGTCGGGTCGCAACTGCCCGCGCATCAGCGCGACGCGCAGCTCGCGGTAGGCCCGCTCGCTCAGGCTCTCCTTGACGATCGGGCGGACCCAGTCCGGCACGATATCGCCTGTTTCCGGTTCGGACGCCGAAGCGCTTGACATATTGCTCCCCTTCGTCCGATGTTTGTTATAACAAATTACGCCTAGCGTCGACGGCACGTGCCGCGAGGCAGGCCGCCGGGCCGGCGGGCTCGGCGGGAGACAGGGGACGGAAATGCTTGCGTTGCGCAAGGCGACCGCCGCCTTCGGGGCGGACCTCGTCCACGTCGATGCGCCCGCTGCCCCGGGCACGGGACGCGTCACCGTCGCGGTCGCCGCGGCCGGCATCTGCGGCAGCGACATCCACGCCTTCGAGTGGACCCCGGGCTACGGGTTCATGACCGCGTTCATGCCGGTCACTCTCGGTCACGAGTTCTCCGGCACGGTCCGGGCGGTGGGGGACGGCGTGACCGCGCTCGCGGTCGGCGACCGGGTCACCTGCTGGCCGACGGTGCCGTGCGGCGCCTGCGCGGCCTGCGCCGCCGCGCGGCCGCAGGATTGCCAGGGCCGCCGCATCGTCGGCCTGCACGCCGACGGGGCCTTCGCCGATCAGGTCGTCGTCCCGGCCGACAATTGCCGCCGCCTGCCGGTCGGGTTGCCGCTGACCGTCGCGGCCCTGGCCGAGCCGCTGGCGGTCGCGGTCAACGCGGTGGACGTCGCGGAGGTCGGTCCCGGCGACCGCGTGGCGGTGCTCGGGCCGGGCCCGATCGGCCTCTGCATCGCCTTCGTGGCACAGCAGCGGGGCGCGGACGTGCTGCTCGCCGGGCTCGACGACGCCGCGCGCCTCGACCTCGCCCGGCGGATCGGCATCCGCCGCACGGTCGATCTCGCCGGCATCGGCCTGGACGACGCCGTCCGGCGCGCCTTCGACGGGGAGGTCGACCGGGTGGTCGAGGCGACCGGTTCCGCCCGGTCGGTCAGTGACGGGTTGGCCGTCCTGCGCTCGGGCGGCGTGATGGTGGTGGCCGGCATCCATTCCGGCTCCCTCGACCTCGACCTGACGGGTTTCGTGCGCAGCAAGAAGCAGCTGCGCGCGGCCCACGACACGACGGCGCGCGCCTTCGACGCCGCGCTCGCGCTCCTCGCGGCGCATGCCGGGACGCTGGCGGCGCTGATCACCCACCGCCGCCCCCTCGCGGAAGCCGGGGCGGCGTTCGAGCTGGCGCGCAGCCGGCAGGCCATGAAGGTGCTGCTTCTCCCGGAAGCGGCGGCGAGCCGGGAAACGGAGCGATGAGCATGGGCATGCGAGCCGTGATCGCCGACGGACAGGGCGGTCCCGAGGTCCTCCGGATCGTCGAGCGTCCGCGCCCGGAGCCGGGCCAGGGCCAAGTGCTCGTGCGCGTCGAGGCCGCGGGCATCAACCGTCCGGACGTGATGCAGCGCGAGGGCCGCTACCCGCCGCCCCCCGGCGCCTCGGACGTGCTCGGCCTCGAACTCGCCGGGATCGTCGAGGCGCTCGGGCCCGGCGCGGGCCGCTTCCGGACCGGGGACCGAGTGATGGCGCTGGTCCATAGCGGCGCCTACGCCGAGTGGGCCGTCGTCGACGAGGCGGTCGCTCTGCCCGTGCCGGAGGGCCTCCCGGCGGTCGAGGCGGGGGCGATCCCCGAGACCTACTTCACCGTCTGGAGCAACGTGTTCGAGCGCGCCCGGCTGCAGGCGGGCGAGAGCCTCCTGATCCACGGCGGCTCCTCGGGTATCGGCACCACGGCGATCCTGCTGGCGAAGGCCCGGGGCGCCCGGGTGATCGTCACCGCGGGCTCGCCCGAGAAATGCGCGGCCTGCCTGACGCTCGGCGCGGACGCGGCCATCGATTATCGGCGGGAGGATTTCGTCGCCGCGGCCAGGGCCGCCACCGGCGGGAGCGGGCCCGACGTGATCCTCGACATGGTCGGCGGCCCCTACATCGCCCGCAACCTCGACGCCGTGGCGGTCGACGGGCGCATCGCGCAGATCGCGTTCCAGCAGGGCTCGCGGGTGGCGGAGATCGACTTCCAGCCGCTGCTGATGAAGCGGGTGACGCTCACGGGCTCGACGCTGCGCGCCCGGCCGGTGGCCCTGAAGGCGCGCCTCGCCGAAGCCCTCGCCGAGCATGTCCTGCCGCTGCTCGCGGCGGGCCGCGCGCGGCCGCCGATCGATTCCGTGTTCCCGTTCGAGCGGGTCGCGGAGGCCCATGCCCGCATGGATGCGGGCCAGCATATCGGGAAGATCGTCCTGTCGATGGGCGACGCCGCGCAGGGGAGCCGCTGATGTCCGAGATGTCCGAGCGCGCCAACATGACCGGTGCCCACGCCCTCGCGGCCGCGCTCCACCGGCACGGCGTCCGCGACGTGTTCGGCCAGAGCATCCCCTCGGCACTGTTCCTGGCCGCGCCGCATCACGGCATCCGCCAGATCGGCTACCGCACCGAGAACGCGGGCGCCGCCATGGCCGACGCCTACGCGCGGATTTCCGGCCGGGTCGCGGTGGTCGCGGCCCAGAACGGGCCCGCCGCGACCCTGCTGGTGCCGGGCCTCGCGGAAGCCCTGAAGGCCTCGATTCCGGTCGTGGCGATCGTCCAGGACGTCCACCGCCGCTTCACCGACCGGAACGCCTTCCAGGAACTGGACCACCTCGCCCTGTTCGCGGGCGTCGCCAAGTGGGTCCGCCGGGTCGCGGTCGCCGAGCGCATCGACGACTACGTCGACATGGCCTTCGCGGCCGCGGCCTCCGGGCGGCCCGGGCCGGCGGTGCTGCTGGTGCCCCTGGACCTCCTCGACGAGCGGCCGGACTTCGAGGCCGCCGCGCCGCGCCGGTCGGCGAGCCTGGGCACCTACCCCCTCGACCGCACGGTCGCCGACCCGGCCCGGATCGCCGAGGCCGCGGACCTGATCGCCGGCGCGCGGCGTCCCCTCGTGATCGCGGGCGGCGGCGTCCATTCCTCCGGGGCCTACCCGGAACTCGCCGCCCTGCAGGGTCTCGGACTGCCGGTCGCCACCACGGTGATGGGCAAGGGGGCCGTCGCCGAGACCGACCCGCTCTCCGTCGGCGTCGTCGGGTACTTCATGGCGCCGCGGGCGCGCTCGTCCCACCTGCGCAGCCTCGTCACGGAGGCCGACGTCGTCCTCCTCGTCGGAAACCGCACCAACCAGAACGGCACCGACAGCTGGTCGCTCTACCCGGCGGACGCCCGCTTCATCCATCTCGACGTCGACGGGGGCGAGGTCGGCCGCAACTACGAGGCCCTGCGCCTCGTCGGCGACGCCAAGCTGACCCTCGCCGCCCTCGCCGAGGCGCTCCGGCAGCGCGACCTCGCGGGATTGGAGGGCCGCCGCGCGACGCTCGCCGACACGATCGCCCGCGCCCGCGAGGCCCACGCCGGCGACATGGCCCGCCTCGTCGACATGGAGGCCGCGCCGATCCGGCCGGAGCGGATCATGGCGGAGATCGACGCGGTGACGACCGCCGAGACCGTCGTCGTCGCCGATGCGAGCTACGCCTCGATCTGGATCGCCAATTTCCTGACGGCGCGGGAGGCCGGCCAGCGCTTCCTGACGCCGCGCGGCATCGCGGGCCTCGGCTGGGGCCTGCCCTTCGCCCTCGGCGCCAAGGCCGCCCGCCCGGACGCGCCCGTGATCTGCGTGACCGGCGACGGCGGCTTCGGCCACGTCTGGTCGGAGCTGGAGACGGCGCGGCGGATGCGGCTGCCGGTCATCGTCGTCGTCCTGAACAACCAGATCCTCGGTTACCAGAAGCACGCGGAGCTGAGCCTGTTCGGCGACTTCACCGACGTCTGCGACTTCGAGGCGGTCGACCACGCCGCCATCGCGCGGGCCTGCGGCTGTGCCGGGACGCGGGTCGAGCGCCCCGAGGATCTCGCACCGGCGCTGCGCGACGCGCTCGCGGGCGGCGCCGTGACGGTGATCGACGTGATCACCGACCAGCGCGCCTACCCGCCGATCACCAGTTTCGAGGGCAAGGACGCCCTCGTCTACTGACGCCGACGATTGACCCGACCGAAAGGCGCGCGAAGCGCCGGGTCGGCGACTGACACGGGAGGAAACGATGAGAGTTCTGGCGCGTGCACTCGCCGCCGCCCTCGTGCTGGGCGCCGCGGCCCAGGCGGCGGGACCGACGACGGCCCGAGCCGCCGACGTGAAGTTCGGCGCGCTCTTCCCGTTCAGCGGGCAGCTCGCCCTGCTCGGCGAGGAGAGCGCCCGCGGCGTCGAGATCGCCGTCGACGAGATCAACGCCGCCGGCGGCGTCCAGGGGCAGAAGGTGGTGCTCGCCCGCGGCGACGCCGTCGACAACAACCAGGCGATCGGCGAGGCACGCCGCCTCATCTCCCTGGAGAAGGTGGCGGCGATCTTCGGCTCCTACTCGTCCGCCCGCTCCATCGCCGCGAGCCAGGTGGCCGAGCTGTCCGGCATCCCGTATTTCGAGCTCGGCGCGGTGGCCGAGGAGGTCACCGGGCGCGGGCTCCAGTACCTCTACCGCACCAACCCGACGGCCGAGGACATGGCCAAGCTGGCGGTGGAGATGATCGTCAACAAGGCCGCCGCCGGGCTCGGCAAGAAGCCCGAGGACCTGAAGATCGGCATCATCTACGAGGATTCGAGCTACGGCACCTCGGTGGCGGGCTTCCAGAAGAAGTTCGCCGCCCAGGCCAAGCTCAACGTCGTGACCGCGCAGGGCTACCCCGCCTCGACGGTCGACATGTCCTCCCTCGTCCTCGACCTGAAGGGGCGCGGCATCGACGTCCTGCTCCAGACGTCCTACCAGAACGATTCCGTGCTGTTCCTGCAGCAGGCCAACGAGGCGGGCTTCAAGCCGGGCGCCATCATCGGCGGCGGCGGCGGCTACTCGATGCAGCCCACCGCCGACGCGGTCGGCCACAAGGTCATCGAGGGCGTGCTCGACACGGATTTCACACAGTACCTCGTCAACACGAAGTACACGCCCGGTATCGAGAACTTCGTCGCGGCCTATCAGAAGAAGTACGGGAGCGCCCCGCGCTCCGGGCACTCCCTGAACAACTACGTCGGCGCCAAGCTCATCCTCGAGGCCATCGGCAAGGCGAAGGGCTTCGAGCCCGAAACCATCGTCAAGGCCGTCCAGGCCATCGACGTGAAGGACGGCGTCACAGCGGTCGGCTACGGGTTCAAGTTCGGCAAGAACAACCAGAACGAGCGCGCCGCGATGATGGGCATGCAGTGGCAGGGCGGCAAGCTCGTCACGGTCTATCCCGACAGCGCCGCCGTCGCGCCCATGGAGATGCGCAAGTAACCGCAGGTCTCCGAAGGTAACAGCGCCGCCGTCACGCAGGTCCACGGAGATCGGGGATGGACGTCTTCCTCCAAGTGCTCGCCAACGGGGTGATGCTCGGCGGCCTGTTCGCGATCGTCAGCGTCGGGCTGACCCTGATCTTCGGCATCGTGAAGGTCGTGAACTTCGCCCACGGCGAGTTCCTGATGGTCGGGATGTACCTGACCTATCTCGCGGTGACCGGGCTCGGGCTGCACCCCTTCGCGGCGGTGATCCTCGTCGTGCCGGTCCTGTTCCTGCTGGGCGCCCTCACCCAGCGGTTCCTGATCCAGCCCCTGCTCGCCGCGGGCGACCATCACATCCAGATCTTCGCCACGGTGGGCCTGTCGACGGTGCTGATCAACCTCGCCCTCCTCGTCTTCGGGGCCGACATCGCCAACACGCCGCCGTCGGGCCTGCGCCAGCCGCTGGAGATCGGCCCGGTCCGGGTGCTGCTCGGGCAGGTGGTGATCCTCGGGTCCGCGATCGTGCTGGTGGCGGGGCTCCAGATGTTCCTGGCGCGCACCCGCACGGGCCGGGCGATCCGCGCGGTCGCTCAGAACCGCGCGGCGGCCAAGCTGATGGGCATCGACGTCGACCGGATCTACGCCCTGACCTTCGGCATCGGCGCGGCCTGCGTCGGGGTGGCGGCGGTGCTGATCGCGCCGCTCTACCCGACCTCGCCCAACAGCGGCACCTATTTCGTGCTGATCGCCTTCGTGGTCGTCGTGCTCGGCGGCCTCGGCTCCATCCGCGGCGCCTTCGTCGGGGCGATCCTGATCGGCCTGATCGACAGCGTCACGGGCTTCTACGTCGGGGCCGACATGCGCGAGGTCGCGGTCTTCGGCGTGTTCCTGGCGATCCTGATCCTGAAGCCCTCGGGCCTCTTCGGGCGGCAGCTGCGGCTGTCCCACGTCTCGCCGTGAGGGAGCCCGCGATGACCGATATCCCGCTCGCCGCAGCACCGTCCGCGGCCCCGACAGCCGCACCGTCCGCCGCATCGTCCGCCTTCCCGCGCCGGGGCGCGGCAGCGCTGGCGCTCGTCCTCGCGGCCCTGGTGGCGGTGCCGGTCGCGGTCGGCAACCCGTTCATCTACCACGTCTTCATCACGATCTGCGTCTTCGCCGCGCTCTCGACCGCCTGGAACATCGTCGGCGGCTACGCCGGCCAGCTCTCCCTCGGCCACGGCATCTTCTACGGTCTCGGCGCCTATTGCGGGATGCTGCTCGTCGGCGCCGGGATCAGCCCGTGGATCGGCATAGTGGCCGGCGCCGCCCTCGCCGTGCTGGTGGCGCTGGCGATCAGCTACCCGTGCTTCCGGCTGCACGGGCCGTTCTTCTCGCTGGCGACCATCGCCTTCCTCGAAGTCTTCCGCGTCCTGGCGCTGCATTTCCGGGACCTGACCGGCGGCGCCACCGGTCTGATGATCCCGCTGAAGTTCGGCTGGACGTGGATGGTGTTCCGGGACCGCTGGCCGCCGCTGGCCATCGCCTTCGGGCTCCTCCTGCTGACCCTGGCGGTCGCGTGGTGGATGCGCAGCCACCGGATCGGCTTCTACCTCGTCGCCACCCGCGAGCGGGAATCGGCCGCGCGCGCCGCGGGCGTGCGCACGGTGCGGGTGCGGCTCGTCGCCGTGGCGGTGTCGGGGGCGCTCACCGCGATGGTCGGCACCTTCCACGCCATGTACCTGACCTTCATCGAGCCGGCGGCGATGTTCTCGCTGACCCTGTCGATCCAGATCGCGATGTTCGCGCTGATCGGCGGACTCGGCACGGTGTTCGGGCCGCTCCTCGGCGCGCTGCTCCTCGTGCCGATCACCGAGCTGGCCCGCGGCTGGCTCGGCGCCAAGGCCCTGGGGCTCCACGGCCTGGTCTACGGCCTCGTTCTGGTCCTCGTCGTCCTGTTCCTGCCCAACGGGCTGATGGGCCTCGTGTCCCGCTTCGCGCGGGCCCGCGCGGGCGGCCGCGGCGCGCAGGCGGCGTCGGTTCCGGCCGTTCCGCGGGTCCCGGAGCGGCCGCCGGTCGGCGCGGACCTGATCCGGGTCGAGGGCCTGCAGAAGCGCTTCGGCGGCCTGCACGTCACCAACGATGTCGGCTTCACGCTCCGGGAGGGCGAGATCCTCGGCCTGATCGGCCCCAACGGGGCCGGCAAGACCACCGTCTTCAACATGATCTCGGGCTTCCTCAAGCCCGATGCCGGCACGGTGAGCGTCCGCGCGCCGGACGGGACGTGGCACCGGCCGGGCCGGCCGTCGGATTTCGCGACGCTCGGCGTCGGCCGCACCTTCCAGATCGTGCAGCCCTTCGCGGCCATGACGGTCGAGGAGAACATCATGGTCGGCGCGTTCCACCGCCACGGCGACGTCCGCGAGGCCCGGGCGGTCGCGCGCGAGACCGCCGAGCGGATGGGGCTCGCGCCCTGGCTCGGGAGCGAGGCGCGCGGCCTCACCATCGGGGGCCTCAAGCGGCTCGAGGTCGCCCGCGTGATGGCGATGCGCCCGCGCGTGCTGCTGCTCGACGAGGTCATGGCCGGCATCAACCAGACCGACGTGCGCCGCGCCATCGACCTGATGCTGTCGATCCGCGACACCGGCGTCAGCATCATCGCGATCGAGCATGTCATGCAGGCGGTGATGGCGCTCTCCGACCGGGTGATCGTCCTGAGTTCCGGGCAGATCATCGCCCAGGGCAGCCCGCAGGACGTGGTGCGCGACCCCGCCGTGATCGAGGCGTATCTCGGCAAGGAGTTCGCCCATGCTCACGCTTGAGCGCGTGGATGCTGGTTACGGCGCGACCAGCATCCTGCACGCCGTCTCGCTCGAGGTGCGCGCCGGCGAGGTGGTGACGATCGTCGGCGCCAACGGGGCCGGCAAGACGACGACGCTGCGGACCATCGCGGGCCTGGTGAAGCCCACCCGCGGCCGGATCCTGTTCGAGGACGAGGACGTCACCCGGCTCTCGGGCCACGAGATGGTGGCGCGCGGCGTCACCCTGATCCCGGAGGGGCGCCAGCTCTTCCCCGAGATGACGGTGCGGGAGAACCTGCTGATGGGCGCCTACCGCCGCGCGGCGCGCGAGCGCCAGTCGGAGACGCTCGCGGACGTGCTCGACCTGTTCCCGCGGGTGCGCGAGCGCCTCGACCAGAATGCCGGCTCCCTCTCGGGCGGCGAGCAGCAGATGGTGGCCATCGCCCGCGGGATGATGGCCCGTCCCAAGCTCCTGATGTTCGACGAGCCCTCGCTGGGCCTCGCGCCGATCGTGGTGGCGCAGGTCTTCGCGGTGGTCGACCGGATCGTGAAGACCGGCGCCACCGTCCTGATCGTCGAGCAGAACGTGTTCCACACGCTGCAGGTGGCCGACCGGGGCTACGTTCTGGAGAACGGCGAGATCGTCCTCGCCGACGCGTCCGCGGCCCTGCTCGACAACGACCACGTCCGACGCGCCTATCTGGGGATCTAAGATGACCGAGCGGCAGACGAACGCCGAGGCGATCGCGCGGCGCCCGAGCCACGCCGGACGGCGCGTCGTCGTCACCGGGGCCGGCCGCGGGATCGGCCGGGCGATCGCGGAAGGGTTCGGCGCGCGGGGCGCCCTGGTGGGCGTGGCCGACGTGAACCCGGACGACGTCGCGGCGACCGTCGCGGCGATCGAGGGCGGAGGCGGTCGAGCCCTGCCGCTGCGCCTCGACGTCGCCGACTACGCGGCCGTCGAGGCGGCCCTGTCGGAGGCCGCCGCCGCGATGGGCGGCGCGTTCGACACGGTGGTCAACAACGCCGGCATCTCGCCCAAGCACGACGGGGCGGCCCACCGGGTCTGGGAGATGGATCCGGCGGAGTGGAGCCGCGTCGTCGCGGTCAACCTGACAGGGGCGTTCAACACCGTCCGCGCGCTGGCGCCCGCGATGTGCGCGGCCGGGCGGGGCTGGATCGTCAACATGTCGTCGGTGGCCGGCAAGACCCACTCGCCGATCGTCGCCTGCCACTACGCGGCCTCGAAGGCCGGGCTGATCGGGCTCACCAAGCACCTCGCGGCCGAGCTCGGCCCGTTCGGCATCCGCGTCAACGCGATCGCGCCGGGTCGGATCGAGACCCCGATGGTCCGGGCGGTGGGCCGCGCCGTCAACGACGAGCAGGTGCGCCTGACCCCGATGGGCCGGCTCGGCGCCCCCGAGGAGGTCGCGGATCTCGCCCTCTACCTGACCTCCGCCGAGGCCAGCTTCGTCACCGGCCAGACCGTCGACGTCGCCGGCGGCCTCTACATGACGTGAGCCGGGACCGGTCGGACAGGCGATGGACGGGAGGACGGCCATGAGCAGTGCGGTCACCGCGACCGGGATCACCGGGCGGACCCGGGTCTACGGGATCCTGGCGGACCCGATCTACCACGTGAAGGCGCCCGAGGTGATGGGGGCGCTCTTCGCCCGCCACGGCGTGGACGGCGTCCTCGTCCCGCTGCACGTGACGGCGGACGGCCTCGCCGCCGTGATGGACGGGCTGCGGCACCTGCGCAATTTCGGCGGCTTCATCGCCACGGTCCCGCACAAGACCGCGATGACCGGCCTGTGCGACGCGCTCACCCGGGAGGCCGAGCAGATCGGAGCGGTCAACTGCGTCCGGCGGGAGGCGGACGGGCGCATGGTCGGCACGATGCTCGACGGGATCGGCTTCGTCGAGGCGCTGCGCGCCTCGGGCCTGGAGCCGCGCGGCCGGAGCGCGGCGCTGGCGGGGGCCGGCGGCGCGGCGAGCGCCATCGCCTTCGCGCTCGCCGGGGCCGGTGTCGCCCGCCTGACGATCCTGAACCGCACCGCGGACCGCGCCCAAGCGCTGGCGCAGCGCCTGCGCGCCGCGTATCCCGGGCTGGCGGTCGCGGCCGAAGGCGTCCAGGCGGAGCACGATCTCCTCGTCAACGGCACGTCGCTCGGGATGCGCCCGCAGGACGCCGCCCCCTTCGACCTGGGCGCCCTCCACGCCGGCCAGTTCGTCGCCGAGGCGATCATGGATCCGGAGATTACGCCGCTGCTCGCCGCCGCGCTGAGGGCGGGCTGCCGCGTCCAGAAGGGCCTGCCGATGCTGGAGTGTCAGATCGCCCTGATGGCCCGCCACATGGGCGCCCTCTGAGGCGGGAACTGGGGACTGAGCTTGGGGCGCACCGTGGGACCGACCGACATCGACGCCGTCGCGGCCGGCGCGTTCGACTACGTGATCGTGGGCGGCGGCACCGCGGGCTGCGTCCTGGCCAGCCGCCTGACCGAGTCCGGGACGCACCGGGTCCTGCTCCTCGAGGCGGGGGGACGGGCGCGCAGCCCCTGGGTCGCGATCCCGGCGGGCTTCAGCCGCCTGCTCCAGCACCCATCCTACAACTGGCGGTTCCGGACCGAGCCCGAGGCGGCGACCGGCGGCCGGGTGATCGCGGTCCCGCGGGGCAAGGGCCTCGGCGGGTCGACGCTGATCAACGGCATGATCTACGTGCGCGGACAGCCGCAGGATTACGATGCCTGGGCGCAGGCCGGGTGCCGCGGCTGGGGATTCTCGGACGTGCTCCCCTATTTCCGCAGGCTCGAGGATTACGAGGGCGGCCGCGAACCGTTGCGCGCCCGCGGCGGTCCGCTGCCGCTGACGGAAGTGGCCGAGCGTCCTGCGATCGCGGAGGCCTTCATCGCCGCCGCGCAGGCGGCAGGCTACCCGCGCAATCCCGACTACAACGCGGAGAGCCAGGACGGCTTCGGCTACTACCAGGTGAACCAGCGGCGCGGCCGGCGGGTCAGCGCCGCCGATGCCTATCTGCGGCCGGCCCTGGCCCGCCCGAACCTCGCCGTCGTGACCGACGCGCACGTCCTGCGGCTGACCTTCGACGCGGGTCGGGCGAGCGGCGTCGCCGCTCTGGTCGGCGGCCGCGAGCGGCTCTTCCGCTGCCGCGGGGAAGTGATCCTCGCCGCGGGGGCGGCCCAGACCCCGCAGATCCTGGAACTGTCCGGCCTCGGCGATCCGGCGATCCTCGGAGGGCTCGGCGTCGCCGTGCGGCGCGCCCTCCCCGGCGTCGGCGCCAACTACATGGACCATTACTGCACGCGCATGAACTGGCGCGTGCGCCTGCCGGTGACGCTGAACGAGCAGACCCGCGGCCTGCGCCTCGGCCTCGCGGCGGCGCGCTACCTCGCGACGCGGCAGGGCATCCTGGCGCTGGGGACCGGTCTCGCCCACGGCTTCGTGCGCACCCGGCCGGGGCTCGACGGGCCCGACGTGCAGTACTTCTTCATGCACGCGAGCTACGCCAACGCCGCCGAGCGCAAGCTCGACCGCCTGCCGGGCATGACGATCGGCGTCACGCAGTTGCGACCGGAATCGCGCGGGACGATCCACGCCGCTTCGCCCGACCCGCTCGCGCCGCCCGCCATCCGCCCGAACTTCCTCGCCACCGCGGAGGATCGCCGGGCGATGGTCGAGGGCATGAAGATCGCCCGCGCCATCGTCGCGCAGGCGCCGATGGAGCGCTTCCGCGGGGCCGAGCTCAACCCCGGTCCGGACTGCCGGACCGACGCGGACTGGCTCGATTTCGCGCGCCGCGACGGCCAGACGATCTACCACATCTGCGGCACGTGCCGCATGGGCGACGATCCGGATTCGGTGACGGATCCCAGCCTGCGCGTGCGCGGCGTGGCCGGCCTTCGGGTGGCCGACGCCTCGATCATGCCGCGCATCGTCTCCGGCAACACGCAGGCCGCGGTGTTCATGATCGCCGAGAAGGCCGCCGACCTGATCCGGGCCGATGCCTGATCCGGTCTGGCCATCGGGCGCCGCGGCGCGTACGGCAGCCCCGCGCCGGTCTCGGCCGCGTCTCGGCGTCGTGTCGGCGTCGTGTCGGCGTCGTGTCGGCGTCGTGTCGGCGTCGTGTCGGCGTCGTCCGGCGCTTCGCGACGCAGCAGACCGCAGGTCAAACGCCCCGGAACGACCGGCGGCAGAGGTTCGACGTCATGCTCTACATGGTCCACATGCAGGTCAACATTCCGGCGTCCCTCCCGAAGGAGGAGGCGGCTCGCCTGAAGGCCGAGGAGAAGGCCTACGCCCAGAATCTCCAGCAAGATGGCCGATGGCGGCATCTCTGGCGCATCGCCGGGCAGTACGCCAATTACAGTGTCTTCGACGTGGCGGGAAACGATGAACTTCACGAAATCCTGAGTTCGCTGCCGCTCTACCCGTATATGGCGATCAGCGTGACGCCGCTGGCGCAGCATCCCTCCGCGATCGCGGCCAACTGACGGGACCACCGCCATGCCCTACATGATCGAGACCTTCGACAAGGTCGGGAGCCTGGACGTCCGCAGGGCGAACCGCGCGGAGCATCTCGTCTACCTCGACCAAATCAAGGACCGGCTCCTGGCCTGCGGCGCGAAGCTGAACGACGACGGGAGCGACGCCGGCGGCGGCCTCTACGTCGTCGACGTCGAGACCCGCGCGGAGGCCGAGGCGCTCATCCACGCGGACCCATTCTACAAGGTCGGGCTCTTCGAGCGCGTCGAGATCCGGCGCTGGCGCAAGGCCTACCTGGACGGCCGCAGCTATCTCTGAGACCGAGGGAACGCGGTTTCGAAGGACAGGCGGCCTTCCGGTACGGGGCAGCCGCTGAAGAACAAGAAATTGGGGAGGAAACAATGATCCGTCGTCCTTGGGTGGCGGCCGCCGCGTTCGGCGCCGCTGCCCTCACCGCCCTGCCCGCCTCCGCGCAATACGCGGATGGCGGCATCAAGATCGGCATCCTGACCGACATGTCCGGCGGCTACTCGGATCTGGCCGGCCGCGGCTCGGTGACGGCCGCGCAGCTCGCGGTCGAGGATTTCGGACGGCCGATCAACGGTCGGAAGGTCGAGCTCGTCTTCGCCGATCACCAGAACAAGGCGGACATCGCCTCGTCGATCGCGCGCCGGTGGTTCGATACCGAGGGCGTCGACGCGATCTTCGACACCAATTCCTCGGTCGCCGGGCTGGCGGTGCGCGAGGTCGCGCGCAGCAAGGGCAAGATCGACATCAACTCCGGCGCCGGCTCCATGGCGCTGACCAACGCCGCGTGCTCGCCGACCGGCGCCCACTGGTCGTGGGATACCCACTCGCTCGCGGCCGGCACCGCCGCAGCGCTGGCGGACGATCCGAAGAACACGTGGTTCTTCATCACGGCCGACTACACCTTCGGGCACGATCTGGAGGCGCAGGTCACCCGGGTCGTGAAGGCCAAGGGCGGCACGGTGCTCGGGTCGGTCAAGCATCCGTTCCCCAATCCGGATTTCTCATCCTACCTGCTGCAGGCACAGGCGTCGGGCGCGAAGATCATCGGCATGGCCAACGCCGGCGCCGACACGATCAACACCATCAAGCAGGCGAGCGAGTTCGGCATCCTGCAGGGCGGCCAGAGGCTGGGCGGGCTCAACATCTTCCTGACCGACATCTACTCCGTCGGATTGCCGGCGGCGCAGGGCATGATCCTGACGACGGGCTTCTACTGGGACATGGACGACCAGACGCGCGCCTTCGCGCGGCGCTTCGGCGAGCGGATGGGCGGCCGGATGCCGACCATGGTCCAGGCCGGCGACTACTCGGCGGTGCTCCACTTCCTGAAGGCGGCCGAAGCCGCCGGCACGGATGACGGCCTGAAGGTGATGGCCAAGATGCGCGAGCTGCCGATCCAGGATTTCTTCGCCCGCAACGCCACGCTGCGCCCGGACGGCCGCATGGTCCACGACATGTACCTCGCCCAGGTGAAGTCCCCGGCGGAATCGACGGGCCCTTGGGATTTCTACAAGATCCTGAAGACGATCCCGGGGGACCAGGCATTCCAGCCGCTCTCCGAGAGCACGTGCAAGCTGGTGAAGGGCTGACGCGCGCCTCCGCGGCTCGTCGCTCACAGGGGGGCGCGGGCCGTGCACCCCTGTCTCCACCAGGGTCGCCACTCGCGACGGCCCTAGTGGGACGTGCTCTCGACCGCGGCGGCGAAGACGTAGCCGACCCCGCGCTCGGTCACGATGAGCTTCGGGTCGCTGGGCCTGCGCTCGATCTTCCGGCGCAGCCGCAGGATCTGCACGTCGATGCAGCGATCGAAGACGTCGTCGTGGACGCGGGTGACCTGGAGCAGGTACTCGCGGCTGAGCGGACGCTGAGGTGCGTCGAGGAACGCCGCCAGGAGCGCGTAGTCGCGCTTGCCCAGGACGACCTCTTCCCCGTCGGGATTGATCAGACGCCGGCGTCGGCGGTTGAGGACCCAGCCGTCGAAGCGCCGGCACGGCGCCTCCGCCGGACGGGACGAGGCCTGCGCCGCCACGCGGCGGATGACGACGCGCACGCGCGCCAGGAATTCGCGCAGGCCGTAGGGTTTGACGATGTAGTCGTCGGCGCCGAGTTCGAGGCCGAGCACGCGGTCGAACTCCTCGCAGCGATGGGCCGTCGTCAGGATGACGGGAACATCGCTCACCGCGCGCAAATCCCGCAGCAGGTCGAGGCCGTTCTCCGCGCCCGGGCGAAGATTGAGCACCACGAGGTTGAACTGCGACGGATCCGCGAGCTCTCCGCGCGCCTCGGCCCGCGTCGACACAGGGACGACGTCGACCCCGTGCGCGTCGAGGTATCCGGAGACGACACGCTGAACCTCCGCGTCATCGTCGACGAGCAGGATGCGCAGGCCGTGGCGATGCATAAGCGATGCTCCTCCGGAGTCCCGACTGGCACGAACATCGGAGCAGCGGTCCGAGGGTGTCCGGCCGTCCCGGGGCGGCCGGATGCGCGTCGTCATCCCGTCGCCTGCCGATCGGCCTGGCCGCTGCTCCCACGGCGTGACGGTTCAGCGGCAGACCCGCTCGTAGCGGCCCCACACCGGGCTGAAGAACAGGTGACAGTCGCCGAAGTAGCTGCCCGCGGCGTATCCGCCCGCCGGGCTCCACCAGCCATGGCCGCCGAAGCGGTGATGGAAGCCGTGATGGAAACCGCCGTGGTGGAAGCCGTGATGGAAGCCGCCATGGTGCCCGAAGCTTCCGTGCCCGAACCCGCGCGCTTCGGCTCGTCCGGGCGCGGTCGCCAGGGCGGCGAGGGCGAGACAGGACAGGATCGCTGTCTTCGTCGAGGTGATCGTCATGAGATGTCTCCCGTTGCGATACGGGGACGATGCACCGGAGAGCCCGCGGTGGACTGTGACCCGGGTCACAGTTTCGGTGTGATCTCCTGGTCGGTCAGCGACGCGCTCGGGGGAGCGGCTAGGACGTCGTCGCGCGCGGGTGGCGCAGCAAGACCTCGAGGGGCTGGCTGCGGCCGCGGATCGCCGCGGTCCGGCTCTCGAATCCTCCCTCGGACCACTCGAGCCCGGCGGCGTGCGCCAGCTCGGCGCTGAGTGCCAGGCGGGCGTGGGCGTCCGCCGCGACCGCCAGCAGGCGGCTCGCCACGTTGACCGTGTCGCCCGTCGCGGTGATGTGCTGGTTGGTGTCGCTGCCGAGGCGCGAGAGGATCACCGGCCCGTAATGCGCGCCGATGCGCAGATCGAGGGCCGGCCCGGCCCCGTGCAGGACCGGGCTGTCCGCGATCCAGGCGCGCGTGCGGACGATGAGTTCCTCCGCGGCCTGGACGGCGTGCGCCGCCTGGTCCGGGTCCGGATCGAGGGCCCCGAACAGGATCATGGCGCCGTCGCCCATGAAGTTCACCACGACGCCCCCGCGCAGGGTCACCGCTTCGTCGACGAGATCGTGGAACGTCTTGAGCATCGCCCGCGTCCGCGCCGGGCCGAGCTGCTCGCTCCGGCGCGTGAAGCCGGTGAGGTCGACGAACAGCACGGGGATGTCGCGCGCGATCGGCTCGGCGAGGTAACCCGGGTCGCGCGCGAGCCGCTCGGCCAGGGCGGCAGGCTGCATCCGCCGCAGCACCTGCTCGGACCGCGCCACGCGCGCGCTCTGGCGGCGCTCGAGCGTCTGGCGGCCGACCGCGCAGACCAGCGCCGGCAGTCCCACGGCCGCGAGCGGCAGGGCGGCGCTCAGCCAGATGCCGTGGGCGAATGCGACGGCGCCCGCGGCGAGCCATCCTGCCGTCGCGAGCAGGACCAGTATCAGGCCCGGGCCCGGCGGCAGCAGCGCGATGGCGAGCGCGGACCCGACCGCCAGGAGGACCGAGGCCGCGGCGTCTCGCTGCCGCACGCCGGCGTCCCGGACGAGGGCGTCCCCCGTGGTGAGGTGGGCGATGCCGGTGGCGAGGAGCTCGACGCCGGGCAAGACGGGATCGAACGCGTTGGCGAAGGTGTCGCCGCCGCCGAGCGCGGTAACGCCGATCACGACGATGCCGTCCGAGAGCGCCGCGGCCGGCGCCGTCCCGTCGAGGAGGGCGGCCGCGCTCACCGTCGCGATCGTGCGTCGCGGACCGTAGGGGCGCAGCGGAAGGTGGTAGCCGAGGTCCAGCGACAGGGCGCGGTCGCCGATCTGGACGCGCCCCTTGCTGAGCACGGGGTCGTTGCGCGCCGCCAGGGCGGCCGCGCGCAGCACGAAGGACGCGGCGACGCCGTCGGCCGTGCGGACGACCAGGGGGAGATGGCGGGGTACGCCGGACGCGTCCTCGGCGACGTTGACGACACCGGACGCGACGTCTTCGCCGAGCTTCGGCGACGGCCGGTGGAGCGCGGTGGCGAACGGGATGCCGTCCTCGCTGGCGCTCCCGTCGAAGACCGCAGCCGAAGCCAGGATCGCTGTGGTCTTCCCGAGGGCGACGGCGAGCGCGCTGTCCGCCTCCGGCTGCCGCCCCGCCTCTAGGAAGAGCACGTCGACGGCGATCACGCGCGGGCGGGCCTCCGCCACCCGCTCGACGATCCGCGCCATCGTGGTCCGCGAGACCGGGAAGCCGCCTTCGCGCCGCACCGTCGCGTCGTCGATCGCCACCACCGTGAGGTTGGCGGGCGGCGTGCGCGGGCCGGCGAGCCGCAGGCGCAGGTCCGTGAGGGCGGATTCCAGGCGATCGAGGGGCGTCGCGCGCCCGGCGAGATGGAGATGGCCGAGCCAGGCGCCCCAGGCGAGCGCGCCGAGCGACGCGGCGAGCAGGAAGACGCGCCGCGCCAGCCGGAAGGTCCGGTCGGGCGTCGGAGCCGCCGGCCGACCGGCCTCGCTCAACGCCCGAACCGCTCGAGCAGACTCCTGACGCGCTCCTGGGGCCAGCGCCGGACCTCCAGAGGGTCGCGGCCGTCATCAACGTCGACCCCCTCGCCCGGCCCGAGCGTGACGGCGACCTGCGGGTCGGTGCGCCGAGCGACGTCGACCCGTCCCTGCGCCACGAAGACGGAGGTGCGCGCCCGCGTCACGTCGACGGCGTAGACCGTGCCCCGCACCGAGGCCACCGCGTGGGGGGTGAGGATCTGGAAGCCGTCGCGGCGGACGCGGCGGCTCGCCGGGATGGTGACGAAGACCGCGTTGCCGCCGATCTCGGCGCCCTTGAGATGTCCGTCACCGTCGGGTCCCACGGGGCGCAGGCTGCCCGCGCGCTCGGTTTCGAGCGTCAGGCCGTCGGCGCAGTGCAGGATCCGCAAGGGCGGATCGAAGCGCGTCGTCTCCGTACATCGCGTCTGCGCTGCGGCGCTCGACGCCGCGAGGGTGAGGGCGGCCGTGGCCGCCAGGCGCGCTGTCGTTCTCATGCGGTGAAGCCCTGTCGCCCCGATCATGTCTGCGCCCGCGCGCCCAGCGCGACGAGCCGGTGTGAGGCCCGCACGGTCACGCGCGCGCGGCCGAGATCGATGAGGCCCGATCTCTGCCAGTCCTGCAGGACGCGGTTCACGCTCTCCCGGGCCGCGCCGACGAAGGCCGCGAGTTCCTGCTGCGTCACCTGGATCTCGGCGCCGTAATCCTCCGACAGCATGATCAGGCGCCGGGCGAGGCGCATGTCGAGCGGCAGCAGCGTCGCCTCCTCCATGCGCGCGCTCATCCAGCGCAGGCGCTGGCACAGCAGGCCGATGATCCGGACTGCCAGGGCGGGATCGCCGTGGAGCAGTTTGAGGAAGGCCCGCCCCTCGACGACGAACAGGTCGGCCGGCTCGAGCGCCACGGCCTCGGCGGTCCGTGGATGGCCGTCGAGGAAGGCGATCTCGCCGAAGACGTCGCCCGGTCCGAGCAGGTTGAGGGTGACCGCGCGCCCGTCGTCGGAGCCGGCCCCGATCCGGATCTGCCCGCGGCGCACGGCGTAGAGGGCATCGCCCGGATCGCCCTTCTGGAAGAGGATCTCGTGTCGCGCGAGGCTGCGCGTCGTGCAGAGCCCGGCAATGGTCTCGATCGCCTCCGGACCAAGCTCAGCGAAGAACGCGTTGGCCTTCAGAAACCGAACGAGCGTGTGCGGCGTGCTCACGACTGCATCTCTCCGGCCGTCGAGCTGGGGCTTATGCGCGTGTCGAGGGCCGATTAGCAAGGCTTACACTGCGAGAGCGGAGGATGATCATGGGCTCCGCCCGCGGGCGTGCTCACGGCGGCGACGATTGTTACAGGCCGCGGGCCCGCTCCAGCTTCCTGGTGGCCCGTTCGCCGATCACCCCGCACGGCGCCTGGCTGTCGCCGGCGGCCGCGCGGGGCAGGATCGAGGCGTCCAAGACCGTCCGAGCGTCGCGACCCGCTCGGGCGGTGCAGCCCTGGAGCCGGTCGGTGACCGCGGCAGCACGGATTCAGTCCGCCCTCGCCGCGCCGGACGGGCGGAACGCCCGCGCGCTGCCGCGGGCGCGGCAGAGGTCGGCGCGGGCCGCGGTCGCCGTCACGTCGGCCGGGTGGGACAGGTCGTTCGCCTCGATGACCGGCGGCGTCGCCATATCGGCGCGCCGCGCGCGATCAGGCTTCTCGAGAGCGTCTGCGGCGGGTCGGAGCGACTGTCGCGCGCGGATCGTATCCCCGTGGACGATCACTTGTCCGAGCGCGTCTTCCTCGGATCGTCGGAGGGGTTGATGTAGTCGAGCCCGAAGGGCCCTGTTCCCCAGACCTGGATCACGGCCGGGTCGCGCGTCGTCCAGAGCGCGTGGGGCATCTCGGCCGGCAGATACAGGAAGGCACCCGGCCGGAGAGACTGCCCCCGGCTCGCGTCGATCGTCTTCCCCATATCGTGGACGAGTGTGCCGGACAGCAAGGTCACGCTCTCGTCGGTCGCGTGCGTGTGCGGAGCGATGACGTAGTTCGGCGGGAACCGGAGCCTGAGCGTGAACGGTCCGGGCTTGTCCGGATCGCCGGCGATGATGCTGATCTCGCTGCCCGTCGGGAGGGATGGCGGCGCAGCGCGCCACTGGACGGCGTCGTCACCGGTGACCATGACCATCTCGCCCGCGCGCGCGTCCGGCGCGAGGCATGCGAGGAAGAGGACGAGACAGCAGCTCTGGCGCAAACGCATCGACAATCTCCAGATCGGCGCTGGGGCGAGCCCGGATCGAACCTATCCGCTGACGCCGAGCCCACTCTACCGTCGGCGGCGCTCGCGACAGGGTCCGTCCTGTTAGACCGCGCGCCTTCGGACCCGCTACGGCAGAACGCCCGTATCGACCCGGGCAAATCGCACGACCTTGCCGCGGACCCTTCCAAGACGGTCGCGGGCTCGCGTACTCTCGGCCTTTCGGGAGAACACGGGTGACACCCTTCAGGCTCAAGCAGGTCCTGGCCGTCTGGGACGCGCGCGAGCTGGATCTCAAATGGGCCCTCGTCGGACGCATCGCGCTGATCGCGATCCTCTGCGCTGCCGGAGCAGCCGCCTACGCGATGCACGACGTCGCGGCGAAGACCCGACAGCGGAACGCCGAGACGGCCGATGAGGTGCACAAGCAGCTCCGCCTCCAGCTCCTGCGAATCGAGCGGGCGGCCGACATTCCCCAACGCTTCCCGGATTGGGAGATCGTCACCCGTTACGCTCTGCAACCCGGCCAGTGCGTGCAGCTGATCCCGGCGAAGGCCGGTCCGACACGGTCGAGCTGCGTGGGCGTCGAGGCGCGCGCGCGCGCCGCACCCGACTGGTTCGCGACGCTCTACCGGTTCCTCTTCTTCGCCGGATCCACCGTCAGCCTGCCGCTCGAGCATCAGGGGTCGCGGATCGGGATCGTCGAAGCGCACATCGATCCCGACGCGGTCGTCGGGTCGGCGTGGATCGTGCTGAAGCAGGTGTCCGGCGCTCTCGCGGCCATGACCGTCGTCCTGTGCGTGCTGGTCTACGGCGCGGTGGCGCACGCGCTGCGTCCCGCCAACGAGATCCTGGTCGGTATCGATCGCGTCGCGAAGGGCGACCTCGGATGGCGTCTGCCGAGCCTCCGCCTGCGCGAGCTCCGACGCATCGCGACGGTCTTCAATCAGCTTGCCAGCCATCTCCAAGTCGCCACGCGGGAACGTGCCGAGCTCGCGCGCCGGCTGATCGATGCCCAGGAGCAGGAGCGGCGGTGGCTGTCGCTCGAACTGCACGACGACGTCGCGCAGCGTCTGACGGCGTTGAGCCTTCTCGCCCGGTCGATCCAGGAGGGCGCGCGCTCCTCGTCGCCTTCGGTCGTGGCCGAGAGTGCCGAACTCGCCACCATGGCGTCGGAAGCCGTGCGCGCTCTTCGGAGCACCCTCGCCGCGCTCAGGCCGCCGGAGATCGACGATCTCGGGCTGCGGGTCGCGCTCCGGAGTCTGATCGCCGCCCAGGCGCAGCGCGCCGGGGGCCGGATCCACGTCACGTTCGCGGCCGACGCGCAGGCCGATCGCCTGCCCTCCGACGCGGCGGCCCATATCTACCGGATCGTCCAGGAAGGCCTCACCAACGCCGTCCGCCACGCGGCCGCGCGCACCGTCGCGATCGCGCTGAACGTCGCGGAGACCGACGGCGGCGCCGAGGTCCAGCTGATCCTCACGGACGACGGGAGCGGCGCCCCCGTGGAGGCGCTGGAGCGCCCGCATTCCGGTCTCGGCCTGCTCGGCATGCGCGATCGCGTCCACGCGCTCGGCGGGCAGATCGTGACGGAAACGTCCCCGGGCGGCGGATTCCGCCTGCGGGTCCGCTTTCACGCCGCGCTCGCGGGCGACGAGGTGTCATGACCAAACGGCGCATACGCGTGATGCTCGTCGACGATCACGCCGTCGTGCGGGAGGGCTATCGGCGGCTCCTGGAGCGGCAGCCCGACATGGAGGTCGCCGCCGAGGCCGGGGACGGCGCGGAGGCCTATCGCGCCTACCGCATGGTGGAGCCGGACGTCGTCATCATGGACATCAGCATGCCCGGCCGCGGTGGGATCGACGCCATCCGTCAGATCCGGCAGGTGGATCCGAGCGCCCGCATCCTCGTCTTCAGCGTTCATGCCGCGGTGAGCTACGCGCTCCAGGCCATACGCGCCGGCGCCCGCGGCTACATCACCAAGAGCAGCGCTTCGGATCTCCTCATCGAAGCGGTGCGAAGCGTGTTCAACAACAAGCTGACCCTGTGCGCGGAGATCTCGCACCTGCTGGCCGCGAGCCGGCTGGCGGAGGAGACGTCCCCGATCGACCAGCTGTCGCCTCGGGAATTCGAGATCCTGCGGATGATCCTCGACGCACGGCACACGGACGCGATCGCGGCCGATCTCAGCCTCTCGCCCAAGACCGTCGCGAACTATCACTACGCCATCAAATCGAAGCTCGGCGTCAGCTCGGACGTGGAACTCGTCTACTGCTGCATCCGGTGCGGGCTGATCGATCCCTTCGCGGTCGTCGGAGCGGACTAGAACGCGCGGGCGCGCGGCCCGCAGCGGTGCGCGTCACACGTCCAGGTTCGCGACGCTCAGCGCGTTCTCCTGGATGAACTCGCGCCGCGGCTCGACCACGTCGCCCATCAGCTTCACGAACAGGTCGTCGGCATCGGTGACGTCCTTGACCTTGACCTGCAGCAGCGAGCGCACGTCGCGGTCGAGCGTGGTCTCCCAGAGCTGCTGGGCGGTCATCTCGCCGAGGCCCTTGTACCGCTGGAGCTGAAGGCCCTTGCGGCCGAAGGCCATCACCGCCTCGAAGAGCGCCACGGGCCCGTGCAGAACCGTCTCGTCGGACTTCCGCATCAGCGTGGCCGGCTCGCCGTAGATCTCCCGGAAGGCGTCGGCCCGCTCGGAGAGGCGCCGGGCCTCCTGCGAGGTGATCAGGCCGGCGTCGAGGGTCGAGACTTGGCGAACGCCCCGGAGCGTCCGGCTCAGGCGATAGCCGCCCTCGAACGACTCGCCCTGCCAGCCGCGCTCGATCTCGTCGGCGATCGCGTCGAGCCGGCGGGCGGTCATGTCGGCCAGGACCTCGGCCTCACCCGCCCGCGACGCCGCCTCGGCATCGAAGGCGCCGGCCAGCACCGCCTGCTCGACCACGGAGCGGTCGTATCGCGTGTGCAGGCCCTGCAGGATGCTCCGGAAGGTCCGGGCCTCCTCGACGAGGCTCTTGAGCTGCGCCCCGGCGAACTCCGCGCCGGTAGAGAGTCGCAGGATCGCGCCGTCGGTGCCCTGGTCGATCAGGTAATCCTCGAGGGCGCGCTCGTCCTTCAGGTAGATCGCCCGGCGCCCGCGCTCGGCTTTGTAGAGCGGCGGCTGCGCGATGTAGAGGTGGCCGCGCTCGATCAGCTCCGGCATCTGCCGGAAGAAGAAGGTGAGCAGCAGAGTGCGGATGTGCGAGCCGTCCACGTCCGCGTCGGTCATGATGATGATGCGGTGGTAGCGCAACTTCTCCGGGTTGAAGCCCTCCCGGTCCGTGGAGGAGCGCCCGATCCCGGCGCCCAGCGCCGTGATCAGGGTGCCGATCTCCGCGGAGGACAGCATCCGGTCCGCGCGCACGCGCTCGACGTTGAGGATCTTGCCGCGCAGGGGCAGCACGGCCTGGAAGGTCCGGTCGCGGCCCTGCTTGGCCGAGCCGCCGGCGGAATCGCCCTCCACCAGCAGGATCTCGCACTTGGTCGGGTCGCGCTCCTGGCAGTCGGCGAGCTTGCCGGGCAGCGAGGCGATGTCGAGCGCGCCCTTGCGGGTCACGGTCTCGCGCGCCTTGCGGGCGGCCTCGCGGGCGGAGGCCGCCAGCACCACCTTGCCCATCACCGACCGCGCCTGGCTCGGATTCTCCTCGAGCCACGTGGACAGGCCCTCATTGAGCACGTTCTCCACGGCCGGGCGCACCTCGGACGAGACGAGCTTGTCCTTGGTCTGCGACGAGAATTTCGGGTCCGGCACCTGCACCGAGATGACCGCGGTGAGGCCCTCGCGGCAATCCTCGCCGGTGAGCGAGACCTTCTCCTTCTTGGCGATGCCCGACGATTCCGCGTAGCCGGTGACCTGCCGGGTCAGGGCCGCCCGGAAGCCGGCCATGTGCGTGCCGCCGTCGCGCTGCGGGATGTTGTTGGTGAAGGGCAGGACTGTCTCGTTGAACGAGTCGTTCCACCAGAACGCGACCTCGACGCGAATTCCATCACGCTCGGAGCTGACGACGACGGGGCTCGTCATCCCGTCGATCGGCTTGCGGGAGCGGTCGAGGTACCGGACGAAGGCCTCGATGCCGCCCTCGTAGTACAGCTCCTCGCGCTTCTTCTCGGCGTGGCGGGCATCGGTCAAGACGATACGGACGCCGGAATTGAGGAAGGCGAGCTCGCGCAGGCGCTTCTCCAGCGTGCCGTAGTCGAATTCGATCATCGTGAAGGTGTCGGTCGACGGCAGGAAGGTGACTTCCGTGCCGCGCCTTCCGTTTCCGGGCCCGATGATCTCCAGGGGCGCCACGGCGTCGCCGTGGCGGAACTCCATCGCGTGCTCGTTGTCGTTGCGCCAGATGCGCAGGCGCAGCCAGGACGACAGGGCGTTCACCACCGAGACGCCGACGCCGTGCAGGCCGCCGGAGACCTTGTAGGAGTTCTGGTCGAACTTCCCGCCGGCGTGCAGCTGGGTCATGATGACCTCGGCCGCCGAGACGCCCTCCTCCTTGTGAATGTCCACCGGGATGCCGCGCCCGTTGTCGGAGACCGTGCAGGAGCCGTCGGCGTTGAGCGTCACGGTGACGAGGTCGGCGTGGCCGGCCAGGGCCTCATCGATGGCGTTGTCCACGACCTCGTACACCATGTGGTGGAGGCCGGAGCCGTCGTCGGTGTCGCCGATATACATGCCGGGCCGCTTGCGGACGGCGTCGAGGCCCTTCAGCACGCGGATGGATTCCGCGCCGTAATCGGCGGGCTCGGTCTGGGGGGTGTCGGCCATGAACTTCCTCGGCAGGCGGGCCTGATCGCGTCGGTGGCAGATGCGCCCTCGGGCGCCCGCGCCTGAACTCTCGCTTGGTCCGCCTGATATAGGGGTTCCGCGTTGAGATTGCACGATTTTACGGGTCCGCGGCGGGCCCGTCCCGTCGCTTTTGTGACGCCCGTCGCTTAACGCTGCGTTAGCCCTCGATGCCGCCCGCGCTCGCCGCATCCAGGCGGTCGATCGCCCCGGGTGCGAGGGTCAGCCGGACGGCGCCGAGCAGCTCGTCGAGCTGCGCCACGGAGGTCGCGCTCGCGATGGGCGCGGTGATGCCGGGGCGGGCGATGATCCAGGCGAGCGCGACCTGGGCCGGACTCGCGCCGTGGGCCTGCGCGACCGAATCGAGGACGTCGAGCAGCGCGAGGCCGCGGGGGTTCAGGTACTTGGCGACCCGGTTCTCCCGCGGGCGTCCCGCCGCGTCGTCGGCACTGCGGTATTTGCCGGTCAGGAAGCCGGCCGCCAGGGAGAAGTAGCCGATCACGCCGATCTGCTCCGCCCGGCAGAGCGGCTCAAGCTCGGCCTCGTAGCCGCGCTGGGCGAGGCTGTAATCGGGCTGCAAGCACTCGTAGCGCGGCAGGCCCGCGGAGGCCGAGACTGCCAGCGCCTCCGCGAGCCGGGCCGCGGTGTAGTTCGAGGCGCCGATCGCCCGGACCTTGCCGGCCGCGATCAGGCGCTCGTGCGCCCTCAGGGTCTCCTCGAGGGGCACCGCCGCGTCGTCGAGATGCGACTGGTACAGGTCGATCCGGTCGACCCCGAGGCGCCGCAGCGAGGCCTCGCAGGCCCGCTCGATATGGGCCGCCGAGAGGCCCTGGCCGGCCTCGCCCAGGTCCATGCCGACCTTGGTCGCCAGGACGATCCGGTCGCGCGCGCCCGGTCGGGCCGCGAGCCACTTGCCGATCACCGTCTCGGATTCCCCGCCGACATGGCCGGGGGCCCAGCGCGAGTAGACGTCGGCGGTGTCGATGAAGTCGAAGCCGCTCTCCACGAACCGGTCGAGGATCGCGAAGGACGCGGCCTCGTCGGCCGTCCAGCCGAAGACGTTGCCGCCGAGGCAGAACGGCGCGACCGTCAGGTCGGAGCGGCCGATGCGGCGCCTGTCCATGCGCGTCAATCCTGCAGGAAGGGGTTGGACACGCGCTCCGCGCCGAGAGTGCTGGTCGGTCCATGGCCGGGGATGAAGGCGACGTCGTCGCCCAGCGGCAGCACCTTGTCCTTGATGGCGCGGATGAGCTGCTCGTGGTTGCCGCCGGGCAGGTCGGTGCGGCCGACCGAGCCCTTGAACACCACGTCGCCGACGAGGGCGAAGCGCGCGTCCCGGCTCACGAATACGACGCTGCCCGGCGAGTGGCCGGGGCAGTGGAGGATGTCGAAGCCGAGCCCGCCGACCGTCACGGCGTCGCCCTCGTCGAGCCACCGGTCGGGCGTGACCGGCCGGGCGGCGCCGAGGCCGTAATTGGCCGCCGTCTCGGGCAGGGAATCGAGCAGGAACTTGTCGGCCTGGTGCGGGCCCTCGATCGGCACGCCGAGGCGTTCGCGCAGCTCGTCGGCGCCGGCGGCGTGGTCGACGTGCCCGTGGGTCAGCAGGATCTTCTCGACGGTGACGCCCTGCTCGCGGATCGCCGCCTCGATCCGGTCGAGGTCGCCGCCGGGATCGACGACGGCGCCGACCTTGGTGGCGTCATCCCAGATCAGGGTGCAATTCTGCTGGAAGGGCGTGACCGGGATGATCCCGGCGCGTGGCGTACCTGGCATGTCGTCCCGCGTGTTGGTGGCGCCGCTCCGGACGCCCTCCGCCCCAGTTTAGCGTAGAACGCCGGTGGGCGGCACCCTGCGCGGCACGCTCAGGCCGCGTTGCCCCTGGGGCGGCGCAGGCTGTCGTGAAGCGCCAGCATCTCGGCCATGCCGAGCGCCCGCGAGCTCCAGCGGGTCTCCGCGGCGTTGACCTGGGTGAACCGGTCGTGGGACCGCCCGCCATAGGCGCCGAACAGGGCTCTGCCCGCCTCGACGGCACCGTCGCCCCGCGCCGTCTCGTCCGGCCGGTCGATCCGGTAGGACGGCGTCGGGGAACGGCCGGTCACGCCGATCCGCACCCAGGCGTCGCCGTGATGCTTCTGGCACATCCGCATGGTGCTCAGGACCTGGCGCAGGTAGGCCTCGCCGTCGGCGAGATCCGGCAGGACGTCGGCGATCGTCGCGTCCGGGGGATGATGCTTCGTCCGGGCCATGTCCCACCTCGCTCCGGCCTGTCCTACCGTGTCGGCCGGCCGAGGGCGAGCCGGGCCCCGGTATTCCTCACGTCGGCCGCCGCTTCAGCAGCGCGTCGAGCCCGCCGACGCGGAACCAGTGGTAGCCGTATCCCTCCAGGAACAGGCAGTGGCGCCCGTCGTCCTTCACTTCGCTGCGGGCGCCGGTGAGCAGGTCGACGAGGATGTCGTGCTCGCGATCCTCGGATCCCGACGCCATCGCGACCTCCACGGGCTCCGGCGCCAGGTTGTGGACGCACAGGATGGCATTGCCGCGCCACGCGTAGCGCAGCGCCAGGACCGACGGGCGCCCGGTCTCCATCGCGACGACGTCGCCCCAGCCGATCTCCGGCGCCTCCTTGCGCTGCCGGATCATGCTCTGCATCCAGTTGAGCAGCGAGCCCTCCTCGTGGCGCTGGTCGGCGACGTTCACGTGCGCGTAGCCGTAGGGGCCGTGGTCGATCAGCGGCAGGACGGTGCGCTCGGCCGTCGAGAACCCGCCCTGGTGCTCGCTCGTCCACTGCATCGGCGTGCGGGCGCAGTCGCGCTCCGGCAGAGCCAGCTCGTCGCCCATGCCGATCTCGTCGCCGTAGCGCAGCACCGGCGTTCCCGGGAGGGTGAACATCAGCGAGTAGGCGAGGCGGATCCGGCGGGGATCGCCCGCCAGCATCGGCGCGAAGCGGCGGCGGATGCCGCGGTCGTAGAGCTGCATCCCCTTCTCGGGTCCGAAGGCGTCGAACACGCTCTGGCGCTGCTTGTCGGTGAGGCGTCCCAGATCGAGCTCGTCGTGGTTCCGCAGGAAGATGCCCCACTGGCAGGAGAGCGGGCGCGGCTTCGTCCGCTCGATCGCCTTGACGAGGGGCCGCGCATCGTGGGCCGCCAGGGCGTAGAAGGTCGCCTGATTGACCTGGAAGTTGAACATCATGTGCATGCGGTCGGCATCGTCGCCGAAATAGTCGAGGTCCTGCTTCGGCAGGATGTTGGCCTCGGCCAGGATGATCGCGTCGCCCTGGCGCCACTGCAGGAACTCGCGCAGGTCGCGCAGCATCTCGAACTGCTCGCGGGGCTTGCCGCCGACATCGGCGCCCTTCTCGGCGATGACGAACGGCACCGCGTCCATGCGGAAGCCGGAGACGCCGAGCTGGATCCAGAAGCCCATGATCTTCAGGATCTCGGCCAGCACCTCCGGATTGGCGGTGTTGAGATCCGGCTGGAAGTTGAAGAAGCGGTGGAAGTACCAGGCCTTGGCCTTGGTGTCGTAGGTCCAGGTGGTCTCCTGAACGCCCGGGAAGACCATGCCCTCGTCGGCGGTTGCGGGGCGCTCCTTCGACCAGACGTACCAGTCGCGGTAGGGCGATCTGGGGTCGGACCGGGCCGACTGGAACCACGGGTGCTGGTCCGAGGTGTGGTTGACGACGAGGTCGATGAGGACGCGCAGGCCCCGCTGCTTTGCGGCGTGCGTGAAGGCGACGAAGTCCCCGAGCGAGCCGTAATCCGGATCGACGCCGTAATAGTCGGCGATGTCGTAGCCGCCGTCCTTCTTGGGCGAGGGCTGGAACGGCATCAGCCAGACCGCGGTGGCGCCCAGGCCCTGGATGTAGTCCAGCCGGCGTTCAAGGCCGGCGAAGTCGCCGATGCCGTCGCCGTTGGCGTCCATGAACGTGCCGACGGACAGGCAGTAGATGATCGCGTTCTTGTACCACAGGTCGTTGATCATGGGCCCCCCGGCGTCGTCGCGCCTCACGAACGTGGGAGTCGGCCAAAGCGTTGCCGTGCGGCGTCTCCTTAAATCAGCCGCGTTGTGCACGCCCTGTTCAGGCGCGCTCCCGAAAGGTCCGCGCTCGCCCCGTCGCGTCCCCCGAACCCGGCCCGTATGAACGCCATCCTGATCAAGCTGTTCGCGACCGCCCTGACGCTCAGCCAGGTCACGACACGGCCGGACGCGGTCCGGACGCAGTTCGATCCCGCGACCGACGGCCCGGAGGTGGTGCGCCTTCTGCGCGACGGCTGCGCCCACATGCGCAAGGCCTTCGACATCGAGGACATCAATCTCGACGAGTTGATCACCACCGCGATGGAGGATCCGTCCACGGTCGCCGGTCCGGCCGCGCCGAAGATCCTGCACGGTCTCGACCTGACCGAGCTGAACACGAGCTACAAGCAGTTCTGCAAGGGCGAGAACCCGGCGAACTCGCCCTTCGACGCGAAGGCGGTGATCGAGTTCTACGACAACGCCACCAAGGATCTGCCCAGCGCCGAGGCCCTGCGCGACAAGGCCCTGCCGGGGATGACCCGGATCCTCGACGGCGCCGGCAAGCCCTTCGCCGAGGCGTCGGAGCCGAACGGCCGCCGCATCGTGGTGCCGATCACGGCGGTCCCGAACCTCGTCCAGAAGGCGTTCATCGCCGCCGAGGACAAGCGCTTCGAGACCCATCACGGGATCGACGAGCGCGGGGTGATCCGCGCCTTCATCGCCAACCTCGCCTCGCCGGGGCGGCCGGCGGGCGGCTCGACCATCACCCAGCAGGTGGTCAAGAACCTCTCGGTCGGCGACGACGTCACCTACGAGCGCAAGATCCGCGAGATGATCGTCGCGTCGCGGCTGGAGCGCATCCTGACGAAGCCGCAGATCCTGGGGCTCTACCTCAACGGCATCTATCTCGGCCGCGGCGCCTACGGCATCGAGATGGCCGCGCAGAGCTATTTCGGGAAGCCGGTGGGGCAGCTGACCCTGCCGGAAGCGGCGCTCCTCGCCGGCATGCCCAAGGGGCCGAACTTCTACAGCCCGGACAAGTACCCCGACCGCGCGCGGGAGCGGCGCGCCTACGTGCTCGCCCGCCTCAAGGAAGAGGGCACGATCACCGAGGCCGAGATGAGCGCGGCGATCAAGTCCGATCTCGGTCTGAAGCCGATCGAGACCGCGCGCCGCGATTCCGGCTTCTACGTCGTGGATTTCCTCAATCGCGAGGCCCGCACCTTCGCGGGCGTGGATTCGCTGACCTCCGGCTCGCTGACCGTCCGTTCGACGATCAACGCGGGGCTGCAGCGCGCCGTCGAGGACGCCCTTCAGGACGGCCTCGCCAATTACGAGCGCGCCACCGGCCGTCAGGCCTTCACGGGGCCGGAACTCAACCTCGCCGACAGCGTCCGGCGTATCCAGGCGGCGACGCCGGCACCGGAGGGCTCCGCCTCGGCCGCGCCCGCCGTCACCGGCGCGCGGCCGGAGGCCGCGAAATCCGACGCCAGACCGGAGGCCGGGCCGGCCGCGAAACCGCGCCGCGGCGAGAGGGTCGCGGCCGTGCCGCAGAAGAAGCCGGCGTGGCTGCTGGCGCTCGAGAGCGCCCGCCCGGTCCTCTACGACGTTCACTGGCCGATGGCGGTGGTGCTGGAGACCGGCCGCGGCGGCGTGAAGGTGGGCCTCGCCGACGGCCGCACCGCCTCCCTCGACCCCGGCATCGCCCGCGGCAAGCTGCAGCTCTACGACGTGATCCGCGTGAAGGTCAGCGCCGGCAAGGGCGGCCCGCGCGCGCAGCTCCGCGTCCGGCCGACCGTCCAGGGCGCGGCCCTGGTATTGGAGAACCAGACCGGCCGGATCCTCGCGATGGCCGGCGGCTTCTCCTACCCGCTGAGCCAGCTCAACCGGGTCACCCAGACGGTGCGCCAGCCCGGCTCGACGCTGAAGCCGTTGACTTACCTCGCCGCGCTCAACGCCGGCCTGCAGCCGAACACCCTGGTGATGGATTCCGCCGTGACCCTGCCGCCCATCGGCGGGGCCGGCGATTCCTGGTCGCCGAAGAACTACGAGGGCGGCGGCTCGGGACCGACGACCCTGCGGCGCGGCCTGGAATTCTCCAAGAACCTCGTCACCGCCCGGCTCCTCCAGGGCGGGATCGCCCCGAAGGCGCCGGCGAGCCTGAAGCGGGTCTGCGACATCGCCCTCGAGGCGCAGATCTACGCCGAGTGCGAGCCCTACTACCCCTTCGTCCTCGGCGCGCAGCCGGTGCGGATGCTCGACCTCGCGGGCTTCTACGCGGCGGTGGCCAACGAGGGGGCCCGCCCGGCGCCCTACGCGCTCGAATCGGTCGAGCGGGACGGCAAACCGCTCTACGCGCACGCCGCCAAGGAGCCGATGCGGATCGCCTCGGCGGACCGCGTGGCCTTCTACCAGCTGAAGACCATGCTGCAGGGCGTGACGCAGCACGGCACGGCCGCGGCGCTCGCGAAGGTCTCGGCCTACGTCGCGGGCAAGACCGGCACCTCGGAGAACGAGAACGACGCGTGGTTCGCCGGACTGACCAACGAGATCAGCGTGGTTGTCTGGGTCGGCTACGACAACGCCGACGGCACCCGCAAGACGCTCGGCCGTGGCCAGACCGGCGGCCACGTCTCGGTGCCGATCGCCTCGGCGATCTTGCAGGCGGCCTGGGCGAATGGCGTTGCCAAGACGCCGCTTCGGGGCCCCTCCCCCGAGGCGCGCCCGTTCATCGCCGACCTGCCGATCGACCCGCGCAGCGGCGTACGGGTCGCGGGCGGCGGTTTCCTCGAGCATTTCCGCACCAGCGGCGACGGGCGCATGGCGGACACCCAGTACCGCCTCGTGCCCCGCGAGACGCTCTACGCCATGCGGCCGGACGCGCAGGACGGCGACCTTGCCGGCGACGACGGCGCGAGCGTCGCGGGCGACTACTACGGCAACATGACCGGCGAGCGGCCGCGATCCGATTTCCTCGACCCGTTCGGCGAGCGTCCCGCGCCGCGCAGCCGCCGCGCGCAGGGCGACGTGGATCTCTACGGTCAGGATCCCTACAAGCCCTGGCCGGGCCAGACGAATCGCTCGCCCTTCGGCGGGGATGACGACGCGCGCCGCCCGCGCCGCCGCGATCCCGACTACCTGTTCGGCGAAGACCCCGGTTACTGACAGCCCTCCCCGACAGACGAGAATCCCGTTGCGCCAGCAGCTTCCCGCGGCCCTGGCGGCCGCCCTCACGGCCGCGCTCCCGGCCCTCCCGGCGCGCGCCCAGACGCCCGCCGCCAACACCGCCCCGGCGCCGGGGCCCGAGCGGATCAAGGAGGTGCCCTCGGTCACGGCCGTCGATCCGGCCGCGATCAAGCCCGGCCAGATCCTGTTCACCGACCATCGCGACAACCCGTCGGCGCCGGAGAACGGCCTGATCCCGTATCTCGACTGGCTGAAGGCGCGGCCGGCCGAGGCGGCGGCGCTCGCCCCGTATCCGGGCTACAAGGAGCCGGACTACACGGTCACGGTGAACGGCGTGACCAAGCCGCGGCACGAGACCCTGAAGGTCTACGTCGCCGAGGGGCGCTTCGTCGTCCCGCGGCCGCCCGAGGCGATCGACCTCCAGGCCTTCGCCAACCTCGCCTTCGTCCAGAAGATGGACCCGGCGATCAAGCACCGCACCCTGGCGGTCGCCGACGTGACGCCCAACAAGGACCCGGCCGCCGCCTTCGCCAAGCGTCCCGATCGTCCGTGGTGCGAGGGCGCCGGCGCCTGCATCGAGTCGCGCTACGACCTCGAGGGCAAGCTGCCACTCGGCGTGAAGCTCGCCAACAAGCTCGAGGAAGGCTCGACCAAGAAGATCGCCGAGTTCGTCTCGTTCCAGAGCGAGTTGCGGGTGCTCGGGCCGGACCAGGGCGACCGGCTCAAGGCGCTGACCAAGATCGACACCGCGGTGACCGGCGGCCTGGAGCAGACGATCTTCTGGGTCAACCAGATCCTGCGCTTCGGCAAGTTCCTGGCCGTGTTCCAGCCGATGCCGAACGACCCGACCAAGACGGTGGTCACGACCTACATGGCGCTGGCGATCAAGGGCGATGTCCTCGACCGCAAGGCCGAGTACGCCCGCGTGCCGGTACTCAAGAATCTGCTGCCCGCGCAGGTGCTGATGGGTAATTCCAGCTTCAACACCGGCAACTCGATCAGCGCCGGCCTGCCGGTCTACGCCCGCAACCGGATTGCCACCTTCGCGGACGCGCTCACCAAGCGGTGACGCGCCGCGCGCGCCTCACATCCCGCGGTTGCCGATCGTCGGCAGCGTCGGCTGGGTGTAGGCGCGGTTCACGTCGCGGCGGGTCTGGGTGCCGTTGGTGTTACCCGAGGCCCGGTAGTTGTCGAGGTTGAAGGTCTCGGCGAGGCCGCTGCGGGAATCCGGGCCGTCGCTGGTGCTGCAGGCGCAGAGGCCGCCGAGCGTCAGCGCGGAGAGGGCGAGAAGGGTCAAGCGCATCGCGTATCCTGAAAGCGGGCCGTGGCCGGCCCGCGACCGGCCACGGCCGGAGCGGCCCTCACGGGACGTCTCGCGGCATGGTCAGCGCGGAGGCGCCTCCGTCAAGGTCGCGCGCAAGATGTAAATCCGTTCTGCCGCCTCCGATGCGCGCCGGCCACGGAAAATCCACCACAGACCGGGATTGCGGCGGATAGGGCCGGCCAATCGTGTTGAGTTCGGCCCCCTCCCCCTGGCGAATCCCGGTCGTTTCGGGCGACAACCCTCCGCGATGAGCAACGTCTTGCCCTTCCGTCCGCGCCCGACCGTCACCCGCCTCGCTCGCTGCGAAGTTGTGACCGTGGCCGGTGATCTCCTCGCCCTGCTGGAGCAGCTCGAGGATGTGAGCGCCCGCGCCGCCGCGATGGGGCGTCCGGCGATCGAGGTCGAGCGCACCGTCCAGCATCTCCTGGATGCCGTGAGCGCCGTGGAGCGCGCCCTCGACTGCATCGGCGAGGGCGAGCAGTCGGCGCCGGGCTAGACCGCGTCCCTGCGCGCTCGGGCGCGCCGGGCTCCTGACCGCGGGGACGTCGAATCCCGCGCCGGTGGGTCGCCGCGGGGCGTTCCTAAGCAGACTCTTAATCATCCGGAACCCTCCAGTACGCCTTGCGGTTGAGGGTCGGATGCTCGTGTCGGGCGTCGCTTCCGGAGGGTGCTATGAGGCTTCGCACGAGCAGCTTGCTGGCCGTCATGGCGGCCGGCGGTCTCCTCGCCGGGTCGGCGCTGCGCGCCCAGGCCGCCGAGGTCGGTTTCCTCGAGATGCTGTTCGGCGCCCGGCCGGCCCCGCAGCAGGCCCAGCCGGCCCCTGCCCCGGCCCCCGCCTTCGACGGACGCCCCTTCGGCCGCCACGCGACCCCGCGGCTCGGGGCGGCGCGCCGCCGCTTCCAGACCCGCTACGCGGCGCTCCCGCTCAAGATCCGCGTCAAGGAGCGGGAGATCAGCGAGCGCCAGACCCCCATCGACATGAAGGGCGGCGCGACGGCGGCACTGCTCAAGGACGAGACGCTGCGGCCGGGCGACATCGTGGTGCTGAATTCCGGCGCCCGGGTGTTCACCGGGAATCCCGACAAGCGCCACGCGATCCGGGATTTCGAGCCGGTTCAGAACTCGCGCTTCGTGAGCCGGGGCACGCGGAAGGTCCTGGCCGGGCTGTTCACGCCGGTCGGCGCCGTGCCCGCGCAGGAGGCGCGGCGGATGATGGCCCGCGCCCGGCAGCCGATGCCCGAGGCGGCGACGCCGATCCCCGCGCAGAAGACCGCCATGCGGGTGATCAACCCGTGGCAGGGCGGGCAGTGACCGGCGCGGCGCCGCTCAGAAGAAGCGTTCCTTGATGACGATCGTGTCGCCCGGCCGGACCGCGTAGGTCATCGGCACGATCCCGGAGATCAGCGAGCCGCCGGCGTCGCGGGTCAGGACGGCGTAATCGCGCGCTGCCCTCGGGCCGAAACCGGCCGCGATCGCCACCGCCGTCTCCACGGTCATGCCGTTGACGAACGGGTACTGACCGGAGGTGGTGACTTCGCCGAGGATGTAGAACGGTCGGTAGGCGTCCACTTCCACGGTGACGTGCGGCTCGCGCACGTATCCGGAGGCCAGCTTGGCCTCGATCGCCTTCGCCGCCTGCGCGGTCGTCTGGCCGCCCACCTGCACGGTCCCGATCAGCGGCATGGCGATGCGCCCCGCGCCGTCAACCGCGTATATGTTGGACAGGTTGTCCTGGCCGAACACGATCACCCGCAGCTTGTCGCCCGCCGCCAGCGTGTACCGCGCGGCGATCGAGCCGGTGCCGGTGGCATCGAGCTGGTCGGTGCGGAAGCTCGGCCGCAGGCAGCCGCCGAGCGCCAGAGTCGAGCCGAGTGCGAGGAGCAGAGCGCGCCGGTTCATCACCATCGCCGTCATGGATGCAGTTGCGGGGTGATGTAGGCCGTTAAGGTTAATGAAACTTGATCACCGCCGGCCGGAGGCGGCGCCGTCACCGGCCCGCGCGGCCCTTAACTCTTGAGCAACCTTAACATCCACTAATGGCCGCGGGACGGCAGTAATGCCTGCCCGGCCTGTCTCCGCGTTCAGAGCGTCCGCATGTCCACGATCCGTCAACGCTCGACCTACGCCGTGCCCGGATCCCAGCCGCGCGCCGAGGAAGGCCTCGGCCTCGCGCAGCTGCCGCGGATCCTGCGGCGCTCGATCGGCTGGATCGTCGGGCCGACCCTGGTGGTCGCCCTGGGCGCGAGCGTCTTCGTCAACGTGGTGAGCCCCCGCTACACCGGCGAGGCGAAGGTGCTGCTCGAGAGCCGCGACCCGGCCTTCGCCCGCACCGCGCAGGAGCGCGGCGACCAGCTCGCGCCGATCGACGAGCAGGCGGTGGCGAGCCAGGTGCAGGTCGTGATGTCCCGCGATCTCGCCCGCGAGGCGATCCGCCGGCTCAAGCTCGTCGGCAACGCCGAGTTCGATCCCGGCGCGGGCAGCATCGGCGCCGTGCAGCGCGTGCTGATGATGCTCGGCATCGGTCCCAATCCCCTGGACCGCCCCGCCGAGGACCGGGTCCTCGACGCCTACTTCGACCACCTCCTGGTCTTCCCTGCCGGCAAGTCGCGCATCCTGACGATCGAGTTCCGCGCGAAGGACCCGAAGCTCGCGGCCGAGGCCGCCAACACCATCGCCAAGCTCTACATCGGCTCGCTGGAGGCCGATAAGGTCGACACCGCCCGCTACGCCTCCACCTGGCTCGGCGGCAACATCGACGGGCTGCGCAAGCGCGTCGCCGAGGCGGAGGCCAAGGTCGAGGCGTTCCGCGCCAAGAACGGCCTCGTAGGCAGCACCGGCTTGGCCGGGCGGCCGCTCAACGCCCAGCAGCTCGGCGAGCTGTCGAGCCAACTCTCCGCGGCGCGGAGCCTGAAGGCCGACCTCGACGGCAAGGTGAAGGCCATCAAGGACCTGATCAAGGACGGGCGCGCCTTCGAGATTCCCGACGTCGCGAACAACGAGGTCATCCGCCGGATCGTCGAGAACCGGATCTCCGTGCGCGCCCAGCTCGCCCTCGAGTCGCGGACCCTCCTGTCGGCTCACCCGCGGATCAAGGAGCTGCACGCCCAGCTCGAGGACCTCGACGCCCAGATCAAGGCCTCGGCCGAGCGCGTCGTGCGCACGATGGAGAACGACGCCAAGATCGCCGGCGCCCGGGTCGAGAGCCTTCAGGCCGCCGTCGACGGCCAGCAGGACGTCGTCGTCCGCGGCAACGCCAGCGAGATCCAGCTCCGCGCGCTGGAGCGCGAGGCCAAGGCGCAGCGCGAGCAGCTCGAATCCTATCTCGGCCGCTACCGCGAGGCGGCGGCGCGCGACGGCGAGGCCGCGACCCCCGCCGACGCCCGCATCGTGTCCCGCGCGGTGACGCCCGAGGTTCCGTCCTTCCCGAAGAAGCTGCCGATCGTCGCTTTCGCGACGCTGCTGACGCTGATGCTCTCGGTCGGCGGGGTCATCGCCAGCGCGCTGCTCGCCGAGTCCGGCCGCGCCGCCGGCGACCGCGACGGCGATCCGGCAGACGATCGGCGGCGCCGCGAGCCGGTGCTGGATCGGCCGTCCTTCACCTTCCCGGAGGCGACGCCGGCCGCCCGCTGGTCCGAGGCGTCGGGCGCGGCTGCCGCCGCGCCGGCGGCGCCCGCCGCGGCCGCGGCGATCCGCTCCCCCGACACGTTCGATCTCGCGCCGCTCGTCGCGCGCATCGCGGCGGCGCCCCGCGCACCGGAGGCGCAGGCGGGTCGCCGCGTCCTGATCGTCGAGACCGAAGCCCGTCGCGGCGTCCCGACGCTGCCCGAGGCCCTGACCCGCGCCCTCGGTCGCGAGGGGAGCCTCGTCGCCGTCGACCTGAACCTGCCGAACGACGGCACGGCGCGGCTCGGCTTCGCCGACCTCATCGCCGGCGAGGCCGCGTTCCTCGACGTGATCCAGGCACGCCGGGACGGCGGCCAGCATCGGATCGAGGCGGGGCTGCTGGAGTCGACCGTCCTGTTCGACGAGCCCGATGCCCTGGCTCTTACCTTCGAGGCCATGGCCGAGGCCTACGACTGGGTGGTCTTCCGGCTCCACGCCGCGCCGGGAGCCGTCGACCTCCTCGAGCTCGTGGCCGGCTTCATGGACAGCGTCGTCATCGCGTCGAACGCCGATGCCGAGGATCCGGCGCTGGCCGACCTCTACGCCCTCGCCGAGGAGGCCGGCGCGGGGCAGATCCTGGTCGCGCAGGATCGCCCGGCCGCGTCCGATGTCGAGGAGGCGCGGGCGGAGCTGCGCCTCAACGCCGCCTAGGCCGCGCGCCGATCAGGACCGGCGCAAGGTGCGGAGCCGCTTGAGGGCGGCGTAGAGGCGCGGGTCGCGCTTGATCCGCCGTTTCGTCCGCGTCAGGCCCCGGCGCAGGGCGCCGTAGGCCCGGCCCCGCAGGGTGACCGGGATGATCGTCTCGACGAGGCTGATCGTCTCGTCGCAGATGCTGGCCTTATAGCGCGCCTCGCCGACGCCGAGATCGAAGCCCTGCCGGCCGCGGGCGGTCTGGTCGCGCACGAGATGCTGCAGGAGAAGGTCGCCGGGACTGTAACGGGCGACCTCGGGGTCGCCGTCGAACGCCGTCATCATGCCGCTGAAGCGTCGGTCGCTGACGGCACCGCCGAAGGTGGCGAGAACGCGGCCGCTCTCGGCGAGACACAGGGCGTACAGCTCCACGGCGGGCTCTGCGCCGGTCGACGCGGCCGTCAGGAAGGACCGGATCGCGGGATCGGCGTAAGGGTCGGCCACGCCCATGCCGGCGAAGCGGGCCGATTTCTGCGCGAAGAACGCCGCCAGCAGGCACGCCGCCTCGTCGGCGGTCTCGGCGCGGCGGTAGACGATCGCGCCGTGCGCCTCCACGAGGCGCTTCTCCTTGGAGCGCAGCTTCTTGCGGGCGTCCGCGCTGAAAACCCGGCGCACGGTCGCCTCCGGATCCGGCCCGAGCATGAGGCCGTAGCCGTCGCTGGCCTCCGCCTCGCCGGTCGCGGCGAGCGGGTTCGCCGCCCCGTCCCACATCCGGGGCTGGTGCTTGAGCGCGAAGGCGTCGATACCCTCAGCGCGGCCGGCGCGGATCAGCGCCGCGACGATGCTGCCGGGCCCGACGGCCGCCGCGTCGCGGGTGGCGAAGAGCGGCATGTGATAGTTGGCGTGCGTGCCGCCGACCGTGCGCGCGAGGCGCAGCCCGTGCTCCCGGCTCAGGGTGAACGGGACGAGGATGCGCGGCCGTCCGTCGGCATCCCGCAGGACCGCGACGCGCGCGCGCTCGGCCTGTCCCGTCGCCCGCAGATAGGCGCTGATCCAGTCGAACCGCTGGTAGGGCGTGCCGAGGCTCGCCGGATCGGCATCCAGGCGCCGCCACAGCGCCTCCGCGGCGGCCAGATCGGGGATGATCTCCGCGACGAGCCCCCCGGCGCTGCGCGAATCGACCATGTCCGTTCCCGCTACGTGGACACCGACCGCCATGACCCGATCTCCCGGGGACCGCGCGCGATCCCGTGCCGCGCGCACCCTGACGGCAAGCGGCTGAACAGCCCGTCACTCCGATCGATGATGGCGCGATACCGGCGCCGGACGGTCCGTCAAAGAACAGTCGTGGCTAATGATAGCTTGCTTTCGCCGCGGCCACGCATGCTTTCGGCTTTGTTTACCCGGGCGAGCCAAGGCTGTGCCGAGCTGGGCCGCGGGCCCGAACGGTTCAGGGCCATGCTGTCGTCGCGTGCCAAGCATCGGGTCTTCGCGTCGGGGTTCCGCGCGATCCAGGCGCTCGGGGCGGACCGCTGGCTCAGCCCCGCGGCGCGCGGCCTCGGCGTGATCCTCACTTTCCATCACGTCAGCCCCGACCCGGTCCCGGCCTTCGCGCCGAACCGCCTGCTCGGCATCACCCCCGAGTTCCTCGATCTCACCCTGCGCGAGCTCGATGCCCGCGGCTTCGAGATCATCGGTCTCGATTCGGTGCCGGAGCGGTTGGCCGAACCGGATTACGGGCCGCCCTTCGCGGTCCTGACCTTCGACGACGGCTACCGCGACAACGTCGAGTACGCCCGTCCCGTGCTGGCCCGCCACGGCGCGCCGTGGACCCTGTTCGTCACCAGCGGCTTCGCCGACCAGGCCGGGCGGCTCTGGTGGATCGAGCTCGAGCAGGCGATCGCGCGCCTGGACCGGGTGCGCATCGACGTCGGCGCGCGGAGTCTCGACCTTCCGGCACGCAGCCCGCAGGAGAAGTCGCTGGCCTTCGAAGCCCTGTACCGCGACCTGCGGCGCGGGGACGAGGCGGACCTCCTCGACCGGATCGCGGCCCTCTGCCGGCAGGCCGGCTTCCCGCCCGGGCGCCTCGCCGCCGACCTGTGCCTGTCCTGGGCTGAGCTGCGCGACCTCGCCGCCGACCCGGCCGTCACCGTCGGCGCCCACACGGTCAGCCATCCGATGCTCGCCAAGCACGCTCCCGCGATCGCGGCGCGCGAGATCGCCGAGGGGCGCGCGCGGATCGAGACGGAACTCGGGCGGCCGGTGCGGCACCTCTCCTACCCGGTCGGGGATCCGACCTCCGCCGGCCCGCGGGAATTTGCCCTGGCGCGGGAGATGGGCTTCGCGACGGCCGTGACCACGCGGCCCGGCCACCTCTTCGCCGAGCACGCCGCGCACCTCCAGGCCCTGCCCCGGGTGTCGGTGAACGGTTGCCACCAGACGCGCGCGGCGCTCGCCGGACTGCTCTCCGGCGTCCCGTTCCTGGCGTGGAACCGCGGGCGACGGCTCAACGTCGCCTGAGGCGACGCCGCGCCCGCGCGCGGCGTCAGCGGAACAGCGCGTCGAACAGGTTCTGCGGCTGCTGCTGCGGCGGCGGGGCCGGCGCCGGCCCCTCGTTCGACGGGAAGAACTTCCGCGAGGGCTTCTGGCGGGGCTGCACCGGCACGCCGCGCGGCGCCTCCACGTCCACCTGCCCGTTGGCATTGAGCTGCTGGGCGGTCTTGGTCGCATCCTTGCCGGGGCGCTTCGCCTTCTCGGGCTTGGCCGCCACGGCCGGGACGTCCTCCTGCTCCTTGGCCTCGGCGATCACGTCGCTGCCGCCCTTACAGTCGACCAGCCACACGTCGTAGATCGGGTGCTCGATCGCGTGCAGGCCGGGGCTCGACGCGAACATCCACCCGGTGAAGATCCGGCGGTACTTGTTGTCGAGGGTGACCTCGTCGACCTCGAGGAACGCCGTGGTCTTGGCGCTCTCGGTCGGCGGGCGCGTGTAGCAGACCCGCGGGGTGAGCTGCAGGGCGCCGAACTGCACGGTCTCGTCGACGGCCACCTCGAAATTGACGATCCGGCCGGTGATCTTGTCGAGGCCGGAGAACACCGCGGTCGGGTTCTTGATCTTGTCGGCGGCGGCGGGGCCGGCGCAGACGAGGAGCGCGAGGCCGGGGGCGAGCGCGCGGCGTGCGAGGGCGGTGATGCGGCTCAAGGCTCGGACCCCTGGACGAGGGTGACCGGCCGCGCCAACGGGTGCGCGGCGGGCGATCGGGATTGACCCGTCATGAACACCGGAACGGTGGCGGCAAAAGGGCGCCGGCTCCGCGAAGCGTCGCGGCTCTACTCGCCCGGCGTCCAGGACACGTAGTCGCCCGTCGCGGCCGGCCGCTGGCCCCAGGAGAGCTGCGAGCCCGCCGGCCGGTACGCGTTCGCGGTGCCGGTCTGGTTCTCGATATGGGGCTTCTGCCACGCCTTCGGCTGATAGGTCTCCTCGCTCGGCGCGACGTCGACGTTGTGGCAGAGCCAGCCGCGCCAGCCGGGGGGCACCTTCGAGGCGTCGGCATAGCCGTTGTAGACGACCCAGCGGCGCTCCGAGCCCACCGAGCGGTCGATCAGCGCGCCCTCCGCCTTGTAGTACTTGTTCCCGAACTCGTCCTCGCCGACGAAGATGCCGGTGCGCGCGGTCTGGAGCGCGACGGAGACGGTCTGGCCGTTCCACCACGTGAAGATGCGCAGCAAAGTGTCCTTCAGCGCCATCGCCGGTCCCGGAATCGTGGCGCGCCGCGAGGGCGCTCGTCGGCGCCGTTATGGTGACCGCGCGCGTGTGAGTCCAGCCGCATGACGGAAGTGTCGCTCCGGGGCAACGCTCGGCCCGCGCTTTCGGCCTCCGGTTCCGGCCATCCGCCGATTCCGCTCCCTAGGGTTGTGAATCTAAAATTTTCCCGATCCGATTCCCGAAAGCCGGAAGGACACTTATCCCGGCCCGAGACGATATCCACAGGCTTTTGCGAGCCGGCACAACATCTAGCGGGGAACAAGGCCGTCGAACACCACTTGTTGACGTGAGAGTGAAGGCGGCGGTAGTCTCCCTGCATCGGTCGCGCCCCGCGGAAGTGGTGCGTTGGGCAGGGGCGGCCGTTCCTAATTTTCGTTCGCGGGACCGAGGCACGTCTCTCAGCCGGGCGTGGTCGGCCGCGAATCCCACTATCGGGCTAGACCCCGCGTCGCGCGGGGCCGGGACCCTCGTGTCCCGACGGGAGAGGTGTGTTTCATGCGGTTCGAGCGTCGCTACACCACGGCCGGACAATCGCCCTACGCCGGGATCCCCTTCCGCAAGGCCCTGAGCGAGATCCGCAACCCGGATGGCTCGGTCGTGTTCCGCCTCGACGGCATCGACGTGCCGGAGAGCTGGAGCCAGGTCGCGAGCGACGTTCTCGCGCAGAAATACTTCCGCAAGGCGGGCGTTCCGGCGCGGCTGCGCAAGGTCGAGGAGAACGCGGTCCCCTCGTTCCTCTGGCGCTCGGTGCCGGACGACGCGGCCCTGGCCGAGATCCCCGAGGACGAGCGCTTCGTCTCCGAAGCCTCCGCCACGCAGGTCTTCGACCGGCTCGCCGGCTGCTGGACCTACTGGGGCTGGAAGGGCGGCTACTTCTCGTCGGAGGAGGACGCCTCGGCCTTCATGGACGAGCTGCGCTTCATGCTGGCCCGCCAGATGGTGGCGCCGAACTCGCCGCAATGGTTCAACACCGGCCTGCACTGGGCCTATGGCATCGATGGCCCGAGCCAGGGCCACTACTATTGCGACCCGCAGACCGGCGTGCTGACCAAGTCGGCCTCGGCCTACGAGCACCCGCAGCCGCACGCCTGCTTCATCCAGTCGGTCCAGGACGACCTCGTCAACGACGGCGGTATCATGGACCTGTGGGTGCGTGAGGCGCGCCTGTTCAAGTACGGCTCCGGCACCGGCTCGAACTTCTCGATGCTGCGCTCGGAGAACGAGAAGCTCGGCGGCGGCGGCAAGTCCTCGGGCCTGATGAGCTTCCTGAAGATCGGCGACCGCGCGGCCGGCGCGATCAAGTCGGGCGGCACCACGCGGCGCGCCGCCAAGATGGTGATCGTCGACATCGACCACCCGGATATCGAGGCCTTCATCGACTGGAAGGTGAAGGAGGAGCAGAAGGTCGCCGCCCTGGTGACGGGCTCGAAGGTCGTCTCCAAGCACCTGACCCTGGTGATGAAGGCCTGCACGCAGTGCGAGGCCGAGGGCGATGCCTGCTTCGATCCGGAGCGCAACCCGGCGCTCAAGCGCGAGATCAAGGCCGCCCGCCGCGCCTCCGTGCCGGATTCCTACATCAAGCGCGTGGTGCAGTTCGCCCGCCAGGGCTTCACCAAGATCGAGTTCCCCGTCTACGACACCGACTGGGATTCGGAGGCCTACCTCACGGTCGCCGGCCAGAACTCCAACAACTCGGTCTCGCTGACCGACGACTTCCTGCGCGCCGTCGAGGCGGATGCCGACTGGCAGCTGACCGCCCGCACCACCGGCAAGGTCACCAAGACCCTGAAGGCCCGCGACCTGTGGGAGCGGATCGGCGAGGCCGCCTGGGCCTCCGCGGACCCGGGCCTGCACTTCAACACCACGATGAACGACTGGCACACCTGCCCGGCGGGCGGGCGGATCCGGGCCTCGAACCCGTGCTCCGAGTACATGTTCCTCGACGACACCGCCTGCAATCTCGCCTCGGCGAACCTGCTGACGATGTATGACCGGGATACCAAGCGCTTCGACGTGGAGGCCTTCGAGCACCTCAACCGCCTCTGGACGGTGGTGCTCGAGATCTCGGTGATGATGGCGCAGTTCCCGTCCAAGGAGATCGCGGAACTCTCCTACCGCTACCGGACGCTGGGTCTCGGCTACGCCAATATCGGCGGCCTGCTGATGACCATGGGCCTTCCTTACGATTCCGACGCGGGCCGGGCGCTCGCCGGTGCCCTCACCGCCATCATGACCGGCGTCGCCTACGCCACCTCGGCCGAGATGGCCGCGGAACTCGGCACCTTCCCGGCCTACGACGAGAATGCCGACGCGATGCTGCGGGTCATCCGCAACCATCGCCGGGCCGCCCACGGCGAGGCCGGTGGCTACGAGTTCCTGAACGTCGCGCCGGTCGCCCTCGACCACGCAAACATCCCGCAGGCGGATCTGGGCGACCATGCCCGCGCCGCCTGGGACCGGGCGCTGAAGCTCGGCGAGGAGCACGGCTACCGCAACGCCCAGGCCACCGTGATCGCGCCAACCGGCACGATCGGCCTCGTGATGGATTGCGACACGACCGGCATCGAGCCCGACTTCGCCCTGGTGAAGTTCAAGAAGCTCGCCGGCGGCGGCTACTTCAAGATCATCAACCAGGCCGCTCCGGACGCCCTGCGGGCTCTGGGCTACCGCGAATCCGAGATCGCCGAGATCGAGGCCTACGCGGTCGGCCACGGCTCGATGGGCCAGGCGCCGGGCATCAACCCGACGACGCTCCGCGCCAAGGGCTTCACCGACGAGAAGATCGCGGCGGTGGAGAAAGGCCTGAAGTCGGCCTTCGACATAAAGTTCGTGTTCAACCGCTGGACGCTCGGCGACGACTTCCTCACCCAGGCCCTGAAGGTGCCCGCGGAGAAGCTGTCGGACCCGACCTTCGAGCTGCTGCCGTTCCTCGGCTTCACCAAGAAGGAGATCGAGGCCGCCAACACCCACATCTGCGGGGCGATGACCCTGGAGGGCGCGCCGGGCCTGAAGCTCGAGCATTACCCGGTCTTCGACTGCGCCAACCCGTGCGGCCGGATCGGCAAGCGCTACCTCTCGGTCGAGAGCCACATCCGCATGATGGCGGCGGCGCAGCCCTTCATCTCGGGGGCGATCTCCAAGACCATCAACATGCCGAACGACGCCACGGTCGAGGATTGCAAGGCGGCCTACCTGCTGTCCTGGCGCCTCGCCCTCAAGGCGAACGCTCTCTATCGCGACGGCTCGAAGCTGTCGCAGCCGCTCAACTCGGCGCTCATCTCGGATGACGACGACGAGGCCGATGAGGGGATCGACGCCCTGATCCAGGCGCCGGCCGCCGCCAAGGCCGCCGCCGCCGCGGAGAAGATCGTCGAGCGCGTGATCGAGCGCGTCGAGCGGATCCGCTCCCGCGAGAAGCTGCCGGCCCGTCGGAAGGGCTACACCCAGAAGGCGGTGGTGGGCGGCCACAAGGTCTACCTGCGCACCGGCGAGTACGACGACGGCCGCCTCGGCGAGATCTTCATCGACATGCACAAGGAAGGCGCGACCTTCCGGAGCCTGATGAACAACTTCGCCATCGCGATCTCGCTGGGCCTCCAGTACGGCGTGCCGCTCGAGGAATACGTGGAGGCCTTCACCTTCACGCGGTTCGAGCCGGCGGGCTTCGTCCAGGGTAACGACGCGATCAAGAACGCGACCTCGCTCCTCGACTACGTGTTCCGCGAGCTGGCGGTCTCGTATCTCGGCCGCGCCGACCTCGCCCATGTCAGCCCCGCCGAGATCGGCGGCACGGTGATCGGCGGCGGCGAGAGCGGCGACACGACCCGCGAGGGCCCGAAGCCCGCGCCGGCTTCCTCGGTCGTGTCCCGCGGCCTGCTGCGCGGCTCGGCCGACCGGCTCACCCTGATCCAGGGTGGCCCGGCCGGTGCCAGCCTCGGGGTCGGTGCGGCGAGCGCCGGCCAGTCGGCCCCGGCCGGCGGCACGGTCCACGCGCTCCGCGGCAGCACGGCGCTGAAGGCGGAGCCTGCGGTGGCCGGTCAGGCCGAGACGATCGCCGACACCCTCCCCTTCGCCAAGGCGGAGAGGAGCGTCGCCGACCGGCGGGCCGAGGCGAAGATGAAGGGCTACGTCGGCGAGGCCTGCCCGGAATGCGCGAACTTCACGCTGGTCCGCAACGGCACCTGCCTGAAGTGCGATACCTGCGGTTCGACGACAGGGTGCTCCTGATACGCCGACGGCTCGTACGATAAAGAAGGCCTAAGTGGCTTGCCGCTCTGAGTTAAACTGGCTGAGATTTCAGCGAGATATATCTCAGAGTGGCATTCGACCGGGTGCGTCCGAGAGGGGCGCCGATCAGCGGACGATATCCACGCTCGCTGTACCGGTCGGCGATCCCCCGAACATGTCGAGCATGTTCGGGGGAAGCTGTGCTTAGACGGACCAATGGTCTCTGCGCTGCGCGTGCGACGAGATCGAGACCTGTTCGCGATGAGCCTGTAGCGCCTGCGTTGGCATGGATCAGGCCTTTGCCCTGACCGGAGGTTGGAAGGGCGCGCGCGGCGACCCGTTATCGCGGCTGCCAAGCGGCCAGAGGGCGCCTATGTATCGGGCGAGGCAACGCCAGCCATCGAACCGGGCTGGTCTCCACTGAAGTTAGCCGATCCGCGCGCCCGCCGAGACGACGTCGCCATGACCTCATCGACTTCGACCAGCGCGGTCGTGATCGGCGCCTCCGGCGGCATCGGCCGAGCCCTTGTCTCCGGACTGGCCGCGAGCGGAGCCTATGCTTCGATCTTCGCCCTCTCGCGCTCGCAGCCATCGTTCCCGCACGGCATCCGCAGCCACGCGATCGACCTCGCCGACGAGGCGTCGATCGCTGCGGCCGCGGTCGCGGTCGCGGAGGCCGGACCGGTCGGTCTGGTCATCGTCGCGACCGGCATCCTCCATCAGGACGGCGTCGCGCCCGAGAAGGCGCTGAAGGCGCTCGATCCCGGCGCGATGGCCGCCGTGTTCTCCATCAACGCGATCGGCCCCGCCCTCGTCGCCAAGCATTTCGTCCCGCTGCTGGCACGAGAGGGACGTTGCGTGTTCGCAGCGTTGTCGGCACGGGTCGGATCGATCGAGGATAATCGCTCGGGCGGATGGTACGCCTACCGTGCCTCGAAGGCGGCTCTGAACCAGATCCTGCGGACCCTATCGATCGAGGTGGCCCGCAGCCGCCCGGACGCGATCGTCGTCGGCCTCCATCCGGGCACGGTCGCTTCCAACCTGTCGCGGCCCTTCCGCCCAGATCCGGCTGCCCCCGGCGTCTTTCGACCCGACGAGAGCGCCGCTCATCTTCTGCGCGTGCTCGGCGAGCTCGACGTGGCGGACACCGGAAGCGTCTTCGCCTGGGACGGCGCGCGCGTCCCGGCCTAGGGCTCGGAACCGGTCAGCGCGAGGCGGCGGTCCCGCCAGGCAGATCGCGTTGCCCCGGACGGATCAATCCGCGTCGTCCTGGACGTAGGACGCCAGGCCGTTGCCGAAGGACCACTCGTCGCGCGCGTTCGGCGACAGGACGATGAGCACGTCTTCCGGACGAAGACCGGGATCGGCGACGAGGTTGTCGGTGATCGCTCTGTAGAGAGCCTTCTTCTTCGCCGTGTCCCGCCAATTGCCCGCGACGATGTTGATGATCACCAGGTCGTCGGTGCGGTGAAGCCCGAGATAGTCGGAATCGTAGATCAGCTCGTCCGGCGCGTGCTGATGGATCAGGTGAAAGCGGTCGTCTGCGGGCACGCCGTAGGCGTCGCGCAGGCCGCGATGAATGCCGTCCGAGATGGCTCTGATATGGGCCGGTGACTTGCCCTTGAGGAGCGAGATGCGAACGAGGGGCATGGCTTGCGGTCTCCTGAGACGTCGAGCGGCTGGCCGCCTTGACGCTCCCCGTTTACGCCCCCAGGATCGTCCGGAAAATTTGAAACACCTGAATAAAGACTTTCCAGAAATCGAACCATGGCGACCCGCACCAACCTCGACATGGACGTGCTCCGCACCTTCGTGACCGGGTTCGAGCTCGGCAGTTTCGCCCGCGCGGCCGAGCGACTGGGGCGGTCGCAATCGGCTGTCAGCACGCAGCTCCGGAAGCTGGAGGAACAGGTTGGTCAGCCGCTCGTGCAGAAGGCGGGACGCGGTCTCGCGCTGACCGCCGCCGGTGAGAGCATGCTCGGCTACGCGAAGCGGCTCTTGGAACTCAACGACGAGGCGGTCGACCGGCTGCGCGGACCCGAGCTCGAGGGCTGGGCGCGGCTGGGCCTCGCGCAGGATTTCGCCGAGGGCTGGCTGCCGGCGGTGCTCAAGCGGTTCTCGCGGGCCTATCCGCGTGTGCGTATCGCGGTTCAGGTCGGGCTCGGCGCGCAGCTCGTCGAGAAGACCCTGAAGGGCGAGCTCGACGTCGCGCTGGTCTGGGGGGACGGCAGCGGTGCCCCTCACGCGCACCGGGTCGCCGAAGTGCCGATCCACTGGATCGGACCCCCGAACTGGCCGGGTCTCGCGGACCCGGTCCGGGAACCCGTCCCGTTCGCGGCCTTCACGCCGCCGTGCACGTTCCGGTCCGCGGCCGTGTCTGCCTTGGACGGTCGCGGCTTGCCCTGGCGGCTCGTCTTCACCAGCCCCAGCCTCTCGGGACTCTGGGCCGCCGCCGAAGGTGGCCTGGGTGTCACCGCGCGCACCGCCGTCGGCCTGCCGAAAACGCTGAGCGTTCTCGATCCGGCCGCGACCGGCCTGCCGCCTCTTCCGAGCGCGTCACTGACACTCCACCAGGCCGAAGCCGAATTGGCGCCGGCCGTCGCGCGGCTCACCGATATTCTTCTCGAGACCATAAGGGAGCACGTCGCGTAAGGGCGCGATGGCCAGTGACGGGCTCTCGGCGCGCCGCAGACACCCCGGCCATCGAACATCAGTCCTCTCGGTCTCTGCCCGCGCGCGAACGGTGACCGATCGCCCTGGCCAGGACTTCTCGAGGAGAGACCGCGAGAGGCACCCGACCGCTGTTCGGACCTTGCCCTGTCCGCGTCGCGAGGCTCGATCACGGGGCGGCGGAGCCGAGGGTGACGTGGCTCGCGCCAGCGGAGATGAGGCCGCATCATTCGTTTTTGTCGAACATAGAGTAGCGAACTTTCAAATTATCCGAACTCTCAAGGTCACGTAACCCTTCGTCCGTTGGCCGCTGCGGCGGTCGCGAAGCCACGGACCGACGACCATGCCCTTCATCAATGTCAAAGTCGCGGGCACGCCCCTCGCACCCGAGCAGATCACGGCGATCCAGGCGGGCATCACCCGGCTGATGGCCACCGTCCTGCACAAGGTCGCGCCTCAGGTCGGCGTACTGGTCGAGGCGGTGCCTGCCGCGGGATGGAGCGTCGGTGCCGAGCCGATCGCCCGCGCCGCGCACGTGGATGCCATCATCAGCGCGGACACGAACACGCCCGATGAGAAATCGCGCTTCATCGCTGAAGTAAACCAGCTCCTGAAGACCGTCCTCGGGGCCGGACTGGTGGAGGTGTCCTACATCGTCATCCACGAGGTGCCGAAGGACAGCTGGGGTTACGACGGCCTGACCCAGGCGGAGCGCGGGCGCCGCCGCGCATAGCTCTCAGCGTTCCGCAAATGGGCGCGCCGGATCATGTGTCGGCCGACCGGCGCGGCTGGCCTGGCACGAACGCGCCCGGCGCTTAATCCGACTGCCGGCACCAACGACGTGAAATTGTGGTGCCTGCAGCTTTTACGACATGTGGAACGGACAATCTGTATTAATCGTCTGGGATCGCCCAAAATCTCAGCTTGACGGCTCGACCCGTCTCGGGAGATCTCCCTTCCAGAGTGCCACGGTGAATGGCACACCGCGCACGCGGAATCTTGGAGAGGAAACGATGGTCTTCGCAGGTCGCGCTGCAGCCGCGGTGCTGTTATTGACGATGGTGTCGGCCCCGGCGCGGGCCGCGGGCCCGATCAAGATCGGGCTGAGCGGGCCCTATACGGGCGGCTCGTCTTCGATGGGTGTCTCGATGCGGGACGGCGCCAAGCTCGCCGCCGCCGAGATCAACAAGGCCGGCGGCGTTCTCGGCCGGCCGATCCAGCTGATCGAGCGCGACGACGAGGCCAAGAACGAGGTCGGCGCGCAGGTCGCGCAGGAACTGATCAACAAGGAGAAAGTCGTCGCGAGCGTCGGCTTCATCAATACCGGCGTGGCTCTGGCCGCCCAGCGCTTCTACCAGGAGGCCGAGATCCCGGTCTTCAACAACGTCGCGACCGGGACGATCATCACCAACCAGTTCAAGGAGCCGGACTACGACGCCAACTATGTCTTCCGGAACTCCGCCTACGACGTGCTTCAGGCCGGCCTGATGGTCGACGAGGCCCTCGCCCAGGGTCACAAGAAGATCGCGGTCCTGGCGGACTCGACCAATTACGGGCAGCTCGGGCGCGAGGACATCGAGAAGTATCTCGCGACGAAGAACGTGAAGCCCGTCGCGGTCGAGAAGTTCAACATCAAGGACGTCGATATGACGGCCCAGCTGCTGAAGGCGCAGCAGGCCGGCGCCGAGGTGATCCTGGCCTACGGCATCGGGCCGGAACTGGCCCAGATCGCCAACGGCATGGCCAAGCTCGGCTGGAAAGTTCCGATGATCACGAGCTGGCCGTCCTCGATGCAGAGCTTCATCGACATCGCCGGCACGAACGGCAACGGCGTGATCATGCCCCAGACCTTCATCGAGGATCAGACCCTGCCGAAGCGCAAGGCGTTCCTTGAGAACTACTACAAGACCTACGGCGTCACGAAGATCCCGACCCCCGTGGCCGGCGCCCAGGGCTACGACTCGATCTACCTCCTCGCCGCGGCGATCAAGCAGGCCGGCGGCACCGACGGCGCGAAGATCCGCGCCGCCCTGGAGAACCTGAACGAGAAGGTCGAGGGCGTAGTCACGACCTACGACAAGCCCTTCACGGCGAAGGACCACAACGCCATCTCGCGCAACATGGTGGTGTTCGGGAAGGTGCAGGACGGCAAGATCGTCTACGCCAAGGACGAGGACGCCAAGAACGCCGGCGTGGTTCGCCTGAAGGAGAAGTCCTCGAACTGAGGATCCGGACGCTGCGCCCGCGACGGGCGCGGCGTCTCCCTAAGGGCCGGCGGCGTCACAGCCCGCCGGCGCTCAGCACAGCGGTCCCGCGGCGCCCGCCGCGCGACCGGACGTCACTCCGGCGACAGCGATCCCATGGAAATCCTGCTCCAGCTCATCGCGTCCGGCGTCGCGGTCGGCATGATCTACGCCGCCATCGCGTTCGGCTATCAGCTGACCTTCGCGACCTCGAAGACCCTCAATTTCGGCCAGGGCGAGGCGCTGGCCCTCGGGGCCCTGTTCGGCCTGACCCTGGTGCCGTTCGTCGGCTACTGGCTGATGATCCCGCTGGTCCTGGTCTTCGGCTTCGCCCTCGGAGCCGTGGTCGAGCGCCTCGGCGTGCGCCCGGCCGTGAAGATCAAGTCCGAGTACGGGTGGATCATGGCCACCATCGCGCTCGGCATCATCTTCAAGAACGTCGCCGAGAACGTCTGGGGACGTGACGACCTCAAATTCCCCTCCCCGCTGCCCGAGACGGCGCTCCAGGTCGGGGGCGTGCGCGTCCTGCCGATGGAACTGCTGATCGTCGCGGGCGCGCTGCTGATGATGCTGGCGGTGGAGATCTTCAATCGCAAGTCGATCTGGGGGAAGGCGGTCGTCGCCACCTCCAACGACATCGACGCCGCCGGGCTGATGGGCATCAACACCCAGAAGGTCATCACCCTCTCCTACTCGATCAGCGCCATGACGGCAGCCTTCGCGGGCGTGCTGGTGGCGCCCGTCACCCTGACCGGTGCGACGATGGGCTCCGTGCTGGCGCTCAAGGCCTTCGCGGTGGCGATCATCGGCGGCCTCGAATCCGGCCTCGGCGTCATCGTCGGCGGCCTGATCCTCGGCGTCGCGGAGACGCTGACCGGCTTCTACATCTCGACCGGCTACAAGGACGTGCCGGGCCTGATCCTGCTCCTCGTCGTCCTCTCCATCCGCCCGGTCGGCCTGTTCGGCAAGGCCGTCATCAAGAAGGTCTGAGCGTGACCTCCCGCGCAATTCTCACGGCAGCCTGAGCCATGGCGCAGACCCTCGCCCCCACCGAAGCGCCCGCCCCGGCGGCCGCCCCCAGCCTGTCGCGCCACGTCGGCATCCTCGGCGCCGTGCTGCTGGTCGTCGGCCTCGCGGTCTTCCCGCACGTGGTCACGAGCTCGTACTACATCCACCTGATGATCGTGATCGCGATCTACGCGATCCTGATCCTCGGGCTCGACATCGTGGTCGGCTATACTGGGCAGGTGAGCCTCGGCCATGCCGGCCTGTTCGGCGTCGGCGCCTACTCGGCGGCGGTGCTGTTCCTGCACTTCAAGCTCGGGATCTGGTGGGGCATCCTGGCCGGGATCGGGGTGACCTCCGCCTTCGGCGTGCTGCTCGCGGTGCCGGCCCTGCGGGTGACCGGCCCCTACCTCGCCATGGTGACGCTGGCCTTCGGCACCATCGTCCAGATCTTCATCAACGAGCTGACGCCGCTGACCAACGGTCCCCTCGGCATCACCCTGCCGCCGGCCCGGGTCCTCGACTTCTCGCTGCTGGGCCTCCAGGCCCCCTGGGGCGCGGCCGGCCGCAAACTCGAGTTCTACTACCTGGTCTGTCTGGCGCTCCTGGCCACGATCCTGGTCGTCAACCGGGTGGTGCGCTCGCCCTACGGCCGCGCCTTCGAGGCGCTGCGCGACTCGCCGATCGCCTGCGATTGCATGGGCGTCAGCGTCTACCGCTACAAGGTCTACGCCTTCGTGATCTCAGCGGCGTTGGCCGGCCTCGCCGGCGCGCTGTTCGCCTGGTCGGAGCGCTACGTGGCGCCGAACTCCTACGGGTTCGAGCTCACCGTGCTGTTCCTCCTCGCCGTCACGATGGGCGGCCGCAAGTCGCGGGCGGGGCCGATCATCGGCTCGGCGATCATCGTGATGATGCCGAACGTGCTCGCCGATATCGGCCTGGTGCGGATCATGGCGGGGATCATCGCCGCCGCGGCACTGGTCGTGGGCGCTCTCGCCTTCCTGCGCCGCCGGGAGAACCGGTTCGCCCTGCTGGTGCCGGTCGCGCTCTGCCTCGCCTTCTTCCCGGCCACGCTCGCGCTCGAATCGGTCACCGACTTCCGGCTGACCGTGTTCGGCCTTATGATCCTGTTCGTGGTGTATTACCTGCCGGACGGGATCGTGGGCTTCCTCCGCGAGAAGATCCCCGCCCTGCGCCCGGCCCACACGGCCGAGGGCAAGAGCCTCCACGCCGAGGGCGCGGCCCTCAGCGTGCAGAGCGGCGACCGGGGCGCCGACCCGCTCCTCTCCGTCGATCAGGCGCTGATGCAGTTCGGCGGCCTCAAGGCGCTGGCCGGCGTCGATCTCACGGTGCGGCCAGGCACGATCCACGGGCTGATCGGTCCCAACGGATCCGGCAAGAGCACGATGATGAACGTGCTCACCGGCATCTACAAACCGACCGGCGGCAGCGTGACCCTCGCGCGCGGCCAGGGGAAGAAGCGCCTCGACGGGCGCACCCCGTCGGAGATCGCCGCTGCCGGCGTGGCCCGCACCTTCCAGAACGTGCAGCTCTTCCGCGAGATGACCGCGCTCGAGAACGTGCTGGTCGGCCTGCACCACAGCTTCCGCGGCACCCTGTTCGACGCGATCCTCGGCACGCCGCGCCGGCGCCGGGAGGAGCGCGAGCAGCGCGCCCGCGCCATGGCGATCCTCGACTTCGTGGGCCTCGGCGCCCTGGCGCAGGTGGAGGCCCGCAACCTGCCCTACGGCAAGCAGCGGCTCCTCGAGATCGGTCGCGCGCTCGCCCTCGACCCGGTCCTGCTGCTCCTCGACGAGCCGGCCGCGGGCCTCACTGCCCCCGACATTGCCGAGCTGACGGCGATCATCCGCAAGATCCGCGACGCCGGCATCACGGTGATCCTGATCGAGCACCACATGGACGTGGTCATGGGCCTGTGCGACCGCGTCAGCGTCCTCGATTTCGGCCACAAGATCGCCGAGGGCAGCGCCCGCGAGGTCCAGGCCGACCCGAAGGTGGTCGAGGCCTATCTCGGCAGCCCCGTCGCTGACGAGGAGATGACCCATGCTTGAGGTCACGGGTCTGTCGGCCGGCTACGGCCAGGTGGAGGTTCTGCACGGCCTCGATTTCCAGGTTCCGAAGGGCCAGGTCGTGGCGCTGATCGGCTCCAACGGGGCCGGCAAGACCACCACGATGCGCGCCCTGTCGGGCATGATCCGGCCGCGGGCCGGCTCGATCCGCCTCAACGGACAGGAGATCGGCGGCCTCGACAGCCACGACGTCGCCCGGTTCGGCCTCGCGCACTCGCCGGAGGGCCGGCGCGTCTTCCCGACGCTCTCGGTCGAGGATAACCTGACCCTCGGCGCCTTCCCGCGGCTGACCGGCTCGCGCCCGAAGGGCGACGTCGCGGCCGACCGCGAGCGGGCCTTCGAGATGTTCCCGCGGCTCAAGGAGCGGCGCGCCCAGCTCGCCGGCACGCTCTCGGGCGGCGAGCAGCAGATGCTCGCCATGGGCCGGGCGCTGATGCTGCGGCCCGAGATTCTCCTGCTCGACGAGCCCTCGATGGGCCTCGCTCCCAAGCTGGTGGAGGAGGTCTTCCGGATCATCCGGCTGCTCAAGGCCGAGCAGGTGACGATGCTGCTCGTCGAGCAGTTCGCCATGGCGGCGCTCGGCGTCGCCGACCACGCCTACGTGCTGGAGAACGGCCGGATCCGCTTCCAGGGCCCGGCGCAGCAGATGCGCAACGATCCGGCCGTGCGGGCGGCGTATCTCGGCGGCAGCCACTGACATCCGACCGCGGATCGGTGCCGCGCGTGGCCTGGGATGTCCCCCAGTCCCGGCGCCCGGCATGACCCTGTCCCGCAGGGGCCGGCGGATCACGCCCGGGGCACCGTCGTCGGCGCGGCTCGCGAATGCCTGACGGTCGGCGCATCACCCTCGCGGACAAGCGCCCGCGCTCGCGAACGCCCTACAGGATTGTCCGACGCCGGGCGCGGGCGGCCCGGTGTTTGCTGAGGTTCGCCGGGGACAACGCTGAGGCCGGTCGGGCACTGATGCCCGTAGGCCGCGCCGCCGCTCTCCTGTAGAGACCGTCGGGACGCGGCCGGCGCGACGGCCACACGGGAGGTGTCGATTTTGGACGACGGTTGGGCGACTGCCTTAGGGTTGTTTGCCGTCCTCGCCCTGGTTCTGGCGAACGGCTTCTTCGTCGCAGCGGAGTTCGCCCTGGTCGCGGTGCGCAGGAGTCGCGTCGCCGAACTCGTCGCCGAGCGGCGCGTGAACGCGAAGGCGCTGCTCTGGGCCACGGACCACCTCGACGCCCACCTCGCGGCGACGCAGCTCGGCATCACCATCTCGTCCCTGGCGCTCGGCTGGGTCGGCGAGCCGGCGCTGGCCCACCTGATCTTGCCCACACTGACGTGGCTGCCGGACATGCTCTCGACGGCGGCCGCCCACACGGTCGCCGTGGTGATCTCGTTCGTCATCATGACGGCGCTGCACATCGTGCTGGGCGAGTTGGCGCCGAAGAGCCTCGCGCTCCAGCGCAGCGAGCGCACGGCCCTGGCGGTGATCCGTCCGCTCAGCGTGTTCCTGTTCGTGTTCCGCCCGGCCATCCTGTTTCTCAACGGGCTCGGCAACGGCGTCCTGCGCCTGTGCGGATTGCAGCCCGGCCACGGCGAGGGCGGCCACCACTCGACGTCCGAGCTCAACCTCCTGGTCGAGGCGAGCCGCGAGGCAGGCCTCATCCGCGAGGCCCAGCAGGAAGCGGTCGAGCGCATCTTCCGGCTGGGAGACCGCCGGGTCCGCGAGATCATGACGCCGCGCCACGAGGTCGAGTGGGTCGACCTCGACGGATCGCCCGAGGAGATCACGCGGGCGGTCCGCGCCTGCAGCCACGCCCATGTCGTCGTGAGCCGCGGCGGCATCGACGAGGTCGTCGGCGTGCTGCGCAAGCAGGACCTGCTCGATCAGATCCTCGACGGGCGAGCCCTCGATATCGCCACCGCCATGCGGCCGCCGAACGTCGTCCACGAGGGCATGACGGTTCTCACGGCGCTGGAGAGCTTCCAGCGCAACCCCGTGCAGCTGGCGGTGATCGTCGACGAGTACGGCAGCCTGGAAGGCATCGTCACGCAGACGGATCTTCTCGAGGCCATTGCGGGCGACATACCCGAGGTCGGTGAGGACCCGGCGGTCGTCGAGCGCGAGGACGGCTCGTTGCTCATCGACGGCATGATGCCGGCTGAGGACGCGTTCGAGCGTCTCGCCTTCAACGATCCGCCGGGCACGGACGACTACACGACTTTGGCCGGCTACGTGATCTTCCAGCTCGGCCGCATTCCGGCGGCGGGGGACGCGTTCGTGGCGGAGGGGTGGCGTCTCGAGGTGGTCGACATGGACGGCCGTCGCATCGACAAGGTTCTGGCCACCCGCTTGCCGGCGCGGGCGCCGGTCGGAGGGGCGTGAGCGCGTCGCCGGGCCATCAATCGGCGCATATCCAATCGGCGCATATGCCTGCGAGAATCGCGGGCGCGTCGTCTCGCGCGGCGGTAGCCGTCGACCGCGCGAGTTCGGAGCGATATCGCGACCGTCAGTAGCGATCGTAGCGATAGCCACCGTAACGTCGCCCTTCGTAGAAGCGCGCGTCCCTGCGTCCGTAGCCACCGAACTCACGGTGGCGGCGATAGCCGTGCGCGGGCGCCCAGGGTGGCGGGCCGCCGTGACGGAAGCCCCGCTCTCCGCGGGCCCAGGGCGGATCGGCGAAGGCGGCCGAGGTCGATCCGAGGATGCCTCCGGCCAGTGTCAGTGTGCCGAGCAGGATCAGCGTTGGCGTGCGGATCATGGATGCCTTCCTCACTGCGGGGGCGTCCCGCGTCGCCCCAGTTACGGTGCTCCGCGGCAAACCGTTCCCCGCCGTCGCGAAGGCACGAGGTTGGTCAGTTCGGAGCCTCTCCGAATAACCGCGCGGTCTTCAGGATCGCGCTGGTCCGAGAATAAGCACTGGTGGCGATGGAACGGCACAGGTTCCGGTGGAACAGGCGTTCACAGCGTGATCGTGCGCCGTCACGACGTCGATAGCGGCACGAATTGTCGGAACGGTCCCGGAGATCCTGCCGTTTAGGGGCTCCAAAACAGGAGACGCTCCATGACACGCTTGCCGATTATCGTCCTCGCCACCCTCGCACTCGGGGGCAGCGCCGTCGCCGCCGAGCAGGGGGCCTCGTCCAAGACTCCAGGCCACGAGATGCAGGATCGCGGGAGCCAGGCCGGGAGCCCGGGCGCGTCCGGTTACGCGCCGGGCCACGAGATGAAGTCCGGCGGGACGGACTCGACCGGTTCGACGTCGCGAAGCGGCGGAAGCACGACGGGCACCACCGGCACCAGCTCGACCGGCACCCGTCGCTGACACGACCGTCGCCCCGTCCGGCTATTTTGCCCGACGGGACGAACGAACTGCAAGTTGCGTAATGCTGATCAATAAGGATCCGGGCTCGGTTCCGGCTCGTGAGGCGCGGATCGCCGAAGATGAATTGTTGATGAACGGCAGAATTGATTAATTTCGCGAGCCGTGGAACGCGATGATCGGCGACTGCATTTCTCGTTTCAGTTCGATGAACGAGGTTGGAGTATGAAGAAGCTTATCACGACCCTGGTCGCCGGCACCGCGCTACTTGGTGCAGCCTCTGCCGCTCAGGCCCATGAGTGGGGTGGGGGCTATGGCTACGGCTACGGTCCGGGTCACGGCCATTCTCGCGTGATCGTGCGCGAAGGCTACGGCGACGGCTATCGCGGCGTTCGCTTCGGCCACCGTGACTGGGATCGTCCGGATGTTCGCGTGATCGAGCGTCGCGGATACGGTCATCGTTACCTTGACGACGATTGGGACGATTGAACCGACCTGGAATCATACGGAGCAGAGAGGTGCCCGGCCGGGCGCCTCTTTTTTTATTTCCGATCATCGGCGCACCGCATGCAACGGTTTGGCGCCCGTCCGGCTTTCTGAGCGGTTCATCGACACGAGGAACAGCATCGCTATGCCGGTACGTCTGATCACGACTGCTCTGCTTCTGTCCGCGGGGGCCACGGCCGCGCTCGCCGCGCCCATGTCGGCCGACGACAAGGCGGCGCTCCAGCAGCAATGCATGGGCGATTTCACGACCTTCTGCGGTGGCATGCCGCCCGACGATGGGCCCGAGACTCAAGCCTGTTTCGAGAAGAATATGGCCAAGCTGTCGCCGGGCTGCCAGGGCGCCATCCAGAGCTACAAGCAGGGCAAGAAGGGCTGATCCAACCCGGCTGTCGTCTCCCGAGATCGGACGCGATCAGCCTCGCCATCGGTCCCGCGCGGGTCTGACCGCACAGGCAATACATCGGATCGAAGACCGTAGACGCGGGGGCGGCCCGAGCCGCCCCCGCCGGTGTTCAGTAGCTGTAGGACCGGCGCGGGTAGGCCTGGGGCGCGCCGTAGCCGGTGTCGCGCGGCTGGACCCGCGACCCGTACTCGATCTCCTTGCGCCGCGCCTGCCGGTTGGCGAGGTAGCGGCCGCCCAGGCAGCCTGCGACGGCGCCGACGACGCCGCGCTCGGCGAGGTAATGGCCCGCCAGACCGCCGATGATCGCGCCCTTGATACAGCCCTTCGCCTCAGCCGCACCGACGCTCATGAGTGTCACGAGAGCGATGGCGGATGCTTGTCCCACGATGCGCATGCTGATGCTCCTCTTCGATCCGGAAGAGAATGCACCTGCGTCACGACCGTTCCGGACGTCGGAAAAGGGGTCGGCGCCCCCTTGTTCGTCGCCGCGGAGGTCCGACTGTTTCGCGCGCGTCGCGTCGTCCTGATGTCGGCGCCGATCCTGTGGCGCCGCGACCGACGATCGTGCCGGACGGAGCCGTCGCCGTCGGAGGTCGTCCTCCGGAAGCAGTGGCCCGTTCCAGAGCTGCGGTGCGCGTGCGGAGCGGCGGTTGCCACATCGCTTGACTCCAATACTTAGGACTCCTAATTATCGATCCATGGACCACGCGGCCGACCCAGATCCCGTCCTGATCCGCCTGCGCGAGGGCTTCGAGCGCGTCGCCCTCGTGCTGCGGGCCGATCTGTGGGCGGCCGCGGGCGACGCGGGCCTGAATCCGACACAGGCGCAGGTGCTGGCGCTGCTCGCGGGACGCCCGGCCGGCCTGAGGGCGAAGGAGATCGCCGCGCAGCTGGCCGTCTCGGCACCGAGCATGGCCGACACGCTCGCCGCGCTCGCCCGCAAGGCCCTGCTGACGCGCGCGCCCGATCCCACGGATGCCCGCGCGGTGATCGTGCGCCTGACCGACGAAGGCCGCGCGCTCGGGCGCGCCCTCGCCGCGGCCACGTCACAGGTGATGTCGGCTCTGGCGCGGCTGACGCCGCCTGAGCAGGCGGATCTCCTCCTGACCCAGATCAAGCTCATCCGGACCCTGCAGCAGGCGGGTGCCATCCCCGTGCAGCGGATGTGCGTCAGCTGCCGCCATTTCAGGCCGAACGCCCATCCGGCCGAGGCCCAGCCCCACCATTGTGCCTTCGTGAACGCCGCGATCGGGACCCGGGATCTCCGGCTCGATTGCGGCGAGCATGAAGCGGCCGATCCCGACGTCCAGGCTGCCACCTGGACGTCCTTCGCGAATGGATCGCCGCCCCTCCGAGCACCACGAGAGACCTGAAAGGACACATCGTCATGACGAGGATCAAGGCACGGGGCGTCGGCCTCGTGGCGGCGGCTCTGTGCGCGCTCTCCACCGGCGCCTCGGCCGGGCCCATCCGGGCGCAGCCGAGTCCCGCTGTCCTGGCGTCGTTCGACATCGTCGAGACGACGATCGCGACCAGGGGCGACACCGCCGTCTTCACCACCCGGGTCCGGGGCGAGGCGGGCAAGGACAAGCCGGATGCCACCGGCAAGTTCGAGGGCTCGAGCGTCTACGCCTACGTCTGGCCGACGACCCTCGACAGCGACGCGATCGGCTTCGACAAGGCTCAGGGTATCGTGGCGCTCGCCGTCACCTTCCACCCCGATTTCGACGACGCGGCCTACGGTGCCAGGAACCGCCATGTCTGGCACCCGCACTGGGTGGTGCTCGCCAAGGACGCGGCCTGCGGCGGCGGCCTGAAGGTCGTCGATATCCCGGACGGCGCGAAGCCGAAGGTTCCGCCGACCTGGCCGAAGGTCCCGCTCCTGATCGACAGCCCGGACTATCCGACCACCTTCCGGGGCGACACGGTTCAGGTCGAGATCCCGGTCTCGCTCATCACCGGCATCAAGGGTGCCTCGTTCGACGGGGTGACGTCCGGCCTCAAGGTGAACGGCAACCTGCACGCGCCGCTGCTCTGCGTCAGCGACGTCTTCAAGGTCGCCTCGGGCAACCTGTCGCTGCCGGGCAAGGTGACCCCTCAGAAGTAGGACGCGCGACAGGAAGCGGTTCGGCGACTGCCATCGCCGAACCGCCGGAAGATCCCCCTCCGAGCATCAGAGAAGGACGAATCACCATGGCATATGCCCGCCTCGACGATCCACCCCCGGCCGCGGCCGGGCCCTCGCCGCGCGCAGACGTGATCGATCGCGGACCCGTGAGGGCGCCGACCGCGCCGAGGATCGCGGCGCTGGCACGCCTCGGCGGGATCCTTCTCGCGCTCCTCGCGCCGCCGACAGGGGCGATCGCCGCCGATGCCCAGGACCTGGTGGAGGCTCTGCGCACAGTCGCCGGCAGTCGGCCCGGCGTGCGCCCGACCTTCGCCAAAGGGCAGTGCGTCCGCGGCACCTACACCCCTGCGGCCGAAGTGGGACAGGTGACGCGGTCGATCAGTTTCACGCGGCCCTGGCCTCTCGTCGGGCGGTTCTCGGTCGGCGGCGGCAACCCGTCGGTGCCGGACGCGACCAGGACCGTCTTGCGCGGCTTCTCGATCAAGCTCCTGTCGGACGGTGGCGAGACCCACCTGCTGTTCGAGAACGCGCCGGTCCACTTCGCGCGGACCGTCGACCAGATGCTCGCGTTCCTGCAGGTCCGCGTTCCCGGCTCCGACGGCAAGCCGAATCCGGAGGCCATCGCGGCCTTCGCGAAGGCCAATCCGGAGACGACGCGCCAGGCGGCCTTCGTCGCCGGCAAGCCTGTCCCGGGCAGCTATGCCGGCCTCGTCTATTGGGGCGTGCACACGTTCACGGGGCTCAACGCGGACGGCCGTGCCGTGCCCTTCAAGTTCAAGATCGTGCCCCGAGCCGGCGAGATCACCCTCAGCGACGAGGAGGCGAAGGGCAAGCCTGCACACTTCCTGGCCGACGCGCTGCGGGAAGAGCTGTCGAAGGGCCCGGCGGGGTTCGACGTCGTGGCCCTGCTCGCCGGGCCCAACGACGATCTCGGCAGCGACATCACCCAGCGGTGGCCCAACGAGGACGACCGGAAGGCGGTCACCCTCGGCACGATCGCCGTGACCGGCATCGAGCCGAACGAGACCTGCGACCAGGGTATCTTCGACCCGGGACAGCTGGCGGACGGCATCGACGCGCCGAAGGACGAGATCTTCGCGGCGCGCCGCACCGCCTACGGGATCTCGTTCGGCCTCCGCTCCCAGTGAGCCTCCTCGGCCCGGCGGCTGCCACCGCCCGGCCGCCACACCCGCGGGCCGCGCCTCGACAGGGCGCCGCGCGGCCAGCGGCCGATGCGACCAGACGGCCGCCCGTCAACGACGACTGGAGATCCGGAGAAGCGGCATGACCATCCTGGCCCCTGAACTCCTGACCGGTCGCTGGTTCAACACGCCCGCGCCGCTCTCCCTCGCAGCGCTGCGCGGCACGGTCGTCGTGCTGCACGCGTTCCAGATGCTGTGCCCCGGCTGCGTGGCGCACGGCACGCCGCAGGCCGAGAAGCTGCACCGGATGTTTGCCGGCAACGGCGCGGTCGCGGTGGTCGGCCTGCACGCGGTGTTCGAGCATCATGCCGCCATGACCGAAGTCGCCCTCGAAGCCTTCATCCACGAGTACCGTCTGACCCTGCCGATCGCCGTCGACCTCCGCGAGGACGACGGTCCGATCCCGCAGACGATGCGGCGCTACGGTATGCGCGGAACGCCGACCACGATCGTCATCGACCGCGACGGACGCGTCCGGGAACACGCCTTCGGGCAGGTCGACGACCTCGCGCTCGGGATCCTCGTGGGCTCGCTGATCGCGGGACCGGGCACGGGATCGATGCGCGGGGAGTTGGCACCGGACGGGTGCGACGAAGCCGGCTGTAGGATCACGGAGAAAACGCGGCCATGACGGCGCCTCTTCTCCCACCCGTCCTCCCGCTCGTCCTCGCCGGCCCGGTCGCGCCGCTGGGACCGGACGGTCCGCCGAGCGGCATCGTCAAGAACCCCGTTCCCGCGCCGTGGCGGATCACGGCGACCGGTCTCGTGGGCGATGCCCAGGCCGATCTCCGGTACCACGGCGGTCCCGAGAAGGCGCTCCACCAGTATCCGCAGGACCATTACACCGCCTGGGCCACCGAGATCGGCGATCATCCGCTGCTCTCCGCACCGGGCGCCTTCGGTGAGAATCTCGCCACGACGGGCTGGACGGAGCGCGACGTCTGCGTCGGCGACGTCGCCCGCTTCGGCTCGGCGCTGCTACAGGTCAGCCAGGGGCGCCAGCCCTGCTTCAAGCTCGACCGACGCTTCGGACGATCCGGGATGGCGCTCGCCGTGCAGAGAACGGGGCGGACGGGCTGGTACTGGCGGGTCCTCGAGGACGGCGTCGCCGAGCCGGGCGACAGGATCGAGCTCCGCGCCCGTCCGCGGCCGGACTGGTCGCTCGCGCGCCTGATCCACCTCCTCTACGTCGACACGCACAACCGGTCCGAGCTGCAGGCCGCGAGCGCGATCCCGGAACTGGCGGAGAGCTGGCGCCTGCTCCTGCGCCGACGCTTGCGGACCGGCGCGGTCGAGGACTGGTCGAAGCGCGTCACCGGACGGGATGGCGGGCCGGGCGCCTGAACGCGGGCGCGTCGATGCGGTTGGGCCTCGGACGAGGGGCCGGGCTGCCGGTCGGATGCCGGCCACGGCACGCGCTCATTGCGGAAAGGCCGACGGGAACAGGCGCCGGAGATGCGCGTGCAGGCCGGGCTCGCGCCACGTCCGGCCGCGCCAGGCGAGGTGGCCGTCCGGCCGGATCAGGCAGGCCATGGTCCCCGCGCCGTAAGCCCGACCGAAGGCCCCCGTCGGATCCGCGAGCGTCGGCACGCCCGGGATGGGCACCTCGCTGCCGATGACGACGACCCGGACGCGGGAACGGTGCTGGCGGGCCCAGATCGGCAGATCGGGGCCGGCCACGGCGTCCGATACCCCGGCAGCGTGGATGAGGAGGACGTGCTCGGTGCCGCGGAGGGCGTCGAAGAGCCGCGTCGGGAAGCCGAGTCCGTCGCGGACCAGCCCGTTGACGTCGGGCGCCCGGTCGCCGGCCCTCGGGCCGGCCTCCGTCGGCTCCGTCGCGTCGTCGGCGATCCAGGCCGTGTTCCGGTAGCTGACGAGGACCTGCGTGTCGGCGAGGCGGTCCGGCGCGCCGCCGCGCTCCCGACCGTATCCCTCGCTCGCCGTCCGGGTCCGCGCGATCACGTCCGCGCCCACCGGGCGCCGCTCCCCCTCGTAGCTGTCGAGGAGAGCCTCGGGGCTGGCGCCCCGAAGAACCAGGGCGAGCTTCCAGGCCAGATTGTAGGCGTCCTGGATCCCGGTATTCATCCCCTGCCCGCCGGTCGGCGGGTGGATGTGGGCGGCATCGCCCGCCAGGAAGCAGCGGCCGCGCCGATAGGCGGCGGCGAGGCGCATGCTGATGCGGTACACCGACGACCAGCGCAGGTCCGCCAGGCGCGAGCCGTCCGGCAGGAGATCGTCGGCCACGGCCTGCAGGTCGGCCAGCGACGGGCCTTGAAGCTCGGCCTGGATCCCGTGGTCCGACCCGCCCGCCGGCACCAGATGCTGCGGCGCGAGCATCGAGACGCGGTAGCGGCCCGGCTCGGGGAGCGGGATGGCGATGAACATGTCGGGCGGGGCGTCCTCGTTCAGTCGCAGGGCCCGGACCGCGAGGCCGTAGGGTACGTCCCAGGCGATGCGCACGTCACCGAGCATGAACGGCCAGGGATAGGCCTCGCCCTCGAACGGGATGCCGAGCTGGCGCCGGACCGTGCTGTGGGCACCGTCGCAGCCGACGACGTAGCGACAGTGCGCCTCCGCGACCGCACCGTCCGCCTCCTGCAGGTGCGCGCAAATTCCGGCGGCGTCCTGCTCCAGGGCCGTCAGGCGCAGGCCGCGCTCGACCCGGGCTCCGAAGCGCTGCAACTGACGGTTCAGGACGCGCTCGGTCTCGAATTGGGGCAGACCGAGCGACGCGTAGGGCAGATCGAGCGGTGGACTGACCGCGTCGATTGGCGGCCGGCCGTGCAGGATCGTGCGCAGGCCCGTGAGCCAGAGACCCGCGTCGATCATCTCGCGGGCGAGGCCCATGTCCTCCCAGACTTCCAGCGTGCGCGGGGTAACCCCGATCGCGCGGCAATAGGGCGACGGCCGCGCCGCAGCATCGACGACCCGGCAGCGCGCCCCGTGCCGGGCGAGTTCGCAGGCCAGCGTCAGACCGACCGGACCGGCCCCCACGATCAGTACATCCGCCATCGCCTCCTCCCAGGACCGATCCCGAATCGTCCCAGCGCCCGCACCTATCTGAGATGGCCTGGCCGGAATCACGCCGTCGACGCGCGGACTATAGGTGCCGTTCGAAGGATCCGCCGCAGGCACGGCTCGGGATGCGCCGCTCCCGACCGACGACGATGCGCCGATCCCGCGACAGCGGCTCGGCGCGCGTTCCGGAGAGCCGACGGCGGAGGGCGCGCCACGACCTCCCCAAGTCGATTGATTTCGTCGACTGTGTTTCGCGCAGACATTGCATTGATGCCGCGGTTCGGGGTGCGCCCGAAAAGTCAATGCTTCTCGGGAAAGACATCATTGTATATGGAGCTGACCAGTATGGGGGCCGTGTCCTGGCGCCCCGGGGTCGCGAGAGATGTCGAGTTTCGACGAGTCGGTCGCGCGCCAGCAGCGGTTCATGGGACCGCTCCTGGTGGCGGCGATCCTGTTCGGCCTGGCCGGGCTGCCGGTCGCGGTCTGGCTCGACCTGCGCGGCCTGTCCGAGCGCATGCTCGCCACGCAGGCGATCGAGACCGGCCGGATCATCGACCAGATGCGCAGCTTCTACGCCAGCGACGTCGTCCAGGCGGTCAACGCCGCGACCGGCCGGGTCGAGACGCGCCACGATTACAAGGGGGTGCCGAACGCGATCCCGATCCCCGCGACGCTCTCCCTGGAACTCGGCGAGCGGATCAGCGGCGGCGACGGCGCGGTGAAGTACCGCTTCGTCTCCGATCTCCCGTTCAAGGACCGCAAGCCGCACGATCTCGACAGCTTCGAGACCCAGGCCCTGGCGGACCTCCGGGCGCACCCCAAGACCGGCTTCGTCAGCGAGACGACGGGGTCCATCTTCGACCGGCAGGTGCGCATCGCGGCGCCGATCCGCATGGAATCCGCCTGCGTGCGCTGCCACAACGCCCATCCCCTGAGCCCGAAGACCGACTGGAAGGTCGGCGACGTCCGAGGCATCCAGGAGATCGTCCTGCACCAGCCGATCGCCGCCAACGTCTTCGCCTTCAAGTACCTGCTCGGCTACTTCATCCTGGCGGCGCTCGCCGGCACCACCTTCCTGCTGCTGCAGGCGCGCCAGTCCCGCCTCATCGACCGGATGAACAGGGAGCTGACCGAGTCGAACGGGTTCCTGGCGTCGGTCTCGGTGCAGATCGCCAAGTACATCTCGCCCCAGGTCTACAAGAGCATCTTCAGCGGCGAGCGGGACGTGTCGGTGGCGACCGAGCGCAAGAAGCTGACGATCTTCTTCTCCGACATCAAGGACTTCACCGCGACCACCGAGCGCCTGCAGCCCGAGGAACTGACCGCGCTGCTGAACGAGTACCTGACCGAGATGACCGCCATCGCGGTCAAGCACGGCGGCACGGTGGACAAGTATATCGGCGACGCGATGCTGGTCTTCTTCGGCGACCCGGAGAGCCGGGGCGTCCGCGAGGACGCACAGGCCTGCGTTCGAATGGCGATCGAGATGCAGAAGCGCCTGGGCCAGCTCAACGCCCGCTGGCGGCGATCCGGCATCGAGCGCCCGTTCCAGGCCCGGATCGGCATCAACACGGGCTACTGCAACGTCGGCAATTTCGGCAGCGACGAGCGGATGGACTACACGATCATCGGCGCGGAAGCGAACCTCGCCGCCCGCCTGCAGGCGGCCGCTGTCCCGGGCGGCATCACCCTGAGCTACGAGACCTACGCGCTGGTGAGCGACATCGTCCAGGCGAGCCCGCAGGAGCCGATCCGCATGAAGGGCATCAGCCGCGAGATCGTCCCCTACGCCATCGAGGGCGACCTCACCGCCGAGGCCCCGGAGACGATCTTCTCCGAGCACGCCCGGGGGATCGACTTCTACGTCGACGTCGACGCCCTGGAGATGGAGGGCGCGGCGCGTCTCCGGAAGCGCCTGCTCGACACGCTCGCCGCCGTCGACCGCCGGATGACCGGGGCGGGCACCCCCTCGGATGACGGCACGCGGCCCTCCGCGGCCGGCTGAGGTCCGGGCGACCGCGTCAGAGCGGCAGGGCGGACATCGCCAGGGCGCCGTGGTGGCGGAGCGCGTTCGTGGCCGCCACCTGCCGCTCGAAAGCCGTCATCAGCCTGGGCGAAACGCCCTGGCTGTCGGGCAGGCGGATCGTCATCGGGTCGAGGAAGCGCCCGTTGACGCTCACCTCGTAGTGGACGTGGGGGCCCGTCGAGAGGCCGGTCGAGCCCATGTAGGCGATGACCTGCCCCTGATGGACGGTCGCGCCGACCTGAACGCCGTGCGCGAGCCGCTGCAGGTGATTGTAGGCCGTCACGTAGCCGTTGGCGTGGTGGATCTCGACGCGATTGCCGTAGCCGCCGCGCGGGCCCGCATACGCCACGGTCCCGTCGCCCGTCGCCATGATCGGCGTGCCGGCCTTGTTGGCCCAATCGACGCCGTTGTGGAAGCGGGCGTAGTGGAGGATCGGATGGACGCGCGTACCGAACGGGGAGGTGATCCGCCCGTCGGCGATCGGCATGCGCATCAGGAACTTGCGGAGCGAGTTGCCTGTCTCGCTGAAGTAGCTCGCCGTCCCGGCCTCGGGCACCTCGAAGCGGTAGGCGCGGTGCTTCACCCCGCCGAGCGTCAGGGCGACGTAGCGCACCTCCGGCGGGCCGCCCGCCTTCTCGCTCGGGCTGAACAGCACCTCCAGCCGGTCGGACGGGGCGATCCGGCGCTGCATGTCCAGGCCGAACGCGAAGATGCCGACGATGCGCTCGGCCAGGATGTCGGGCAGGCCGTTACGCAGGACCGCCTCGTAGATGCTCCTGTAAAGGCTGGCGCCCGAGCCCTCTCCGTCGCCGTCGTCACCGGAACGCGACGCCGCGACCTGGGCCGACGGCGGCGCCACCGTGACGAAGCCGCCGGAATCCCGTTCCGCGACGATCTCCTCGACGCCGCCCGCGCCGTAGAGCGTCACCCGGGCGATCCGGCGCGCGGCCTCGCCGGCGCGCGAGCGGACGAGGAGCAGGTCAACGTGCTGCCCCTCGGCCAGCCCGGTGCGGGCATGCTCGCTGAAGGCGGCCAGGATGGCGGTCACGCGCGCCGGCTCGGCGCCGTTCGCCGCCAGCGCGTCGGCCAGAGTCTCGCCGCGCTTGAGCACGACGTCGCGCGTCTCGGTCAGGCTCAGGCCGGCGGCGGGCTGGGTCTCGGCGAGGTCGGTGATGTTCTCCGGGACGACCCGCACTTCGATCGCGTGGAACGGGTCGCGGCCCGTATCGGCGCCGGCGGCGGTCGCGGCGGCGTCGGCCGGCGCGGCGACCAGGATCTGCGAGAGCAGGCGCTGCGGCGCGAGCGGCACGGCGATCCGCGGCCCCGTCTCGCGCGCCTCATCCGACTGCCTCTCCACGAGGGCCGTGACGTCCTCGTCGCTCAGGCCGGGCGCGTCGTCGGGAACCGGTGTGCCCGCGAGCGCGGAGCGCGTGATCGTGACCGTGGTCCCGGACGGATCGTCCACCGGCTCGTCTGCGACAGGGGCGACCTCCCCATCCGCGGCGAGCTGGCGCGTCGGATCGAAGGGTGGGATCTGCCCGTCGACCGCGTCGCCGGAGGACAGGCTCGTGACCAGTCGCACGAAGGGCTGGGTCCGGATAATCTCGCGCGCGCCGACCTGGTGGGTCACCGGCGCGGAGAACTCCTCCCGGTCCGAGGCGACGAGTTGGCGCCGCACGAGGCGGTCGCCGCGCTGTCCGACCACATCTTGTCCCTCCGCGACCTGGGCGGGCCCCTGGCGGAATGTCGGCTTGGCTGGCGCGAGATCGGTGTCGACGGACATGCGGAGCGCCGCCCCCATGAGGGCCGCGCCGCAGGTGGCGATTAGGCAGCTGGCGCAGAGCCAGCGCAGGTTCAGCCGTCGCCGGTCGAGCGGCGTCGTCACTCCGTGGTTCGGGGCCGCGACCGCGCTGCGCGACAGGGACCTGTGCAGAATGGGCAGCCCGCCGCGCGGTGCTCGTCCGCCCTCGTTCATCCGGTCCCCTCACGCTCAAGCTCGCCGCTTCGGCGGTGAGTGCGGCCTGAATGAGGCTGCGACTTGCGCCTGGCGCGACGCTCGTCCGCTCAAGGAGCGCACGTGTCGAGCGCGGTACCGGCGGGCAGGACGGGGCATTCGTCGACCGCCCACGATCGTTTCGACCGGACTCCGCCACGGAGCCGGGGAACGCCCGGCGCAGATCGCTGTTGCCCCAGTCGCCGAAGAGGGATCGGGGTCCGACCGCCGCGACTTCGGCACCTTGCCGCGATACATTCGGAGAACATGGTCATGGTCGACACGGACAGGATCACGGGTGCTGCGCGCACGCTCGGCGGGAAGGTGCAGGGCGCGGTCGGCGACGCCGTCGGCTCGGACCGTCACGCGCTCGAGGGGCGTCTCCGGGAGGCGCAGGGGACCGCCGAGAATCTCTACGGCCAAGCCAAGGACGCCGTGCGGCACGCGGCCGACGAGGTCTCGGACCACGCCGCCGAGGCCTACGACCGGAGCCGCCACGTCGCCTGGGAAGGTCATCAGAAATCCGTCGAGTGGCCGCACGCCTCCCTGATCGTGGCCGGTCTCGTCGGCTTCGGTCTCGGTTTCCTCGTCAGCCGACTCTGACACGGATCGCCGCGTGCCGCCGTCGGCCTCACGTCGACGGGATCGCGGGGCCGCGAGCGCCGTGCGCGATTAACTCGGCACGGAGGCCAGGGCCGAGCCCGTGCCGCGGGAGGCGCGGGCCCCCTCTCCCGCGCGAGAGGAGGATGGCGCCGGTTCTCGACCGGGAACCGCCGTCCTAATCGAACCATCGCATATCGGTCGGAAGCGACCCGAGCGGGTTCAGGCACATGCCGCACGCAGCCGCCACGCCCGTCGGAAGCCCATCGGCGCTGCCTGGTCGATCCTTGCGGCACAGAGGGTGTCGGCGACCTGCGAGGGTCCACGCCCGAGTCCGGGAATGAGCCTCCAGTATCCATCCGTTGGTAATTTGTGTTCCGTTATGGAACAGAGTCCTTGGCTCTATTCTCGCTCTAGACACCGCTGAGAGGTGTCTAATGCATCAGTTCATCGGCCTATTTGCCATCTTCGTCACGCTGGCCGGCGTGCTCCACACCTGGGGTGCGCCGCGCTGGGCGATCGCCGGCCTCTGCCTGATCGGTCTCCTCGGCGCGTCGGCCACCGTCGTTGGCATTCAGCCAAAAGTGGCCCCGTCGCCGGTGTCCCAGGTGCAGTCGCTCAACGATGCGATGCAGCCCGTCTTCGAAGGCGTCTGGGACCCGCTGCGGCCCGGCCGGCTGCTGACGACGTCCCGGTAGCGTCTCCGGTCCGCGCGGCCTCCGCCGCGGGCCGCGGGTCCCGTCAGACAGCCCGCGCCGTACCCTAGAAGGTCGAGCGCGCCTCGATGCTGGAATAGTACCCGGAGCCCTGCACCCGATCCCGGACGTAGCCGGCGGCCACCGACATCTGGACGGGTCCGAAGCGGACGCCGGTCAGGTGGGCGCCGATCCGGTACTGGCGGAAGAAGTCGTCGCCGAGGAACAGCGCCTCGGGTCCGATATAGACGCCGTCGGCAAGCATGTAGCCGACGCGCAGGCGCGAGTAGTAGGCGTTGAACTTCGTCGAGTACGAGCCGTAGGCCGAGACCATGGTCCGGTCGGTCGGCGTCGCGTAGAAATTGCCCGCGACCTTCAGCCCGACGCCCGTACCGACGACCGGGTTGCCCGGATCGGGAATCGACAGCTGGTTGCTGCGGACGTTGAAGCCGATGAACCCTGCGAGGGCCGCGTCCTTCCAGACCCACTCGTAACCCGCCTGCAGGGCGCCTTCCTGCTGGTAGCCGGTGACCCGCGTCGCGACGGACCGGCCGGGATACGAGTAGGTGCCACCGATGGCGTCCACGCGGACCCGCAGGCCGTCCCGGGTGGGTGAGCCGTTCGGCGCGGCGGTCACCGTCACGGAGCCGAAGGCCGAGCTGTTCGACGTGACGCTGGTGGATCCGTCGACCGCGACGGCCCAGCTGTCGTCGACCGCCTGCTGCGAGGCGCCCGTGTACCAGTCGGCGCCGGCGCTGCGCGCCGGGAGGTCGGCGGCGGCGGCCTGCGTGGCGGAGGCCGCCGCGCAGGCGCACGAGAGGGCCAGAACGGTCGTGAACGGAGTGCGAGGACGTCGGGCAGCTGGTTCCGCAGTCCCGCCCATATTCGAAAGCTCCGTTAAGGTACGATTTACGCTTTAACCAACACTCGTCGACAATAGTTAACATCCACTTTTGGAAGGACTGAGTTTCGATCAGGGCGTCTGCGCGGAGAGCGAGCGCGAGAACCGCGCGGTCGCTGCGTCGGGTGGGAGCGCGGCGATCAGGCCGCGCGCGCGCGGACCGCGGCGTCGAGGACGACCTGCAGGTCCTCATTGCGGAAAGGCTTGTCGATCCGCAGGAAGGCGTCGGCGGAGCGCGGCAGCTGGCCGTGCGGGCTGGCGAGGATGACCCGGATCTGCGGGTAGCGCTCGACCACGGTGGCGGCGAGCTGGAGGCCCGCCATCACCGGCATCGATTGATCGACGATCATCGCGTCGAAGGCGGCGTCGCGGGCGAGGATCTCGAGGGCGTGCACCCCGGAGGCGGCCTGGACCACCGCGTGGCCGAGATCGGCGAGCACCTCTGCGACGCTGGCCCGCACGAGGCCGTCGCTCTCCACGAGCAGGATCTTCAGCCCCGCCGCGCGGATCGGAGGGAGCGTGGCGACGGCCGGGGGCGCGGCGGGCAGCCAGAACTCGGCCAGGAACGGCTCGGCGCCGGTCCCGTCGCGGATCAGGCGCCAGTGGCCGCCGGTCTCGGTCACGAGCGCCGCGGCCGCCGCGAGGGTCGGGCCTGCTGCCGTCGGCAGCGGCGCGGCCTCGGGTCGGCGACCGCTGCTGACGAGCACGCGCACGTAGGCCGCAACTTCCGCCGCGGCGCCCATGTCCTCGGGGGTGCCCTCGACGGCCGCGATGGCGAAGCCGGCGAGGCCGGCGTCGCGGATATGGAAGGCCAGGTTGAGGAGCAGCAGCTCCAGCACGCGCTCGCTGCACAGGACGGGCGGCAGACCGGCGGGGATGCGGTTGAGGACCGGCATCTCGCCGAGGGCGTTCGCGGCCAGGAACGGCAGGTAGCCCTCGAAGGTGGTGGCGAGGTCGGTCTCGGCGAGGGTGATGCCGGTCTCGTCGCCGCGCACGAGGTGCAGCATCCGGCGGGTGAGCGCCGCGCCCCGGCGCGCGCCGGCCGTCGCCCGCCCCACCAGCCGTTCCTGGTCGTCCCCGAGGGTGTGGCGCCGCGCCAGCAGCGTGAGATTCGTCAGGACGACGGTCAGGACGTCGTTGAACTCGTGGACGATGCCGTCGGTCACCCGCCGCAGGACGAGGTTGCGACGCGGCTCGACGGGCTGCGGCAGGGTCGCCCCCTCGCCGCCCGGCAGCTTCCGCATCAGGGCGAAGAGCCGCCGATCGCCCTTGGCGTCGGCGAGGCACAGCAGCCTCACTTGGACCTGCTGCTCCGGCCAGTCGCGGAGGTGCAGGGTCACGTCGTGCGGGCCGTCGGCCGCGAGGGCGGCGTCGCGCGCCCGGTCGAGCACGGGCCGGTCCTCGGCGACGAAGCAGGCGGCGAACGGGGCGGCGACGGGGGCCCCGTCGTCGCCGGCCGCGCTCCGCGAATCCAGCAGGGTCCGGCCGGTATCCGGATCGATCTCGCAGCAGGCCCAGCCGGAGACCGCCTCGAAGGTGGTCAGCCGCGCCTTGAGGCGCGCGACCTCGGACCCGGCGCCGGCCATCTGCAACCCGGCGCTGCGGCGATGCCCCGCGAAGACGTCCGAGAGCGCCGCGAACTCGCCGATCCACGTGCGGGGCGCTTCGGTCTCGCCGGCGGTCTCGCCCTCACCCCCCAGGAGGCGGCGCAGCGGTCGCGTCAGCCGCTCTCCCGCGACGAAGCCGAGCGCCGCCGCGCAGAGGACCAGGGCGAGCCCGGCGCCCAGCATCCGCCAGTCCGGCGACGCGGCGAGCGCCGCGCCGGAGGGCACGGCCTGCGCCGTCACCAGCCATCCCGGCGAGCCGATCTCGGCCGCGAGACGCATCGGCGTCGTGATCGAGACGGCCGTCGTCCGGAACGGGCTCGGGGTCCCCGACAGGACCCGGCTGTCCGGGGTGGCGACGAGGAAGCCGAGGGTCTCGGGCAGCGCCGCGGCGCGCCGCACCTCCTCCTCGACCTTGGTGAGATAGCTCGGGTCGGCGTCGAGGCGCAGCAGGCCGTCCTGACCGCGCTCGCCCAGCGCGACGGCGGTCCCGAACGGCGAGTCGGCCTCCGCCCCGTCGCTGACCACGATGACCCCGGCCGCGCGGCCGCGCAGGAACCAGGTCTGCCGCGCGACGCTGCTGCCGACGCGGCGCTCGTCCCGGGCCGCCAGCACGGTACCGTCGGGCGCGACGAGGACGGCGTCCCGGTAGACCGGGTTGAGGTCGAGCCACCCGCGCAGGCGCGCGGCGCGCTGGTCGGCGGAGAGCAGGCCCTCGTCGTCGCGGAGCATCAGGGCGGCGTTGCGCGCATCGACCACGGTCTGCCGCAGCCGCGCCGCGATGGCGGCGACGTAGGCGCGCGAGGCCGAACCGACCATCTCCTGCGGGGACGCCGCGGGTCCGGGCCGCGCGGCCGGGACGACGATCAGGACGGCGGCCGCGAACCCCGCCGCCGCGGCGATCGCCACCTGCAGCGCGTTGAGCAATCCGAGGGAGATCTGCAGCGGCTTCGCGGTCATCCGTACGCCCGGGGGTCGGTCCCGAGCGAGGCGCGATTTTCGTTAAGGGTCGATTAAGCCCCGCGGCGCAACCCGGCCGTACCACCCGACGCGGGCGCGGTCCGCCGGGCGGGTCGTTCCGACTATCCGTGGCGCTCTGCGTCGCCTGCGCCGCACCGAAGCCGGTTATAGCGAAGCTTTAGAACGAAATATTAATGTAGTCGGCGCAACTGCGCGTCCCGATCCCGCTCTCGCAGCCCGATCGACTTCGCCGTGCCGGGCATCATCTGGGTTGCCCGCATTCCTAAGTTAACTGTAATTTCCGGCGAAGTGGAGTGGGCTGGATATTACGAATGGGTTTGTTCATTGACCATCGTCGCTGTACAAACCCGGCGGTAGAGCCGTTGCACCTCGATCCGAGGGATTTTTGGCCCGGGAGGCTGTAGCGTGAGGCAGGCGTTGCGTTGGCTGGCCTGGGTTGGGGCGACAGTCGCCAGCCTCGCCCTGCTCAGCCAGCCGGTCGGGACGCAGGCCCAGCTCGCCATGAGCCTCGCCGCCATGGCGGTGATGATCGTGCTGTGGGCCGTGCTCGACGGGCCGCGCACGCGGTTCGTCTTCATGGCGCTCGGCAGCCTCGTGGTGCTGCGCTACATCCTGTGGCGGCTCACCAACACGCTGCCCTCGCCGGGCGACCCGGTCAGCTTCGGCTTCGGCCTGATCCTGCTGGTGGCCGAGCTCTACTGCGTCTTCATCCTGTTCGTCAGCCTGATCATCAACGCGGACCCGCTGCGGCGCGACCCGCCGCCGGCTGCCCCGGCCCTCGACCTGCCCACGGTCGACGTGTTCGTCCCGAGCTACAACGAGGATGCCGCGATCCTTGCCATGACCCTGGCGGCGGCGCGACAGCTGAACTACCCGCCCGAGAAGCTCACGGTGTGGTTGCTCGACGACGGCGGTACCGACCAGAAGTGCAGCGATGCCGACCCGGCCAAGGCCGCGGCGGCGCGCGCCCGTCGGGGCGAGCTGCAGGCGCTCTGCGACGAGCTCGGCGCCCGCTACCTCACCCGCGCCCGGAACGAGCACGCGAAGGCGGGCAACCTCAACAACGGTCTCGCCCATGCCCGGGGGGACCTCGTGGCGGTGCTGGACGCCGACCACGTCCCGTTCCGCTCGTTCCTGACCGAGACCGTCGGCTATTTCGCGCAGGATCCGCGCCTGTTCCTCGTGCAGACCCCGCACGCGTTCCTCAACCCTGACCCGGTCGAGCGCAACCTGCGGACCTTCGAGCGCATGCCCTCCGAGAACGAGATGTTCTACGCGGTCACGCAGCGCGGCCTCGACAAGTGGAACGGCTCGTTCTTCTGCGGCTCGGCGGCCCTTCTGCGCCGCACCGCCCTCGACGAGGCCGGCGGCTTCTCGGGCATCACCATCACGGAGGATTGCGAGACCGCCTTCGAGCTGCACTCGCGCAACTGGAACAGCGCCTACGTCGACAAGCCGCTGATCGCCGGCCTGCAGCCCGACACGCTGGCGGACTTCATCGGCCAGCGCTCCCGCTGGTGCCAGGGGATGTTCCAGATCCTACTGCTGAAGAACCCGGCCTTCCAGAAGGGTCTCAAGCCCATCCAGAAGATCGCCTACCTCTCAAGCATGACCTTCTGGTTCTTCCCGATCCCGCGGCTGATCTTCATGTTCGCGCCGCTGCTGCACATCTTCTTCGACCTGAAGATCTTCGTGGCCAGCGTGGACGAGTCGATCGCCTATACGCTGACCTACATCATCATCAACTTGATGATCCAGAACTACATCTACGGCAAGTTCCGCTGGCCGTTCGTGTCGGAGCTCTACGAGTACATCCAGGGCGTCTACCTGGCCAAGGCGATCGTCTCGGTCATCGCGTCGCCCCGCAAGCCGACCTTCAACGTCACCAACAAGGGTGCGACCCTCGACCACGACCACATCTCGTCGCTCGCCCTTCCGTTCTTCCTGATCTACCTGCTTCTGATGCTCGGCTGCGCCGTCGCGGCGTGGCGCTACCTGTACGAGCCCGGCGTGACCAACCTCATGCTGGTGGTCGGGCTGTGGAACTTCTTCAACCTGCTCACCGCGGGCGCGTCCCTCGGGGTCTGTGCCGAGCGGCGCCAGCTCGAGCGCACGCCCTCCCTGGCGATCGATCGCCGGGGCGTCCTCACGGTCGCCGGGCACAGCGTCGACGTCTCGATCGAGCGCGTCTCCGCCGAAGCCTGCACCCTGCGCCTCCTCGGCGGCGCCCTCGATCCGGGGCTCACGCGCCCGCCGCTGCGGGGGACGCTCAGCGTCGAGCCGACGGCCGGCGCGCGCCGGACCGCGCCGCTGCCGGTGCACCTGGACCAAGCGACGCGCGACGGACAGGAACTCGTCATGCGGGTGAACTTCGGCACGCTGGCCATCCGCGACTACCCCGCGCTCGCGGGACTCATGTACGGGGACGCCGAGGCGATGCGGCGCTTCCAGCTGCGGCGGCGGCGGCACAAGGATATTCCCACCGGCACGCTGCAATTCGCGTGGTGGGGCTTGGTCGAGCCGTTCCGCGCGCTCCGCTATCTTCTCGCGAGCCGGCGCCCCAGGCCCGTCGAGATCGAGGAGGCGCCGATCTACGACGCACCGCACGACGCCGCGGCGCCGGCGCCGGCTCCGGTGCCGTCCGTCCCGGCACCGGCGGCCCCCGTTGCGGCGCCGTCACTGCCCGCGACCGCCAAACCCACCGACATCGAGAGCGGGGACGACTGGGTCCGCCTGATGATGGATTACGAGAACGAGCGCACCCTGGCCGAGCTTCGCGGCCGGCGCACGAGCGCGGCGTGACGGCGATGGGTGCTCGGCTCTGCCTTCCCGTGCTGGGACTGCTGCTCGGTCTCGCGAGCGTTCCGGCCCTGGCCCAGAGCTTCCTGGGCTCGGGGCCGGCGGAACGGCTGACGGTCCCGCCGAGCGGCAACGCCCTGCGCGCTCCGTCCGAGGACGGGTCGGGCCCAGCGCGCCGGCCGGACGCGTCGGCGACGGAGACGCGGCCGACCGCGCGCCCGTCCGAGCCGCCCCGGACCGCCGCGCCTCAGACGGTGCCGCGCGCGGCGATCCAAGCGACCATCGCGCCGGCGCGACGGCTTCCGTCCGGCCCGCGCGGCTTCCGCCTGACCGGGGAAGAGGATTCCCTGCGCTACCCCGTCTACCTCACCGATGCGCAGACGCGGGGACCGGCACGGCTGCGCCTCTCCTACCTGTCGGCGATCTCGGTGGCACCGGAGAGTTCCGAACTCGCTGCCTTCGTCAACGGGACGAAGGTCGGCTGGACCCGCATCCAGGCGCCCGGTGCCGTGAAGGTGGTGGAGTTCGCCATCGGCGACGGCGTGCTGAAGCCCGGCTACAACGCCGTCACCTTCACCGCCAGCCAGCGCCACCGCGTCGACTGTTCGGTCGGGGCGACCTACGAATTGTGGACGCAGATCGATCCGTCGCGATCCGGCCTCGTGGTCCCGACGGCGACCGACATGGACGTCCGGTCCCTCGCCGCGGCGGAGCCGGACGAGAGCGGCGCCTTGCCGATCCAGGTCATCCTGAACGAGCGTCCGAACCTGGCCCGCCTGGAGCGGATGATCGAGGCGGTGCAGGCCCTCGCCCTCGTGGGGCGGGTCGCCCGTCCGACCGTGACCTTCGGCCCTCCCCTGCAGGGCCGGAACGGCATCAACCTCGTCGTCGGTACCGCCTCCGAGATCGCCGGCGTCGAGGGCGTTCCCGAGCTGGGCCCGATCAGCGGGCCGCGTCTCGCCATCCTGCCGTCGCGGCCGAACACACCGCCGACCCTGGTGGTCACCGGCGCCCGCGACGAGGACGTCCGTCAGGCCATCACCAACCTCGCCGTTCCGGCCGACACCGGGACGCCGGGCGGGCTCAAGGCTGTCCAGCTCTTCCGCGGCTACATGGTGCACGGCGGCGAGAACCTGACGCTCGACCGCCTCGGCGTGACGTCCCGCGAGTTCTCGGGGCGCCTGCTCCATGTCGGCTTCGCCCTCCGCTTTCCCGGGGATTTCGTCCCGGCCGATTACGGCAAGGTGATGCTCCACCTGGCCGGGGCCTACGTGGCCGGGCTCTCCTCGGAGGCCCGCATCGTCATCGACATCAACGGGCGCAACGCGGCCAGCGTCCCGCTACCCGACGGGCGCGGCGAGGTGTTCGACGACAGCGCGATCCCACTGCCCTTCAGCCTCTGGCGCCCGGGGGTGAACCACGTCGAGATCTCGGCGCAGCTGCCGAACGCCGCCGATCAGGTCTGTGACACCCTCAGCCCGGCGGCCAAGCAGGCGCGCTTCCTGTTCCTCGACCGCTCGCGGATCGAGATCCCGCATTTCGCCCGGGCGGCGCGCAGCCCCGACCTCGCGGCGATCAAGGGGGGCGCCGTACCGTTCGTCGTCCCGGGGCAGCGCGCGCGCCTCGTGCTGCCGACGCCCGACCGCGACAGCGCCGACGCGGCCGCGACCCTCGCCGCCCGACTGGCGATGGCGGCCGAGCGCGTCATCGATTTCGAGGTCGTGACCCAGCAGCAGGTCGTGTCCGACACGAGCCAGCTCGTGGTCGCGCCCGCCCGCGCCCTCGACCCGGCGCTCCTGGAATCGGTCGGTTTCGATCCGCAGCAGGTCCAGCGGGTCTGGGAAGGCCGCGCCGACATGGTGGCCACCCCGGGCCAGTTCGGTCCCGAGGGCGTGCTCACCCTCGATCGGCTGCGCCGCAACCTGCCGATGCGTTGCGCCCTGCCGACCCTGATCCCGCAGGTGCGCCCGGCGCAGCCCGCCCCGGCCCAGCAGGCGCCGCAATCCCAGGGCGAGACGAGCGCCGGGCCCTCCCCGACCACGGCCCCGGCCTCCTCGCCGGGCTCCGCGTCGGACCGTGAGCTCATCGACCGCTGGGAGGCGTCGACACGCGGCTCGCGCCAGATCTGGGCGGCCCTGGACAGCGTCTGGAACGAGATCACCGGCACGGTGCGCTCCCTGCGCCAGACGATCACGGCGCAGGTGAAGCCGGACGAGACGGTCGAGGTTCCGGCGACGGCCTCGCTGCTCATCGCCGAGGGCCCCCCGGTCCAGTCGAGCAACACGGTGATTGTGACCGCGCCGAACGCGTCGCTGCTGAAGGCGTCCGTCTCCTGCCTCGTCGACCCGGTGGTCTGGGCGAAGCTCGGCGGCAGCGCCGCCTTCCTCGACGCGTCGAACGGCACGCTGGTGACGTCCCGGCCCGAGCGGATCGAGATCGTCGAGACGCAGCCGCGATCTCTGCCGAACCTGCGCCTCGTGTCCGCGGCTTGGCTGTCGATCAACACGGAATACTACGTGGGCATGACCCTCGCGATGGCTCTCTGCCTCGGCTTGGCCACCACGAGCCTCGTGCGCAACGTCGGCAGGAAGAATCCATGAGCCGCCGCGCCCGCACCCCCCTCGCCGCAGCTTTCCTCGCCGCGGCGATCCTGCCCGCGGCGGCGGCCTCGCCCCAGGACGAGCCCGCCGTGCCTCCGAGTACCGCGCAGCCGGGCACGCAGCCCGCGCAGGCGCCCCGGACCGCGACCCAGGGGCTCGCCGGCAAGCTCGGCAACGACGCCGCGTGGCGGGCCTACCGCGCGCGGTTCATCACCGACCAGGGGCGCGTGGTCGACACCGCGAACGGTCAGATCAGCCACAGCGAGGGCCAGGGCTACGGCATGCTGCTCGCCGTGGCGGCCGGTGATCGGGTCAGCTTCGAGCGGATCTGGGGCTGGACCCGGGCCAACCTGATGGTCCGCGGCGACGAGCTGCTGGCGTGGCGCTGGTCACCCGACAAGCGTCCGGCGGTCAGCGACATGAACAACGCCACCGACGGCGACATCCTGATCGCCTGGGCGCTCACCGAGGCGGCCGAGGCCTGGAACGAGCCGAGCTACCGGACCGCCGCGCGCCGGATCGCCATCGAGTTCGGGCGCAAGACCATCCTGTTCCGGGACCCGCACGGGGCGCTGCTGCTGCCGGCGGTCTCGGGCTTCTCGGCCCGGGAGCGCCCGGACGGTCCGCTGATCAACCTCTCCTACTGGATCTTCCCCGCCTTCCCGCGCCTCGCCCTCGTCGCGCCGGAATACGACTGGGCGGCCCTGACGCGCAGCGGCCTCGCCCTGCTGCGGCAGTCGCGCTTCGGTCCGAGCAACCTGCCCACCGAGTGGATCTCCGCCAAGGAGGCGCCTCGTCCCGCGAACGGCTTCCCGCCGCTGTTCTCCTACAACGCCATCCGGATCCCGCTCTACCTCGTCTGGGCGGGGCTGGTGCGGCCCGACGACCTCGCGCCGTTCCAGGCCCTGTGGTCGGGCGCCGATCGGGAACGGCTGCCGATCGTCGACACCGGCGACGGGCGGAAGGTCGAGTGGCTCACCGAGGCCGGTTACATGGGGCTCCCGGCCCTGGTGGCCTGCGCCCTCGACGGGACGCCCTTCCCCGAGGATGCGCGCGGCGACATCGGCAACCAGAACTACTACCCGGCCACTCTGAGCCTCCTCGCCCTGACCGCGGCCCGCATGCGTTACCCGTCATGCCTGAAGTCCTGACCGGTCGTCCGCCGGCACGCCTCCGACCGGCCGCGCCCTGCCTCCTGATGCTGGCGCTGACCGCCGCGCCGGCCGCCGCGCAGGTCGACGCGCGACCCGTTCCCGCGCCGCAGTCTCCCGCCACGCCGACACGGTCCGAGCCCCGCATCGTCTACGGCGACGGCCCGCGCGCCCCTGCGATCCTGGCCGACCCGGCCACGTCGCGCACGACCGACATGGTCGACGAGAGCGCGCTGCGCTACTACGCGGCCCAGAAGCAGACGGCTCGGATGAAGGCCGAGATCGCCCGCCTGAAGCGGCTCTATCCCGGCTGGAACGAGCCGCCGGACCTCAACGCGCTGCAGCCGAGCCCGCCCGAAGAGGCGCCCCTGTGGGACCTCTTCACCGCGGGGCGGTTCGACGACCTGCGCGCGGCGATCGTCGCGCGCAGGTCGATCGACCCCGCGTGGCAGCCCTCCGAGGAGCTCGCGCGCAAGCTCCGCCGGGCCGAGTTCCGGTCCCGGATCACGGCGCTCACCGGCAAGGACGCCGACGCGATCATCGACCTCTACCGCGCCGATTCCGGCGCCCTCGATCCGCTCGACGTCCAGAGCATCTGGATGGTCGCCGACGCCCTGGGCGATACCGGCTCGGGCGACGAGGCCTTCGAGCTCTACAAGTCGATCCTCGACGGCAACGCCGATTCCGGCGTGCGCCTCGCCACCATCCAGAAGGCGATGGCGCATCTGCGCATGGCGCAGGCGGAGCGCCTGATCGAGATGGGGCATCGGGGCGCGAACGGGGCGTCGGAATTCGACGCGATCCGCCTGGACATCACCCGTGCCCGGATCGCGGCCTTCCTGCACGAGGAGAGCGCCGAGACCCCGACCCCCGCCGATCTCGCGGCCTTCCAGGCCGTCGCCCGCAAGAGCGGCGATCCCACCCAGACGAGCCTCCTCGGCTGGTACGCCTACAAGCGCCGCCAGTTCCGGGAGGCGCTCGAATGGTTCAAGCAGGCGATCGCCCGGGGCGGCGACGCGATGGTCGCCCACGGGCTCGCTCTGACCCTTCGCCAGCTCGACATGGCGCGCGAGGCCGAGGAGGTCGCCTACGCGTGGCGCGACAAGTTCGTGGGCAATGAACTGCTCTACATCGACATCCTGGAGCAGAAGCTGACGCTGCCCCGCCCGCCCGCGATCGAGCCCGCGCGCATCGCCCGCTACGCCCAGGTCGTGACGGCCTCCACCTCGGGCGAAGGCGCCCAGGGGCTGGCGTGGTACGCCTACAATTCCTGCCAGTTCGACACGGCGCTGGAGTGGTTCCAGCGGGCCGTCGCCTGGATGCCGAGCGAGGGGACCGTCTTCGGCTACGCCCTCACGCTGCAGCGCCTGAAGCGGCAGCGTCCGTACCTCGAGGTCGTGAACCGCTACGACGGCCTCTTCGCGAAGGTGGTCGACCTGCTGTTCCGCGAGAATGCCGGCGGGTCGCCGCTGCCCTGCGACCCCGTGCCCGCCGCCGCCGGGCCCGCACCCGGGCGGCACGCCGCGCCCGCGGCGCGGGTCGAGACGCCGTCGATCAACCGGGTGCCGCGGCCGGACCTGCCGCCGGCCGGCGCGGACGCCAAGCCCCTCGCCGTGCAGCGCAACGAGTTCCCCCTGGCGGTCTCCATGGAGAACGCGCTCCGCTACCCGCCGCCGGGGCTCGTGCGGGTCCTGGCCGAGCCCGTTCCCGCGGGAACCTACGCCCGCGAGCCCGCGACCCCGGCGCCGCCCCTGGTGGCCCGGCGCGTGCCCGGCGCGGGCCCGATGCCGTACGAGCGGTTCGGCTACGCCCTGCTCCCGGACTATCGCGGCGTCGACAAGCCCGAATTCCTGTCGCCGCCCGCCGCCGGCACCCTGTGGCAGGACCAGCAGGCCGAGCGCGGGCGACCCGAGAATTCCGAGGCGAAGCGGTTCCAGCTGCCCGCGCGCTCGGCCTACGACACCTCCGCCACGACCGAGCGGACCACCCCGTGAGGCGCGCGGCGATCCGTACGGCCCGGCTCTGCGCCCTGGCGTGTCTCCTGCTGCCCGCCGTCGCGCGGGCGCAGACGGTCCCGGTCCTGACCCTGCCCGGCGCCGGGACGCTGACCGCGGTGATCGAGACGCGCGAGCGCGACGGGTTCGACCAGCGGCTGCGCTATGCCGGCGGCGACGGTCGCAACCACGCCGAGATCGCCCTGCGCCGGGAGACCGCCGACCTGCTCCTCGCCTTCCCGCCGCGGCTGGCCAAGCCCAGCGAGTTCGGGATCGCGGGGGAGATCGCCGTCCGGTTTCCCGGGCAGGCGATGACGGTGCGGCCGCCGCTGCGGAACGCCTACGGCCCGGTGGGCATCGCGCTCGGCGCCGACTGCCTCTACGCGTGGCAGTGGATCGAGGCCGGACGCGGCGCCGCGTCCGCCGGCGGGCAGCCGCCCGCTCTGTTCCAGGCGGAGCCGCTCGCGCGCCGCGCGATCTCCCTGCGGATCCGGCTGTGCCGCACCGCCGAGGCCAGCCTCGGCGACCTCGTGCGGGCGGTGGAGGGCCTCAGGATCGCCCTGCCCGGCACCCGCCCCCCGCCGGTTGTCGCGCGCGTCCCGCCGCGTCGGGTCGCGCCGCGGGCCGCCGTCCGCCGCCCGAGCCGGCCGGCCGCGGCCGAGGCACGCCGAGACGAGGTTCCGCCGGTGCGGACGCCGGCCGCGTCACCGCCGCAGGTGCCCGTGGCGTCGCCCGTCGCGCCACCCGCGGCGCCGCCCGTCGCGCCGCCGGCACCGTCCCCGAGCGCCGGGGCGCCGGATCAGAAGCGCTACATCGTGCCGCCGACCCCCCAGACCCCCGCGCCGGTGCTGCCGGAGCCGGGCGGCCAGCGCTACATCACCGAGGGGAGCGGCAGCGGGATCGCACCGAAGCCGGCGCCGGGGCAGGCCCCCGGCGAGACCTTCTTCCGCGACCTGCCGCCGGAGGCCTATCGGCCGCCGAACTGAGTTCAGGTCCCAGCGCCCGCCTCGGATCTGAGCCGTCAGAGCACGAAACGCCCGAGCTCGTTCGCCGGGAAGGTTCGGAAGCGCCGGTATCCGCCCTGCACGGCCTGGGCGAGGGACGCGACGCCCGCGAGATCGCCCGCCTCGGCCCTGCGGGAATCCGCCTCGGTCAGGACGAGGCCCACCGTGATCGAGACCGCGCTGATCGCGACCGGCACGGCGAGAACGTGTCGGCCGGTCAGCCCGTCGGAGGCGACCACGTCGACCGCGTAGAGGCTGAACAGGTAGGTGCGCTCCGCGATCAGCGTCCGCGCCTCCGCCAGGACGTAGCGCGGCTCCTCCCCCGGCAGCCGGCGATATCGGGAGATGTCCGGTGCCATCGCTCCCCCGAGCGGCGAGCCTTGGCGGATTCAGGCGGCGATCAGGCGGCGATCCGCTCCGGCTTATCCTCGCTCGCGGCCGGCTCCGGCCCGGCGGGGTCCCGGCTGGCGCGGAATTGATCGAGGATGCTGTCGCCCAGACCGTCGAGCACGAGGTCGGTCGCGGCCTGGACCTCCGGGTCGACCTCCTCGGGCCGGTACCAGGCCAGGATCTGCTCGGGCAGCGCGTCGAGGATCGCGCCCACCGGGTTGACCGGCTCGGCCTCGGCAGGCCCGTCCGCGGCGTCGGCGATCGCCACGACGACCGGGGTCGCCGTATCGGTCTCCTCCGCGAAGGCGGTCCGGCGCTGGCTCTCCAGGGCGGCGCGCCACGCGGCGTCGGCGGCCTCGGCCTCCCGGCGGGCGGTCTCGCGCGCCAGCGCCTGGGCGGCGATGGCGCGGGCCACCTCGCGCGCCTCGTCGCGGGCCGCCTCGGCCTCGTAGCGGTTGAGCAGCGTGATGACCGGGTGCATGTCCGGATCCGACAGGTCGCCGCAGGCTCCGATGGCGGATTCGATGAGGCGCCGCGACAGGCCGGTGCCCCGGACCGGGGCCGCCGCGCGGGCGAGTTCCTGCCAGGCGGAGAGCGCCGCCTGCATCGCCGGCAGGAGCGCTTCGGGCAGCCCGGCGCGGTCGTGCAGGTCCGCGAACAGGCGCGGGTCGCGCATGGCCCGGGAGACCCCGGCATGATCCTGCCCCGACAGGTCGGCCAGGGCGGCGAGCGCGAAGTCCGTCCGGCCCGAGAGCACGGCGCGCAGGATCAGGCCCGCGGTCAGCTGCCGGGTCGCGCGCAGATGGGTCACCAGCCGCGTCACGGCGGCCGCGCCGAAGCCCTCGCAGGCCTCGAGCGCGACGCGCTCGCCGGCCTCGCGGCTCATCCGGTCCAAGCGCTCGGCGCCGAGCCAAGCGCGGTCAGTGACGAAGTCGGTGAGCGCCCGCGCCACCGCGATCCCGAGGGCATGGCGCACCTCCGGCGGCAGGTCGGCGCGGGCGAGGAGCGCCTCGCGCAGGGCGGCCTCGCCGCCGCGGCGCTCGATCATGCGCAGCATCCGGCCCGCGGTGATCTTCGCCGTCGGATTGGCCGCGAGTACGACGAGCGTGTCGGTCTCGCCGATCTCCGCCAGGGCGCCCGCGACCGCGTGCGAGAGGTGGTGCCGGGCGGCGATCACCGCGCGGGTGGCCTCGTCGCCGAGGGCGGCCGCGTCCACGAGGTCGGCGTCGGTGAGGACCGGCGAGCGGGCGAGCACCGGCCGCGCCACCTCGGGAACGTCGGAGGACAGAGCGACGACCAGCGGGCGCGGCGCCCGCGCCGAGGCCGCGCAGGTCTCGGCGAGCGCCCGGCGCACGAGCGGCGACGGGTCGTCGAGGAGCGCGAGCAGCGCTGTCTTGGCCTCCCAGGCCGCGTCGGCGCCCAGGTCGCCGTAGAGGTAGGTCCGGGCCAGCGTCGCGGTCGCCTCGGCCCGGCGCTCGGCCGAGGCGTCCTGCGTCCAGGCCAGAAAGTCGCGGATGATCATCGACCGCTCCGGGGGGCGAACAGGCTGGTCCTGCTGCCGGACATGGACGCCGCGGCCGCGAGGTCCGCGGGTCGGCGGGGCGGCAGCGGCGGATTGAGGAGGGCGGCGCCCGGCGGCGTCGCCGCCGGTCCGGCCGCTGCGCCCGTGACGGCACCCGTGATGGCACCCGTGACGGCGGGCTCCGCGACGGCGACGCGCGGTGGCGGCTCGGCGTCGGAGCGCGGGAAATAGGTCGGCGCCGCGTGCTGCACCGGCGCGGCGCTGTTGCGCGCCTGCCAGAGACGGGCCGCGGCGTCGGAGGCCGCGCCGCGCTGGTCCGTCTGGAACAGGCTGCGCAGGTCCGAGGTCCCGCCGAACGCGGTCGCCGCGCTGGCGTAGGCCGAGACGGCCTGCGGCGCCGCGGCGCCGTCCTGGCGCAGGCCGGTCAGGTCGGTGGCGGCGGCGCCCTGGGCCGCCGCCGAGAGGCTGGCATAGAGTTCGGCGGCGCTCCGCGGCCGGCCGGCGCGGTCGTAGAACAGCGCCCGGTTGGCACCGGCCGCCTCCGGCAGGTCGAGGGCGGCGGCGCGCTCGGGGAAGGCGCGGGCGGTCGAGATCAGGGCGGCCGCGCCCTTCGCGCCCAGCACGTGGGCCGCGTAGAGATCGCCCGCGGTCGGCTCGCGACCGAGGGCGCCCGTGAGGGCGTCGGCGTTCTGCTGGGTCAGCGCGCCGGCCAGCGTCGCGGAGATCTTGGGATCGCGGCGCAGGTCGAGGATCGCCTGCCGCTGGCTGGCGTCGGGAACCGTGTAGGTGCCGTCCGACTGCCGGGTGATCGCGTCGGCCTGCGCCTGCAGGCCGAGCCGCGGCCCGGCATTCTTCATCACGCCGAGCCAGGTCTGCTCGATGAACTGGAACAGGCCGGTGGCCGAGGAGGTGCCGGCCTTGGCGGCGGGATCGAGGGCGGATTCGCGCCGCGCCGTCGCCAGGAGATAGTCGAAGCCGACGCCGCTCGCCGTCGCTCCGTCGCGGATGGCCTGGACCACCGGCCCGGAGGCGGGCGTGCCCGGCAGCGCCCGCGCCTGGGGCGGCGGGTTCTCCGGTGGGCTCGACGGCGTGGTGAACAGGAACATCCGGGCGGGCACGGTGCTGGAGACCGCCCGAACCTGCGCCCGCTATGGTAAACAAGTCCTCAATCGGCCGCGCGCGACCGGTTCCTGTTTCAGGACCCGGTGAACTCCCCCGCGCCCTTCGGCCGGCGCATCTGGAAGCGCGTGTCGGCGGTGGCGTGGAAGTAGTCGAAGTACCCGCCGCGCATGATCGGGTGCATCGCCGCCGTATCGACCATTCCATCCGCGACGTACCGCTCGTCGACGTAGATCGACACCACCTGCCCGATCACCAGGAAGTTCTCCGCCTCCCCGCCCGAGAGGGGCACCAGCGGCAAGGTCTGGAGCCACCGGCACTCCAGGGCCGCCGGCGAGGCGGCCACGCGCGGCGGCCGCACCTTCTGCGAGGGCGCGGTCTCCAGGTTGGCGAAGGCGAACTCGCTCGTTCCGCGCGGCAGCGGCGCCGAGGAATCGTTCATCCCGTCGCGCAGGTCCCAGGTGGCGAGACTGCAGACGAACTCCCGGCCCTCCTCGGCGAAGGTCATCGCGTCCTTCCGGCCCGAGGAGGAGAACGCGACCATGTTGTCGGCCACGGCGTTGAAGAACGAGTAGGGCGCGAGGTTGAGCGCGCCCGCGCGGTTCATGGCGCTGATCCAGCCGATCGGTCGCGGCGCGACGATGGCCTTCAGCGGGTTGTGCGGGAGGGCGCGCGACTCGCGCGGCAGGTCGAGGTCGTAGTGCACGGCCGGTCCCTTCACAGGTAGGTGACGATCTCGTCGAGGGCCGGCCGCGGCCGGTCGGAGGGCACCTCGCGCGCCCGGCCGATATGGACGAAGCCGGCGAGCTTCTCGGTGGGCGCGAGGCCGAGGGCGTCGAGCACGCGGCGGTCGTAGGCGAACCACTCGGTCAGCCACGACGTGGCGAAGCCGGCGGCGTTCGCGGCGATCACGAGATTCATGGTGGCGGCACCGGCGGAGAGCACCTGCTCCCAGTCCGGGATCTTCACGTGCGGACCCGCCCGCGAGACCACCGCGACGACGACCGGCGCGTGGGTCAGGCGGGCGCGTTCCTGCGCGAGCCGCTCGGGCGTCGCGTCGGGATTGTCGGCCGCGAAGGTCGCCGCGATGACCTCGCCCACCTTCGCCCGGGCCTCGCCGGCGATGACGATGAAGCGCCAGGGCGCGAGCTTGCCGTGGTCGGGCACCCGCGACGCGGCCGTCAGGATGGTGTCCAGCTGCACCCTGTCGGGCCCGGGCTCGTCCAGCAGCGCCGGCGGCACCGAGCGTCGGGTCTTCAGGAGATCGAGGGTGGCGGTCATGCGCTCCGTCCCGGTATCGCGTCCCGACCGGGATGTGGCATGCGCGGGCCGCCGGTGGAAGAGCGGCCTTGCCGCCGCCACTGTCGGGAGTCAGAGGCAGGCCCGGACGATCCGGTGCCGCGACCGGCGAGACGAGCAGAGAAGGGCTGACCGATGCGCATGAGGCTTGCAGCGACCGCGCTGGCGATGCTCGCCGCCGGCCCGCCGGCCGCGCTCGCGCAGCAGGACCCGTTCCAGAACCGGCTCGGCGGCGCCCTGCCCTCACCGTCGATCACGACCCCGAACCTGCCGCCGTCCCTGCCCCCGGCCGAGCCGGACGCGCAGCTGTCCCTGTCGGCGCTCCTGTCGGGACCGGGCACGGCCCTGCGCCAGGGGCTCGCGTGGCGGATCTACGAGGATCGCGGCGACGGCACGCGGCCGTCGATCGTCGCCCGCTCGACCGAGGCCGAGCCGCATTTCACCCTCGCGCCGGGCGCCTACGTGGCGACCGTGACGTACGGCTTCGCCAGCGCCTCGAAGCGGATCGTGATGGGCGGGCAGCCGACGACCGACACGCTGCGGGTGGCCGCCGGCGCCCTGAAGCTCGCGGGCGCCGTGGGCGATCAGAAGATCCCGCCCGGTCAGGTGATGTTCTCGGTCTTCGTCCCGGTGGGGACCAATTCCGAGGGCCGGCTCGTGCGCGCCGGCATCAAGACCGGCGAGCTGCTGCGCCTGCCGGAGGGCACGTACCACGTCGTCTCGACCTACGGAGAATCGAACGCGATCCAGCGCGCGGACCTGCGCGTCGAGAACGGCAAGGTCACGGAGGCGACACTCAACCACCGCGCCGCGACGGTGACCCTGAAGCTCGTCGCCGCCCCCGGTGCCGAGGCCTTCGCGGGCACCGCCTTCTCGGTCCTGACCCCCGGCGGCGACACGATCCGCGAGGCGATCGGCGCCTTCCCGCAGGTCACCCTGGCGGAGGGCGACTACGTGCTGATCGCCCGCCACGACGGGCAGGTCTACACCCGGGAGTTCAAGGTCGAGAGCGGGCTCGACCGCGACATCGAGGTCGTGGCGAAGTCCGGCTGACGCTCCCGGGCCGACAACTCCGCGCCGTTCTCAGGCGAAGCGCCGCGCCAGCGCCACGCAGGCGGCCACGGCCAGGGCGGCGGCGATCATGGCGGGCTCGATGTGCTCGCCGAGGACCAGCGCGGCCACGCCGAGGCCCAGGAACGGCTGCAGCAGCTGCAGCTGGCCGACCGACGCGATGCCGCCACGCGCCAGGGCGCGGTACCAGAACACGAAGCCGATGAGCATGCTGAACAGCGCGACGTAGCCGAGTCCCGCCCAGGCCGGCAGCGGGATCGCCGCCAGCTCGGCCGGCCGGAGCAGCAGCGCGAGGGGCAGGCTCACGGGCAGCGACAGGACGGTGGCCCAGGCGATCACCTGCCAGCCGCCCAACCGGCGGGCCAGGACGCCGCCCTCGGCGTAGCCGAGCCCGCAGAGCAGGATCGCGGCCAGCATGAAGGCGTCGCCGTGACCCGGCGGACCGTCGAGCCCCCGCGCGGCGAAGCCGACCGTGACCAGCGCGCCGGTGATCGAGAGCAGCCAGAAGACCGGTGACGGTCGCTCGCCGGAGCGCAGCGCGCCGAACAGGGCGGTGGCGAGGGGCAGCAGGCCGACGAAGACGGTGCCGTGCGCGGCGCCGACCGTGCGCAGGGCCAGGGCGGTGAGGAGCGGGAAGCCGACCACGACGCCCGCCGCCACGATGGCGAGCGCCGGGAGATCGGTCCGGCGCGGGCGCGCCTGCCGGAGCGCCAGCAGGGCGGCCGCGCCGGCGAGGCCGGCGAGCGCCGCCCGGGCCGCGCTGAGAAACAGGGCGTCCATGCCGGTCAGCGCGAGGCGCGTCGCGACCAGCGACGCGCTGAAGATCGCGACCCCGATGAGGCCGTCCACCCAGGCGCCGGTCGCCGGTCCGCGCGTCGTCTCGATCACTCCCCCCGCCACGGATGTCCCCTCCCGATAGGTGCGGGTCCCGGCATGCCGTGCCGGGGCGCGGTCGGCCAGGAACGGTCGGGGCGCGGCCGGGCAATCTGTCCCGGTCGATCTTCGATACAGTTGGCCACCCCGTTCACCGCGCCGGAGCCTCGTGAGGGGCCTCGCCGCGCGGGTCGCGCGCCGGCCGAAGGTTCCATGTTCCGCGCATTAACATTTCCGTGCAGTCGCGGAACGATGCGCCCGAGGCGGCCATTTCAGACCACCCATACCGGGCCACTGGAGTACACCATGCGCCGCCTCGTCATCGCCGCCTTCGCCGCCGCCGCCCTCGCCGGGCCCGCGCTCGCCGCCAACGAGGCGCCGCAGACGGTCGCGCCCAAATTCGAGACCGTGCCGCAGGACGCGGTGCTCAGCTACAACCTCATCGGTCTCAACGTGACCGACGCGCAGAACAACACAGTCGGCGAGATCAAGGACCTCGTGATCGATCACGGGAAGCTGGCCGGTTACATCGTCTCGGTGGGCGGCTTCCTCGGCCTGGGCGAGCGCTACGTCGCGGTCTCGCCGAGCTCGATCGCGCTCGGCTACGACGCCGACGCGAAGAAGTGGAAGGCCATCATCGGCGCCAGCAAGGACCAGCTGAAGGCGGCGCCGGAGTTCAAGTACGAGGGCAAGTTCAAGCGCTGAGGCGCACCGCCGCGGCCGGGCCCAGCGCCCGGCCGACCCGGCGCCCCGCACTCAGACGGAGGCGTCGAGGGCCTGTCGCGCCAGGCGGGCGACGAGGGCCTCCCGCTTGGCTTGGCGCAGCACGATCCGCGCCGCGGCCCGCGCGTTGGACGCGCGCAGCTCGGCCCGCGGGCCGCCATCGCGCAGGGCGCGCCACGCCAGCGCGCGGAACCAGCGGACGTTGGCCAGCGCCGCCGCCCTGCGGCTCAGCGGCCCGCCGACATCCAGCGGCTTCTCGAGTGTTCCGGACGTCATGGTCTCGATCCTGAAGCGCGACTCGCCGCTTGTCCGATTATGGAACAACAGGTGGCGATTCCACGGGAGCTGAGCAATAGTGTTGCCAACGTGAACTTTTGAATCGAGCGCGAAGACTGCGCATCCACGAAATGAGGTAGTCCCGCCCCGGGACGGCACCGGGCGACGGGGCACCGCGCGGCGGGCGATCCTGCGGGAACGCCGCGGCGGGGACCCGACTTCCCGCAACGGGAAGCCGGTGCGGCGCCGATCCGGGCCGGTCGATCTGGAGAGCCGGTCGCGTGCCGACGATTTTCGATGCCCATACCTTCGCCCTCACGGCGCATGCGGGTCAGCTCGACAAGGGCGGCGAGCCGTGCATGCGGCACCTGGAACGCGTCGCGAACGCCGCCCAGACCCGGGCCGGTCACGCCCGACTCATCGACGGGCTCGACATCGACCCGATGCGAGTCATGCAGGCGGCGCTCCTGCACGATGTGCTGGAGGACACGCCGCGCACGGCGGCGGACCTCCGCGCCGCCGGCTTCGAGGCCGACATCGTCGAGACGGTGACGCTTCTCACGAAGCCGCAGAGTCGGATCGCGTATTCCGAGCGGATCACCACCCTGATCGCGGCCGGCAACCTCGCCGCGCTGCTGATCAAGATGTCCGATACCGAGGACAACCTCTGCCCGACCCGGATCCCGCCCAACGCCGCGTTCCTGCGCGAGCGCTACGCGACGGCATTCGAGCGCCTGAAGGCGGCGGCGGCGACGCGCGGGTACACCGGCCGCTGAGCACCAACCCAGGCGGGGAACATTCGCGCGAGCGTCCGGTAGATCCTGCAACGCCCGGGCTGTCCGCCGAGGTTCCGGACCCGGGGATGTGAGGCCGGAGAAGCGCCGATGACACCGTCGACCCGTTCACCCGCCGCGATCAGCGACGAGGGGCGCCACGCTCGCGACCGCGGCGATCCGATCACCGCCAACCCCTATCCGGCGGATTCGGAATCCTGGGCCACCTGGGATCGCGGCTACCGGATGCCCGACGAGCAGGCGCGCGCCGCCAGCCCGGCTGCGGTCCGGGAGGACGCGCCACCGGAAGCATCGTGATCCGGGACCCGTGCCGGGCGGTCGGCGACGCGGTCGGAACAGCGGCGGTGGCGCGGGGTTGCCCGCACAACCGGTAACGGCTCCGCGAGCGCGATTGCCGGACCGAGAGGGAGATCCGCCATGAAGGTCACGAGTCTCGCCATCGCCGCCCTCCTCGCGGCCGCGATTCCCGCCACGGCAGCAGAGAATGCCGGCAGCGCGACCAGCCGGTCGGGCACGGCCAACAGCACCGGCCCGAGCGACGCGGGGTCCGGCTCGACACCCGGCGCCGCCGGGAGCGGCCCGTCGACCGGCTCGATGAGCCGCTCCGGCACGACGAACAGCACCGGCCCGAACGATGCCGGATCCGGCTCCAAGCCGCCGGCTGGCGGCCGCTGACGGGACCGCGTCGCGCAGCGAGCGGCGCGGAGATCCTGTTTGGCGATAGCGCCAAACAGGATCTCCGCGCCCTCACACGCTACAGGGAGGATCCATGCCGGCACGCACCCGCATCGCACTCGCCGCCCTTCTGCTGCTCGGCCTCGCCGCCTGCGACGACAAGCAGGCGCAGAACAACACGCCGACGAAACCCGACTCCACCAAGATGGAGCCGCAGACCGACCAATCGGCGCCGAACACGCAGAAGCGCTAGAGCCGTTCCCGAACGGGGCAGGTGCGGACGGGGACGCTCGCCGAGCCGCCGCTGTTCGTGGCGCTGGTCCCTTCCCTCTGTGGGAGGCTACACGTCTCTGCGGTCCGACCGGGGAACCCGATCATCCGGACCGTCGCGACACCTCCGGGGTCGGCACCGGTGACGGCCGAGCATCCCGGGCGGTCAAGTCCGGATCGGCGAGGGACTTGTCTCGGATTGGCCGGTGGTTGCGCCGGTCGGCGGATCGCCGGACGGGTCGGCGATCAGCGGTACGGCGGCGCCGAAGCCGAGAGCGGCCTCGACGAGGATATCGTCGAGCGCGTCCGCGACCCACACGGCGCCGTCGAGGACGGATGTCAGGATTCGAGTCATCGGCACCTCCCTCCCGCATCCCGGGTCGCCGCCGCCGGACGGCGGCGACCCGGGATGCGGTCTTCAACCGGTTCGCACCCGCCGTCTCAGACGAAGTGCATCGGGAGGGCGCGATCCAGGATCTCGACGTAGGTCCCGGCGAGAACCGCGACGGTGGCGGCGGCGACGGCCGTGGCGAGGGCGAAGCGGGCAACGAGGGTCATCGAAGTCTCCATCAGGTCCGCGACTGTGTTCGCGGTGTGACCCTGATGTAAGCTCAAGCTTTCACCGCCGAGGTGCTGCGGCACACCCCGGCAGTGAACTGGACCGCGAGGCCTATATCGCCGGGCTCCTCAGTCGGCGCTTCAGGCGGCGCGCACGGTCGCGAGGAACCGTCCGACCTCGGCGGACAGGTGCTCGGACTGGCGCGACAGCTCCGAGGCCGCGCCGAGAACCTGGCTCGCCGCCGCGCCGGTCTCCTCCGCGGCGCCGGCCACGCCGGCGATGTTGCTGGTCACCTCGCCGGTGCCCTGCGCGGCCTGGGTGACGTTGCGGACGATCTCCTGCGTCGCCGCGCCCTGCTCCTCGACGGCGGCCGCGATCGAGGTGGCGACGCTGTTGATCTCGCGGATGCGCCCGGTGATCGTCCCGATGGCGGAGACCGCCTGACCGGTCACGCCCTGGATCCGGCCGATCTGACTGGAGATCTCCCCGGTCGCGCGGGCGGTCTGCTCCGCCAGCGCCTTCACCTCGGAGGCGACGACCGCGAAGCCGCGGCCCGCCGCGCCCGCGCGGGCGGCCTCGATCGTGGCGTTCAGCGCCAGGAGATTGGTCTGACCGGCGATCGAGGAGATCAGGCCCACCACGTCGCCGATCTTGGCGACGGCGCCGCTGAGTTCCTGCACGAGGGCGCCGGTCTCGTCCGCCTCGCCGGCGGCGGAGCGGGCCAGCTCGGCCGAACCCTGGACCTGGCGCCCGATCTCCTGGACGGAGGCGCCGAGTTCCTCGGCGGCGGCCGCGACGGTGCTGACGTTCGAGGCAGCCTCCTCGGCGGCGGCCGCGACCGCCCCCGACTGCGCCGAGGTCTGGCCTGCCATGGCCGACATGGAGCCGGCGGTGGCCTGCAGCTCGGTCGCGGAGGCCGAGACCTGCCCGACGATGCCGCCGACCGCCGCCTCGAAGCTGTCGGCCATCTGGCGCATGCCGATCCGGCGCTGCTCCTCGGCGGCGAGGCGCGCCTGCGCGGTCTCGGCCTCCAGCGCCTTCATCTGGATAAGGCCCTGCTTGAACACCGCGACGGCCGACGCGATGGTGCCGATCTCGGTCTTCTCGCCCTGATGCGGGATCTCGGCCGACAGGTCGCCGGCGATCAGCGCCTGCATCGGCCGCACCACCGCGGCGATGCCGCGGGTGACGCCGAGGACGATGATCACGCCCGACAGAGCGGAGACCGCCACGGCGAGAGCGATCGAGACGAGGCTCACCGTCCAGGTCTCGTTGAAGACGGCGGTGCCCTGGGCCTGCGCGGCATCGGCGCCGGCGTTGTTGATGGCGATCAGCTTCTCGAGGGCCTTGGAGGCGGCGCGGCGCGGGATGAGGCCCTTCGTCTCGTAGAGCTGATAGGCCTCGGTCTTCTTCCCGGCGCGCGACAGGTCGACGACGTCGTTGCGCACCGCCTTGAAGGTCTGCGATTCCTGGTTGAACGCGTCGAAAAGCGACCGCTCTTCGGGCGAGCTGAGCAGGCCCTTGTAGACGGCGACCCGGTCGGCCAGCTTCCGGTCGAAGCTGTCCATATCCTTCTCGATGCTGGCGAGCAGCGCCGGATCGGTCGCCTGCGTGTGCCGCAGGAGAAGGCCGCTGCTGCGGGCGGTCAGCGTGTCGATCTCGCCCAGCGCCCGGATGCTCGGCAGCCAGTTCGTATCGATCTCGACCGCCTGCTCACGCAATTTGCGCGTACTCACGAGCCCGAGCACGCCGAGCCCGATCACGAAAACGGTCAAGACCGAGAAGGCCACGACCAGCTTTGTACGAATGGAGACACTCTGTAGCGACACGGCGGCCTCGACGCAGCCGAATAGAACAATTCCGCAGCTGCACGGCGCATGATTAGCGAAATGTATTTAATATCCGCTAATCAGACCTTCCCCTGCCTCGCGGGCTGTCGCTCGCCGTCTCACGGAGGGATGCCGGTTTCGCGGCATGGATCTCCGCGGCGGCGCCCAGGGGGACGCGGGGCGGCACCCGACGGGCTCGCCCGCGCCCGAGGCGCCTGCCGTTATGCCTATCGGGCCGCCGGTTGGGGCATCTTCACGATCTTGCCGTCGGGCAGGATGATGTCGCCCGGGCTCTGTCCGGCCGCGCAGGGACCGATGTAGGTGGCGTCGATCACCATCTGGCGTCGCACGGGCTCCTTGGCGTTCGGCATGCCGGTCAGCGTCGTATCCACCTCCATGTGGATCTTACTGTTGAAGTCGCCGCTGATCTCGGTCGTGCCCGCGGCCGAGATCGGGCCGAGCTTGCACTCGGTCTCGCCCTTGTAGCCGGTGCTCGTCTTGACGATGGTGCGCTTCGCGCAGTTCTGGCCGCCCCCGAACGCGGCTTGCGCGATCTGATCGGTCTTCTCGTCGATGCATTGACGCGTGGTCGTGTTGCCGTCGGGCGACGTGGTCTTGCTCTCCCACAGGCCGGCCTTGCGTGCCGGCAACGTCTCGGCGGAGGCCACACTGGTCATCACGGACAGAATCGCCGCAATCCCGATACCGACGGTACGTGCTCGCATGGATGATCCCTGGCTCTGACGCGACTCAGGCGCCGCAACGGGGCGTGGCTAACCGATGCGATACAGGCGAACAAGTCGATCCTGGACCAGCGTTCGCTCCGGAACACTGGAGGGGATCGGCACTTCGGCCGCGGATACCCGGCTTGAGCGGTCCGAATGTCAGGATGACTGAGGGGAGGTTTCGCCCGGGTTCGACCGGATGATGATCCGGCTCACACCGCCCGCTTCAGGCCGACCGCACCGGCGCCGAGGCGCGCCTCGATCACCTGCACGATGTACTCGGCGTCGCGGCCGACCGCGCCGAAGCGCCCCGAGCCCCACGTGTTCAGCCAGGGCAGGCCGATGAAGGAGATGCCCGCCTCGGCCGTGACGCCGCGCCTGTGCTTCGGCTGGCCGGCGCCGTTGAACACGGACGCGTCGAGCCACCGGAAATCCGGCGCGAAGCCGATGCACCAGACCACGCTGGCGATGCCGGCCCCTTCGAGGGGGAGCGCGGTGACCGGCTCGCCCGGCTCCCAGACCGGCGCGTAGGGCGCCTGGACCGGCGCCGCGATGCCGGCCGCGTCGATATGGGCATCGATGGCCGCGTTGATGCCGTTGTAGGTCCGGTCGGCCTGGTCGAGCGCGGGCCGGAGGTTGTCCCGGAAGCGGAGGGCGCCCGCCGCGTAGTCCTCGAGGACTCCGTAGAGCGCCATGCCCTCCAGGGCGAAGCGGCGCAGGTCGATGTCCCGGCCGCCGTCGCGACCGGTCACGTAGTGGTTGGTGTTGTCCCGGACGCCGTCGCGCAGCGGGTGATCGTCGACGGTCTTCTCGTAGTAGCCCATGTCGGCGAGCCACGCGACGACGTCGCGGCCGCGGTAGAAGCGGGCGCAGCGGGGTGCGTCGCCCACGGCGAGATGCACCTCCCGTCCGGCGAGATGCAGGTCCTCGGCGATCTGCGCGCCGGACTGCCCCGAGCCGACGACCAGGACCGCGCCGTCGGGCAGCTGCGCCGGGTTCCGGTACTGATTCGAGTGGATCTGGGTGATCGCGGGCGGCAGCTTCTCGGCCATGCGCGGGATGATCGGCGTGTGGTAGCCGCCAGAGGCCACCACGATCTCGTCCGCGGTGTAGTCGCCCTCCGAGGTCCGGACCGCGAACACGCCGTCGTCGCGCCGCGCCACGCGCGTGACCGCCACGCCCTCGCGGAGCGGCGGCCGCACCTTGGCGACGAAGGCCTTCAGGTAGGCGACGATCTCGTCCTTCCTCATGAACCCATCCGGGTCCGGCCCGTCGTAGGGGTGGCCCGGCAGGTCGCACTGCCAGTTCGGGGTGACGAGGCAGAACGTGTCCCAGCGCTGCGTCGCCCAGGTGTGCGCGGCCGTGTGCTTCTCGAAGACGAGGTGCGCGATGCCGCGCTGCTTCAGGTGGTAGCTGACCGAGAGGCCGGCCTGGCCGCCGCCGACGACGGCGACGGGAACGTGACGGGTCGTTGTCGTCATGGCTGCAACTCCGTGAAGGCTGCCGCGCCGCGGGCGCAGGCGGCGTAGGCGTCGCGGTGACGCGTCGCGCAGGCGCGCCAGGAATGGGCGGCCGCGCGCTCCAGCCCCGCCGCCCGCAGGCGGGCGCGGGTCCGCGGCTCCAGCGCCGCCGCCATGGCGGCGGCGATGCCGTCGGGGTCGGCGGGGTCGACGAACAGCGCGTCGGCCGGCGTCAGGTACTCGGTGAAGGGCGGCCGGTCGGAGACGATCGCCGGCGTTCCGCAGGCCATGGCCTCCAGAACGCAGAGGCCGAACCCCTCGGTCCAGGACGGGAAGGCCAGCAGGTCCGCGGTCCGGTAGAGCGCCGGCATGTCGGCCTGCGCGACGGGCCCCGTCTCGATGACGGCCGCGCCGCGGCCCACCTCCAGACCCGCGGCGACGAGGGCCGCGCGGCAGCGTTCGCGGTAGCCGGCGTGGTCGAGGAGCGAGGCTCCGCCCGCGACGACGAGCTGGGCGTGCGGGTGGCGCGTCCGCAGGCGCGCGAACCCCGCGATGATGCCGAGGCTGTTCTTGCGCTCCTCGAGGCCGCCGACGCTGAGGACGATCGGCCCCGCGCCGAGCCACCAGCGCGCCCGCAGAGCCGCGTCGCCCTCCGCGGCCGCGGGGCGATAGACCGACAGGTCGACCCCGTTGCCGACGATCCCGGCCTCGGCGCCGATCGCGTCCCGGATCCAGTCGGCCCACAGGCGGCTGACGCAGAGCAGCCGGCCGGCCTCGCGGATCGCGCGGTCCTGCCAGCCCGCGAGCACGGGGTCGGCGAAGCTGTCGACGTGGTGGACGGTCCGGACGAAGCCCGGGATCAGGCGCCGGTGCTTCAGGGTCGCGAGGGCGTTGCCGCCGATGCCGTCATGGGCGTGGAACACGTCGAAGTCGCGGGCCGCCGGGCTCGCGAAGTGGCGCAGGTAGTCGTTGATGCGGGCCCGCACGAGGTCGACCGTCCCGCCCGCGACCGGCTCGGCGGCGACCGCCACGGTCGCGCAGGACGCGTCCCGGAAGAACCCGCGGCCGGACGGGTCGGGCGCGTGGACCACCGCCGCGTGACCGAGTTCGCACAGCGCCTCGGCGAGGGCGAGGCAGTGGGCGACCCCGCCCCGCGGGTTGGTGGAGTGGGTCAGGAGGGCGACGCGCAGCGCCTTCACGGCGTCGCCCCCGGGCCGTCCCTGCCGCAGCCGATCAGTGGGCCGGCGGCGAAGTCCCACACGACGGCCTCGGCGCCCGAGGCGTCCCGCACCCGGACAGCCCGGCCGGCGTCGAGGCCCCCGATCCGGGCCGCCGCGATGCCGCGCTCGGCGAAGCGCGCGGTGACGGCCGCCGTGCGGTCGGGGCGGACGCTCACGAGGTAGCCGAAGCTCGGGAACGCCGTCAGCCAGCGCGCGAGCGGGACGTGGTCGGGCCGCGGGATCGCGTCGAGGTCGATGACGCCGCCGACGGCGGAGCATTCGAGCAGCATCAGCGCCGTGCCGACGATGCCCGCCATGCTGATGTCCTTGGCGGCGCCGGCCAGGCCGTCCTCGGCGAGGCCCGGCAGCAGGGCGAGGTCGCCGCGCAGCCGCGCGCCCGGCGCGCCGGTGGAGGCGTCCCAGTAGGGGTGCGGATCGCGGAAGCGCCCGCGCAGGTCGATGGCGGCGACGAGGTCGTCGCCGGGCGCGGCGTCGAAGCTCGTCAGCAGGCGCGGTCCCGCCCGGCCGAGCACCGCGACCGCGAGGTTGCCGGCGGCCGCGCGGGTGTTGGTGTGGCCGCCGACCACCGGGACGCCGTAGAGCGCGGCGGCGTCGGACAGGCCGGCCAGGATCGGGTCTGCGGCCCCGGCGTCCCGGGCCCAGAGGGCGTCGACGACGGCGAGCGGGCGCCCGCCCATGGCGGCGACGTCGCTCAGGTTGACCATGATCCCGCAATAGCCCGCGAAGTACGGATCGTCGGCCACGAAGCTGTCGAGGAAGCCCTCGATGGCCAGCAGCAGGTGCCCGTCGCCGTCGGGGATCGCCGCGCAATCGTCGCCGACCGGCACGGCCGCGTGCCGGCTCCCGAGCCGGAGCCGCCGCACCACGGCGTCAATGTCGCGCTTGTGGCCGACCCCGCGGGCCTCGCGGATCTGGCGGGCCAGCGCCCGGACGTCGATCCCGGCGGTCACGCGGACCTGCGGAAGGTGAGGAGGCCGTGCTCGGGATCGTGCATCGGGGGGTAGGCCGCGAGGTCCGCCTCCATCAGGCGGTGGGGCCGCCCGTGCAGGTCCAGCGCGTCGAGGCTCTCCCAGTGCAGGGCCTCGAACAGCGCGACGTTGCCCTCTTGGACATGCGCGAGGAAGCGGGTGCAGCCCCGCGCGTGGGCCGAGGACACCGCGACCCGGATGAGGCCGGTGCCGAGGGCGGCGGCGCTGCGGTAAGGCTTGGCGACGGCGAGGCGCGAGCCCCACCACGTTCCCGGGCGCGCGCCGTCTTCGTGGATCCGCACGGTGCCGACGACGGCGTCCGCGTCGCCGCCGAGCGTCGAGAGGGCGCAGATCGGGACGGCGTGCGCGTCGATCGCGTCGCGGTCGTCCTCGGCGAAGATCCCCTGCTCCGCGCAGAAGACCTGCCGCCGCAGGGCGGCGCAGGCGCGCCGCTCCCACGGCGCGACCGCGACCTTCACCCGGAAGTGACTGGGCCGGTACGGCGGAACGGGGTCGAACATCAGGCCGCCTCCCCGGCGCGCTCGTAGGTGGAAAGCGCCGAGCAGGCACCGCACCGGCCGCAGCCGGCCTTGATGTCGGTGGAGCGGAGGTTCGCCCGCCCCAGCATCTCCGCGAGCGGCTTCAGGACGGCGTGCATGAAGTCGGGCCCGGGGGCCGGATGGCTCTCCAGCGGCGTGCCGGAGATCGGCACGAAGGGCACCACGAACGGGTAGACGCCCATCCCGATCAGCCGGTCGGCCATCGCGAGGATCGCCTCCGGCGCGTCGCCGAGGCCGGCGAGGATGTAGGTGGAGACCTGGCCGCGCCCGAAGACCGGGACAGCGGCCGCGAAGGCGTCGTAGTACCGCTCCAGCGGCACGCCCGCCTTGCCGGGCATGATCCGCGCCCGCACCTCGGGCGTGACGGCCTCGAGATGCATGCCCAGCGCGTCGATGCCCGAGGCCTTCATCCGCTCGAACCAGCGGTCGTCGTCGGGCGGCTCGCACTGGGCCTGGATCGGCAGGTCGACGGCCGCCTTCACCGCGAAGGCGCTCTCACACAGGATCGCGGCGCCGCGGTCGGTGGCGTTCGGCGTGCCGGTGGTCATGACCATGTGCTTCACGCCGTCGAGCAGCACGGCGGCGCGGGCGACCTCGGCGAGCTGCTCGGGCGTCTTGCGGGCCACCGTGCGGCCGGCCGCCAGCGATTGGCCGATCGAGCAGAACTGGCAGGTCTTCGCGCGGCTCTGGTAGCGGATGCAGGTCTGCAGCACCGTGGTGGCCAGCACGTCGCGCCCGTGCAGGACGGCGATCTTCGCGTAGGGCACGCCGTCGAAGGTGGAGAGGGCATAGAAGCGCGGGCGGCCCGGGAAAGTGACGTGGCCGACCACGACGCCCGCGTGCTCGATCACCGCGATCCCGTCCGCGTCCGGCGGGCGCACCAGGAAGGGCGAGTCGAAGGCGGCCTCGGTGTGGACCGGCACCATCACGGTGCGGCCCGCGATGGTCATCGCCTTGTGGTCCGAGGGGCCGGCGCCGCCGCGGCGGCTCGGCGCGCCGGCGCGGCTGTCGGCGAGCCTAACGCCGCAGGATTGCAACGCGTTGATCAGGCGCTCCGTCGGCATCCCGATCAGGCCCGTCGGGGCCGTCGGGGATATGGGACGGCGCGTCGGAAGCGGGCTGCTGCTCATGGTCGGGGCTCCGGGGGGCGGTCTGCGAACGGGCCGGCCGCTGCACGAAGGCGGCCGGGCGGTCGTCGTGGAGCAGGCTGAGGAGCTCCGGCCGCGCGTAGTGGCCGACCGAGTCCATCATCCGCTTGCGCTTGGTCACCAGCGCGAGATCCATGTCGGCGATCAGGATGCCCTCGCCCGGTCCCAGGGGATCGGCGAGGTGCTTGCCCTCGGGCGACACGATGGCGGTGCAGTTCCCGCCGCGGCAGGCGCCGCGCAGGCGCTCGTCCGGGCAGACCTGCGCGACCTGCGCGTCGGTGAGCCAGCCGGTGGCGTTGACCACGAAGCAGGCCGCTTCCAGGGCGTGGTGGCGGATCGTCACCTCCATCTGGTCGGCGAAGATCTGGCCGACGAGGGAGCCCGGGAACTGCGCGGCGTGGATCTCCTCGTGGCCCACCATCAGGGCGTAGCGGGCGAGCGGGTTGTAGTGCTCCCAGCAGGCGAGCGCCCCCACGCGGCCGACCGCCGTCTCCACCACGGCGAGGCCGGCGCCGTCGCCCTGCCCCCAGATCATGCGCTCGTGGTAGGTCGGCGTGATCTTCCGGCGCTTGAGCTTCAGGGCGCCGTCCGCGTCGAAGATCAGCTGCGCGTTGTAGAGCGATCCGTGATCGCGCTCGTTGACCCCGACCACGATCACGGCCCCGTGGCGCCGCGCGGCCGCGGAGACCGCCTGCGTCACCGGACCCGGCACGGCGACCGCGCGCTCGTAGAGGCGCAGGTGCTCGGGCCCCTGGAGCGCGGGCGGGAGAACGAACGAGAAGTAGGGATAGTAGGGCACGAAGGTCTCGGGGAAGACCATGAAGCGCGCGGCCTTGGCGGCGGCCTCGTCGACGGCGTTGAGCACGCGCTCCAGGGTGCCGTCCGGGCGGTCGAGGTCCGGCGCGATCTGGATCGCGGCAGCCCGCACGATCTGGGTCTCTGACATGGGTGGTCCTCCGGCTGAGCCAGCGGCTGCGCGCGTCGCGCGCGGCCGCCGGGGGCGTTGGCGCGGCCGTCAGACGGTCCAGGTGTCGATGATCACCGCGTTGTCGCGCTTGTGCAGGAGGATGCAGTCGAGCACGTCGAGGGGGTTAATCATACGAATACCCTCGATGAAGGCCGCCTCACTGTGCCCGTACAGCGCCTGTGTCGAGAAGCGGCAGGCGTAGACCTTGCCGCCCTCGGCCATGAACTTCTCGAGCTGGTTGTTGAAGTTGAGATGGCCCGGGAACGCCTCGTCGCCGAGCCGGGGGAACCCGCGCTGGACCCCGAGGGTGATGCCGGGGCCGTAGAGCAGGATCGAGGTCTCGAAGCCCTTGCGCTGCAGGCGGGTGGCCTGGAGCAGGTTGACGAGGCCGATCGAGCCCTCGAACGCCACGGTGTGGAAGGTGACGAGGGCCTTCTGGCCGGGTTCGGCCTTCACGTCCTCGAAGACCTTCTCCTCGTAGTCGACCAGGACGTCGCCCTTCTTGTGCGGCTCGCGGTTCACGGCAGGCATTGCTCACGCTCCTCGATGGTCTGACCGGCGGCAGGGGGTGCTGCGCACGTTCAGACAGTCGGATGGCAAGCCATGTGCCAGATCGGAGCCGTCAGGAATGCATTCAATAACGCGCCCTGCGATGCATACAATGATACGATCAATTGAGCGAAGTCGATCCGCCCGGTTCTACTCGACGACGCACAATTAATCATCAGGATTTGCGCACGTCGTCGCCAGATGACGCGCGCTTCGGCGACGAATATTGTACGCATTGCACGCATCAGTCGCGCCGTGATAGGCCGTCACGCGCCCGGTACGGCGCTTGCAAGCCATACAATCGATCATTGATCGGTTTTCAGGTCGCGGGTGCTGGACGGATGAAGGCTGGCGGGCGGGGAGGACGGTCGGTCGACCGGGGCGACGCGGCCGGTATCTGGACGCCGGACCTCAGGCGCTGGGGCAAGCCCCATTACCTGGCCATCGCGGACGCGCTGGCGGACGACATCCGGACCGGCCACCTGCTTCCGGGCACGCGCCTGCCGACCCAGCGCGCGCTCGCCGCCACGCTCGACCTCAACTTCACGACCGTGTCCCGCGGCTACGTCGAGGCCCACAGGCGCGGCCTGATCGAGGGCCGGGTCGGCCGGGGCACCTTCGTGGTCGACCCGGCGGACGCCGCCCGCACCGCTGGGCCAGCCCTTCCCCGGCGGCCGGGACTGGTCGACTTCACCATGAACCTGCCCCCGGAACCCGACCTGCCCGGCCTGCGGGCCCGCATGCGGTCGTCCTTCGCGGAGCTCTCGGGCGATCTCGCCGACCTCCTGCGCTACCAGGGCTTCGGCGGGACGGAGGCGGACAAGGAGGCCGCGCTGCGCTGGCTCGCGGGTCGCGGGATCGCGGCGGCGCGCGAGCGCCTGCTGATCTGCCCCGGCGCGCACAGCGCCCTGTCCAGCATCCTGGGACAGGTCGCGCAGGCGGGCGACACGATCTGCGCCGAGCGCATCACCTATCCGGGCATCCGGACCCTCGCGGCGCACCGGGGCCTGCGCCTCGTCGGCCTGCCGATGGACCGCCACGGGCTCGACCCCGACGCCTTCGCGGCCGCCTGCACGCGGGGGGCGCCGAAGGCGCTCTACCTCAATCCCCTGCTGCAGAACCCGACCACCGCGACCCTGTCCCGCGCCCGGCGCGAGGCCGTCATCGCGACGGCCCGCCGCTACGCGGTCACCATCATCGAGGACGACGCCTACGCGCGCATCTGCCCGGCACCGCCGCCGAGCTTCGCCGAACTGGCGCCCGAGATCACCTACTACGTGGCGGGCGTCGCGAAGTGCCTGGGCGCCGGCCTTCGCCTCGCCTTCTTGGTCGCCCCGAACGCGCGGGCTGCCCTGCCCCTCGGCGACGCCCTGCGCGCCGCCACCGTGATGGCGTCGCCGATCTCGACCGCGCTGACGACGCGCTGGATCACGGACGGGACGGCGGACGCCATCGTGGATTTCGTCCGCGCCGAGTCGGCCGCGCGCCAGAGCCTCGCGGCCGCGCTGCTGCCCGCCGAGGCCTACGTCGCGGACCCGCACGCCTTCCATGTCTGGATCACCCTGCCGGCGGGCTGGACGCGCTCGGCCTTCGCCAGCCAGGGCCGCGCGGCGGGTCTCGGGGTGGTCGGCAGCGACCCCTTCTGCGTCGCGGGGACGCCGCCCGAGGCCGTCCGCCTCTGCCTCGGCGGCCCTTCGACCCGGCAGCAGATCACCCACGGGCTGGAGAGGCTGGCCCACGCCCTGGACGGCTCGCCGGCGCTGGCCTCGACCTACATCTGACGGAGCCGGCCGCGTCCCTTCGACCGCGGGCGTCGGGTCGGTCGAATCGTGCCGGTGCGTGGCATCCAGCTGCATCGCGTCGCGGTGCGCCGATTCGGCAGCGAAGACCAGAAATCCTATTCTACCTTATCATATGAACTTCCGTGCAACCTGAGAGCATGACGGCACCGGATCTCGGCGTCGAAATCCGTACTCTCGATTGTATAGTTTACCGGCACTGAGATCAAAGATTGCGTAAAATTTACTGCTCTGGTAGTTTTGCACTATCCCAGACCTTCTCGATCTCGAACTATTGTGCCATTCAGATTTAAGTCATCGTTCACGATTGTGCGCAATCATTATGCGAGGCCGTCATGCCGTGACAGTAAATCAGCGGCAGATCCCAAGAAGAACCGCGTGTTCGCCCTCGGGATCCCGGCAATGACAAGAAGGGATGGGATCATGCTCGGCGCCCTGCGCGGTCGTGAAGGTCTGGCGGCGAAATTCGATGCCCTCGACCGCTCACAGGCCGTCATCGAGTTCGAGCCGGACGGCACCATCATCACGGCCAACGCCAACTTCCTGACGATGATGGGCTACGCCCTGCCCGACATCCGGGGCCAGCGCCACGCCCTGTTCGTGGAGGCGGCGCACCGGGACAGCCCGGCGTATCACGCCTTCTGGGACGCCCTGCGGCAGGGCACCTGCCAAGTGGCCGAGTTCAAGCGGATCGCCCAGGGCGGCCGCCACGTCTGGGTGCAGGCGAGCTACAACCCGGTGCTCGACCGCGCGGGCCGCGTCGTGAAGGTCGTCAAGTGCGCGTCGGACATCACGGCGCAGAAGCTGCTGATGCTCGACTACGCCGGTCAGATCGCGGCGCTGCACCGGTCCCAGGCGGTGATCGCCTTCGATCCGGCCGGCACGATCCTGGAGGCCAACGGCAACTTCCTCGAGACGATGGGCTATCGCCTGGAGGAGATCCGGGGCCAGCACCACGGCGTGTTCGTCGACCCGGCCGAGCGGGCCAGCGCCGGCTACCGCGAACTCTGGGAGCGTCTGGGCCGGGGCGAGTTCGTCGGCGGCGAGTTCCGCCGCATCGCCAAGGGCGGCCGTGACGTCTGGATCCAGGCGACCTACAACCCGATCCTCGACGCCAGCGGTTGCGTCCTGAAGGTGGTCAAGTTCGCCGCCGACATCACCGCGCAGGTCCAGGAGCGCCACCGGCGCGTCGCGGCGCAGCGGGCGATCGGCGCCGACCTCGACGCGATCGGCACGGCGGTCGAGGGCACCGGCCGACGGACCGCGGAGGCCGTCGAACTCGCCGGGCGGGTGTCCGGCGACATCCAGAGCGTGGCCTCGGGCGCCGAGGAACTGTCGGCCTCGGTCGGGGAGATCAGCCAGCAGGTCAGCCACGCGGCGCGGATGGCCGGCGAGGCCGTCGAGCAGGCCCGGCACACCAGCACCATCGTCGAGGGCCTGAGCGGGCAGGCGGCGCAGATCGGCGACGTCGTGACCATGATCCAGGGCATCGCGGCCCAGACCAACCTGCTCGCGCTCAACGCCACGATCGAGGCGGCCCGGGCCGGGACCGCCGGCAAGGGCTTCGCGGTCGTGGCCTCGGAGGTGAAGGCGCTCGCCGAGCAGACCGCCAGGGCCACGGATCAGATCCGCGACCAGATCACCACGACGCAGGCGACCACACGCGAGGCGGTGTCGGCGATCGGCTCGATCCAGGGCACGATCCGGGCGCTCGACGAGATCTCGGCGGCGATCGCGGCGGCCGTGGAGGAGCAGTCGGCGGTGACCCAGGAGATCTCCGGCAGCATGCACACGGCCTCCCGCGGGGTCGGGACCATCGCGGGCGGCATGGCGGCGATCGCTCAGGCCAACGAGCAGGTCGACGCGGCCACCCGCCAAGTCCGGGAAGCCGCGCGCGCTGTCGGCTGAGGTCGCCCGCCCCGGTTCCGGGGGCGCACCGGCGCTCGCGGGTCGCCGTGACCGGTTTCAGACGGGCGGAATCGCCAGCCGGGTGCTTTGGCCCGGACAGGCCGCGCATGATAGCGAGGGCGCGGCTCCGATGCCGCCCCGGGTCGGCGGCGCGACGCGCGGGAAACGACCTTGGCGGCGATTTGGCTGACGGCCCTGATCCGGGCGCTGACCTCCGGGACCGTGGTGGTGCTCGCCTCCGTCCTGGCCGAGTGGCTGGGACCGGTCTGGGGCGCGCTCGTCGTCAGCCTGCCGGTCTCCGCGGGGCCGGCCTACGTGTTCATGGCGATGGAGCACGACGCCGCCTTCGTGGCCGGGGCGGCCCTGAACGGCTTCGCGGCGAACGCCGCGACGGGCCTGTTCCTGATCGTCTACGCCCACCGGGCGGCCGGCCGGGACATGACCGCCACCCTCGGGCCGGCGATCCTCGCGTGGCTCGCGGCGGCCCTGCCGGTCTCGGCACTCACCTGGACGCCGACGACGGCGTTCCTGCTCAACGCCCTGGTCTACGGGGCCGGCGCGCTCTCGACCCGGCACGTCGTGCGCGCGACCCTCGTGCGGAGCGCCGTCGTCGCGCGGCCGCGCCCGCTGGACCTGCTGATCCGCGCGAGTGCCGTCGCGCTGTTCGTCGCGGCCCTCCTGGCGCTGAGTACGGCGCTGGGCCCCGCCAGGACCGGGGTCATCGCCGCCTTCCCGGTCACGATGACGAGCGCCTTCGTCATCCTCCATCGCCGCATCGGCGGGGCGGCGATGGCGCGGCTGGCGAGCGTCGCGATCCGCGGGGTGTTCGGCTTCGGCCTGACCCTGCTGACACTCCACCTGATGATCCAGCCCTACGGTGCCGCGCTCGCGCTGACGGTCGCGCTCCTCGTCTCGCTGATCTACTCGGCGGGCCTCCTCGTGGTGCAGCCCCGTCCCGGTCGGCAGGAGCCCGGCATCGTCACGCGCTGAGGCGCGCCGTCCGACCGCGACCTCGTCGCCAGGGCGCAGCCAACGAAGCGCCTCAGACGCGATCGTCCTCCCGCTGCAGGGCCCGCTTGCGCCAGGCCGTGAGCAGGCTGGCGAGCGCGTCGGGATCCAGCCCGTAGCTGTCCGGCAGACCCGCGTTGCGCCCGATCAGGTGCCGGTTCATCGCCCCGAGGCGCGTCGCGCCGGCGCTCGCGTCGTCGAAGGTCACGAGGCGTTGTCCCGAACCCGGCAGGGGGACCGGCTCGAACACGCTCACGTCACGCCACCGGACGCGCCGCGCGCGGCCCAGCTGCACGACGGTGAAGCCCGTCTCGTCGAGGTGCAGCGCCGAGCCGCGGATCGCCGTGAGGATGAGGAACGGGACGCCGCCGAGGAAGAGCGCGACGCCCGGCCAGAGCAGCAGTTGCATCGTCGTGGAGGGCGCCTCGTGCAGCACCATCCAGAGCGTGACGCCGCCGAAGCCGGCGGCCATCAGGGCCAGGAACAGGAGTTTCCGCACCGAGGCGCGCAGGATCACGGGGCCGGGGAACTGCGCCGCCAGCGACCCCGCCGACCGGCTCTCGGATTCGAGCAGGTCCGGCCGCAGCTGCCACACGGCGACGGCCGCGCACACGCCGAAGAACACCGTCGTCGTGACGCCGCCATCCGCGCCGGTGGCGATCATCCCGAGGCCGGCGGCGACGAAGAGGAGGCTGATGCCGAGCAGCAGGACGTTCCGGCCACGGTCGCCGCGCGCGAGTTTCAACACGAACGCCCGCCCTCCCGCGACGTCGATGGCCGGTGTGGCCACCCGATTCCGAGACGCGACCATACAGGCCGCGCCGCGAGGCGGCGATCACGCGCGCCGCGCCGTGTCGCCGCTCTCGCCCAGCATCGCCAGCACCTGCGCGGCCCCCTCCTCCGGCGCGATGCGGGACGTGTCGAGGAGCGGCACCCGCAGCTCCTCCGCGAGCGTGCGATAGCCGGCGATCCGGGCCTCGGTCATGTGCTCCGACGGGTTCGGGACGCCGCGCGCGACCATGCGGGCGATGGTGGTGGGACGGTCGGCCCAGCACATGACGGTGAACGGACGCGGCTCCCAACCCGGACGGAAGGCCGGCGAGAGGAGCTGCGAGGCGGTGAACCAGTGCCGGTCGAACACGACCGGTCCCGGCGGGGCGTTGGCGATCGCCGCCGCCACGGCCGCGTGCGCCACGTCGTCGGCCAGCACGTGCTGCCCCGTCCGGGCGAGGTGGACCAGGATCGCGCCGACCTGACCGCTGAACGGGTTGAGCACCGTCGCGCCGAGCGCCTCGGCGACGTGCCGCGCGATACTCGACTTGCCGGAGCCGTCGAGCCCGTCGACCGCGAGCGCGATCCGCGAGGCCTGGGCGGCCTTCTGCTGGGCCCGCGTCAGGTTCGAGGGGTAGATGCGGCCCTCGCGACGGCCGTGCTCGAGGTAGTGCAGCTGCCCCTGCCACGCGTGCTCGAACAGCGCCGCGAGGTCGGCGTGCAGCCGGATATAGCCGAGGGCGTCGAAATCCTCCGGCAGGGGCCCGTCCCGGCTCGCGAGGTCGGCGAGGCGCAGCGCGGTCTCGCGCGGCGGGCCGGACGGGCGCGCCGCATCGGTCCGGCCCGCCCGCAGCGCGATCGCCTCCGCGACGACGGCGAGCAGGCCGTCCGCGTAGGTGTCCCAGTCGAGCGCCCGGATCCGCGCCCGTCCCGCCTCGGCCCGGGACGCGGCACCGGCCGGATCGGTCGCGATCCTGTCCACGGCCTCCGCGATGGCCGCGCCCAGCGCCGCGTCCGGACTGTCCGGCACCACCAGGGCCGTGACGCCGTCCTCGGCGAAAGCCAGCGTGCCGTGCACGGTCGCGACGAGCGGCGTGCCGCAGGCCATCGCTTCCGCGGCCGGGTTGCACCAGCCGGCATGCGCCTCCGCGCTGCAGAACGCGTCGAGCCCGTGATACCACGCGGGCAGGTCGGACTCGGGCAGCGGCCCGTGCACGACGAGGCGGCCCGACGCCACCAGATCGGCGCGCGCGCCCACCAGCCCCCAGTCCGGCCGTCCGAACCAGTGCAGGGCCCACGCGTCGCCGAGCCTGTCGAGTGCCGCGAGCTGCGCGGTGGGGCGCTTGTTGGCGATGCCGCCGAGCCGGCGCCGGGCGCCGCGCGCGGGCGGTGAGACGGGCGGCGCGAACAGCCCGGTATCGACCGCACCGACGAGGCGCCGCCACGGCAGGCCGAGGGCCTGGAGGGCGGCGTCGTCCCAGTGGTCGTTGTTCGCCACGACGAGGTCGGGCGCGAGGGTCCGCGTGACGCGGGCGTAGGCGTCGCGCCGCACCGGCGCGTTGAGGAGGTGCTGGATCCGGGCGCCGAAGTTCGGGGCCCGGAGGTCCGCGAATCCCTCGATCGTGGCATCCGGGAATCCGCCGCCGGGCACCATGACGGCGTCCCAGCGCTCGCGCGCGGCTTCCTCGCGGTGCAGGACGGGCAGCCGCGTCTCGAACCCGTCCTCGCCGGTGCCCAGGGTCAGGTACGCGAACGCGTGACCGCGACGCGCGAGCACCCGTCCGACCCGCTCGAACCGGAGCAGGCCGCCCGTCAGCGCCAGGTGGTCACAGGCGACGAGCAGCCGCATCACGGGGTTCCTCTGATGAGACGCAGGAGGCGTAGGGACAGGCGGCTGCCGTCGCCGGCCGAAGCGCGGCGGGCGTCGAGGGTGTCCTGAAGGTGGTCGCGCGCGCGGTGCATCTCGGCCGCGTAGGCGATCACGCGGTCGGTGCGGCGGACGCTCTCGCGCGCGGCGGCCTCGTGCGCGGCGGCGTCGGCGGCGCGCGCGGCGCGCAGGGCCGCGTTCTCCTCGAGCAGCCGCGCAATCTCCGCGGAGGCCTCCGCGAGCGCCGCGCGCGGATCCGCGTCGATCCGGGTCTCTTCGCCGACCGGCAGGTGCGTCGCCGCCGCCCAGTCCAGGCCGCGCTCCGTCACCCGGTCGCTGACGATCGCCTGGAAACGGCTTTCCCGGCCCAGCCGGTCGGCGAGCTGCGCATCGTCCAGAGCCAGCCCGAGCCGCGGCAGCAGGGCGCGCAGGGCGTCCAGAAGGGTCAGCGTGGACGGCCCGCCGGGACGCCAGTCTCGCGCATCGGTCAGCGCGTTGACGAGGCCCCGCACGGCGAGGTGGCCAGCGTCCAGAGGGACCCCGAGCTCCCATTCCAGGTCTATGAACGTGCCGTCGGCGCCCGAGACGAGATTCTTCGGGATGGCGTCGAGGGCCGGTCCCGGGAGGATCGTCTGGGTCTCGAGCGGCGCTCCCGCCGCGAAGCGGCGCGAGACGGCTTGAAGCCACGTTCCGGCCCAGGCGGCGACGGCGTCCGGGCACCAGCCTTCCCGCGCCAGCCGCGCCTCGAGAACTTCAGACCAGAGGGAGCCCGGCACGTAGGTCTCCGACGGCAACAGGTTCGTGACGCCTCGAACCGCGGCGGGAAGGTCGGGATACGCGCGGGCGCGGCGCACCGCGATCTGCGACCCGGCCTCCGCGAAGGTCACCAGCCGCTCGAATTCCGGCCGGCGGCGCAAACCCGCGTGGATCGCCAGCCGGTCGTCCGGCGGCAGCGGCTCCGCCGATGCCGCGATCACGAAGGCGGGCGCCAGATCGCCGATGAGCCCCTGATCCGCCACCGTCGCCCAGGCGCGCCGCGGCGAGAACAGCGCGCCCGCGCGGGCTGCCGGATCCGGCCCGGCCGCGCCGATGGCGAGCATTCCGGGATCGAACCCGCCCGGCCGATCGAGGCTCCGCTCGGCGATGAAGCTCACGGGCTCCTCCCGCCCCGGGAACGGGAACCACCATTCCTGATAGGCCAGGCCGCGGGCCTGCAGGGACCGTTTAAGGCCTTCCCGCGTGGGCAGCCGGAGGCCGTCCGACCTGAGGCGTCCCTCGAGGCTCGGGAAGCCGCGCTGCCCCACCGTCTCGGAGCCCGCAGCGAGTCCGTGGAGCGAGAGGGCGTTGTCGATGACGAGGATCAGCCGGCCGCCGGGCCGCAGCCGTTCCTGGGCCCAGGCGATCGTCGCGTCGAGCGCGTCCCGGCCCCCGTCGTCGCGACAGGACAGCAGCCCCGTCAGCACGACGCCATCGAAGAGCGTGGAAGCCGGCAGGTCGGCGCCATCCGCCGTGGTGACGAGGGTGCCGTCGGAAGCCCAGCGCGCGCGGCTCCCCGCGTCGGGCTTCGGGCCCAGCAGCAGGAGCGTGCCGGTCAACCACGGCAGGAAGGGGCGCAACACCTCGGCGCAGGGCTCGCGCGGCGGATGCGGCGCGCCTGTTGCCACTTCATCCCGTGCCATACTTCCTGATTGCCAACATTGAATTGCCCGAAATTACCCAATCGCCAAGTGGTTGGGGGAAATTAATCGACGAAATGGACATGCGACAGTTGCGTGTCTACTTACAATTGGCATTAACCTGCAATTAAAACTGGCCCGTCTCGCCGAGGTCACGAGGGATGAATTTCGTCAGCGCGATCTCGTTGGCCGGGCCGCACGTCCTGGTCACGAGCACCTTCCCCGATGCGCTCAACAGGAATCCCGGGATCCGGAGCGATCTGGCCGAGGGCTTCGCCGAACTGCTCGGCGCCGAGCGCGTCAGACACACCCCTCTGGAACTGGCGGTCGGGGCGGTCCGGGCGACCCGGCCGGATGTCGTGATCGCGGTCGGAAGTCTCGTGCCTGACTTGGCGGATCTGCGCGCGCTTCGGCGCGCCGCGGACGCCGTGGGTGCCGTCCTGATCTTCTGGCTGACGGACGACCCGTACGAGTTCGACTACGCCTTCAAAGCGGAACTCTACGCCGACATCGTCGTGAGCAACGATTCCTGGGCGGCGCAGCACTACCGGCACCCCGACGTCCACCACCTGCCGCTGGCCGCGGCGCCCGACCGGCATTTCCGGCCGATCGCCCCGGTGGCGGAGCGGGAGACAGTCCTGTTCTTCTGCGGCGTCGCCTACCCGAACCGCGTCGCACTGATGCGCCGGATCGACGATCTCCTGTGCCGGCACGTCGTGGAGATCCTGGGCGCCGAGTGGCCGGACACGCTCCGATGCGCGGTGAACCGCCGCCTCACGCCGGCGCAGATGGCCGACTACGCCGCGGCGGCGCGGCTGACGCTCAACATCGGCCGCGACCTCGACGTGGCCAATCGCCGGCTGTCGCTCCCGCAGGCGACGCCGGGACCGCGCACCTTCGAGGTCGCCCTGTCGGGCTCGGCGCAGCTGTTCTTCGTCACCGGCCTGGAAATCTGCGCGCATTTCGAGCCGGACACGGAGATCCTGCTGGTGGACGGCGCGGCCGATATCGCGCGCGCCATCGAGCGGTCGCTCGACGAGCCCGCCGCGATCGAGGCGATCGCGCGCCGGGCGCAGGCGCGGGCGCTCCGCGAGCACACCTACCGGCATCGCGCGGCGCGCCTGCTCGATCTGAGCCGCCTGACGGTCCCGGCCTGATCACGCCGCCGCTGAGACGGACGAGACCGCGCATGTCCGACCTGTCGATCCTGCTGCTCGACACCGAGCCGCAGACCCACAACCGCTACCTCGTGCTCGCCATCGCGGACGCGCTGCGCCGGCATCCCGCGGTCGGCCGGGTCCATGTCGGCGGGCACGGCGATGCCCTGGCCACCTTCGTCGAGCAGGGTCTCGACACGCTGATCGCTTTCGGCGGCGCGCGGGCGCACGCGCCCCTGGTCGGTCGGCTCGCGGGGCTCGCCCGGACCAGCGTGCTCTGGACCACGGAGGATCCGTACGAGCGCGAGGCGAACGTGCGCGGGTCGGGGGCCTTCGATCTGGTCTTCACGAACGACCTTGCCACGGTCCCGGCCTACGGGGGCCGGGCGCACCACCTCGCCCTCGGCGCCTCGTCGCTCTTCCACGATCTCCCGGTGCTCGAGGACGACGCGCGCTACCGCTACGATCTGCTCTTCATCGGAACGGCGTGGCCGAACAGGGTCGCGACCCTGAACGCGCTCTCGGCCAAGCTGCCGCGGGACGTGAAGTTCAAGCTGGCGCTGCCGTGGAACGCGCATATCGGTCCGCCGGAGCTGGAGGACGAGGCGCTCGTCACGGACTGGCGCTGCGGGAACCGCGACTTCGCCCTCCTGGCGAACCGCAGTCGCGTCGTGCTCACCCTGCCCCGGATCTTCTCGGCGGCGCGCGCCGATCAGGCGACCGGTTCGACGCCGCCGCCGCGGCTGTTCGAGACGGCGCTGGCCGGCGGCTACCAGGTCGTGGTGTCGCCCGAGCCGGAGACGGCCGCCTACTACACGCCGGACGCCGAGATCGCGCTCTGCGACGACGAGGCCGGTGCGGTCGAGGCGATCCTGACGGGCCTGACCGAACCGGAGGCCCGCATCGCGCGCGCGCGCGCCGCGCAGGCGCGGACCCGCGCCGAACACCTCTACGACCATCGCGTGGCGACGATCCTGGACGCGGTGATCGACCGGCGCCGGACGCAGACGCGCCGGCCGCCCCTCGCCTCGTCAGCGCCCCGCACGGTCCTGATGCTCACCCACAACCGGATGGGGCATCGTCCCGGCGGCGGCGTGGAGGTCTATCAGGAACTGCTGACCGAGCTCGGCGAGCCGTACCGCGTCCTGTTCCTCTTCCCCGTCTTCGGCGACGGGCGCTGGTCGCTCCGGCTCGAGGGCCCCGGGATCGCGGAGAGCTTCGCCTGCGGTCCCGTCACGCCGCCGCTCTCGACGGACCCGTTCGTGGAGGGGATCTTCCAGAGGCTCCTGTTCGAGCATCAGGTCGACCTCGTCCACATCCATCACCTGATGCACGTCCCGCTGTCGCTGCCGCTGATCGCGCGGGCCTGCGGCATACCCACCGTCTACCACCTGCACGACCATTTCCTGATCTGCGAGCGCTGGCTGCTGCTCGATCACACCGGCCGGTTCTGCGACGTCGTCAATCGCGGGGCGGACCAGTGCGACGCCTGCCTGGTCTCGGGAAACCAGTATCCGCCCGGCTCCAAGGCGCGCCGCGACGGCATGATGACCCTGGTGACCGACGCGATCGACGCCTTCGTCACGAGCACGCCCGCCACGGCGGGGTACCTCCGGCGCTACTTCCCCGGCATCCCCGCCGACCGGATCGTCGAGATCCCGATGGTGGCGCCGAACACCGCGCCGGCCGGGGCGCGGCCGGTATCCAAGCGCAGGCGCGACGGCGATCGGCTGACCGTGGCGATCCTGGGCAATCTCGCGGCCCACAAGGGCGGCCAGCAGGCGATCAACCTGATCCGGAGCTGCGAGGCCTATCCCATCCATTTCAAGGTGATCGGCCGCATCGACGACCCGTACCGCGAGGCGGTCGCGGGCTTCGGACCGGATCAGGTCACCGTGACGGGCGCCTACGAGCAGCACGCGATCGGCGGCCTGCTGGCCGGCTGCGATGTCTCGCTGCACCTCTCGACCTGGCCCGAGACGTTCGTCATCGCGCTGACGGAGGCGTGGCAGGCGGGCCTGGTCCCGATCGTCGCCGATATCGGGGCCCTGGCCGAGCGCGTCGAGGACGGGATCGACGGGTTCAAGGTCCCGCCGGACGATGCCGGTGCCGTCCGCGCGCGCCTCATCGCGCTGCACTACGATCGCGCCCGCCTCGCCCGGATGCAGGCCTCCATCGGCCGGAAATCCTTCCCCGACACCGACGGCCACCTCGGGTCGGTCCGCGCCCTCTACGAGCGCCTGATCGGGGCGCGGCCGCTGCGCCACGGACGCGTTCCCAGCCACCTGCGCCATGGTTTCGACCTGCGGCTCGAGACCCTGGGATACCGGACGAACGCCGCCTCCTGGACCAGCGCGGCGATCGCTTGGGACGAGGCGGCCCGCGCGCCGGAGGCGTCGCCCACCGTGATGGCGGCGGCGCGCGCGCGCCCGGTGCCGGAGCTGCCCGACGCGTTCCGTCGCCTGACGCTGAGGCCGGTCCGGCGCAGCGAGTGCGGCTGGAGCCTCGACGTGCTGCGCACGGACGAGCGCCTGAACCGGAGCCTGGATCTCTCGTCGGTCGTCGCGCGGGCCTCCGTGTTCCTGCGCGGCTGGCTGCACGTCTCGGGGCCGGCGCCGAAGGCGATCTACCTGCGGCTGACGGGTCGCACCGGGACATCGTGGGTCGCCCTGCAGAGCGATCTCCGTCCGGACGTGGCCAAGTGGTACGGTGAACCCGCCGCCGCGACGTCCGGCTTCACCGGCCAGATCGACGTCGCGGGGATGTCCTTCGGACGCTACGCGCTCGCGATCGTCCAGATCGCCGACGGTAGCCTGCGCATCCTCGAAGACGTCGCCTCGATCTTCATCGCCCCCGACACCGAGCCGCCGGCGCGCTTCGTTCCGGAGCCGCGCCATCTCGTCAGCGGCCCGCCGCACGTCCCGGATCTGCACCACAGCCTGCCGGATGCCGGCGACGCGCTCCGCGTGTCGCCGGGGCAGCTCTGGGCCGCGGAAGTCGCGTTCCCCGGGACCGCGCCCCGGCTCGGCAAGGACACGCTGGCGGTGTTCCGCGGCACCAACGGTCAGACGTGGCGGGCGCCCGTCCTCAAGATCGACGAGCGGACGGTGCGCATCACCGCCTCCGTCCCGAATATCGATCCGGGCGCCTACACGGTGTCCCTGGCCGAGCCGCACAACAGGACGTTGCGGACCCTCGCGACGCTGTTCCGCACGCAGGTGGCGCGTTCGGAGTGACGGGGATCACCGGCAGGCCCGGTCTCGATCCCCCGAGCCGATCGCGGACGCGGGTCTACCACGCCTCGACCCGTTCACCGCCGAAGATGCGCGAAGTCGGCAGCTCGAAGATGAAGTAGGGATTGAGTTGCGGCGGAGCCCCGGCCTCATCCAGGCGGGACTGCTGCTCGGGCGTCAGGACGACCTCGAGGGCGGCAATGTTCTGCGCCAGCTGCTCCGGGCGGCTCGCCCCGACCAGGACTGAGGCGATGCCGGGGCGCCGCGCGACCCAGGCCAGCGCCACCTGCGCCATCGGTCGGCCGACGTCCGCGGCGACCGCCCGCAGCACGTCCACCACCGCGAAGTTCGCCTCGGTGAACAGCATGCCGCCGAAGGGATTGTCGCCGTTGAGCCGGCCGTCGCTGCCGCCCTCGGCCGCGTCGCCGGCCCGGTCCGGGAGCGAGCCTGCCGGACCGGCCAGAGCGAGCTTCTCGCGCCCGTACTTGCCGGTCAGCAGGCCGGCCGCCAGCGGGCTCCAGGGCACCAGCCCGAGCCCGAGGGCGCGGCCCGCGGGCAGCACGTCGAGTTCCACGCCCCGGTCGAGCAGCGAGTAGGCGTATTGCAGGCCGATGGGTTCCGGGAGGCCGTGGGCACGGGCCAGCGCGGCGATCTGCGCGGCGTACCAAGCGGGCGCGTTCGAGAATCCGTAATACAGGATGTCGCCGCGCGCGACGGCGTCGGTCAGCGCCCGGAGGACTTCCTCCGGCGGCGTGGTCCGGTCCCAGACATGGGTCCAGTACAGGTCGATCCAGCCGGTCCTGAGACGGCGCAGGGAGCTCTCGAGACCGGAGCGGATGTTCCGCGCGCTGTTGCCTCCGGCGAGCGGCGTCCCCTGCGCGCGCGGAAAGCCGGACTTCGTCGCGACGACCAGGCGGTCGCGCAGACCGCGCGCCGCGATCAGGTCGCCGAGCATCGTCTCGCTCGCGCCGCCCGCGTAGACGTCGGCCGTATCGAGGAAGTTGCCGCCCGCTTCGACGTAACGGTCGAAGATGGCCGCCGAGACCGTCGCGTCGCTGCCCCAGCGGGCGGCGCCGAAGGTCATGGTCCCGAGCGCCAGGGGGCTCACGGCCAGACCCGAGCGTCCCAGGGTTCGATAGTGCCTCAGATCCATCGCCGCACCTCACTGTTGAGGGCTTGGACGTAGTCCGGCGTGGGGATCGGGATTAGCCGTGGTATTCCGCATGCGTCTGTGAGCAGAATTCAGGAATGCGGCGCGGCACCCTCGACGATCTGGCGGCTTTCGCGGCGGTGGCGCGCCATCGCAGCTTCACGCGGGCGGCCGCGGAGATGGGGCTGTCGCCCTCCGCGCTCAGCCACACGATGCGGGCTCTGGAGGCGCGTCACGGCGTGCGCCTGCTGGCCCGCACCACCCGCAGCGTCGCGCTCACTCCGGCCGGCGAGCGGCTGCTGCGGTCGGTCGGCCCCGCGCTCGAGGACGTCGCGCGCGGGCTCGACGCGCTGGCCGAGTGGCGCGGCGCGCCGTCGGGGCGGCTGCGGCTGACGACCTTCGCGTACGCCGCGCGGGCGATCCTCGAGCCCAGACTGCCCGCCTTCCTGATCGATCACCCAGCCGTCTCGGTTGAGGTGATCGTGGACGACCCCCTGACCGACATCGTCGCCGCCGGCTTCGACGCCGGGATCCGCTTCGGCGAGACGGTCGAGCGCGACATGGTGGCGGTCCGGGTCGGACCCGACCTGCGCACGGTGGTCGTCGCGACCCCGGACTACTTCGCCCGTCACCCGCGCCCGGAGAGCCCGGCTGACCTGGAAGCGCATCGCTGCGTGAACTACCGGCTCGTCGGCGGCGGCGGGTTGCTGCCCTGGGAGTTCGCCCGCGACGGCCGCGAGATCCGGGTGCGCGCGGCCGGCCAGCTCGTCGTGAACGATGGCCGGCTCGCGGCCGCCGCGATCCGGGCCGGTGCCGGGCTCGGCTACATGCTGGAAGACGAGGCGGCCGACGACCTGGCCGCGGGACGTCTCGTCCAGGCGCTGGACGCGTGGTGTCCGTCGTTTCCCGGCTGCCACCTCTACTACCCCGACCGGCAGGTCACGCCCGCCCTGCGCAGCCTGATCGACGCGCTGCGGTGGCGGGAGGCGCCGTCGCCTCCCGGCCCGTGAGACCGTGCCCGCGTGACAGTGCCTGCGAGACCGTACCCGCGGGGCCTCCCCGCTCAGGCGCCCCGCCAGTCGCGGGCGACCTCGCCCGCGAAGTCGCGGTAGCTCCGCGGCCTGCGGCCGAGGAGCCTCGCGAAGTCCGCAACCTCGGCCTCGGCCGCCACGGCGCCGTCCTCCTGGTAGCGGCGCATCATCACCCGAAGGTCATAGGCGAGCCAGGCGGGAGCGAAGCTCCGGAGCCGCTGCTCCAGCGCGTCGAGATCGTCGCCTCCGTAGCGGACCGCGCGCCCGAGGGCCCTGGACCAGATCTCCGCCAGGGCGTCGCCCGTCAGGGCGTCCGGGCCGACGACGTCGTAGGTCTCGGCCGGAAGACGGTCGGCCGCGCGCTCGCGGCGCAGCAGCGCGTTGGCCGCCGCCTCGGCGATATCGCGCACGTCGACCATCGAGACGCCGGCCTGCCCGAGGGGCACGGCATACAGGCCGGCCCCGAGGAGCGGCTCCTTCTGGGCGAGGTCGTTCTGCATGAAGTAGGAGGGCCGCAGCACCGTGGCGGGCAGGTCGAGGGCCGCGATCATCCGCTCGACGGCGTGCTTGCCGGTGAAGTGCGGGGCATCGACGAAGGCCTCGCTCTTGAAGACCGAGAGATAGACGATGCCGCGCACGCCCGCGTCGCGGGCGAGGCTGAGCGTCGTGATCGCCTGGGTCAGCTCGTCCGGCGCGTTGGCGACGAGCAGGAACAGGGTGTCGACCCCGACCAGCGCCGCGCGCATCGCGTCGATGTCGGCGGGATCGCCGCGGACGGCCTCGACGCCGGAGGGGAATCGCGCCTTCTCGGGCGAGCGGGTCAGAGCGCGCACGGCGGCCCCCTCGGCGACGAGATGATCGATGACGGCGGAGCCGATGCGGCCCGTGGAACCGGTGACGAGGATGGTCATGGCGGATCTCCTGGATGCGGGGCGGCCCCGAGCGGGCCGCCGATGACCCGAAGATGCGCCGTTCCTTTTCTGAGCCATAGTCGGCAAAATCGGGACTGGGTGTCCCGGATCTGGAACAGCACATGGACCTCGCGGCGCTCGCCGACTTCAATCTCGTCGCCGGCCACGGCGGCTTCGGCCGCGCCGCCCGGGCGAGCGGGCGGCCGAAAGCGACGCTGTCGCGGCGCGTCGCCGAGCTCGAGGCGAGCCTCGGGACGCGGCTGATCGAGCGGGGCGAGCGCAGCCTCCGCCTGACAGAGGCGGGGGCGCTCCTCCACGCCCGGACGGGGCCGCTGCTCAGCGAGATCGCGGAGGCCGGCGCCGTCGTCGGTGGCGGCCTCGACCGACCCCGTGGGCGGCTCCGGGTGAGTGCGCCGCTGCTCCTGTCCGACACGCAGCTCGGCCGCGTCGCCGCGGACTTCACCCGCGCCTATCCCGAGGTCGAGCTGGAGATCTCCGCCGAGGACCGGTTCGTCGACCCGATCGAGGAGGGTTTCGACGTGATCATCCGGGTCAATCCGAAGCCGGACGAGCGCCTCGTCGGGCGCTGTGTCCTGCGGGACGAGCTCTGGCTGGTGGCGCCGCCCGAGGTCCCGCGTCCCGAACCGTCGGCCGCGACCGACGCGGCGACCGTGCCGGCGGCGGTGCGCTGGACGCCGCGTCAGGACGAGACGTGGCAGGTCCATGACGGCCGGACGCGCCGGTCCTACGCGCCCGTGCCGGTCCTGCGCCTGTCCTCGCTGCCGATGCTGCGCGACGCCGTGGTGGCGGGCGCCGGCGCGGCGCTGCTCCCGCGCTCGCTGGTCGGGGGCGACGTCGCGGCCGGACGCCTCGCCTGCTGGGGCTGGCTGGAGGGGCCGCCGACGGAGCTGTGGGCGCTCCACACGTCCCGGCGCTTGGTCAGTCCCAAGGTGAACGCCTTCGTCGCCCATCTGGCAGCCGCGCTGTCGACGGATCGACCCACCCGGCGGTAGATCGAGCGTTCGAACCGAGGGGCACCGAGCGCGGCGCGCGCGGGACGGTGCCCTATCCGCATTCCGCCGCGCCGTCCCGACGCGGCGCCTCGGGCGAGCCCGGCGGACCCGCCATCGTCCGGCCGAGCCAGTCCACGAAGGCGGCCGCCGGCCCCGCGGGTGGCAGGGCACGCACGAGAACGAAGTACCGGAGCCCGTTCATGACAGCTTCGTCGCAAGCCGGCACGAGGCGCCCGTCGGCGCGATAGGGCGCGACGATCAGCGATCGCCCCAGGGCGATGCCCGAGCCGCCGAGCGAGGCGCGCAGCGCCAGTTGCGCGAGGTTGAAGTAGAGATTCTGGACGCGGCCGCCCCAGGGCGCCCCGTGGACGCGTATCCAGCGATCCCACTCCTCCGAGACGCTCGCGGCCGCCTCCCACGGCGTCGCGTCGTGGAGCAGGACGACGGCCCCGCCGGGATCCGCCGCATCCCGGTAGGCCGGGGCGCAGACCGGGTAGACCGGCTCGGGATGGTCGAAGACGACCGTCGCACCGGGAGGCGGTGCCGGGCCGTAGCGGATCGCGACGTCGATACCGGACTGCGCCATGCGTCCCGGATCCAGGTCGTGGGTCTCCCCGAAGACGGCGACGTCGATGTCGGGATGCGTGTCGCTGAAGGCTTTCAGCCTTGGCGCGAGCCATTCCGAGGCCAGGGAGGGGACGCAACTGATCCGCAGCGTCGCCCGGCCCTCGCGCCGTTCCCCTCGGAGCAGGGCCTCGCCCATCCCGTCGAAGCCGCTCCGCGCCGCGGCGAACAGGTGATGACCCGCGGCAGTCAGCCGGATCTCGCGGGTGCCCCGCTCGAGTAGCGGGTAACCGAGGCGCCGCTCCAGCCGCTGGATCCGCTGCGTGACCGCGCTCTGCGTGACGGCGAGGCGGTCGCCCGCACGGGCGAAGCCGCCCGCCTCGAGCAGGACGCGGAAGAAGAACAGGTCGCCGGCCAGGCGCGCGTCGAGCCTCACGGGCATGCCCGATCATAAGCGGGCCTAATAAACCGCACCAGAGAATATAATTGGCCGCATGAGCGCCGCTCGCGCAGGGTCGGCGCGGACAAACCGGGCAGGATAGGGAGCGCCATGGCAGCCGTCGACGGGATGCAGACTCAACCGCCGGGCGACCGGATCCCGGAGGCGGTCAGGCGCGCCAGCCCCACGGTCTGGATGAACCCGGCGCTGGACGCCACCGCGTCCGTCCTGCCCGGACTCGCGACCGGCCGTGCCGACGTGGACGCGGCCGTGGCGCGCTGGCAGCGGTTCGCGCCGCTCCTGGCGCGCCTCTTCCCCGAAGAGGGCGCCGGCCGGATCGACTCGCCGCTCGTCCCGCTGGAAGAGCGCCTGTCCCGTGACGTCCTGGACGGCGCCGACGGGCGCGTGCTGGTGAAGGCCGACCACGCGCTGCCGGTGACCGGCTGCATCAAGGCGCGCGGCGGCGTCTACGAGGTCCTGGCCTATGCCGAGGACCTGGCCGCGCGGGCCGGGCTGCTCACCGAGGAGCGATCCTACGCGGCCTTCGCCGACCCGGAATTCCGCGCCCTGTTCGCCCGCCACGTGATCGCGGTCGGCAGCACCGGCAATCTCGGCTTCAGCGTCGGCCTGATGGGGCGCTCGCTCGGCTTCGCGGTCGAGGTCCACATGTCCCACGACGCCAAGGCGTGGAAGAAGCAGCGCCTGCGCGAACTCGGCGCCCGCGTCGTCGAGCATCGCGGTGATTACGGGGCGGCGGTCGCGGCGGCCCGCGGCGCGTTCGCCGGCCGCGCGGACGCCCATTTCGTCGACGACGAGGATTCCGTCGACCTGTTTCTCGGCTACGCGGCCGCGGCCCTCGACCTTCAGCGCCAGCTCGCGGAGGCCGGGATCGCAGTGGGGCCGGCGCATCCCCTGTTCGTCTATCTGCCCTGCGGCGTGGGCGGCGCGCCGGGCGGCGTCGCCTTCGGTCTGAAGCTCGTGTTCGGTGACGCCGTGCACCCGGTCTTCGTCGAGCCGGTCGCGTCCCCGTGCATGCTGGTCCAGCTCGCGGCCGGTCTCGAGCGCCCGGTCAGCGTCTACGATGTCGGCCTCGACAACCGCACCGCGGCGGACGGGTTGGCCTGCGCCTCCGCGTCGATGCTGGTGGCCCGGACGCTCGAGAAGCTGGTGGCCGCCGTGGTCACGGTGCCCGACGACGCGCTGTACCGCTGGCTCAGAGTGATGTGGACCGAGGCGGGCCTGCGCCTGGAGCCCTCGGCAGCGGCGGGCTTCGCGGCGGCCGGGCGCTTCGCCGCCACGCTGCCCGCGGCGGTCGGCGCCGCGGCCACCCACGTGATCTGGACGACCGGCGGCGCGCACCTCCCGGCCGAGGAATTCGAGGCGGCCCTCGCCCGCGGTTGAGGCGCGCTGGACGCCGGCTCCTCGATCGTGCCCGATCGCCAGGCGATCCGGGGCCGATCTGAAGCGAGCGCCAGACCCGGCCGTCGCTCACTCCATCAGGTCGGTCAGGGCCCCGATCTCGTCGGCGTTCTTCCAGACCGTCTCGCAGCCGATCACCGTGTCGGTGGCGTCGATCGTCAGCGTGAACGCGGGGGGCACCCGCTCGGTCCCGACGAGCCGGAGGCGAACACCCCACCGCGACATGTCGTGCACCACGCAGGGGATGGCGGGATGGCCGGCCACCGAGATGCATCCGCTCAGGTTGACGGAGACGCGTCGGGCGTTGCGCTGGTTGTCCATAAGTACTCCGCGCTAGAGCGCCGGAGCATAAGCGGCGACCGATCAAGGGCCGGTTTACGAACTGAACTCAATTGCGCCTAAAATTCGCGTCGAGGTGGCTAATACCGAAGTCTCGACCTACCGGTTGGGAAGCCACCGGGAGACGAAGGTCAGCGGACGCGACGGGCCGGCCCGGCCGTCGGCATCCGCACGCGCGTCCTCGTCCGGCAGCAGCGACCCGATCAGGCGGAGCAGCTTCTCCCGCTCCTCTCCGGTAAACAGCACGAGGAACGAACCGAGATCCAGTTGGACCTCCGGCGCGTCATCGCCCGGGGAGTGAGAGACGTAGGGCTGCCCGGTCTGGAGGTCGCGCATCAGGGCCCAGCGGTCGCCGCCGACGCCGACATGGAATTCGCGCGCTATCCGTGGGCCCTGTTCAATCATTGCTCATCCCGCACGCCGTCAACGTGCAATTTTCAACGGGATAGAGCGCGCAAACGCCTTGCGATATAACCTGGCTCAAGAATTCACAGGTATCGTCGACTGCAGCCCCACCGGCCCGAGCCGCCGGTGGCGGGATGTCGGCGCGGTCTCGGGCTGGAAGTTGGTGCACTTGCGGCGCAGGATCGCGGACGATCCGACACCGGACTGACATGCCCCATTTCCGCGCGGCAGAGGGCGCGTTTTCGGACCGAGACGGGCGAGCGCTCCGCTCTCGCCCGGTCGGCGCCGGCCCTAGCGATACGCGTGGGGGCGTGAGCGCTCGAAGGCGGCCGCGCAGGCCGTGTCGAAGAGCTTGCAGGGCGGCGGGGCGTCGCCCGGTTCGACGAGCATCGGCTGTCCGCGGATGTCTCCGGTGGCGTGAGCCTGCGAGTACCGTGACCGCGGGTCGAAGTAAGGATCCGAAGTGTAACTGCTCATGAAGGCGCCTCCTGCCGGCATCTCGCTCTCGGACAGCGCCACGCCGGTCTGCAGCGCCAGTGAGAGCACTGAGACCAGGATCAGCAGACATCGTCTGGTCATAGGCCCGCGCCTCCTCGCGCGCACGAGATCGGCAGCGCGGACGCCGCGCTCCGGATGTCCTGGATGTGTCCGACGAGACCGCCGCGGGCGTCAGCGGCCGGTCTCTGCGAGCAGGCCCGCCACAACGCGTGCGCGCTTCGGAACAGCCGCCCGACGGGATCACCGCGTGGCCGCGACGCACTGCCTTCAGCGACGTTGGCGGGTCAGCCCATCTCGACATTCGGAAGATGGCGCAAGCCGACCGCGCACTGCAATCAAATAGGCTTTTCAGCAGTGAAAACGGAATTGATTTGAGAAATTTTCTTTAAAATTCGATGCGCGCCCGTCCGGCCGCGGCCTAGGACGGAGACAGTGCAAGCATCGGATTCGCGACGCACTTTAGAGATCCGCTGCCGCTTTAAGTTTCTTAAACGCGCTTTATTTTGTCGTGCCGAATTCATTCGAAGAGTGTCTTTGCCAGGACTATAACTTCGGCGTGCCGGGCATTCGCCCTGCCTTCTCTTCGCACACGAGGCTTGATCGGCTCCCAGTCCACGCGGGCATCCCGCGGGAATGGGAGCCGGGTCACGGCGGGACACCCGACTGATCACATGGAACTCGTCCGGTTCGCTCTGAAGTTTCGCAAGAGCTTCTATGTTCTTGCCGTCCTCATGTTCCTCGCGGGGCTCGGCTCGATCACCGTCGCGCCCAAGGACGTGCTGCCCGCCGTCGATATCCCGGTGGTGGTGGTGGTGTGGACCTATAATGGTCTCGACGCGACCGACATGGTCCAGCGCATCACGAACTACAGCGAGTTCTCGCTGTCGAGCAACGTGAACAACATCCGCCGGATCGAGTCGACGTCGATCCAGGGCACGGTGACCGAGCGGATCTACTTCGATTCCGCGGTCAGCATCGATCTGGCGATGACCCAGGTCGACTCGGCGATGAACGCGATCCGCTCGCGCATGCCGCCGGGCGTGCAGCCCCCCGTCATCATGCGCTTCTCCGCCTCGTCGGTGCCCGTCATTCAGATGGCGCTGTCGTCCTCGAAGCTGCCGCTCACCAAGGTCTTCGACTACGCGCAGTACCGGACCCGCCGCCGGCTCGCCGAGGTGCCGGGCTCGACCCTGCCCTCCCCCTACGGCGGCGCGCCGCGTCAGGTCATGGTCGATCTCGACCCCGGCAAGCTGCGCGCGATCGGCATGACGCCGCTCGATGTCCTGAACGCGGTCCTCAAGCAGAACCTCGTCGTGCCCTCGGGCCTCGCGAAGATCGGGACGCAGCAATACACGGTGCGGCTGAACTCGAGCCCGCAGCTGGTCGATCAGCTCAACCGCATTCCGATCAAGGTCGAGAACAACCAGCCGGTCCTGCTGCGCGACGTCGCCCATGTCCGGGACGGCTCGCCCCCCCAGATCAACATCGTCCGCGCCGACGGCCACCACTCCGTCCTGTTGCAGGTCCTCAAGAATGGCGCGGCCTCGACCCTGGACGTCGTGAACGCCGTCAAGGCCGCGCTGCCGGACATCCACGCGGCCGCGCCGAAGGGCATGACCATCACGCCGCTGTTCGATCAGTCGGTCTTCGTCTCGGACGCCATCTCCGACGTGGTGCGCGAGGCGGTGATCGCGGCGGGGCTCACCGGTCTCGCCATCCTGCTGTTCCTCAACTCCTGGCGCTCGACCATCGTGGTGCTGGTCTCCATCCCGCTCTGCATCCTGACCTCCCTGTCGATCCTGGTTGCTCTGGGCCAGACCATCAACGTGATGACCCTGGGCGGCCTCGCCCTGGCCGTCGGCATCCTCGTGGACGACGCGACGGTCGCGATCGAGAACACCTACCGGATGTTCGAGGAAGGCTTCTCCTTCCGGCGCTCGGTGGTCGAGGGCGTGGCCGGCATCGCCAAGCCGGCCCTGATCTCCACGCTGGCGATCTGCTCGGCCTTCTCGGCGGTCTTCTTCCTCACGGACGCGCCCCGCTACCTCTTCGTCCCGCAGGCCGAGGCGGTGGTCTTCGCGATGCTGACCTCCTACCTCCTGTCGCGGACGCTGGTGGCGATCCTCATCGACGTCCTGGTCGCCCCGGAATACGCCCGGCATCACGGCCCGGCCGCCGAGGTCGATGGGGCGTCACCACCCCGCCGCCGCTCCGTCCTCGGCCGGATTCTCCGCGCGCCGACACGGCCCCTCGCCTGGCTGCTTCAATATCCGCTGCGCGGCGCCCTCGCCTTCCGCAACGCGTTCGAGCGCGGGTTCGCGCGCTTCCACGCGGGCTATGTCGGCCTCCTGTCCGCGGTGCTCGGCCACCCGGCCCTCGCGCTGTCCGGCGCGCTCGCCGTGTTCGCGGTGACGGCCGCGATCTTCCCCTTCGTCGGTCAGGACTACTTCCCGCAGATCGAATCCAGCCAGATGACCCTGCATATCCGCACGCGTCCGGGCGAGCGGATCGAGCAGGCGGAGAAGACCTTCGCGCAGGTCGAGGACGTCGTCCGGCAGGTCGTCCCGAAGGACGAGCTGGGGCTCATCCTGGACAACATCGGCCTCCCCGCCTCGAACTACAACTTCGCCTTCATGGATGCGTCGTTCGTCGCCTACAATGACGGGCAGATGCTCATCAACCTGAAGGGTGAGCATAAGCCGATCTCGTTCTACGAGAAGCGGCTGCGCCAGGTCCTGCACCAGGCCTTCCCCGACGACACCTTCTACTTCCAGCCGTCCGACATCATCACGCAGATCCTGAATTTCGGGACCGTCGCGCAGATCGACGTGCAGGTCTCCGGGCGGCACGATGCCGAGGACCTCGCCGTGGCGCAGGACCTCGTCCGCCGCATCGCGGCGGTCCGCGGTGCCGTCGACGTCCACCTGCACCAGATCGTCGACGCCCCGCAGATGTACGTGAACGTCGACCGCAGGCTGGCCTCCGAGATGGGCGTCAGCGAGCAGTCCATCGCGCAGAACCTGAACGTCTCGCTCTCCGGCTCCTTCCAGGTCAGCCCGAACTTCTGGGCCGATCCCAAGTCCGGCATGCCGTACCAGCTCTGGGTCCAGACGCCGGAGTGGCGCAACGCCGACATCACACAGCTGATGAACACGCCGGTCTCGGTGCACACGGACGCGGGTGACAGGCCCGGCATCCCGATCCTGCTGTCGAACATCGCCACGATGCAGCGGCAGCCGGAGCAGACCGTGATCAACCACGTCAACCAGCAGCCGACCTTCGACATCCTCGCCAACGTCCAGAACGCGGATCTCGGCAGCGTCCGAAACGCCGTGGACCGGATCGTCGCCGAGGAGCAGGTCAAGCTCCCGGCCCCGGACAAGATCCTCGTCCGCGGCCAGATCGAGAGCATGGAGAGCGCCTTCTCGCGCATCGAGCTCGGGCTCGGGATCGCGCTGGTGGCGGTCTACCTGCTGCTCGTCCTGAACTACCAGACGTGGGTCGACCCCTTCGTGGTCATCGCCGCCCTGCCGCTGGCCTTCTGCGGCATCGTGATGAGCCTGTTCATCACCAGCACGGCGTTCTCGATCCCCGCCCTGTTCGGCGCGATCATGTCGGTCGGCGTGGCGAGCGCGAACTCGATCCTGCTCGTCACCTTCGCCAAGGAGCACCGCGAGGCCACCGGCTGCTCTGCCCGCGAGGCCGCCCTGATGGCCGGCCATACCCGCCTCCGGCCGGTGCTCATGACCGCCTCCGCGATGTTCCTGGGCCTGATCCCCATGGCGATCGGGTCCGGCGAAGGCGCCGAGCAGAACGCCGCCCTCGCCCGCGCGGTGATGGGCGGGATCGGGATGGGCACCGTCTCGACCCTGCTCTTCGTCCCCCTTCTCTACACCCTGCTCCGCCGCAACCCGATCAAGCCCCTCGAGGATTATTGATGACCCGTTTCAACGACGCCCCCGGGAGCGGCGCCGAGGCTGCCGCGCGGGCGCACCAGCACGCGGTCGAGATCGACCCGCTGCGGCAGGACGGGGCCGGCGAGGCCCTCGTCCACGCGGTGCCGCCGCCGCCGCGCAAGCGCCCGTTCCTCGTGGCGTTCCTCGCGCTCGGCAGCGCCCTCGGGCTCGGCGCCTGGCACCATTGGGAGACCTACCAGGCCTCCCTGGTGACGCAGGCCGAGGCCGTGAACTTCGTTCCGACGGTCCGCACCGGGCCGGCGCAGGTGGATGACGGGCCCATGACGCTGACCCTGCCGGGCCAGACCGAGGCCTTCGACCATGCCGACATCTTCGCCCGCGCCACCGGCTACATCGCCGAGCGCCGGGTCGACATCGGGTCGCGGGTCAAGAAGGGCGACCTGCTGGTCCGGATCGCCGCGCCCGACCTCGACCAGCAGGCCCGGCAGGCCGAGGCCCAGCTCGGCCAGTTCAAGGCGCAGCTCGCCGTCGCGCAGGCGGATGTGGAGCAGGCCAAGGCCAATGTGACGCTCGCGAACGTGACCGACACCCGCACCGCGACCCTGGCCGGACAAGGCTGGGCCTCGAAGCAGAACGCCGACCAGACCCGCGCGGGGATGCTGACCGCCACCGCGACCCTCGCCGCCGCGCAGGCGAAGGTGAAGGTCGCGGAAGCCAACATCACCGCCCAGCAGGCGACCGTCAACCGGCTCCGCACGCTGACCACCTTCGAGAGCGTCGTCGCGCCGTTCGACGGCATCGTGACCGCCCGCAAGGTCGATGTCGGCGACCTCGTCCACGGCGATGCCGGCTCCGGGACGCCGCTCTTCACGGTCGACAGCACCGATGTCCTGCGGGTCGCGGTGCAGGTGCCGCAATCGGCCGCCGTGGGTATCCGCGACGGGGTGAAGGCGCGGGTCCAGGTCGCGCAGATCGCGGACCGGACCTTCGACGGCACGGTCTCGCGCAGCTCGGTGGCTCTCCAATCCTCGGTGCGGACGCTGGACACGGAGGTCGACGTCGCCAATCCCGACGGAATCCTGCGGCCGGGCCTCTACGTCGCCGTCACTTTCGCGGTGCCGCGCACGCATCCGCGGGTGATCGTGCCGTCCGAGGCGCTCATCTTCGACGCGGAGGGGACGCGCGTGGCCGTGGTCGGGGCGGACGACACCGTCCGGCTCCGGCCGATCACGATCGCGCGCGATCTCGGCACGCGCCTCGAGCTGCGCAGCGGCCTCGACAGCGGCGAGACCGTCGTCCTCAACCCGCCCGCCGGCCTTCAGGACGGCAGCCGCGTCGTCCCCCGCGGCTCCGTCGCCTCCCAGGTCCCGACAGCCAAGCTCTCCGAGCAGGCGAGCGCGGAGTGAGGCGCATGGTCCAGATCCCTCGCTCCCTTGTAAGCTTCGCCGGCGGGATGACGCAGGTCGGCCGCCGCGACCGAACCGCATTTGACTCCGGCTCCGAAGAGGATAATTCCACCTCTCCCTCCGAGCCGCAGGAGACCAGACAGGGCCGGCGAATACAAAATAAGAAGGAAAAACGAATGGCCAGCGTATTGGTAGTCGAGGACGACCGGCGGGTCGCCGCGGAGATCGGTTCGGCCCTCACGGAATACGGTTTTCAGGTCGACGAAGCCCCCAGTGGCAGCATCGGACTACGCAAGGCCCTGGACGGTAACTTTGACGTGATCGTGCTCGACCGGATGCTCCCGGAGATCGACGGCCTGTCGCTGCTGACCGAGCTGCGCGCCGCGAAGATCTCGACGCCGGTCCTGATCCTCAGCGCCCTGTCGGCCGTCAACGAGCGCGTCGACGGGCTGCGCGCCGGCGGCGACGACTACTTGGCCAAGCCGTTCGAGTTCATCGAGCTCACCGCCCGCGTCGACGCGCTGGCGCGGCGCAAGATGGCGGCCGAGGCGGTGAACGAACTCGTCGTCGGCGACCTGCGCCTCGACCTGATCGAGCGCGTCCTCCATTGCGGGAACCGGGAAATTGAGCTCCTGCCCAAGGAATTCGCGATCATCGAGTTCCTGATGCAGAACGCCGGCACGCTGGTGAGCCGGAAGATGATCTTCGAATCCGTCTGGGGCTACAGCTTCAATCACCAGTCCAGCGTCATCGACGTCCACATCGGCAAGATCCGCAAGAAGCTCGATCCCGACGGGCTGAACCCGCGGATCCACACGGTGCGCAACACGGGCTTCATCCTCCGTGCGCCTTCTTGAGGTCCGGCGCACCAGCGGCTTCCGGGTCGCGTGCCTGTTCTTCGCGACCTTCGGGACCGCCTCGCTGGCGCTCTCGGGCTTCCTCTACGTCGACACGCGCAGCTACGGCCGCAAGGCCGCGTTCGAGTGGGTCGAGTGGGAATCGAAGCACCTCCTGAACCTGTCGCCGCGCGCGCTGCGCGAGCGGATCGACGCGTCCGAGGATTTCGCCGAGGGCGGCCGCCCGCTCGTCCTGTTCGGGCCCGACCACGTGCGGCGGGCCGGCGCGCCGATCGCCTTCCCCGACAGGGCACCGATCGGGAAGCCGTTCATCCTGGCGCAGCCGCTGGATCACCGCAGCCGCACGCTCTTCAGCCAGCTCACCGAGCTTCCGAGCGGCGAGTACGTGCTGGTCAGCCGCTCGGCCCAGGATCTCCAGTCCCTCGAGAAGGCGCTGGTCGAGACCTTTGTCTGGGGCATGGCCGCCACCATCGTGATCGGCCTGATCGGTGCCGTCGTGTTCGGCGCCGGCTCGCTGCGGCAGAACGATGCGATCACCAAGGCGGTCGAGCGCATCATGCGCGGCGACCTGAGCGAGCGCCTGCCGACGCGCGGCGTCTCGGCCGACCTCGCTCACCTCACGCGCGTCGTGAACGACATGCTCGACCAGCTCGAGCGGCTGATGCTGGAGATCAAGGGCGTCAACGAGAACATCGCCCACGACCTGCGCACCCCGCTGACCCGGGTGGTCGGCACGCTGGAGCGGTCGCTGCGCAAAGCCGACAGCGTCGCGGCCTTCCGCGCCTTCAACGAGGACGTCCTGGCCGAGGTCAAGAGCATCGTCGTCCGGTTCTCGGCCCTGCTGCGCATCTCCGAGATGGAGGACCGCCTGCGCCGATCGGGCTTCACCCAAGTCGATCTCGGCCGGCTGCTCGAGGATGCGGTGGAGTACTACGAGCCCCTGGCGATCGAGCGCGACATCCGACTTCTCTGGGAGCGGCCGGACGGCCCGTGCGCGATCGAGGGCGACCGCAGCCTGATCTTCGAGGCGGTGAGCAACCTGATCGACAACGCCCTGAAGTTCACGCCGGCCGGCGGGCAGGTGACGGTCGCGCTGCTCCGGAATCCGACGGGGATCCAGGTCACCGATACGGGCTGCGGCATCCCCGCGGAGGAGCTGAGCGCCGTGCGCGCCCGGTACCGCCGCGGCGCGCTGAAGACCGACAAGAGCGGCTTCGGGATCGGCCTGAGCCTCGTCGATTCCATCGCGCGGCTGCACAGCGCCACCTTCGACATCGTCTCCGACGGGAGCGGCTGCCGCGTGACCCTCAGCTGGACCCACAGCGTCGCGGGGCACCCGTCGATCGACCTCCTGCCGGCCGCATCCCTCTGACGCCGTCGTCACGCCGTCGCGCCCGGCCGGTCCCGCATCGCGGGGCGTGCCGGGCGCGGGGCCGAACCGGGTGGGCGCTCAGTAGGCGGGCTGGCCGCGGCGGCGCTCGCGGCTGTTGAGATGGCTCCACTGGCGATTGGCCGGGACGGTCTCGACCGCGCTGGGCCGCTGGATCGCGGCGCTGTAGCCGGTCGCTCCCTCCCACATGCCGCCCGCCTTGTCGTTGCCCTCGGAGGCGGACCACGCGTCGAGGCCGCTGCCGTTGGTCCGGACGATGAGGCTGGGATCGATGGTCGCGCCACCGTCCTGAGCGAGAGCAGGTCCCGCAATCAGCATCGCGCCCATCGAGCAGGCGAGGACGATGTTCTTCATGATGATCTCCCGTTACACAAGCTGTCGCTCACCGGCGACGTGGTAGTAAGATGCTGCAATACGCATTTAAACTCTATATTTTATTGCGGAATAATTCTTTCGCTCTTTGGGCAGGCTTCAATCTTGAAACGATTTTTGAATTTCTCGTGGTGGCTGACCTCAGGTCCGCCACATCCCGGTCACCGGGATCGGGGCTTGTGTCGCCCGGGCCTGGCGGACAATCCTGCCCGGCTTGCGCCGGCAGGGCGCACGAAAAAGCCGACCGGTTGCCCGGTCGGCGAAGTCGTATGGGTCTGAAGCTCTGGGTCAGACCGGCCCTGCCCTGGTACCCGGGCCAGCCGCTCTGAAACCATAGCATCCGCTCGGTCGGCGGCGAAGCAAGCCGCTGAAGAGCTGACTCTCTTGTAGATGATTTTGCGACAATCGCAAGCAAAAGATCTTTTATTTGTTGAATATGGCCCAATTTACGAGATAACTTACTTGGCGCGCCAAATAGAGAAGCCCGGCCTTGCGGCCGGGCTCGAGACTGGACGTTGCGCCCGCGAAGGCGCGTCGGATCGGTTCAGAAATCCCGCTGCACGCGGAACCGGAATTGGGCCGCATCCTGCGAATTGACGTAGCGCAGCGCGTTCTTCGAGATGTCCGGCGTGACGCCGCTGTTGAGCGCCGTGCGGATGTACTCGCCCTCGACGCCAATATCGAGATCCTTCACGGGGGTCCAGATCAGGCTGGCGCCGGTGATCATCTGGTTGTTGCCCCGCAGGATGGGACTCGTGGCGAAGGCCAGGGCATTCGACGCACTGGCGCCAGCCGGGGCGAAGCCGAAGCCGAGGAGGCCCAGAGCGTTGCGCCCCTTGGAGTTGTAGTCGATCTGCGCGTAGCTGCCGAAGAAGGCCGAGCGCCAGGCGGGCGACCAGTAATGGAGCAGGGAGGCGACAGCGGAGAACGAGGTCGACAGTTCGAGGCGGCCGGTCGCGGGATTCAGCACCGCGTCCGCGTAGTATTGCGCGAACGAGCCGCCGCCGACCGGCGCCGCGCCGAGGGCGTCGTACGGAGCCGTGTAGTTGGAGATGCCCGTATAGGCGATGGCACCCTGCCCGTAGGCGCCCTGGAGGTAGAGCGTGTCGCCCGTCGCGATGAACGGCAGGTTGACCTTCAGGCCGCCCTGGACCGCCCAGCCGTAGGCGTTCGAGGCGCGTCCCGTCGGCGAGATGCCCAGGCCGGTCGTGGCGGTGGTGATGCCCGCGACCGTGCTGCCGGCATCGCCGGCATTGATCTCGTGGACGGCGGCCGAGAGCTGCGCCGAGCCCCAGGCCTGGTCGATGCGGGCCGCGCCGACGAAGTCCGGCATGCGGCTCTTCTGGGTGACATCGACGAAGGCGACATTGCCGGGACCGACGACGATCGGCGCCAGCCAGGTCGAGGGGGTGAACGGGTTGAAGGCGTTGCTGTAGCCCGCGAAGCCGCCACCGGCCGTGAAGGCCCCGACTGCCGAGCCGGTGCCGAAGATCGGGAAGCGCCGGTAGGTCGGATCTTCCATCGAGGCGGTCAGCGTGATGCCGTTCCCGAGGATCGCCGAGTAGGCGAGCAGGTTCGTGCTGAACGTATCGGAGCCGGCCGTGCCGCCGATCAGCTCGAAGTCGTGCGCGTAGAAGTCGAAGAAGGAAGACGCGCGGCCCGCGGTGAGCCCGGCGAACTGAATGAAGGCCTTATCGGCGTTGACGTAGGTCTGCGTGCGCCCGAAGGCGTCGGCGCCGAGGCCCGCGATGGCCAAGCTCTCGCGCTGCCGAGATCCCGAGGTCAGGAACGGGCCGCTGCGGTTGGCGACATCGATGCGCAGGAAGGCGCGCAGGGTTCCGTAATCGGTCTGGGTCCGCGAATCGAGGTTCAGACGCATCAGGCCGAGATAGCCGGTGAGGTCGCCGCCGCCGCCCGTGCGAACCTTGCTGGTCTGATACAGGAAGTCATACCGCGCCCGTCCGGACAGACGAATGCAGGTATCGGTCCCGGGGATGTAGAAGAAGCCGGCGCCGTAGGCGTTGCAAACGCGTACGAACTCGACCGGCGCAGCCTTGAACGTCGGGAGATCGGCAGCGTACGCACCGCCGATCGGGATCATCAGGGCCGAGGAGCCCAGTAACAGCGCCTTGATTCTGGTCATCATATCCCCGCATCCGACGCCGTGGTCGTGCCACTGCCAGCGTCAACCCAATGATCCGCGTTCACGCACGTGTACGGGTCCCGACACGGTGCGGCGTCGCAGTATTTTTCGAGAATTGGCCGCTCTATCGCTCGGCAGCTTGACCGTATCCGTCAAGATTTGATTTTACAAATAAATTGCGATTGCGTTTTTCAACCGGAATTGACTTCCTGAAATTTGTTTTTGTATCCAAATTGATCACGGAAATGGGAGTGCGCGGGCGAGGCGAGCTGCGGATCGCGGCCGCGTCGGCTCAGCGAGGCTGGTTGATGGCGCGGTCCATCGCGTGGACTCCGCCGACCGAGACCTCGAGTTCTGCGCCGTGGATGTCGCTAGCAGCGATGAAGAGGCATCTGCCGCCCTATCAGGCCTGCTCCCCGAGATCCGGCGACAGATCCCGTGCCGTCGCTAGGAGATCCTGTCTCCGAGCATTCCTGACTGAGCGCTCCGTCGTGACAGGTGCTTGAGGTGCCGCTCTGAGGCCGTGCCCTATCGGCCGCGTCCGCCTCTCGTCGACGCGCGACCCGAACCGGTTTGCGCCGCGGCGGGGCGGAGCCACGGCATGGCCTGCTGATCGACCGGGCCGAGACCGCCGTTAAGCATATCTTTCAAGAGTTATAGATTGCAAAGCTCGGCTATATCCAACGGCCGGCATCATGATTTACAAAGTTCTAACGTAGCGCGTCCAATTTGCGGCGACGGTGCGGAGGATCGAATGTCGGAACCGCTGACCCTCGCGCCGCATCCGCCCGGCGGAGCCGAGACCGCCCCCGGGTGGCGCAGTACAGCCGCCGCGCAGGTCGACCGGCATCCCCGCTCCGATGTCGGGACGATCGTGATCCACTGGGTGGTCGCCATCGCCATGGTGGCGAGCCTGCTCACGGGCCTGCGCATCTCGGCCGACGCGCCCGTGGCGCGGACCGCGAAGTTCCTGGCGCCCCTGCTTCCGCAAGGTGAAGTCTGGACCGTCCACTTCGTGGCCGGCCTGACCCTATTCTTCGGAATCACCGCCTATCTGGTCTACCTCGTGCGCGGGCGTCTCACGGATCGCAACGGCCTGTCGCGGCTCCGCGCCCTCCGTGTCAGCGGGCGAAGCAAGGCCGCCCGGAAGGCACGGTGGGGCGGCATCAACGTCGCGCTGCACTGGCTGATCTACGCCGTCACGCTCGTCCTGACAGGCACCGGGGTCGCGCTCTACCTCGGCTATGGCGGCTGGGTGGTCTGGCTGCACGCCACCTGCGCGCTGGTCGCCCTGGCCTACATCGCGGTCCATACCCTCGCGCACTTCATGTACGGCGGCCTGTGGCAGCTCCTGCGGTTGTTCCGCCCGGCGGCCCTGGCGGACGGTGCGGCGCGGCGGCGACGCCCACTTCTGGCCGCCGCCATCATCGGCCTCCCCGTCGTCGGCGGCCTCGCCTTCGCGGACGTGAAGGGCCGGTCCACGCTGGTGATCGACAAGGTGTCGGCCGGGCCCGACCTGTCGAAGCTCCTCGAAGACCCGGTCTGGCGCACCGCGCGCCCGGTCTCGGTCCGGACGATGCAGGGGGCCAATTTCGGCGGGACCGGTGAGACCACCGTCGAGATCCGCGCCGTGCGCGACGCGACGAATGTGTATTTCGCCTTCCGCTGGTGGGACCCGTCGCGCTCGCTGAAGCGCGTCCCGATGATCAAGAAGGCGGACGGCTGGCACCTCCTCGACGCGGACGCGGCGCGCGCGGACGTGACCGCCTACTACGAGGACAAGCTGGCGGTGATCTTCTCGCGGTCCGACGCGTTCGGCAGCGGCGGGTCGACCCATCTCGGCGCCCGGCCGCTGCCCGACGCCCCCGCCCCGCTCAACGGCCGCGGCTACCACTACACCACCGACGGCAGCTACATCGATATGTGGCAGTGGAAGGCGGCCCGCGGCGGCATGCTCGGCGTCGTCGAGGACATGCATATCGGCCCGCCCACAGACCCCACCGACGCCGAGCGGGCCGTGAAGGGCCGCTACCAGGCCGGCTACTGGGGCGATCCCGGCACCAGCGCGTACCGCTACAACTTCAAGTTCGAGGGGCCCGGCGGCTACGCGGGCGCGGTCGAGCCGCTGCGGCTTCCCAAGGACTGGCAGGCGACGGTGGCCAAGCTCGGCACCGTGGATCTGGACTTCGATGCCAGCACGTCGCCGGGCTCGGCGTGGTGGATGGTCGAGAAGACCGAGACGGTGCCGTACTCGGCTGCCGCCGACGCGGAGATCCCGGTCGGCACCGTGATGCCGGGCGTGCTCATGACCGACGGCTACACGGGGGACCGCGCCGGGATCTCGGCGGCCGCCGACTGGGCCGACGACCACTGGACCCTCGTCGCCGCGCGCAAGATCGCGACCGGCAGCAAGTACGACGTCGATTTCCTGCCCGGCAACACCTTCTACCTGTACGTCTCGGCCTTCGATCACACGCAGACGCGGCACACGCGGCACATGCGGCCGGTCGAAGTCCTTCTGCGCTGAGCCGGGAGCGCGCCGTGGCCGATCGCGTCAGCCTCGTCATCAACGGAAGGCGGGTCAGCGCCAGCGCCGGCCAGACCCTGCTCGACGCGGGTCTGGCGGCCGGCCAGGCGATCCCGCACGACTGCGCCACCGGGCAGTGCGACACCTGCCGCGTCCGGATCCATGCGGGCGCGGTCGACGATGCGGGGACGCGCATCGGCGAGACCGTGCAGGCCTGCCGGGCCCGCCTGACCACCGACGCGGTCATCGAGTTCGACGAGGTTCCGGAAACCGTCCGGCGGGCCGGCATCGTGGACCGCGTCGTCGATCTCACCGCCGAGATCGTCGAGGTGACGGTCGCGCTGCGCAAGCGGCTGACCTACCTGCCCGGCCAGTATGTCCGGGTCTCCTTCGCCGGGCTGCCCGCGCGGGACTACAGCCCGACCCTGCGCGCGGACGGATCGGGCGAACTGAACGAGTTGATCTTCCAGATCCGCCGCCAGCCCGACGGCGCGGTCTCGCCGCTGCTCGGCGGCAGGATCGGACCGGGAACCGCGGTGAAGGTCGAGGGCCCGTTCGGGACCGCCTTCCACCGGCTCGGGCGCGGCCGTCTCGTGATCGTCTCATCGGGCGTCGGCTGGGCGCCCGCCTGGGCGGTCGCCCGCGCGAGCCGGATGCGTGAGCCGGAGCGCGACCTGCTCGTCGTGGCCGGCGCGCGGCACCCGCAGAACCTCTACATGCGCCCGGCGCTCGACTGGCTGCGCGAGCGGGGGGCGACGACGGTCCTGACCTGCAGCGGCGGCAACCCGCCTCCGGATGCCCGGCCCGGGCGGCCGACGCTCCACATGCCGATGCTCACGCGCGACGACACCGTCCTCGCGGCCGGCGCCCCCGAGATGGTCGCGGCTGTCCAGTTCCTCGCCGCGGCGACCGGGGCGACCTGCTACGCCGATCCATTCTACGCGGCCGCGCGCGGCGCCGACGGGAAACCGCCGTCTGACACGAACTTCCTACAGCGCTTCCTCCAGCGCGTCGCGGGTCATCGGACCGCTAAAACGGAGCCTGTCGCCTAGCAGATCGTCAACCACACCTTCGGTGTACGGTATCCGGTGACCTCGGGTTAAGCACTCGAGGCGCATTCTCGGGTTATGGCACTGTTATTCACGTCTCTTCGGCGCATCATCGCGGGTGGAATCATCCTCCTGGCCCTGCCGGCCGCCGCGCGCGCGGACGACCTCGCGGTCGTCGGCACGGGCGACGGGATCGAGATGCTCCAGGCCGTGGCGGCCGCCTACAATGCCGAGAGCGGCGACGCGCGCGTGTCGGTGCCGCCGAGCATCGGTTCCGGCGGCGCTGTCGCGGCCGTGGGCGGCGAGCGGCAGAGGCTCGGGCGGGTCGCGCGCCCGCTGACCGAGGCCGAGAAGGCCCAGGGACTCGTGGAGGTGCCGCTCGCCCGCATCCCCTCGGCGATCTTCGTCCATCAGGGCGTCGGCGTCACCAACCTGACCAGCGCGCAGACCGCCGCGATCTTCGCCGGCACGGTCGACAATTGGAGCGCCCTCGGCGGCCCCGATCTGAAGATCCGCGTCGTCCGGCGCGAGGACACGGACAGCACGCTCACGGTCCTGCGGGCCACCATGCCGGGCTGGCGCGACCTCGTCCTGACCAGCCGCTCGAAGACCGCGACCACGACCCAGGACGCGATCGCCACGGTGCGAGAGACGCCCGGCGCGATCGGCTTCGGTCCGTACTCGCCGGCGCTCGCGGGCGATCTCGCGGTCCTGACGATCGACGGCCGGGCCCCGCGCGATCCGACCTATCCGAGCGCCGTGACCCTCGCGCTGATCTACAAGGCCGCCACGCGCGACGCCGCGGCGTCGGCGTTCCTCGCTTTCGCGACCTCCGACCGCGCGGGACAGGTCATGGCGGAGCGGGGCGGCGCCCCGCTCAGGCCGTGACGGGCACCGTCTTCTCGCGTTCCCTGCGCGCGCGCCTCGTCGGCGCCACGCTCTCGACGGCCGCGATCGCGCTGGCGGCGTTGGTTTTCCTCGTGGTTCTGCGCTCCGGCCAGACGCTCCGCGAGCAGGCGCAGGAGGTCTCGACCTGGTCCGAGGCCCAGCTCTCCGACCGCCTGCTCAGCGACGCCAAGCTCGCCGCGGCGCGGCTCCAGATGCAGCGCGAGGACGTCGAGCGGCGCTTCGCCACCATGTCCAAGCGCTGGGACGTCGCGAAGGCGGTCTTCTCCGGCAACACGGTGGCGGCCTCGGAGCTTCTGCGGCCGGCTCTCGCCCTCGCCGATCTCGACGGCGCCATCGCCTTCGACCTCAATCTCCGCGCCCTGACCGCCGACCGCGTCGAGGCGGACCTCCTCGCCGCCAACGCGGCGTTCCGGACGTCGCCCGTCGCGGCGTCCCTGCGGGCCGTGCTCGCCCGCAACGATCGGGAGCACGCGGACGGGTTCGTGCTGTCGCTGCGCTGGGACGACGCGCTCGCGCGGGCGCTCGCCGCCACCGAGAGCGGCACGGTCGCCGACATCTTCGGCGAGCCGCTGTTCGACGATTTCGGCGAGGTGATCGGCGGCCTCGTCGGGTACCGGGTCCTGCGCGCGCACGAGCCGACCCTGACGGCGTTCGCGTCCCTCAGCAACCGCGACGTCCTGATCCTCGCCGACCAGAACCTCCTCTCCTCGGCGGGCTCGGAGGTCTCCAACGCCCAGCTCGGACCCGCGTCGGGCGCCGAGCTGCACGCCGTGCTCGGCGCCGAGAAGGTCGCGCGCTGCATCCCGCAGCCGCCCGACATACGCCTCTGCGTCGCGGCGCCGCTGCGGGAGCTGCAGCAACTCACCGGCAAGGTCGTGGGCATCGGCGAGGAGAGCTCGCGCGCGCTGCTGCGGACGCTCAGCGTCGTCGCCGGTCTCACGCTGTGCCTCGTCGCCGTCGTCATGCTCTTCCTGTCGAGCCGGATCACCCGTCCCCTGGTGCGCATCACCCAGACGGTCTCCGAGGTCGCGCGCGGCAACTGGCACGTCAGCGTGCCCGATATCGACCGTGCCGACGAGGTCGGCGATATCGCGCGGGCCGTCGTCGTGCTGGAGCATTCCCTCTCGGAGCGCGATCAGCTGCGCGACGACGTGTTCCGGCAGAACACGGTCCTGACGGAGCGCGAGCGGCAGCTGCAGGAGCAGAACGAGCGCTTCGACGCCGCCCTGAACAACATGTCCCAGGGTCTGTGCATGTTCGGCGTCCACGGCCGGCTCAAGGTCTACAATTCCCAGTTCTGCCGGATCTACGGGATCGCTCCGGGCGCGCTGGATCTCGAACCGACACAGGATGAGGTTCACCGGCTCGCCGGTCTCACGGACTTGTCGGCCGCGGACAGCGGACCGATCCGCCGGACCCTCACCCGGACGCTCGCCGACGGCCGCTGCATCGAGATCACGGTCGAGCCGATGGCCGATGGCGGCTGGGTGGAGACCCACGAGGACGTCACCGCGAGCGTCACCGCGCAGGCGCGGATCGCGCATCTCGCGACCCACGACGCGCTGACCGGCCTCTCGAATCGAGCGCTCCTGGCCGACCGTCTGGCCGCCGCCTTCGCGGACCATGCGGTCGGCGGCCGGGCGGTGACCGTCATCTGTCTCGACCTCGACGACTTCAAGGGCATCAACGACACACTCGGACATCCGGCCGGCGACGAGCTCCTCCGACAGGTCGGCCGCCGCCTCACCGGACTGTGCCCGTCCGGCGGAACGGTGGCGCGCCTCGGCGGCGACGAGTTCGCGATGGTCCTCTTCGAGGCAGACCTGCCGGACGGCGTCCTCGCCCTGGCGGAGCAGATCCTGATCCAGCTCAGGCGGCCGTTCTTCCTGGCCGGCCAGTTCGTGTCCGTCGACGGGAGTCTCGGCATCGCCGTCTCCGGCACGGAGGATGCCGACGGCGACGATCTCCTGCGCCGCGCCGACGTCGCCCTCTACGCCGCGAAGGCCGACGGCGGTCGGCGCGTCCGCGTCTTCGAGCAGGAGATGGAGGAGCGTCAGAACCAGCGGCGCTGGCTGGAACGCGAGCTGCGGCTGGCGATCGGCACCGCGCAGATCGAGCTGCACTATCAGCCGCTGTTCGACCTGGCGACGAACGCGGTGACGAGCTTCGAGGCCCTCGCGCGGTGGCACCACCCGGAACGCGGGATGATCTCGCCCGGCGAGTTCATCCCGGTCGCCGAGGCGACGGGGCTGATCGACGCCCTCGGCGCCTACGTGCTCGAACGGGCCTGCGCCGATGCCATGACGTGGCCCGGCTCCCTGCGGGTCGCCGTCAACATCTCGCCGATCCAGTTCCGCGAAGGCAATCTCGACCGTTTCGTCGAGGAGGTCCTGCTGAAGACCGAGCTGCCGAGCCACCGTCTCGAGCTGGAGATCACCGAGTCGGTCATTCTGAGCCAGGATCAGGCGAGCTTCGAGATGCTGAGCCGCCTGCGCTCCTTAGGCGTGCGGTTCTCGATGGACGATTTCGGGACCGGCTACTCGTCCCTCTCCTCCCTGAACACCTTCCGATTCGATAAGATCAAGCTGGACCAGTCCTTCGTCCGGAACCTTCTGGAAAAGGACGAGGCGGCGGCGATCGTCCACGTCGTCGCCGAACTCGGCCGCAGCCTGAAGATCACGACGACGGCCGAGGGCGTCGAGACCCCGGAGCAACTGGCCCGGCTGCGGGCGAGCGGGTTCTCGGAGGTCCAGGGCTACCTGCTGAGCAGGCCGATCCCGGCGGCTGGCGTGGCGGCCTTCATCAACGCGCAGGAGCATATCCACGTCGCGGCCTGAGCGGGCCGCGCAACGGCCCGTTGGGCGGCTCGGCGGCTCGCGCTCAGTCGGCGACGCGCTCCACGCGGGACAGGAGGCACCCGGGCCGCGCCGTGTGGATGTTGACGAAGCGGGTGCGCGGATCGTCGAGGGCGCGGCGGAGCGGAACCTCGGCCTCGCTCCCGGGACAGACCTGTCCGAGATCGTAGAGGCAGAGATGGTCCGCGTCGTAGGCACGGACCGAGACCAGCGTGTTCGCGCGGACGATCGGCGCGAGGCCGTCGACCGCCTCGGCGCGCGGGCACTCGTCCGCGTGCAGGAAGATCGGACTGGGTGTCCAGTAGATCCCGCGCGGCTCGGGCAGGTCGTAGGATCCGAGCAGCATGGTCTCGCCGGGCCGGCCGAGCTGCAGGCAGTGTCGGCAGGGAAAGCCGCCATCCGCCGTCGCGACGACCCGACGGACCGGGTTGTCCCGGTCGTCCAGGCCGGTGGTACGGAAGCGATCGGCGGTCTCCGTCGGGATCGGAACGCAGCGATAACGGGTCATGGTGCACCTCCGGGACGGGCCCTAAGCTCCGTCCCGGCGCGCCGCATCCCGCTTCTTGCTGCGCAATCCGGAACGCTCCGCGGCCGCCGCGGGCGTCTCAGGCCGGGGTCGCGTCGCCGGCCGCGAGGGCGTGGCAGTACACGTCGACCGCGCCCTTGCCCTTCAGCGTCACCGGGCCGATCGGCCGGACGTCGCGCGGGTCAGGCAGGCGCGCGAAGGCCTCGCGCGACAGGTGCAGCGCGCACCCTTCGCCGAGGCCCGCGAGCCGGGCGGCGACGTTCACGGTGTCGCCCCACAGGTCGAAGGTGAACTTCGTCCGGCCGACGATGCCGCCGACGACCGGCCCGATATGGATGCCGCCGCGGATCCGCCAGCCCGGCTCGCCCTCGGCCGCGATCGCCACCATGTCGGCGGCGCAGCGGATGGCGGCGGAGACCGGGTCGTCGTGCGGCCGCAGCAGGTTGGCCGTGGCCATGAAGGCGTCGCCGATCGTCTTGATGTTCTCCAGGCCGCGCGCCTGCGCGACCACCTCGAAGGCCTCCGCGAGGCGCTGGATCTCCGCGACGACGACGTCCGGGCTCTGGTCGTGGCACCACGTGGTGAAGCCGACGAGGTCGATGAACAGGACCGCGACGTCGCCGAACAGCCGCGGCTTGACCTGCCCGGTCTCCATCAGCTCCGCCACCGCCGAGACCGGCAGGATGGCGTGCAGGAGTTCGTCGGCGCGCTTGCGCTCGCGCTCGATGGTCCGCAGATGCGCGACCTCGCGGTCGTGCGCCCGCTTCCGCTCCAGGCAGGACCGGATGCGCGCCTCCAGGATCACGGGCTCGAAGGGCTTCGGCAGGTAGTCGAAGGCGCCGAGCTCGATGCACCGGACGATGCTGCCGATCTCCATGAGGGCGGAGATCATCACGACGGGCGTGTGGCGCCACGCCTCGTGGGCCTTCATCCGCTCGAGCACGGCGTAGCCGTCCAGGGCCGGCATCATCACGTCGAGGAGCACGAGGTCGAACGGCTCCTCGCTCAGCCGATCGAGGGCCGCCCGCCCGTTCGCCGCCCGCACGCTGGCGTGGCCGAGGAGCTCCAGCTCCTGCTCCAGCAGGTCGAGGTTGAAGGGCTCATCGTCGACGATGAGGATGCGGGCTGGCTCCACGGGTCCTCCCTTCCTGGCGTGAGACGGCCGCGCTCAGCCGAGCCAGTGCTGCAGCTTGGCGAAGAGCAGGTCCTCGTCGACGGGCTTCGTCATGAAGTCGTCGCAGCCGGCGGCCCGCGCGCGGTCCTCGTCGCCGGTCATCGCGTTGGCGGTGATCGCCATCACCGGGATGGCGGCGGTCGTCGCGTCGGCCTTGATCCGGCGCGTCGCCTCCCAGCCGTCGACGAGCGGCAGCGACAGGTCCATGAGGATGAGATCCGGCCGGTGCGCGATCGCCATGTCCACGCCGGCGGCCCCGTCGACGGCGATCAGGATCTCGTACTCGTCCTCGAGCAACTGGGTCAGCAGATCGCGGTTGAGCGCGACGTCCTCGACGATGAGAATCCGCTTCATGGGCCGGTCCCGGGCGTTGCGGGCCGCCACGGGCAGGTCGTTGCCGACCTCATCGGTCACCGTCGGCGGTCTCGGTCTCCAGGACCGGCAGCACGCGGCGGACCTCCCGGACCAGGGCGGCGCGATCGAGCCCGCCCTTGTCGATCAGTCCGAGCACGCGCTCGCGGAGCATGCCGCGCTCGGCGGGATCCAGGGACGCGGCGGTCAGGACCACGACGGGGATCGACCGGGCGGCGGGATCCGCCTGCAGGGCGTCCAGGAAGGCGAGACCGTCCATCCGCGGCATGAGCAGGTCGAGGAGGATGACGCTGGGGCGGGCCTGCGCGATGCGCTCCAGGCCGGCCGCGCCGTCGGCCACCCAGTCGACGGTGCAGTGCTCCGAGTCGAGCAGCTGCCGCACGAGGTCCGGCACGTTGGGATCGTCGTCGATCACGAGGATGCGCTCGTTGTCGGGGGCGATCCGCGCGAGGGCGCCGATCAGGGCCTCCCGCTCGAACGGCTTCACCATGTAGTCGGTCGCGCCGAGCCGGAAGCCGAGCTCCTTCTGGTCGACGATGGAGATCAAGACGACCGGGATGTCCCGGGTCAGCGGATCGGTCTTCAGCGCGTGCAGCACCTGCCAGCCGTCGGTGCCGGGCATCATGATGTCGAGGGTGATGGCCCGCGGCTGCAGCTCCCGGGCCTTGACCAGCCCTTCCTGGCCGCTCGCCGCCCCGATCACCGTGTAGCCGGCATCGGCGAGGTTTTCCTTCAGCAGGTAGACGACGTTGGGATCGTCGTCGATCGCGAGCACGACCTTGGCGGCCGAGCGCGGCGCGGTGACGGCGGCGGGTGCCGGCTTCGGGGGCGGCGGCACCTCGGCGCCGCCGGCGATCCGCGGCGGGATGGTGAGCGTGAAGGTCGATCCCTCGCCCTCGCGGCTCTCGACGCCGATCCGGCCGCCGAGCAGGCGCGCGAGCCGGTGGCTGATCGCGAGCCCGAGCCCGGTGCCGCTGTGGGACCGGGTCGCGCTGTTGTCGACCTGATGGAACTCCTCGAAGATCGCGCTCAGGGCGCCCGCCGGGATGCCGATGCCGGTATCCATCACGGCGAACTCGATGCCCTCATCGATCGAGCGGACGCGGAGCGTGACCGATCCGGCCTCGGTGAACTTGATGGCGTTGCTGAGCAGGTTGATCAGGATCTGCCGCAGCTTCTCCTCGTCCGTGCGCAGCATCTGGGGCGGGTCCCGGACGTCCCGGACGAGGCGCACGCCCTCGTTCTTGACGAGGGGCTCGACGGTGCGGAGGCACAGGTCGAGCACCGGCTCCAGGGCGAAGTCCGAGGGCTTGACCTCCATGCGCCCCGCCTCGACCTTGGCGAGGTCGAGGATGCTGTTGATCAGCGAGAGCAGGTGCTCGGAACTCGCCAGGATCTTCTCGAGATTCTCGAACTGCTTGACCGGCAGGACATCCTTCGCCCGCCGCATCACCAGCCGGGTGAAGCCGATGATCGCGTTGAGCGGGGTCCGCAATTCGTGGCTCATGTTGGCGAGGAAGCTGCTCTTGGCGCGGCTCGCCTCCTCGGCCGCCTCCTTCGCCTGACGCAGGCTCTCCTCGGCCTGCTTGCGCTCGATCACGCGGCCGAGCTGCGCGCCGATATTGCTCATGACCCGGAGCAGCGAGGCGTCCGGCGGGGACGCGTCACGGGCGAAGAACTCCAGCACCGCGACGACGTCGCGCCCGACCGTCACCGGAAAGGCGAACCCCGCCCGGATGCCGTGCTCGACCGCCGCCGGCGCGCGCGGGTCCGCGGCCAGCGTCGGGTCCCCGACGCTCCATTCCGGCGCGCCCGAGACCAGAACGCGGCCGGCCAGGCCCGATCCGGCAGCCAGCGACGTGGCGGCCGTGGCAGCCTGGAATCGCGCGACATCCGCGCCGGGGTCGCAGTGCCAGATGCCGGTCGGGAGCAGCGTCCGCGTTCCGTCCCGGGCCAGGATATGGGCGTGACCGACGGGCCAGCCGGCGTGCTGCGCGACGCGCTCGAGGCAGAAGCGCAGGGCGTCCTCGACCGTCGGAGCCTCGTTGGCGGCCGCGGCGGCGGCCTGGAGCAGCTCGACGAAGGCGGTCTGCTTCTGCAGCGCCAGCTCGGCCTCCTTGCGCTCGGTGATGTCGCTCCAGGACTCGACCACCTCGACGGGCTGGCCCGCCGCGTCCCGCAGGAGGCGCTGCTCGTCCCGGACCCAGCGATAGGTGCCGTTCGCGTGCCGGAACCGGTACTCGATGACGTTGTGCCCGTCCGCGAGCAGGTTCGGGAACTCGGCGAGCACGCGGTCGCGGTCGTCGGGATGGAGCCGCTCCAGCCAGAATTCCGGCCCCGCCAGGTAATCGCCGGGCTCGTAGCCGAGGAGATCGCGCACGTTCTCGCTGATGAAGGTCGGCGCGTTGCGGCCCCCCACCTCGAAGCTGCAGATCATCGACGGGGACGCGGTGAGCAGGTAGGTCAGCCGCCCCTGCGTCGCCTGGAGCACCTGCTCGGCGCGCTTGATCTCGGTCACGTCGGTGTAGACCGCGACGACGCCGCCGTCGTTGGTCTTGCGCTCGTTGACCTGGACCCAGCGGCCGTCGACGCGCTGCTGGAGAAGCGGACCGCGCGGCGCGCGGTAATGGGCGATGCGCTCGGCGACCCAGGCCTCGACGCTCATCCCGTCCGGCCGTACGACGCAGGTCTCCGCGACGGCGTTGGCGATGGCCTCGAAGGTCACGCCGGGCACGATGATGGCCGACAGGCCGGGATGGAAATCCTGGAAGTGCCCGTTGCACAGGACGAGGCGATCGTCCGGGTCGAACAGCGCGAAGCCCTCCGAGCTGCTCTCGATCGCCTCGACGAGCTTCTGCTTGGCGACCCCGGCCTCGTCGAGAGGCCCGGCGCTCCGGCTAGGGCCGGCGTCGGCGGCCCGACCTGTCTCGCTGGGTGATCCGGCCGGCGCGTGGGACATACCTCGAACCACTCCGACACCGACGCGCCAGGGGTGACGCCTTGCCCTGCCAAGCCTGATCTGCGCGATGCCCGCGGGCGCGCAATTCATTATTCGGCACCGTCGCATGGTCTATTTTGCGGATCAAGCTGTACGGGAATCGCTGTCCCGCCCCAGTCACGGGCTCGCCGTTCGTCGCGCAGTTCGTCGCCCGTCTGCCGGCTTCTCGCTTCCAATCCCGTCCGGAACGCATCGGTGCCATGTCTCGGCGCGGCGTGGCGGCACGCCGAGAAGGTGTATCTTCCGTGAAAACGGAGGAAACGATGGCTTACAAGATCACTTTTCGCCGCGGAAAACGCGAGAGCTTCACCAAGCTGTGGCCGTGCGACCTCGAGGCGGCGACGGCCTACGCGCTCGCGCAGCTCCCCCTGCAGCAGCGCGAGAACGGGGCGACCTCTGTCACCGTGGTCTGCGAGCGGACCGGCGAGGTCGTGTTCAACTCGACCGAGCAGCCCGAGGCCGCGACGGTCTAGGGCGTCGCCCGGCCGCGGACCGGACGCTCACGGAGGGGCCGCGTCGTGCCACTAGATCCCCTCCGTGCGCCCGAGCCCGTCCCGGCCTCGGTGGGCCGCGCCGAACCGGGATCCGGCGCCCACGACTCACCGCCCCGCGTCCTGCACGCGCTCGATCCGCGCTTTCTCGGGCTGACGGGCGCGCCGGCCCCCCATCCTGATGACATCCCTATGCCGGACGCCCCGCGCGCATCTTGGTCCCTCACGGCCGATGCGGACGTGGTCGCGCCATCGGGCATCAGCCCGGATGGAGCCTCCGCATGCCGATCGTCCGTTACATCCTCGCCGAGTGCAGGGCCGACCGCGTCTTCGCGCTGATGGTCGTCGCGCTCGGCGGGTGGTCCGCCGTGTCCCTCGCGCTGCTCGCGCTGAACGTCTTCGAACCCCTGCGGGTCCAGTGAGCGCCGGAGCCGCGCCGCCCTGTCGCGGCGGCGCCGCGTCGCCGTCCGGCACGGCACCCCCGGCGCTATTCATCCAGCCGCTGGCGGGCCGCTGCCGCGTCTGCGGCCTCGCCTACGGCGGCATCCTCGGCCGCGAGGCGGGGGTGATCCGGCTCGATCGCGCCCGGTGGCGCCGTCTCTGCCCGGGCGCGGCGTGGCTGACCGTGCCGGCCGCCTGCGCGGGTCTCCGGGCCAGCTTCGGCGGGAACGCCGGATCCTAACGCGGCCCTTATAAACTCCCGCCCGGTCCTCGCTCGAACCCTAACGCGGTTCCCGGCGACACTGCTGGTCGGCCAAGGCCGGCCGCGGAGCCTCCGCGGCCGGTCCGCCGAACCGGACCCGACCACCATGCTCGACATCGTCTTCCTCGCAGGGGGCCTCGCCTTCTTCGCCGCGGCGGCCGGCTACGCGGCCGCCTGCGACCGGCTCTGAGAGAGGCCGCCATGACCCTCGATCTCGCCCTCGGCGCCTGCGTGACCGCCGGCCTCCTCGTCTACCTCACCTACGCCCTCGTCCGCCCCGAGCGGTTCTGAGCGGCCCTGACGGATCTCCCCCATGACCCTCAACGGCTGGATCCAGATCGCGCTGTACGGCGCGATCGTTCTGGCGCTCGTGAAGCCCCTCGGGTCGTACATGACCCGCGTCTTCACCGGAGAGCGCACCCTCCTCTCGCCCGTGCTCGGACCGATCGAGCGCGGGCTCTACCGCGTGTCCGGCATCGATGACCGCCAGGAGCAGCACTGGCTGGCCTATACGGGCGCGGTCATCCTGTTCCACGTGCTGGGCTTCGCGGTGCTCTACGCGATCCTGCGCCTGCAGGCGGTACTGCCGCTGAATCCGGCCGATCAGAGCGCGGTGGCGCCGGATCTCGCGTTCAACACGTCGACCAGCTTCATCACCAACACCAACTGGCAGTCCTACGGTGGCGAGACCACGCTGTCGTACCTGTCCCAGATGCTGGGCCTGACGCACCAGAACTTCCTGTCGGCGGCGACCGGCATCGCGGTCGCGGTGGCGCTGATCCGCGGGTTCGCCCGCGCCTCCAGCGGCACGATCGGCTCGTTCTGGGTCGATGTGACCCGCGCGACCCTCTACGTGCTGCTGCCGATCTGCATCCCCTACACGCTGTTCCTGGTCTGGCAGGGCATGCCGCAGACGCTCAGCGCCTACGCGGACGCCACGACGCTGGAGGGCGCCAAGCAGACCATCGCGCTGGGCCCGGTCGCGAGCCAGGTGGCGATCAAGATGCTCGGCACCAACGGCGGCGGCTTCTTCAACGCCAACGCCGCGCACCCCTTCGAGAACCCCACCGCCCTGTCGAACTTCGTCCAGATGGTCTCGATCTTCGCGATCGGCGCCGCACTGACCAACGTCTTCGGCCGCATGGTCGGTGACGAGCGTCAGGGCTGGGCGATCCTCGGCGCCATGGGAATCCTGTTCCTGGCCGGCGTCGCCGTCACCTACTGGGCCGAGGCCAACGGCAGCTCGGTGCTCAGCAGCTTCGGGCTCACCGGCGGCAACATGGAGGGCAAGGAGGTCCGCTTCGGGATCAGCGCCTCGGCGCTGTTCGCGGTGATCACCACCGCGGCCTCCTGCGGCGCGGTGAACGCCATGCACGACTCGTTCACGGCGCTCGGCGGCCTGATCCCGCTGCTCAACATGCAGCTGGGCGAGGTCATCATCGGCGGCGTCGGCGCCGGCCTCTACGGCATGCTGATCTTCGTCATCGTGGCGATCTTCGTGGCGGGCCTGATGGTCGGCCGCACCCCCGAATACCTCGGCAAGAAGATCGAGGCGAAGGAGGTGAAGATGGCCATGCTCGGCATCCTCTGCCTGCCGCTGATGATGCTGGGCTTCACCGCCCTGGCGACGGTGGTGCCGGCGGGCCTCGCCGGCCCGGCCAATGCCGGCCCGCACGGCTTCTCGGAGATCCTCTACGCCTACACGTCGGCGGCGGCCAACAACGGCTCGGCCTTCGGCGGGCTGACGGCCAACACGCTGTTCTACAACAGCACGCTCGCCGTCGGCATGCTGGTCGGCCGGTTCTTCGTGAAGATCCCGGTGCTCGCCATCGCGGGCTCGCTCGCGGCCAAGAAGACGGTCCCGGCCTCCGCGGGCACGTTCCCCACCCACGGTGGCCTGTTCGTCGGGCTGCTGGTCGGCGTCGTGCTGATCATGGGCGGCCTGACCTTCTTCCCGTCGCTCGCGCTCGGCCCGATCGTGGAGCACTTCGCCGGCGCGGCCGGCCAGACCTTCGCGACGGGGGGCTGAGATGCCGCGCGCTTTCCCCGCCCGGCGCGTCCCGCGCCACCACCTCGCGCTGCACCGCCCTCCTCTGCGGCACGACCGCGGCGGCGCCCAGCCCCTGCGGACCTCCGACCTCATCCTGGCGCTCCTCGGCGTCGTGATGCTCGGCGGCTTCGCCCTGCTGGCCGCCTACGCGCTCACCCTCGGCGCCGGGGGCTGAGCCTCCGCAACGGTGAACGCGCGCGCAGCGAAGCGCGGCCCTGGGTTGCTTCGCTCCGCTCGCAAGGACGGCAGCCTCACTCCAATCTCTCCTCCGGACATCTCCCATGTCGCGTCACACATCATCCCTGTTCAGCGCCGCCCTGATCGGGCCGGCCCTCCTCGGCTCGGTACGAAAACTCGATCCGCGGGCCATGATCCGAAACCCGGTCATGTTCGTGGTCGAGGTCGTGGCGCTCCTCACCACCGTGCTGTTCGTCCGCGACCTCGTCACCGGCGGCAGCGACCTGCTCTTCTCGGGCCAGATCATCCTCTGGCTGTGGTTCACCCTGATCTTCGCCAACTTCGCCGAGGCCCTCGCGGAGGGTCGCGGCAAGGCCCAGGCCGACAGCCTGCGGCGCACCCGCACCGAGATGACCGCCAAGCGCCTCATTGGGCAGGGCCGGGCCTTCGAGACGGTGCCGGGCACCTCGCTCAAGGTCGGCGACGTCGTCCTGGTCGAGGCCGGAGACCTGATCCCGTCCGACGGCGAGGTGATCGAGGGCGTCGCCTCCGTGAACGAGGCGGCCATCACGGGCGAATCCGCCCCGGTGATCCGAGAATCCGGCGGCGACCGCTCGGCGGTGACCGGCGGCACGCAGGTCCTGTCGGACGAGATCAAGGTCCGCATCACCGCCGCGGCCGGCTCGACCTTCGTCGACCGGATGATCGCGCTCGTGGAGGGCGCCTCGCGGCAGAAGACGCCGAACGAGATCGCCCTGAACATCCTGCTCGCCGGCCTCACCCTCGTGTTCGTCTTCGCGGTGGCCTCGATCCCGAGCTTCGCGAGCTACGCGGGCGGGTCGATCCCCGTGATCGTGCTGGTCGCCCTGTTCGTCACGCTGATCCCGACGACGATCGGCGCGCTGCTCTCGGCGATCGGCATCGCCGGCATGGACCGGCTGGTCCGCTTCAACGTGCTCGCGATGTCGGGCCGCGCCGTGGAGGCGGCGGGCGACGTCGACACGCTGCTCCTCGACAAGACCGGCACGATCACCCTCGGCAACCGTCAGGCGACCGAGTTCCGCCCCGTCCGCGGCGTCAGCGAGCAGGATCTCGCCGACGCCGCGCAGCTCGCCTCGCTCGCCGACGAGACGCCGGAGGGCCGCTCCATCGTGGTGCTGGCCAAGGAGAAGTACGGCATCCGCGCCCGGGACATGGGCGGCCTCAACGCCACCTTCGTGCCGTTCACCGCGCAGTCGCGGATGTCGGGGGTGGATCTGCAGGGCACGTCGATCCGCAAGGGCGCCGTCGATGCCGTCATCGCCTCGGTCTCGGGCCAGCCCATCGCCTCGCGCGGCTCCAACGTCGCCCTGGCCGTCCGCCCCGAGGCCGAGACCGGCGTCGTGACCGAGATCCGCGCCATCGCGGAGGAGATCGCCAAGGCCGGCGGTACGCCGCTCGCCGTCGCCAGGGACGGCCGCCTGCTGGGCGTGGTCTACCTCAAGGACATCGTGAAGGGCGGCATCCGCGAGCGCTTCGCCGAGCTGCGCCAGATGGGCATCCGCACGGTGATGATCACCGGCGACAACCCGATGACCGCGGCGGCGATCGCCGCCGAGGCCGGCGTCGACGACTTCCTCGCCCAAGCGACTCCGGAGGACAAGCTCGCGCTGATCCGCAAGGAGCAGGCGGACGGCAAGCTCGTCGCCATGTGCGGTGACGGCACCAACGACGCCCCGGCGCTGGCCCAGGCCGATGTCGGCGTCGCCATGAACACCGGCACCGTCGCGGCCCGCGAGGCGGGCAACATGGTCGACCTCGACAGCGACCCCACGAAGCTCATCGAGATCGTCGGCATCGGCAAGCAGCTGCTGATGACCCGCGGCGCGCTGACGACCTTCTCGATCGCGAACGACGTGGCCAAGTACTTCGCCATCATCCCGGCGATGTTCCTCACGCTCTACCCGCAGCTCCAGGCGCTGAACGTCATGGGCCTGGCCTCGCCGCAGAGCGCGATCCTGTCGGCGATCATCTTCAATGCGCTCATCATCGTCGCGCTGATCCCGCTGGCCCTGCGCGGCGTCACCTACCGGGCCGTCGGCGCGGCCGCGCTGCTGCGCCGGAACCTCCTGATCTACGGCCTCGGCGGCGTCCTGGTGCCCTTCGTTGGCATCAAGGCCATCGACCTCGCCGTCAGCGCCCTCCACCTCGCCTGAACCGGTCCCCGGAGACCTGCCATGCTCAACCAGCTTCGCCCCGCCCTGGTCCTGCTCACCGCCCTGACGGCGATCACCGGCCTCGCCTACCCCCTCGCGATGACGGGCCTCGCCGGCGCCATCTTCCCCGCGAAGGCCGCCGGCAGCCTGATCGCGCGCGACGGCACGGTCGTCGGCTCCAGCCTGATCGGCCAGAACTTCACGGGTGCCGGCTACTTCCACGGCCGGCCCTCGGCGACGACGGCGCCGGACCCGTCCGACGCCGCGAAGACGGTGCCGATGCCCTACAACGCGGCGAACTCCTCGGGCTCGAATCTCGGCCCGACCAGCGCCGCCCTCGCCGAGCGGGTGAAGGGCGATCTCGACGCGCTCAGGGCCGAGAACCCGGATGCGCCCGTCCCGGTCGACCTCGTCACGACCAGCGGCTCGGGCCTCGACCCGGACATCTCGCCCGAGGCCGCCTACTTCCAGGTTCCCCGCGTCGCCAAGGCCCGCAACATCCCGGCGGACAAGCTGCGCGCTCTGGTGTCGTCCCGCATCGAGGCGCGCACCCTCGGCCTCCTGGGTGAGCCGCGCGTCAACGTGCTGGCGCTGAACCTCGCGGTCGACGATCTCGCCCGTCGCTGAGGCGCGCCCAGCAGCAGGGGGGACCCCGAAGCTGCGCTGCGGATCCCGCTTCGTCTTCGCGAGCGAAGCGAAGCAATCCAGCCGCGCCACGCTCACCGGCGTCAGCTGCCCTGGGTTGCTTCGCTCCGCTCGCGATGACGCGACGATCCCGCGTTGTCCGCGGGGTTTTGCTAAGATGGCGATCATGCCCGAGACCGGCCGCGACCCGACCCGCCCCTCCCCCGACGCCCTGCTCGAAGCGGCGCGCCGGGAGGAGCGGACGCGCGGCCGGCTCAAGGTGTTCCTCGGCGCCGCCCCCGGGGTCGGCAAGACCTACGAGATGCTGACCGTCGGGCGGGCCCGGCTGAAGGCAGGGCTCGACGTCGTGGTCGGCGTCGTCGAGACGCACGGCCGCGCCGAGACCGAGGCCCTGCTCGACGGGTTCGAGACGATCCCCCGCCGTTCCGTTCCGTATCACGGCACCGTCCTGCAGGAGATGGACCTCGACGCCCTGCTGGCGCGCCGGCCGGCCCTCGCCTTGGTCGACGAGCTCGCCCACACCAACGCCCCGGGCTCGCGCCACCCGAAGCGCTACCAGGATGTCGAGGAGCTGCTCGATGCCGGCATCGACGTCCTGACGACGCTCAACATCCAGCACGTCGAGAGCCTCAACGACGTGGTCGCGTCGATCACCCGCATCCGGGTGCGCGAGACGGTGCCGGACGGCGTCCTCGACCGGGCCGACGATATCGAGGTGGTGGACCTCAACCCCGACGACCTGATCCAGCGCCTGAAGGACGGCAAGGTCTACGTCCCGACGCACGCCGAGCGCGCGCTCAAGCACTACTTCTCGCGCGGCAACCTCACGGCGCTCCGCGAGCTGGCGCTCCGGCGCACCGCCGACCGGGTCGACGACGAGCTGCTCGGCCACATGCGGGCCAACGCGATCGCCGGTCCCTGGGCGGCGGGCGAGCGCGTGCTGGTCTGCGTGAACGAGGATCCCCGCTCCGCCGGCCTCGTGCGCCACGCCAAGCGTCTGGCCGACCGCCTGCACGCCCCCTGGACGGCGCTCTCCATCGAGGGCGCGCGGGCGGCGGCCCTGAGCGAGGCCGAGCGCGACCGCATCGCCGAGGCCCTGCGGCTCGCCGACCGCCTCGGCGGCGACGCCGTCACCCTGCCGGGCGGGCGCCGGATCGCCGACGACGTGCTCGACTACGCGCGCTCGGCCAACGTGAACCACATCGTCGTCGGCAAGGCGAACCGCTCGTGGCTCTTCGAGCTGGTCAACGGCTCGGTGGTGTACGACCTCGTGCGGCACAGCGGCGCCATCAGCGTGCACGTCGTCCCCGGCGAGGCCGTCCCGGACGAGAAGCCGGCGCGCCGCGCCGTGGCGGTGAGCGCGCCGCGCCCGGGGCGCGACGCGCGGCCCTACGCGATCGCGCTGGCGGCGATCGCCGCGGGCCTCGGCGCGGCCATCGTCGCGGAACCCTACGCGGGCGTCGAGAACGCCGACCTGTTCCTGCTGACCGCGGTCGTGGCGGTGGCGGTGCGCTGGGGCCTCGGGCCGTCCCTCGTCTCGGTTGTGGCGGCCTCGCTCGCCTACAATTTCTTCTTCCTGCCGCCGGTCTACACCCTCACCATCGCCGATCCGACCAACGTCGCGGCGTTCCTGCTCTTCACCCTGGTGGCCGTCCTCGTCTCGAACCTCGCCTCCCGCGCGCGTCGCGTCGCGGTGGTCAGCCAGGGCCGGGCGCGGGCCACGGAGCGGCTGTTCGGCTTCTCGCGGAAGCTCGCCGCCTGCGGCACCCTCGACGACGTGCTCTGGGCCACCTGCGCCCAGGTCGCCGCGATGCTGAAGGTGCGCGTCGTTCTCCTGCTGCCCGACGGCCAGGCCGTCACGGTGCGGACGGGCTACCCGCCCGAGGACATGCTGGACGAGGCCGATCTCGCGGCCGCGCAGTGGGCCTTCGACAACGACCGGCCCGCGGGCCGGGGCGCCGACACGCTGCCGGGCGCCAAGCGCCTGTTCCTGCCGATGCGGACCGGACGCGGGACGATCGGGGTGATCGGCCTCGATTCCGACGGCATCGGGCCGATCCTGTCGCCTGAGGGCCGCCGCCTCCTCGACGCCCTGGCCGACATGGGCGCCCTAGCCATCGAGCGGGTCCGGCTCGTGGAGGATCTCGACCGGGCCGAGCGCGCGGCCGAGACCGACCGCCTGCGCCAGGCGCTGCTCACCTCGATCAGCCACGACCTGCGCACGCCGCTCGCCTCGGTCCTGGGCGCGGCCAGCACGCTGCGCGACCTCGAGGCGGCGCTGCCCGCGGACGCCAAGGCGGAATTGCTGGCGACGATCATCGAGGAGTCGGAGCGGCTCAACCGCTTCATCGCGAACCTCCTCGACATGACCCGGCTGGAGGCCGGCGCGGTGGCGCCGAACCTCTCCGCGCAGGACGTGGCCGAGACGGTCGACACCGCCCTGCGCCGCACCCAGAAGATCCTTGCCGAACACCGCGTCGCCGTGGACGTCGAGGCCGACCTGCCGCCGCTGGCGCTCGACCCGGTCCTGTTCGAGCAGGTCCTGGTCAACCTCCTCGACAACGCCGCCAAGTACGCGCCCGAGGGCTCGACCGTGACGGTGCGCGCGCGCCGCGCGGACGACCGCGTCCGCATCGCCGTGCTGGACGAGGGCGACGGCCTGCCCGAGGCGGATGTCGAGCGGGTTTTCGACAAGTTCTACCGTGTCCGGAAGGGCGACCGTGTCCGGGCCGGTACCGGGCTGGGCCTCGCCATCTCCCGGGGCTTCGTCGAGGCGATGGGCGGCACCGTCACGGCCGAGAACCGCCCCGACCGCGGCGGCGCCTGCTTCACCGTCAGCCTGCCGATTCCGGCCCGGAACGCGCCCAGGGACATCGCCGCATGAGCCCCACGATCCTGGTCGTCGACGACGAGCCGCCGATCCGCAAGCTCCTCCGCATGGGCCTGGCCACGCAGGGCTACGCGATCCTGGAGGCGCCCGATGCCCGGACCGCCCTGGCGCTGCTCGGCCGGGAGGGCGTCGACCTCGTGATCCTCGATCTCGGCCTGCCCGACATGCGCGGCCACGACCTGCTGCGGTCGGTTCGATCGAGCCATCCCGACCTCCCGGTCGTCGTGCTTTCGAGCCGCGACGACGAGAGCGGCAAGGTCGAGGCGCTCGATCTCGGCGCCAACGACTACGTGACCAAGCCGTTCGGCATGGCGGAGCTGCTGGCACGCCTGCGGGCCGCCATGCGCCACCAGCTCGCCGCGCGCGGCGAGCGGCCGATCTTCCGCGTCGACACCCTGTCGGTCGATCTGGTCCGCCGGATCGTGAAGGTCGACGAGGCCGAGGTGAAGCTGACGCCGCGCGAGTACGACTTCCTGCGCGTCCTGGTCCTGCATGCCGGCAAGGTGCTCACCCACGCGCAGCTGATGCGCTCCGTGCCGTCCTCGTCCGACCCGCAATACCTGCGCGTCTACGTGCGCCAGCTCCGCCAGAAGCTGGAGGTGGATCCCGAGCGGCCGCGGATCTTGCTCACCGAGACCGGCGTCGGCTACCGCCTGCGCGCGCCCGACGACGAGCCGACCCCGCCGCACCGCGGCGTCGGCGGCGCGATCGCCCACTGATCCCGAGGACGACCCGATGTGTCCCAGCGCCCGCGATCCCGCGCGATGAGTGTGGACCGGATCCTCGCGCCCTCCGACGCGCTCGTCGGCCTGCGCGCCGCCGGCAAGGGGGCGCTGCTCGAGGAGCTGGCGCGCCGCGCCGCCAACGCCCTCGGCCTCGCCGCGGAGACGATCTTCCCGGCGCTGATCCGGCGCGAGAGCCTGGGCTCGACCGGGGTCGGCGACGGCATCGCCCTGCCGCACGCGCGCCTCGAGGGCATCGCGCGCCCCTACGGGATCCTGGCCCGGCTCCGCGACCCGATCGATTTCGACGCGGTCGACGATCGGCCGGTGGACCTCGTCGTCCTGCTGCTGCTCCCGGTCGCCGCCGAGGGCGAGACGCTGAACGCGCTGGCCTGCGTGGCGCGGCGCCTGCGCGACCCCGGGGCCGCCGCGGCGATGCGCGCCGCGCGGGACGCGGCGGCGCTCTACGCGGCCGCGACGGGCCGGTAAGGGCGCCGCGCGGCCGTCAGTGCGCGCCGCCGGTCTCGACGAACTTGAACAGGAAGACCGCGGCGATCACCCAGACGATCGGCTTCACCTCCCGGGCGCGGCCCGCCAGCAGCTTCAGCGCCACGTAGGTGATGAACCCGCAGGAGACGCCGGTGGCGATCGAGTAGGTGAAGGGCATCAGCAGGGCCGTGACGCAGGCCGGCACGACCTCGGTGATATCGTCCCAGTCGAGTTCGACCAGCTCGCGCAGCATCAGGCAGGCGACGTAGAACAGCGCCGGCGCCGTGGCGTAGGCGGGCACCGCGCCCGCGAGCGGCGCGAAGAACAGGCAGGCGAGGAACAGCACCGCCACGGTGGCGGCCGTGAGCCCGGTGCGGCCGCCCTCCTCGACGCCGGAGGCGCTCTCCAGATAGGCCGTCGTGCTCGACGTGCCGAGGAGCGAGCCCGCGAAGACCGAGACGGAATCGGCCATCAGCGCCCGGTCGAGGCGGCGCATCTTCCCATTGGTCAGGAGTCCGGCCCGGCTCGCCACGCCCATCAGCGTGCCCGTGGCGTCGAACAGCTCCACCAGGAACAGGACCAGGATGACGTGGAGCAGGCCCGCCGAGAGGGCACCCGGGATGTCGAGGGCGAACAGGGTCGGGGCGATCGACGGCGGCAGGGAGACGATTCCCTGGAAGGTGTTGCCCGCGAAGACGAAGCTCAGCGCCGTGACGGCGAGGATGCTCGACAGCAGTGCCGCCCGCACCTTCCGGGCGGAGAGGACGGCCACCATCAGGAAGCCCAGCACCGCCAGGATCGCCTCGGGCTTGTGCAGGTCGCCGAGGGTGACGAAGGTCGCCGGGCTCGCCGCGACGAGGCCGGCGTTCTTGAGCGCGATGATCGCCAGAAACAGGCCGATCCCGACCGTGATGGCGATCCGCATGGAGCGCGGGATCCCCTCGACGATCAGCGCGCGCAGGCCTGTCAGCGTGACGATCAGGAAGCACACGCCCGAGATGAACACCGCGCCGAGGGCGGCCTGCCAGCTGAAGCCGAGCTGCTGGACCACCACGTAGGTGAAGTAGGCGTTGAGCCCCATGCCGGGCGCGAGGGCGATCGGGTAATTGGCCCAGAGCGCCATGATCATCGAGCCGAGCGCTGCCACGAGGCAGGTCGCCACGAAAACCGCGCCCCGGGGCATGCCGGCATCCCCGAGGATGCTCGGGTTGATGAAGACGATGTAGGCCATCGTCAGGAAGGTGGTCAGCCCCGCGAGCACCTCCGTGCGCACGCTGGTGCCGTGCTCGGCGAGGCGGAAGGTGCGTTCCAGGAAGCCGGGCCTCGCCGCCGGCACCGCGTCCCGCGGGCGGTCCATCACGCGAGCCCGGCCCGGCCGGCCGCGACGGCCCGGTAGATCCTGTCGGGCGCGAAGGGGGTCGCGGTCAGGCGAGCCCCGGTCGCGTCCCGGATGGCGTTGCCGAGCGCCGCCGCCACCGGGTTGAACGGCGACTCGCTCATCGACTTGGCGCCGAGCGGGCCGACGCTGTCGTGCGTGTCGGCGAACAGGACCTCGGTCTCGGGCACGTCGGCGCAGGCGGGGATGTGGTAGTCGCGGAACGTCTGCGTGACGAGGCTCCCGTCCGCGGCGACCTGGACGTCCTCGTAGAGCGCCGCGCCGAGCGCCTGCGCGATACCGCCCTCGACCTGACCGCGGCACTGCATCGGGTTGATCACCCGCCCGGCATCGGCGGCGTGAATGCTTCTCAGGATCCGCACCGCGCCGCTCACCGGGTCGACCGCCACCCGGAAGGCGTGGACGTTGAACGCCACCGAGCGCGGGCTGCCGTCGGCCCGGCCGGTCGCGTCCAGGGGACCGACCGCCGCCAGCGTGACCGGTCCGGCCGGCGTCTCGACCCGCTCCCCGTCGAAGCGGCAGGATTCCGGGGTCGCGCCCGCGATCTCGGCGGCCCGCGCGCGGATCCTGAGCGCGAGCGCCTCGGCGGCGCGCAGCGTCGCCAGGCCCGCCACCACCGTGCCGGTGCTCCCGTAGGCGCCGGTGTCGTGCCCGACGCTATCCGTGTCCGCGCCCGCGACGCGGACACGTTCCGGCGCGGCGCCGAGCGCCGAGGCCGCGATCTGCCGATGCACCGTGCTGGTGCCGTTGCCGAACTCGGCCGTCCCGACGCGCACGGTGAAGTGCCCGTCGGCGTCCAGGCTGACCCGCGCGTCGGCGTGGTGGCCGCGCGGCGGGATCGTGTCGATCATCGCCATCGCCATGCCGGTCCCGGCGCGCCAGCCGGGCTCGGGCTCGGGCCCCGGATCGGCCCGCAGCGTGTCCTCGACCAGGGTGAGGCACTGGTCGAGCCCGTAGCTGCCGAAGATCACGTCGTGCGGTTCCAGGCTGTTCGACACCATGGCGTCGCCCGGCTTGACGGCGTTGCGCCGCCGCAGGGCGAACGGGTCCAGGCCGAGTTCGCGGGCGACCTCGTCCAGGGCGGATTCCAGCGCGAAGATCGTCTGGCTCAGACCGTAGCCGCGGAAGGCCCCCGCCGGCACCGTGTGGGTGTAGACGGCGCGGCCGCTCACCTGCTTGTTCGGGCAGACATAGGCGGCCAGCACCTCGTGGCAGGCGTGGTGGATCACGCCGCCCGCGTGGTTCCCGTAGGCGCCGGTGTCGGACAGGACGTCGAGGCTCAGCGCCGTGAGGGTGCCGTCGCGGCGGGCGCCGACCTTCACGTCCACCCGCATCGGGTGGCGCGTCGTCGTCCCGACGAACTGCTCCCGGCGGGTCAGCTCCCAGCGCACCGGCCGCCCCGTGTGCAGGACCGCCAGGGCGACGAGATCCTCGGTCAGCATCTCCTGCTTGCCGCCGAAGCCGCCCCCGACCCGCGCGCAGACGACGCGCACCGCGTCCTTCTCGAGGCCGAACAGGTCCGCCAGCGCGTCCCGGGTCAGGAACGGCACCTGGGTGCTGGTGCGCAGCGTCAGGCGGCCGTCCTCGGCGCGCCAGCCGATGCAGCCGTGGGTCTCCATGGCGGCGTGCTGGACGCGCTGCGACCGGAACGTCCCGGCGTAGACGAAATCGGCCTCGGCGAGGCCCGCCGCCACGTCGCCGACCGCGCCGTGCACCTCGCCGGCGAGGTTGGGGTGCTGTTCGAGGGGCGGCGCGTCCTCGCCCGGGCAGTCGCGGGGATCGTGGACGCGGGCCGCGTCGGGATCGAGGGCGCGCTCCGGATCGAGGAGCGCCGGGCGCACCTCGTAGGTCACCTGCAGGGCGCGGCAGCCGGCCTCCGCGGCGGCTTCCGTCTCCGCCACCACGGCGGCGACGCGCTGCCCGACGAACCGCAGGATCGGGTCGAGGACCCGCGTGTCCGAGGCGTCGTCCCGCGGGTCCTCGTGGCGCGCGGTCGAGAATCGGCGCGTCGGCGCGTCGGCGTGGGTCAGCACGGCCACGACGCCCGGGACGGCGCGGGCGGCCGTCGCGTCGATCGCGACGATCCGGGCATGGGCGTGCGGCGAGCGCAGCACCTTGAGGTGGAGCGTGTCGCCGAGCGGCGCGTCCATCGTGAAGCGGGCGCGTCCGGACACGACCAGCGGCGCGGCCGGTGCCGCGAGGTTGCGGCCCACGGGATCGCCGCAGCCGCCGCTCTCGACCGAGCGCGCGCTGCCCGCGATGGCCTCGCGCACGGCGCGGTAGCCGGTGCACCGGCAGAGATTGCCCTTGAGGGCGGTGCCGAGATCCTGCTTCTGACCCTGGTCGAGGCTCGCCGCGGTCATGATCATGCCGGGCGTGCAGAAGCCGCACTGGAAGCCCTGGGCCGCCAGGAAGGCTTCCTGCATCGGGTGGAACGCCGCCGGCTCGGCCGCGTCGGCGCGGCAGGGACCGGCCAGCCCCTCGATCGTGGTCACGCTCCGTCCCTCGGCGCGGAAGGCCGGTACCAGGCAGCTGTGCACGGGCTCGCCGTCGAGATGGACCGTGCAGGCGCCGCAATCGCCGGCGTCGCAGCCCTTCTTCACGCCGAACCAGCCGGCCTCGCGCAAGTAGGTCCGGAGGCACTGCCCGGCCCTCGGCACGCCCTCGTGCGCGGCACCGTTGATCGTGAGCTTCATGACGCGGCTCCCGGCGACGGCGCCGCGTCGAGCGACCCGCGGATCTCCTCGGCGAAGTGCCGGGTCATGTGGCGGCGCCAGTCGGGCCGCCCGTGGACATCGTCGTGGTAGAGCGCGTCCGGGATCGCCTCGTCCAGCGCCCGCATCAGCGCGGCCGGATCCGGCAGACCGTCGAAGGCGAGGCGCAGCGGGCGTTTGACGGAGGCCGTGACCGTGAGCGCGAAGGCGCCGTCCGGGCCGCGCGTCCCGATCAGCAGCGCGCCGGAGCGCCCGTTCGGGCTGAGGGTGATGCGGCGGAAGGCCGTGCGGCGCGCGAGCGCCGCGGCCGGCATCGACAGGCTCCGCAGGATCTCGCCCGGCGCCAGGGCGTTCCGCTGCGGCGCGAGGACGAAGTCGAGGATCGGGAGCTCCCGCTCGGCCCCGTCGGCGGACCAGATCGTGCAGGTCGCGTCGAGGGCCGTCGCGAGGGCGATCATCGGCCCGGCCGGGAGTGCGAGGCAGACGTTGCCGCCGACCGTGGCCACGTTCCAGATCTTGAAGGAGCCGAGCAGCGCGCGGCAGCACTGGCCCACCAGCGGCGCCGCGTTCCAGCCCGGCGGCAGTTCCAGCCGGTCGAGCTGGGCGATGGTGCAGGTCGCCGCGAGGGTCAGGCCGTCCGCGTCGACCGCGTGCGGTGGCCATCCGAGCGCCGCGAGGTCGACGAGGCGCCGCATCCCGACCTGCGGCTCGGAGAACAGCCACGTCCCGCCTCCCAGGCAGGCATCGCCGTCCGCCCAGGCGGGAAGCTCGGTCCGACTCCGCGGCCGGACGACGGTCTCGATCGTGTTGAGGTCCATGCCCGCTCGCCGGTCCGAGGCCGGTTCGGCCCGGCCCGACACTATGCCGGTTCTAATCGGGCCCCGGTCAAGCCGCGCCGGCAACTTCGAACCTTGGCGCCCCCACGCACGTCGGCCTAGGATGAATCAGATTTGCGTGAGATGGCCGGCGGCGGTCCGGATCGGAGATCCCCATGGCCCTGACGGCATCGCGGTACGGCAAGGAACGGGTTCGCGTGCTGCGCCTCGCCCGCGACGGCGACCACCACACGCCGCGCGAGCTGACGCTGTCGGTGATGCTGACCGGGCGCTTCGAGGCGGCCTGGACAGAGGGTGACAACCGCGCCTCCATCGCCACCGACAGCATCCGGAACATCGTCAACGTGACGGCGGCGCGGCATCTCGGGCTCGACGCCGAGGGATTCGTCGCCGCGGTCGCGCGGGTGCTGCTCGAGACCTACCCGCAGGTCGAGACCGTGACGATCGACGCGGAGGAAGTTCGCTGGCTCCGCCACGCGATCGCCGACGCGCCGCACGGCCACACCTTCACGCGCGACGGGAACGGCGCCGGCTTCGTGGGGCTCACCGCCGACCGGACCGGGTCGACCCTGCGCTCCGGATTGCGCGGCTACACCTTCATGAAGACCACGCAATCGGGCTGGACGGGGTTCGTGGCGGACCAGTACCGGACCCTGCCCGACACGACCGACCGCATCGCCGCGACCAGCATGGACGCGACCTGGACCTGGGCCTCCGCGCCGCACGATCACGGCGCCACCAATGCCCGCATCCTCGCGACACTGTTGACCGTTTTCGGCACCACCTACAGCCGCGGGATCCAGGACAGCATGTACCGGATGGGCGAGGCCGCCCTGGCCGCCGTCCCGGAACTGGCCGAGATCGGCTTCGTCATGCCCAACAAGCACTACCTGCCGATCGACCTGACACCGTTCGGCCTCGACAACCCGGGCGTTGTCTTCCTGCCGACCGACGAGCCCTACGGCCGGATCGAGGCGACCATCGGCCGGACAGGTTGATCAGTCCACGCCGCGACGCCCTTCCCAGATTCCCAACGCGTCAAGGCGCGCCGCGTCGATCGTTGAGCGGTGGATCAGCGGTGCAATCCTACAACCGCAGGCTGGCGAGCGGCGGGCGAACGCCGGCGACGCACAACGCAAGATAGTCTCGCCCTTGATCTATGCTGTCCCATGGCTTTTCATTAAGTGGGACTGCGCAGTTCGCGGATCACCGCGATTTTCTTGAGCAAAGCGAACCATTTTAACCGCCGCGCAACGGCATCCCATTATCAAAGCCCTCGCTATAGCCGGGCATCGACAGATTTATGATGTCGCCCGTCGCAATAAAAATTGATCTCGATCAAGAAATTCTTGATCCGACCGGCTCGGTGCGCGCTTCGGCCGCACCCTCATCCCAGAATGCGGAGAAATCGATGTTCGAGGGCGTTCTGGCTGGGAGGGATCACGCGGCCAAACTCGCGGCGTTGAGCCGGTCCCTCGCCACCATCGAGTTCGCGCTGGACGGTACGATCCTCGACGCCAATCCGAACTTCCTGGAAGCCATGGGCTACGCGCTCGAGGAGATCCGCGGCCGGCATCACAGCCTGTTCGTCCCGCCGGCCGAGCGGGAGAGCGAGGCCTATCGGGAATTCTGGGACAAGCTGCGGCGCGGCACCTTCGCCAGCGCCGAGTACAAGCGGCTCGCCAAGGGCGGGCGGGAGGTCTGGATCCAGGCCTCCTACAACCCGGTGCTCGACGCGCGCGGCGGACCGGTCAAGATCGTCAAGTTCGCCACCGACATCACCGCCCAGAAGCTCCGCGCCCTCGATCTGGAAGGGCAGATCAGCGCGCTACACCGCTCGCAGGCGGTGATCGCCTTCGCGCTCGACGGCACGATCCTCACCGCCAACGCGAACTTCCTCGACGCGGTGGGCTATCGGCTCGACGAGATCGTGGGGCGGCATCACAGCCTGTTCGTCGGCGAGGCGGAGCGCGCCAGCGAGGCTTACCGGCTGTTCTGGGCCGCCCTGGCGCGCGGGGAGTATCAGTCCGGCGTGTTCAGCCGCACCGGCAAGGGCGGCCGGGAAGTCTGGATCCAGGCGACCTACAATCCGATCACGGACGCGGATGGACGGCCCGTCCGGGTCGTCAAGTTCGCCACCGACATCACCGCCCAGGTCCACGAGCGGCAGCAGCGCGCCGCCGCGCAGAGCGCCATCGGCGCCGAGCTGGACGCCATCGGCGACGCCGTGGCGGATGTGACGCGCCAGGCCGACGCGGCGGTCACGCGCGTGCACCGCGTGTCCGGCGACATCCGCTCGGTGGCCACCGGCGCGGAGCAGCTGTCGGCTTCGGTGGATGAGATCAGCCAGCAGGTGAGCCACGCCGCCGAGATGGCCGGGCAGGCCGTGGAGCAGGCACAGCGCACCGGCCGGATCGTGACCGGCCTCAGCGACCAGGCCGCGCAGATCGGCGCGGTGCTGAGCCTCATCGCCGGCATCGCCGCGCAGACCAACCTGCTCGCGCTCAACGCCACCATCGAGGCGGCCCGTGCCGGCGAGGCCGGTCGCGGCTTCGCGGTGGTGGCGTCGGAGGTGAAGACCCTGGCCGCGCAGACGGGGCGCGCGACGGAACAGATCCGCCAGCAAATCGCCTCGACGCAGGCGGCGACCCGGGAGGCCGTCGACGCCATCGACACGATCCAGGGCACGATCCGGGCCCTGGACGCGGCCTCGTCGACCATCGCGGCGGCCGTGGAGGAGCAATCCGCGGTGATGCGCGAGATGTCGGGCACCATGCAGACCGCCGCACAGGACGTCTCCGCGATCTCCGGCGGGATGACCACGATCGCGCGGGCGAGCGGCCGTGCCGACCGCGCGACGCGGCAGGTCCGGGAGACCGCGCGGGCTTTCGGCTGAGGCGATCCGGGCGGTCGCCGCCGGGTCAGCCCGGATCGCCGCCTTCGTCCGCGCGCTCGTCTTCGACCAAGCGCCCGATCCGGGGGATCAGCGGGCAGGTGACCGTGCAGCGCAGGCCGTCGGGCTCGAAGGCGAGCGCGACGGTTGCCCGCAGCTCGTAGCTCAGCATCTCGGTGAGCACCTGCATGCCGAAGCCGCGCCGGCTCGGCTGCGCGACGCCTGACCCTCCCGATTCCTTCCAGACGAGCGTCATGTCGCCGGGCGGGCTCGCCCCGGCGCCGGCGACGACCCAGGTGACGTCGACACCGCCCTTCGAGAGACCGAAGGCACCGTGCTCGATCGCGTTGCTGCAGAGTTCGTGGACCGCGAGGGCCATGAGTTGCGCGGCCTTCGGCCGGAGGCGCACGGTCGGCCCCGCCAGCGTCGCCTGCTCGCCTTCGCGGATCAGGTGGATCATCAGCTCGTCGGAGATGAGCGTGTGCAGGCTGACCTCGCCGAACGTGTCTGCCGCGACCCGCACGCGCGCGATGGCGTCCAGCCGACCTTCGAGATGCGTCGCGTAGCCGTCGACGGTCTCGGCGGTCTCGGCCGAGAGACGCAGGACCGCCCGCAGCATCGCCAGCGTGTCGCGCAAGCCGTGACGCAGACCGTCCGGTGTCCCGGACTCGTCTAGGAGGCGGCGAAGACGGGCGTTGTCCGCTTCGAGGTGCGCGACGCGCGCGGCCATTGCTTGAGGCTCTGCCATGTTCGCTCTCTCAGCGCCGAAAGCCGGGAGGTTCCGTTCAGCTCACATAACGTATCGCGGACCTGCGCCAGCATCACAGACCGGAGATTTTCGCTGTACCGGGCGGGAAGTGCCGGCTCGTGCCCGTCTGACCTGAACACGCCCCACCGCGGAGCGATCATCGAGTTCCGAGATGCTGTCAGCCAATACCGGCGATCATTCGTCCAGGATTCAGGCTACGTTCTGACCAGAGGCCGATCTTCGACGAAGCACCTCCGAGCCGCACGCAAAGCTTCGGCCTTGATCACCCCGAGCGACAATCCGGCCGCGTCGACGTTCGCGATCATCCCGAGCCGGCCGAATGCCGGATGGCGGTTTCGGCAGGATCCGAGCGTCGTCGGGCCCGGTTCGACCTGCACCATCCGCCGGCGATCCGGAAAACGCCAACGGTAGGGCGGCGGACGCGCCCGCCCAGGGGGCCTCGCATACGCCCCACGCCGGGCCGGAGTCCGACCCTTGTTTCGGTTCGGCTAACCATCCCTGCCCCGGTCGCCTACCCGTGGCCGGACTTCGATGTGCGGGAGACGGATGCGTGGCGGGACAAAGCTTGCGGAAGGCAGGACGGCTGAAGCGGCTCTGGCCCGGGCGCGCGGCTACCCTTCCGCCGGCACCGCGTTCGCCGGGACTGGCCGACCTGCCTGAACCGCCGCCGCCGCGCGGTCTCACGGCCTCCGAGCTGATTGCCATGGCGCGCCAAGCCCGGGCCATGTCCGATCAGAGGGATCCGGCAAAAACCACGAGCGTTTCCTGAGGTCCGCCGCACGCTGTCGGGAGGTCGTCATGGGGCTGGTCGCCTTCATCGTCTTCGTCTGTCCCTGGATGGGCATCGCCGGCCTGCTGTGGATGCGGGCACGGCAGGCCAAGCCGCTCTGACCGAGGCTCCGTCGCCGCGTCGCCCGGCGATCGTCTCGGCTGCGATATGCCCTCCGAGCAGCCCGCCCGGAGGCGAGCCATGGCCCGCGCGTCGGCCTGTATCGAGCCGGTCCTGAAGCTCACTGACGGGCGCGGCCGCGCGACTCTCCGGCAGCGACAGAATCGGACGCCTAGCAGCTTCCCCTACAATAATGCATCGCCATCTCGCTCGCCATTCCGATATTTGTCTTATATAGTTTGCTCGTGTAAATTATAAGTCTGCCGATATAAGCATATGATCCAGCTTAACCGAGGTTCGAAGCGAAATTTCAAAAATTTTGACGCATTTTTTGGCCCATTGAAGGCAATTGATTTTTCCCGGTCCGTAAAATAGACGCACCCTGGTGATCCTTCCTAGGGTCAGGATTGTGGTGCCATTCATTATTCGAACAACCCATCGCTGCACCCTGCGTTTCAGAACGATCGTGATCGTCTTCGCAGGGTCGATGACCTCGCTCACATTTGGAATTGTCTACGTCCTGCTATTGCAGGTCGGCGCGATCGACGCTGCCAGCCGCACTCTGGCTCAGGAGATCGGGGCTGTCCGGGCTCTCGGCACCATGAAGCAGCGGACACAGGAGCTCGGTGCGTCGGAACGTCCCGCGCGCGCCGTATCGTCCGAGGCTGGCCCTCAGCAGGACATCGATTGGACAACCGCGGCGCACGAGGCATTCCTCAAGACCTGGACCACCTATGTGCCGACGATCAGGACGGCGGACGAGCGGGAGCGCGCTCGCGGTCTGTGGGACGCGTGGCAGCATTTCCTCGCCGTGGAGGCGGAGGCGGCCGCCCTCGAGAGGGCTGGGGAACGCGATCTCGCCGACAGGGTGCGGACGTCGGCTCTTCCGGCCGACGCGGCAGCCGTCGCACGCGGTATCGACGCGCTGCTGACCGACCGCGACGCCGCGGTCACCGGGCAACTCGGAGCTGTCGACGCCGCCGGCTCGACCTTGCGCCCGAGCCTCGTGGCCGGCTTGTCCGCCGCTGCGCTGGCTGCCCTGGTCCTGGTGCACGCCCTCCTGCGCGGCGTCGGGCAGCCGATGACAGCGCTGGCCTCCGCCATGCAGCGACTGACCGACCACGATCTCACCGTCGCGGTCCCGGCGGCAGCGGGCTGCACCGAACTCGGCGTCATGGCGGCAGCGACGAGAGCTGTTCAGGAAACGCTGCGGCAGGCCGTGTTGCGGGACGCGGAGGCCGATCGGTCGCGCGCTCAGAGCGAGCAGCGCCGCGCCGTGATCGAGCACGCGACCGAGCGGGTCGAGACCACGATCGGTGGCATGGTCGAGGCCGTGTCTTCGACCGCCGCGGCACTGCGCGTCACCGCCGACGACGTCGGCCAAGCGATCCGCGATCGAGCGGTTCGATCGACCACGTTGGGCGCCGCGCTCGCGCAGACGCGATCAAAGGTCCGGCAGATCACCGTCTCTGCCGAGACGATCGGCGCGGCGGTCGAAGAGGTCGGGGCGCAGGCCGAGGCCACCGCGACCCTGGCCGGAAGCGCCGCGGCGGACGCGGCCCGGACGACCGCCCGCGTTCAGGCGCTGAGCAGCGCCGTCGACCGGATCGGCGACGCGGTCCGCCTCATCGCCAAAATCGCCGCACAGACGAACCTGCTGGCCCTCAACGCCACGATCGAGGCCGCCCGGGCCGGCGACGCGGGCCGCGGCTTCGCGGTGGTCGCCTCAGAAGTGAAGGCCCTGGCCGCGCAGACCAGGGAAGCCACCGAGATCATCGGCCAGCACGTCTCCGAGATCCGAGGCTCGACCGACGCGGCGGTGTCGGCGATCGCGGGCATCACGGCGCGGGTCGAGGACATGAGCCGCGCGGCGAACGCCATCGTCGAGTCCGTGGAGCGGCAGGGTGCGACCGCGCGGGAGATCGTGACGGCCATCGCGGAGGCGACCGACGGTACCGAGGGGTTCGACGCGGAGGGCGCGGGCGTCGCCGAGATTCCCGGGGCGGCCGAGCCCACGACGACGGCCGTGTTGACCGCGGCCGACGGCCTGACCCAGGACGCCGCCCGTCTCGGCGAGGCGCTCGCTGGCCTCCTGGAGAGCCTCCGTGCGGCGTGAGGCGGGGCCCGCTGAGAGCGGGACGGAACTGGCCGCATGAACTGGATCGAGTGGGCACGCTGCCGCTCGATCGGCGGGTCGCTCCGGAGGGGATCCCTCGTCCTCGCTCTCGCTGCTTGGGCGCTGCCGGCCTCGGCCACCACCATCGCGTTCCTGACACCGGCAGGCGTCGCCCGGCGCCTGCACGACGGCCTCGACGAGCAGGCGCGCGCGCGGGGCGTCGCGACTCGCTTCGCCTACGCGCCCGACGGTGCGGGCGACGAGCAGATCGCGCAGGCGCGGCGGCTGATCGCCGAGAGAGCCGACGCCCTCGTGGTCGTGCCGGTCGACTCCGCGGCGCGCGAGGAGATCATCCGGCTGGCCCTGGAAGCCGACGTACCGCTCGTCCTCATCGGCCACGGCGCACGGACCGACTGGTTTGCCGGACGCGTCACCCAGGTCGTGCCGAGCGATCTCGTCGCCGGGCGGCTGCAGATGCGCAAGCTCGCTCAGATGTCGGGTGGGGCCGGACGCGTCGCGATCCTCGCGGGCAGCGCCACCGATCCCGCCTCGGCGCTCCGCAGCAGGGGTGCCCGGGAGGTGCTGGCGGAGAGCCCGCGCCTCCGCCTCGTCGCGGAGGCCGCGACGGATGCGAGCCGCGCGACGGCGCGGGCCATCGTCGCCGGTTGGCTCGCCCGAGGCATCGGCATCGACGCGATCGCCGCGACCAGCGACGAGATGGCGCTCGGCGCCGCCGAGGCGGTCGAGGCTGCCGGGATTCCGGCGGGCCGGATCCGCATCGGCGGGGTGGATGCGACCGCCGAGGGCATGCAGGCGATGCAGGACCTGCGCCTCGCCGTGACGGTCTTCCAGGACGCGGGCGTCCAGGGCCGGCGCGCGGTCGACGACGCCCTGGCGCTGATCCGTCGCGAGCCGGTTCCGCCCAGCGACTGGGTCCCGTCCGAGCTGATCACGGACCGCATGTCGACCACGCACTTCTCGCGCTAGACCGCGCCGGCGGGCAAACGCCAGTCGTCCCGGCGCCGGTTCGGCCCGTCAGTGCGCCATGAGGCAGCAGAGGGTGCTCGCCTGCAGGATGTCGCGGGTTGCGCCGCCGAAGGCCCATTCCCGGAGGCGCGAGTGGCCGTAGGCACCCATGACGATCAGGTCGGCCTGCCGGTCGCGCGCGAACCGCAGGATCTCCTCCCCGTCGGACACCGCCGTGGTCAGCAGATGGGTCGTGACCGCCGCGCCGTGGAGCCTGAGATGATCCGCGACCTCCTCAGCCCCCTCGAGGCGGGCCCCCTGACCGGTCGTGACGATGAAGACCTCATCGGCGGAGCGCAGGAACGGCAGGGCGCCCGACACCGCCCGCCGCGCCTCCGGTGTATCCTTCCAGGCCACCACGATGCGGTGGCCCGGCTCCCCGACGTTCTGCTGTGGGACAACGAGGACGGGACGCCCCGCCTCCATCAGGACGGGCACGACCGCCACGCCGAACGGGCTCGGATCGATCTCGGTCGCGGCGGCGCCGCCCACCACGATCAGGTCGGCGGCGCGGCCCCTCTCGACGAGATGGGCGAAGGGCCGGTCCGTGCCGCCCCGCCACGCGGTGCGGGGTGCCGCGCCGGCGCAGCGGGCGAAGACGGCCTCCGCGCGCTCGACTTCCTGCAGGATCTTCGCCTTCGCGCGCTCGTACTGGGCCTGCGCGTCGCGGATGTCGTGGGCGAAGAGCGGTGCCGGCACCTCGGCGGCCGCGGCGCCGGTGAGCCTCGCATCGAAGCGGCCTGCCAGCGCGGCAGCGAGACGGACACGCTCGGGCGTCGACTCGGCGAAATCCACGGATACCAGGATGTTGGCGTAGGACATGGCGATCTCCTCGTGAGCCGTGACCGGCCCCCGCGCCAAAGTCTCGCCCGACGCGCGGGCGAGGGCCTTGATCCAGCGCAATCGCGCCGACGCCCTCAGATTCACGGCACCGGCCTTGAGCTGAATCAACGCGTCGCGATCCGGGCCAGGGCAGAGCTGCCGCGTTCGTCCCCTGGAGACCGCGATGTCCGCCCTCGAACTGCCGAGTGCAGTCAATCTCGCGCGAGCCCAATTCGCGCTCACCGTCGTCTGGCACTTCCTGTTCCCGGCCTTCACCATCGGGCTCGCGAGCTATCTCGCCGTGCTCGAAGGCTTCTGGCTGCGCACCGGGAAGGCCGTCTATCTGGACACCTACCGCTACTGGCTCCGCATCTTCGCGGTCGCCTTCGCGATGGGCGTCGTGTCCGGCCTGGTCATGAGCTACCAGTTCGGCACGAACTGGTCGGTCTTCGCCGACCGGACGGCGCCGGTGCTCGGGCCGCTTCTCGGCTACGAGGTGCTCACGGCCTTCTTCCTGGAGGCGGGCTTCCTCGGCGTCATGCTGTTCGGCCTCGAGCGGGTCGGCAAGGGGCTCCACTTCCTGGCGACCTGCCTCGTCGCCGTCGGCACCCTGACCTCCGCGTTCTGGATCCTGTCGGCCAATTCCTGGATGCAGACACCCACCGGCTACGTCGTCGCGCCGGACGGCCGCTTCAACCCGGCCGACTGGTGGGCGATCGTCTTCAACCCGTCCTTCCCCTACCGCTTCGCCCACACGGTCACCGGCGCCTACCTCACCACCGCGATGATCGTCGGCGCCGTGGGCGCGTGGCACCTGCTGCGGGACCGGGCCAATCCCCGGGCCCGGCTGATGTTCTCGATGGCCATGTGGATGGCCGCCGCTGTGGCTCCGGCCCAGCTGGTGATCGGCGACCTGCACGGCGGCAATTCCTACGCGCACCAGCCCGCCAAGGTCGCCGCCATGGAGGGTCATTTCCGGACGGAGCGCCGGGCCCCCGCGATCCTGTTCGGGTGGCCGGACGCGGAGGCGGGCACGGTGCAGGGCCGGATCGAGATTCCCGGCCTCGCCAGCCTCTACCTGACCCACGATCTCGACGGTGAGGTCCGCGGGCTCAACGACATGCCGCGCGACCTCTGGCCGACCAACCTCCCCCTGGTGTTCTGGTCGTTCCGGATCATGGTCGGCCTCGGCCTGCTGATGATCGCCCTCGGTCTCGCCGCGCTCTGGCTGCGCCACCGCGGGCGGCTCTACGACGCGCCCTGGCTGCACCGCTTCGCGGTCGGCATGGGGCCGTCCGGCCTGATCGCCGTCACGGCCGGCTGGACGGTGACCGAGGCGGGGCGTCAGCCCTTCACCGTCTACGGCGCGCTGCGCACCGTCGACAGCGTGTCACCGGTGGCGGCCCCGGCCGTCGCCGCCTCGCTGGCGGCCTTCGCGGCGGTCTACCTCGCGGTGTTCGGCGCGGGCATCTGGTACCTCCTGCACCTGTTCAATCAGGCGCCGCACGCCCACGAGCCCGGCCCGCCGCCCGGACAGCCGATCCGCACCGCCGGCATCACGCCCGCCCCCGCCCTCGTCGCCGGCGCTCCGACTGCCGGCCGCCCCCTCGCGCAGCCCGCGGAGTAGCCCGATGCCCCTCGATCTCACGCTCATCTGGGCGCTCCTCATCGCCACGGCGGTCTTCCTCTACGTGGTGATGGACGGCTTCGACCTCGGGGTCGGCATCCTCTTCCCGGCGGTGCGCGGCAAGGCGGACCGGGACGTCATGGTCAACACCGTGGCGCCGGTCTGGGACGGAAACGAGACCTGGCTCATCCTCGGCGGCGGCGGGCTGTTCGCGGTGTTCCCGCTGGCCTACGCCACGATCCTGCCGGCGCTCTACATGCCGCTGATCCTGATGCTCCTCGCGCTGGTCTTCCGCGGCGTCGCCTTCGAGATGCGGTTCCGCGCGGCCTCGCCCGCGAGCCAGCGGACCTGGGGCCGGTCCTTCTCGTGGGGCAGCTACGTGGCGACTTTCTGCCAGGGCATCTGCCTCGGGGCCCTGGTCCAGGGCATCCGTGTCGAGGGTCGCGCCTACGCGGGCGGCTGGTGGGACTGGCTGACGCCGTTCTCGGTGCTGACCGGGGCCGCCCTGGTCGCCGGCTACGGTCTGCTCGGCGCCTGCTGGCTGATCTGGAAGACTGAGGGCGAGCTCCAACTCCGGGCCTACCGGCTCGCGCGCCGGCTCGGCCTCGTCACGCTGGCGGCCATCGTGGTCGTCTCGGCGGCGATGCCGATCCTCAGCGACGCGTTCCGCGCGCGGTGGCTGTCCTGGCCGAATCTCGCCCTGGCCGCGCCGGTGCCGGCGCTCGTCGCGCTGCTGGCGTGGCGCTTCTTCGTCGCGCTCGATCGGCGGGCCGAAGTGACGCCGTTCCTCTGCGCCCTGGGCCTGTTCCTCATGTCGTATGTCGGGCTCGGCATCAGTCTGTGGCCGATGATCGTCCCGCCGGTGGTCACGATCTGGGACGCGGCGACCCACCCGAGCAGCCAGGCGTTCCTACTGGCCGGCGCGGTGATCCTGGTCCCGATGATCCTGGCTTACACCGGCTACGTCTACTGGCTGTTCCGCGGCAAGGTCGCGGCGGGCGCGCCGGGCTATCACTGAGACCCGCGGCCCGTCGAATGGGGACGCAGGGATCGGCGCGCCGCGCCGGTCCCTGCCCTCGCGCGCTCGGCCTCACGGGCCGGCACGGGCGCCCTTGACGAAACGTGCGACGTCGTCCGCGACCGAGTACCGGAGACTGAACGGGACGCTCATCGCGTGGACGATCTGCCCGTGCCCGAGACCCGGGTAGATCTTCATCGTCTCCCTGCCGTCAAAGCCGCGCAGCGCCCGGTCGAGCGACAGGGTTCCGGCGGGGTTGACGTCGAGATCCGCCGCGCCGGTGGCCAGCAGCATCGCCGGATGGGGATCCGCGGCGTGGTTGATCGGCTGCAGGGCCGGATCGCTGTCCGCGAACACCTGGCGATCCAGCGGATCGGTCAGCGCCGAAGTCGCGTAGGGTCCGGCCAGCCCGACGATCCCGGCGAGCTTGGCGGGACTGGAGCCGGCCCGCTCGAGCCAAGTCGCGTCGAGGCCCAGCATCGCGGCGGCCCAGGCCCCCGAGGAATGCCCCACGACGGTGACGCGGGCGGGATCGCCGCCGTACTCGGCCGCGTGCGCGAGGGTCCAGGCGACGGCGGCGGCGTTGTCCGCGAGGATGTCCTGGAGGCTCGCCGCCGGCACGTGGCGGTACTCGGGGATGACCGCGACGACGCCCCGCCGCGCGAAGGCCGCGCCCACGTAGGCAACCTCGTCCTTCGATCCGGTCCGCCACCCGCCGCCGTACAGGAACACGGCGACCGGACGCGGCTTCCCGGCGGCTGGCCGGTAGATGTCGGCGCGGTGCGCGCTCCCGTCGGCATAGGGGACGCCCTTGTCCACGTGGACTTCGAGCGGCGCCAGCGCGTTCAGGACCGCGAGGGTCAGGCCGACGATCGTGTCACCCAGGTAGCTCAGCATGGATCAGGCCTCCGCGAGAATCGGAGATCGGGCGCGTCACGGAACGACTCCGTCGGCGGCGACCCTAGGTGAGCTCGACAACGCCGAGGCGGTCCGTGACCGGGACCGGCACCCGCCTGTCCGCGGGAAGCTCCACCACGCTCACGGCGCCGTCGTCGTCGAAGCGATGGAGGCGCACCCGCCGGGGCTGCCGTGACAGCCGGAGCTCGGCGGTTCGCGCCGGCAGATCCGGCCGGGCGGCCCGGCTGCGCCGGTCCCAGCCATCGAGGCCGAGCCAGATCGGGACGAGGGTCGCCCCGTCCCGCCGCGCGAACCGCGCGGTGACGAGATCGGGAACGGGGTTGCCGAGCGTGACGTCGCGGTCGGCCGGAACGGCGGCGATCTCGCCAATTGGGGCGCCGAACAGCCGGACGAGGTTGCGCACCGCCGCGAAGGCGGGTGTGGCGCGACCGTCGTGGGCGAGAAGGCCGAAGCGGCTCTCTGGATCGGCGTCGCCGCGGTCGAAGCTGGAGATCAGCTCGTACAGGTAGGTCCGCCGCACGCCCTGGAGGTAGCTCCAGAGCAGCATCCGCGGGAGGTAGCGGGCGCGCAGCCCCGGTGAGATCGGCAGGTGGGCACTCCCGGTGGCGAGCGCCGTGTGGTAGCCGTTCTCGGTCGCGATCACGGGCGCGTCGCCGAAGACCGGGCGCGCGGCCGCGACGAAGCGCGCGAGGCTGCCGCCGCCGTCGGTTTCCGGGTGCTCGGCCCCGGGATAGGCGTGGATGTTGGCGAGGTCGACGACCGCCGCGAGGTTCTGCGCCGCCGCGACGTTACTCTGAATGTAGCTCGGTCCGGCCACACGCACGGCCTCGGCCCGCCTGTCCGCCCTCACCGCGCGGAACAGGGCCGCCTGATGATCGGCCGAGAGCCGCGCGAGGCCCGGCCGCGCCGCGACCGGCGGCTCGTTGCCGCCCTCCGCCACGATGAGCCCGTCGCCGGCCCAGCCGGCGATCTCGGCGAAGCGCTCCGGCGGCACCCGCGGCCCCGGCGTGAGCCCGTCGTAGAAGATCAGGCTGAAACGGTAGCCCCGGTCGGCCAGATCGGCGATGCGCTCGAACTGCCCGGCCGGCTCGTCGCCGACGAGCACGATGTCGTCGCGCAGGTGCCGGATCCCGAGTTCGTCGAGCGCCTGGGCGCAGGCGGCGAAGCGGTCGACGTAGGGGGTGCCGCGATGGCCGAGATGCACGTTGACGCCGATCGAGTCGATCAGCGCCTCGCAGCGGTGCAGCGGCTCGGCCGCGGCGGCCCGACCGGCCGCGAGGGCGCCCGCCGCCAGGGCGAGGGCCGACCGGCGCGTGAGACGGGTCACGTTCGGCCCGCCAGGGTGAGACCGCTTTCCGGCGCGGCGGCCTTCGCCGCGACGGTGCGCGTCGCGTGAGCGCGGCGGACGGCGCGCAGGAGGTCCTGCAGCGCCTCCGCGACCCGGGCCTGGGCCACGCGGGAGCCGAAATTGTGGTCCACGCCCGGCACCACCGTCACGGGCGCTCCGACACGGCGGTCGGCCGGTCCGGGCGAGCGTCCCAGATGGCGGCGGACGGCCGCGAGGCCCGGATCGCCCGCGCTGTAGAGCAGACGGATCTCCGCGCCCCGCCGATGGAGGGCCGCGACCCGCCGGGCGGGCGAGCCCCCGAGCGGACCGGGGCGGAGAGCCCGGCGCAGGCGGCGGATCCCGGCCTCGATGCCGCGCCGGGCGAGGACCGAGGCGATGGCGGCGATCCGGATCTCGCCGCGAATCAGCCGGCGCCAGGTCGCGCTCCGCTTGAGCAGGGCCGCGTAGGTGGACGCGCTCCCGAAGGTCTGCCGGATGACCTGGTCGAGGTCCTGATCCGGATCCCAGTCGAAGCAGTAGAGGTTGAGCAGGAGCGCGCCGTCGATCCGGCGGTCCCGGCAGAGCGCGTGGAAGGCCGCGTAGGCGCCGCTGCACCCGCCCACCAACAGGATCGGGCCGCCCGCGCCGGCGATCAGGTCGACCGCCGCCGTGACGTCGGCGAAGCCGTCCCCGGCGAAGAGGGGCTTGCGGCCGTCCGGCCGCTCGTCGCTGTCGCCGATGCCGCGCAGGTCGAACCGGACCGACGCGATCCCCTCCGCGGCGAGGCGCCGGGCGAGATCCGTGGTCTGGCGCCCCCATCCGGAATGCACGCTCATGCCCGTCGAGACGAACAGGATCGTCGGCGCCGCGCTTTCCGCCCGGTCGGGCTGGCAGCGGATGCCGATCAGGCCGCGCCCGAAGCGGACCGGCGCCTCCGCCCAGCCCGGTCCGGTCAGCCCGTTCCGGCGCCCGTCGATGGCGATGCCGCCGGGTCGCGGCCCGGCGGCCGCCATCCCGTCGGTCGCGAAGCCGATGACGCGGGCGAAATCCGCGGTCGGGACATCCGAGAAGATCGGATCGGCGACGAGCGCCGCGAGACCCGGGAACGCTCCCGTCGCCACGTCGCAGCCGAGAGCGCCGAGGTGCGCGGCCAGCGCCTTGGTCTCGGGTGCGAGGAGCAGCGCGTGGCGGGCCGGCGCCCGCGCAAGCCGCGCGAGGTTCAGGTCGGCGAGATCGGTGAGGAACGCCGCCTCCATCCGGAAGCCGCCCACGGTGAGGCTGTCCGGGTCCTGCGCCGGAGCGGACCCGTCCGGCAGGCGGCCGATCGTCTGCGCCCGCAGCCGCATCTCGCGCAGATACGCGCGCCCGGTCGTGACCGGCGCCAGCAGGACGAGGCGGTCGACGGCCTCCGCCTCGCCGGCCAGAGCCGCGAAGGTCGCGCCGAGCCGCAGGCCGACGACGACGATCTCCGCGACGCCGGTCGTCGCGCGCAGGTACGCGATGGCCCCACGCACCGCAGCGACGCAGCCAGCGACCCGCGCCTCGTCCAGATCGGCCGAGTCGCCCTCGCCCGGATAGTCGAAGCGCAGCGTCGGGCAGCCCGCCGCAGCGAGGCCCTCGGCCAGGGAGCGCCAGGGCCGATGCGCGGCCATCTGCTCGAAACCGTAGGCCCCACAGAGGACGACGCCCCGCGTCCCGGCCGCCGGATGAAGCCACCCGAACAGCCCGTCGAAGGTCACCGGCACCGACACCGCGGCCTCGGACCAGACTTCACCCGTCATGACCGAATTCCACGATCTCGTCGCTGTTGATGGCCCGCACGCGCCCGCGCGGGAGCCGGGCGGCCTCCGCGAAGGTGATGATCCGGCTCGACCCCGGGGCGAGGTGGAAGCCGCTGTCGGTCGGCCGTGCCCCCGGGGCCAGCACCTGGATGCCGCGGGCGAAGCGCTCGGTGCTGATCCGCAGACCCGGCCCCGCCTCGGTCGCGACAGCTTCGGCGCGGAGGCCGACGGCCGACCGGTCGAGCGGCCCCGCGCTCAGGACGTGGAAGCTCTCGGCGATCACGCGCCCGTCGGCGTCGGTCAGCCGCGCGTGCGCGAGATCGTGGGTCCGGGGCCCGAATCGGTAGCTGTCGGTGGCGTCGAAGAAGCGCCCGAGAAGGGTCGCGGAGGTGAACGTGAGCGCCGCCCGCGGGCCGGCCACGAGATCGCGCTCGGCGCGCGCCGCGACGCGGCCCGCCACAGCGCAGAAGATCAGGGACAGCGTTAGCGCCTGGGCCGTCGCCGTCTCGTTGAGGACGTGGACATGGAGGCCGTCGAGGCCCTCATCGGTGAGGAGGACTTGGACCGGGCGGAAGGCGCGCCTCAGCGCGTACCAGGCCGATTTCGGGCGCTGCGTCCAGTCGATCACGCCCCAGCCGGCTCCGGGCGCGAGGTCGCGCATCATCAGGACGAGGCCGCCGGCCGTCGGCGAGCGCGGCCGGCGCCACTCGGAGAAAGTCGCCTCCATGACCTCGGCCACCGCGGCGCGGCCGAGCTCGAGGTAGCGGTCCGGGTCTTCGGCGCGCAGGGTCGCCGGATCGACGCCGTAGAGCGCGCCGACGTAGTGGTCGCGCACCGTCTCGAAGTCCCAGTCGGCGCCTCGGTCCTGCGGGATGCCGGCCTGCCAGAGCGGGTCGGCCGGTCCGGTCGGGCCCGGCGTGCCGGGTTCGGGCGGGTTGGCGAAGGCGAGGCACTCGCTGGCGAAGCCGACCTCGGCCCGGCGGGCATCTTCCAGGGGCCGTCGATAGGCGCCGACGCCGAAATAGTGCGTGCAACCCCCGCGCGGCGGGAACGGCAGGTCGCCGCCGGAGGGCGAGTTCGGCACGACGACGAGATCGGGCCGCCGCGCTGCCACCCGCTCCGCCAGCGTGTCCGCGCAGTAGGCGTCGGCCCAGACGGCGCGCGGTGCCCCGAGCATCGCCGCCTGCTGCCAGACCTCGCTGCCGCCGCAGACCACGCAGAGCGACGGCGCGGTCTGCGTGCGGTCGAGGAATCCGGTCAACTCGCGGTCGAGCGCGGCCGCGAAGGCGGGTTCGGCGTGCGGGTAGTCGAAGTTGGCGAGCATCAGGTCCTGCCAGACCAGGATGCCGAGCTCGTCGCAGAGATCGTAGAAGTCCGGGGCCGGATAGAGCGTCGTCCCGGGCACGCGCAGCATGTTCATGCCGGCCTCGCGCGCCAGCTCGAGCAAGGCGCGGGTGCCGTCCGAGCCCAGCCCGACGAGGTCCGGCGGCGTCCAGATGGCGCCCCGGCAGAAGAGCGGCACGCCGTTCACGGCCAGCGCGAGCCCCTCCGCGAACGGCCGCGTGAGCGACAGGGTCCGGAAGCCGACGCGGCCCAGGTCGATTTGCGCCCCGTCGACGCGGACTTCGACCGGGTGAAGGTTCGGTGCGCCGTGGGTATGCGGCCACCAGGGCGCGATGCCGGGCAGCGCCAGCGCGCCCGCGAACAGGCCCGGCTCGACCTCCGCGAGTGGGGCTTCGCCGCCGCCGCACCGGAGGAGGACGGTGCCGACCGGACCGTCGACCCGCAGGCGCAAGGCCACCCGGCCGACGTCGCCGTCGAGGGTCGTACGCACATCCGCGGCGCTCGCGCGGGGGCCGACCGGCTCGACGGTTATCGGGCGGTAGGGCCCGACGAGGTCGATCTCGGGACACCAGCCCGGCATGAAGCCGAGGACGCTGGTACGCACGTGGCGCAGCGACCCGGGCGTGATCATCCGCGGCCGCCAGCGCCCGCGCTTGGCCGGGCGTTCGAGTTCCGCCCGAAGCGCGCGGAAGCACAGCGCGAGGTCGGAGGTGCCGCCAAGGTCCACGTCGACGACGTGCTCCTCGAACATCGCGCGGGCGCACAGGACCGGGACGCCGTCGAGCCAGACCTCGGCGAGGGTGGCGAGGCCCCCGAAGCGCAGCCGGGCAGGCCCGGAACCGGTAATGCGTGTCCGATACCAGACGTCGCGGTCGTGGATCGGCTCCGGCGCCGCCTCGCTCCAGCGTCCGGCGGCTCGAAGGGCGCCGGCGGCGGTGCCCGGAACCTCGGCGACGATCCAGTCGGTGACCCCGTCCAGATCGCCGGGACCCGCGCAGGCGCCCGCCGGCGTCGCGGCGAGCCGCCAGGGCCCGAATCGGACCTCCGGCGCGCGGTCGTCGACGCTGCGGATGCGGGCCATGACGCCTCTCAGCGGTCCAGCGCGCGGTCGAGATCCGCGAAGACGCGGTCGTAGGTCGCCGCGAGGCGGTCGAGGCGCGGCGCCAGGCCCTCGGCCGAGCGGCGATGGAACGCGCGGGCGAGCTGGAACTGGAAGGCCTTGGCCTCGCGGCTCAGGTCCGCGGCGGCCGCGGCGGCAGGCCCGAATCCGCCGGCTTCCCGGGCCTCGAGCCACGTGAGATGGCTGGCGAGCATCTCGAAATTGCCGCCGAGCTGGCGCGTCGTGTTGAAGGCGTAGGCGTGGAACACGCTGAGCGGCCGGACGACCAGCTCGGCGGCCGTCGCCGCGAGGGTGTCGCGGAACGCCAGGACGGGGTTGCGCCGGGGCGCCCGGGCGCGATGCCGGACGAGCAGTTCGCGCGCGACCGCCGGCAGATCCGCCGGGCCAAGCGACGGTGCGACGGTCTTCACGAACTCGGCGTAGGGCGGCAGCGTCGCCGGCCCGAAGATCCCGGCGTAATCCTTCCCGGCGAGGCGGAAGCGACCCGCATTGTGCAGGTAATCGAGCTCCTGCGCGGCCGGATCGATGGCCAGGATCCCGATCGTGGTCTTGCCGTGCTCGCGTCCGTAGGTGGTCCCCTGGGTGTCCGGCAGGTAGATCGCGTCGACCTCGACCAGCACCGGCCGGCCGGCCGCGGCCTGGATCACGGCGTGGTTCTCAAGGCCGCCGTAGACCGCGAGTTCCAGCACCTCCAGACCGTAGAGGCGCTCGATATCGCCGGTCGGCGGTTTGAAGAAGGTGAACTGGTCGCCCTCGAAATCCTGCCTCACGGTGAAGCCCAGCATCGCCTCCGGCACGAGGCCGCGTCCGTGCAGGAGCTCGATCCAGAGGTCGACGTAGCAGTTCGTCTCCGGCCAGTCGCGGCCGGAATCGTGGAGCGAGTGCGGGACGTAGGGTCCCGCGGCTCCGAGACCCTCCGGCAGGCGCAGCGCGACGGTCACCGCCTCAGCCCCACAGCTCGGCGCGCACGGCGGCCGGCCACGCGGCGAGATCGAGCCCGTGGTGGCGCAGGAGCGCCAGCGTGATCCGCTCCAGGCCGAAACCGACGCAGGCCGTGTGGGCGACCTCGCCGTCGGCCTGGCGCAGCTCCCAGGTGCTGCCGAAATGGTCCTGGTGATAGTTGAAGCTGAGGCAGGCCGTCGGCTTGTCGACGCTGTTGACCGGGACGTTCAGCTCGAATTTCAGTCCCTGCGCCCGCTGGTTGTTGGCGAGCATCCGGCCGGCGCGGCCGAAGAACGGGTCGTTGGCCGCGTCGATCGCGAGGGGGAGACCGAGGGCGCGGATCATGGCCGTGCCGCGCTCGAGCCAGGCTTCGCGGAAGGCCAGGACCTGCTCGGGGCTACCCATGCGCACGTATTCGCGCATCCGGAACAGCTGCATCCGGGTCGGCTCGAGCGAGGGCTCGCGCCGGAAGCAGTAGGATTGCAGGTCGAACAGGCGGCCCTCGGCCGGCAGCGCGCCCCGCGCGGCGGCGACCGGGTAGACCGGGTAGCAGGCCGCGGGCGTCAGCACGATGTCGGTGGCCTCCTGCTGCCCGGTCCAGTCGGTCCCGGCCTCGAGGCAGGCGAGGATCTCGGCGTGGCCGCGCGCGTCGCCGCAGAAGCTGTGTACGGTGCCGGCGAGGTTCGGGAAGCCCTTCAGGTAGCCGCTGCGCTCGAAGGCCGGGCGGCTCATGGCCGGCGGGAAGCGCAGCACCTCGGCCTCCTCAACGGCCCCGAGTCGCGTGATCATCCGGTCGAGGGCGTCGACGACGCTCTCGAAGCCGCCGCTGCGGCCGTAGAGGCCGTCGATGCCGGTCCGGACGAGCAGGCCGTGATCGAACAGGCGGTCGAGGAAGGTGGGACCGCCGGCCGGCTCGTCCTCGAGCAGCACGTCGACGGGGGCAGAGGAGATCGATTCCATCACGCACTCATGAGCTGGCCGCTGCCCTTCTGCACGAGCAGGAGCTTGGCGGTGTTGGCGAGGATGCGGTCGTTGCCGATCATCAGCGGCGCGGAGAGGACGTCGCGCAGCGGCCGCCCCAGGCTGAAGGGCGTGTCGTTGCGGTAGCCGGCGAGGCCGACGATCGCGAGCGCCCGCCGGACGATGTCGACCGCCATGTCGGAGACGGTGATCTTCAGGTTGTTGAGCATCACGCAGAAGCCGACCGAGCCGATCGTGTCGGCGTCCCCGTGTGCCTCCTCGAAGCGGCGCAGGGCCGACACGATGGTGCCGCGCATGGCCTGATGCGCGCTGGAGACCTCGGCGAGGCGCGTCGCGGTCGGCGGGACCTGCCCGGGCCGGCGCCGCGCCTCAGCCTGCACGAAGGCGCGGGCGCGGTCGACCGCGTAGGTCGCGATCCCGTACCAGACGCTGCTCCACAGCAGGTGCGAGGAGGCCAGCATCGACTGGGCGGCGATCTCCGCGAAAGGCTTCGGCAGGATCTGCTCGACCGGGACATTCCGCGCCTCCAGGCGGAAGCCGTCGCTGCAGGTCCCGCGCATCCCGAGCGTGTCCCAGTCGCCCGTTCGCGCGAGCGAGATCTGGTCGGCCATCAGCGCGACGAGGACCTGATCGGACGTCGCGGCGTCCGGATGGCGCCGGGCCGTGGCGAGGATCAGGTCGGCCTGTGCGCCGTAGGAGATCACCGACGCGTCCTTGCCGAGGGCGAAGACCTCGCCGGTCGTCTCCACGGCGCAGAGGCTGTTGCGCAGGTCGCCGCCGATGCCCGCCTCCGTGGTCGAGGAGGCGACCAGCAGCTGCTCGCGCGCGATGCGCTCCATCAGGCGCCCGTGCCACGGGCTGTCGAGGCCGTGGGTCACGAGGCTGGACACCTTGATGTGGTGCATCGCGAAGACCATCGCGGCCGCGCTGCAGGCCTGACCGAGCGTGCTGCACAGCTCGGCGATCTGCGTCAGCCCGGCGCCCTCGCCGCCGAACTGGCCGGGGATCTGGAGGCCGAGCAACTGCTCGGACCTCATCGCGGCCACGGCCTCCTCGGGAAAGCGGCCTTCGCGGTCGACGGCGTCGGCGTGGCGGGCCGCGACCGCCGCGGCCCGCTCGGCGCGCGCGGCGAGCGTGCTCATGCGGCTTCCTGCTGGATCAGGGTGGAGACGGCCTCGCGGATCGCGCGGATCGACGAGAACGACTTGCGGTTCAGGAGCTCGTCGGGGAACTCGATGCTGAAACGCTCCTCGAGGCCCAGCATCAGCTGGACGGAACCGAACGAGTCCAGCCCGAGATCGAACAGGCTGTCATCCTCGGAGAGCTGGTCGGCCTTCCCGGCGAAGGCTTCGTTCGCCCCGAGAATCTCACGGATGTCTTGAGCGATGTTCAAGGCGGAACTCCTTATTCCAGTTATCGCGACGCTATTGAACGGATCGGCTCGGCGTCAAATTATCTATTGATTAATAGTAAATAGCGGTCCGTAGAGGGCGGCATAGGGTTGCGCGCCGTGCAAACAGGAACCGGATGTGGCCGGCGGCCTACATTCGGCGACGCGACCTTTACGATCACTTTCCAGCTCTTGCTTTCGTGATCGTCCGTCCAGAGATTTCGCGGATTTAGCAACTCATGCGTGTAAATGCCCCGCCTGATCTTCAATTCGAGACGCGGGCCATTTAGGACGTTTCCGGACTCGTCGTGACGCGGCGGGGCCATCTCGGCCATAAGGGCGCGACGTCGCCCGTCCCGGGCGGGCCCAGCGATCAGCCGGCGCGCGATGATCTACAACCTCCAAATCCTGCGCGCCGTCGCCTCGTACCTCGTCTTCCTCACGCATTTCGGCCTCTACATCGGCCCCGTGCTGCCGAGGCCGGATCTGTTCGCCTTCGGCGCGAGCGGGGTCGACGTGTTCTTCGTGCTCTCCGGGTTCATCATGTTCGTGAGCACGAGCGGGCGCCGCGAGAGCCCGGGCGAGTTCCTGCTCCGCCGCGCGTCGCGCGTTGTCCCGGTCTACTGGCTCGTCACGCTCGCCCTGGCGCTCATCGCGCTGACGGGCCTGAAGCCCATCGGGATCGTGGAGATCCGGCCAGATTACGTCGTCCAGTCCCTGCTGTTCCTGCCGTTCTCCCGCGGCGGCTTCGTCGAGCCGCTCAACTCCGTGGGCTGGACACTCAATTACGAGATGTTCTTCTACGTGGTCTTCGCGGCGCTGCTCGTGGTGCCGAGACCCGCCTTCCGGGCGTTCGGTGCGGCCGCGATCTTCCTGGCGCTGATCCTGCTCGGATTGCTGCCCGCGTCGAATCTCTACTGGGCGTACTACACGAAGCCGATCCTGATCGAGTTCGCCGCCGGCATCGGGCTGGGATACGCCTACCTGCGGCTCCGGGCGCCGGCCGCGGGCTTCCCGGTCCGGCGCGTGGCGTGCGCGGCCGTCGCGGCCGCTCTTCTGCTCATCCTCGGCGGCCAGATCGTGACCGACGCGCTCGGCGTCAGCCCCGAGCTGTCCGGGTTCGCGCGCCCGCTGATCTGGGGGTCAGCGGCCGTCCTGATCGTCGGTGCGATGCTGCTGCTGGAGCGGGGCGGCATCGCCCTGAAGTCGCGCTGGCTGCTGTCGCAGGGCAATGCCAGCTATTCCTTCTACCTGGTCCACAACCTGCTGCTGCACAGCGCCGCCAAGATCGCGGCGCTCGTCGTCGCGCCCGGCTTCGCGCGCGCCGCCCTGATCTTCGCGATCGCGTTCCCGGCGGCGGTCGCCGCCGGCGAGTTGCTGTTCCGGTATGTCGAGACGCCGGTGATCGCGGCCCTGCGGCGCCGGCTCGACCGGCGGCCCTCGCCCGATCCCCTGCCCGTTCCGGCCGCTTCGTAGGCCGCGCAGCCGGGCCCCCGCCGCAGGTGTGCCCACCCGGCGCAGCGGGCACCCACGGGGAGTCATGCCGAAGATTGCAGGTCTCAGAACACCCTTCGCTTAACGTTAATTATTGGCAAAAATTAAGTTTACACGCCGCGTCTCGCGTCTAAACAGGCGCTATTTTCGACTGTTGCTGCGGCGGTGACCCCTTTTTTACAGATCACGCTGCTATTACCCTCTCGTGTGTGCCTTGGCCCGCTGTCACCGGCGGGACCGGCGGGACGGAATGCATGGTCCAGCGTCCGGCGCACCGACGAGGAAGCTGTGATGCGTGTCGCGATCGTTCACGACTGGTTGTACATCGTCGGTGGCGCCGAGCGTGTCCTCGAGCAGCTGCTGCGGATCTATCCGGACGCGGATGTCTTCGCGCTCTTCGACTTCCTGCCTGAAGCAGACCGGGCGCGGCTGGGCTACACCCAGGCGCATACGAGCTTCATCCAGCGCATGCCCTTCGCGCGGACGCGGCACCGCAACTACCTGCCGCTGATGCCGCTCGCGATCGAGCAGTTCGACCTGTCGGCCTACGATCTCGTCATCTCGAGCAGCTACGCGGTGGCGAAGGGCGTCCTAACCGGGCCCGACCAGCTCCACGTCTCCTACATCCACTCGCCCATGCGCTACGCCTGGGACATGCAGCACACCTACCTGCGGGAGAGCGGCTGCGACGCGGGCATGAAGAGCGTGCTCGCCCGGCTGATCCTGCACCGGATGCGCGTCTGGGATTTTCGCACGGCGGCCGGCCCCAACGCGATCGTGGCCAACTCGGCCTTCGTCGCCCGCCGCATCCACAAGGTCTACGGCCGCACCGCCGAGGTCATCCACCCGCCGATCACGCTGCCGAGCCAGCGGTATGACGGGGCGCGCGGCAACCACTTCCTCGTGGCCAGCCGGCTGGTGCCGTACAAGAACGTCGAGGCGGTGATCCGCGCGTTCGCGCTGCTCCCAGACCTCGAACTCGTGGTGGCGGGCACCGGGCCCGATGCCGCGCGGCTGCGCGAGATCGCGGGGCCGAACGTGTCGTTCTCCGGCTTCGTGCCCGACGCGGAGCTACGCCACCTCATGGCCACGGCCCGCGCCTTCATCTTCGCGGCCGAGGAGGATTTCGGGATCATCGTGGTCGAGGCCACGTCGGAGGGCACGCCGGTCCTCGCGCTGGGCCGCGGGGGCGCCCGCGAGACGGTCCAGACCCGCGGCCCGCAGCGCACCGGGATGTTCTTCGACACGCCCGAGCCCGTGGCCATCGCCGAGTGCGTCCAGCGCTTCCTGCTGCAGGAGAGCCACTTCACCCGCGAGGCCTGCTGGGCGCAGGCCGAGATGTTCTCGGCCGAGCTGTTCCGCAGCCGGTTCTCGACCTTCGTCGACGACCAGATGGCGATGCACCGGGCCGCCTGCGAGACGCGTCCGCGGATCCTGCCGCGCCTCGAAGCCGTCGGCTGAGGACGCGCCGCATGTCCTTCCTGACTGTCGATCTGGCCGACCGGACGCCGGTTCGCGCCCTCGCCCAGGAGCCGGCGCGCGGCGGGCCGCTGGCCGCGGCCCTCGCCCGGATCTGGCATCGCCGGTACCTGTTCGCGGCGGTGTTCGCCACCGTCCTCGGCCTCGCCGTGACCGCGCTGCTGATGATCCAGCGGCAATACGTGGCGAGCGGCTCGGTCATCGTGGCCGAGGCGGAACCGGGCGCCAACAACGCCTCGATGGCCTGGATCCAGAAGATCGGCGACCCGGCCGATATCGAGAGCCAGATCCTGGTGATCCGCTCGCCGCGGCTCCTGCGCCTCGCGATCGACGACAACCTCGTCGCCGCGGTGCTGGCCGAGTGCCGATACGCGGCCTCGGGCGGGCATCCCGACCGGATCAGCGAGAAGAAGGATGCCGCCTGCACGAAGCTCACGACCGACCGCAACGCGTTCGTCGAGTACCTGCAGCAGCGCTACACGGTCCTGAGCTCCGGCCGCTCGCGCATCATCACCATCGGCTACAAGTCGCCGCTGCCCGAGACGGCGCAGACGATGGCCAACGGCCTGATCAACGCCTTCCTGGACGACCAGCGCGAGGCACAGGCCTCGAGCCGCAAGGCGGCGGCCGACTGGCTGCACACCGAGATCAGCCAGCTGGACGCCTCGATTCGGGCCGACGAGACCCGCATCCAGACCTTCCGGCGCCGCAAGGGCCTGCTGAAGGGCTCGCTCGCCCCGATCAGCGCGGAGCGGCTCACCAGCATCAGCCAGCAGCTCGCCGCGGCCGAGACCGCCAAGGCGGACGCGGCCGCGCGGCTCTCCGAGATCGAGGCCAAGGGTGCCCGCGGCGCCGACAGCGCCCCGGCCGTCCTGGCAAGCCCGACCATCGTCTCGCTGAAGCAGCAGCTCAGCGGCGTCAGCGCGCAGCTCGCCAACCAGAGCACACTGCTGGGCGCGAACCACCCGGTGATCCGGGCGCTCGAGACCGAGCAGGCGAGCCTTCGCGCGCGGATCGAGCAGGAGATCGGCAACGTCGCCAAGGGTCTGCGCAAGTCCTACGAGGCTTCGAACGCCCTGGCCAAGTCGCTGCGCGCCCAGCTCGAGACGGCGAAGACCGACGCCGCCGCCGCCATGGACGACGAAGCGTCGATCGAGGGCATGGTGCGCAACGCCGAGATCAAGCGCACCCGCTACGCCGACTTGGTCAAGCGGGCGGGCGAGTTGGAGACCGAGCGGCGCATCCTCACCGGCAGCACGCGGCTCGTCAGCCTCGCCGAGCTGCCGCAGGAGCCGTTCTCGCCCAAGGCCGTGCCGTTCCTGGCGGGCGGCGTCGTGCTGGCGGGCGTGCTCGCGGCCGCCGCCGCGCTGCTGCGCGACTACACCGACCGGCGCGTGCGCACCTCGGCGCAGCTCATGGCCGGCACCGGCGCCCCGGTCTTCGCGCAGCTGCCGAGCCTGGAGCCCGCCGGACTTGTCGGCCGCTTCTCCGAGCGGCAGCGCGAGCTCGACCTCGCGGAGGCCCTGTCGCGGGCGCGGGTCGACCCGGTGATGCAGAACGTCCTGCGCAACCTGCACGCCCATCTCGTGCTGGCGGGCGCCGGCAAGTCCCGCGTCATCCTGGTGACTTCGGCGAAGCCGCGGGAGGGCAAGTCGTTCACGGCCTTCGCGCTGGCGGGCATCGGCGCAGCGAGCGGCCGCCGGGTGCTGGTGGTCGAGTGCGACCTGCGGCGGCCGAACTTCGAGGCCTCCCTCGGGCTCGGCCGCGGCCCCGGCCTCGGCGGCGTGCTCCGCGGCGAGATCGACCCGGCCGACGCGGTGATCCAGGCCGGACGCTTCGACGTCATCCCCGCGGGAACGCCGACGGCCGACTCGACCGAGCTCCTGATGGGCGACCGGATGGCCGACTTCCTCAAGTGGAGCCGCCGCTACGACCTCGTCCTCCTGGACACCCCGCCGACCAGCCTCCTGATGGATGCGGCGATGCTGGCCCGCCACGTCGACGGCGTGCTCTGCTGCGCCCGCTACGGCCGCTCGCAGCTCTCCGATACGGTCGAGACCGTGGCGAACCTGCGCCGCGCCGGCGGACACGTCCTCGGGATCGCCATGACGATGGTCCGCCCGGGCATCCAGTCGACCTACGACGTGATGCCGCTGCCCAATCCCCGCACGGCCGCGAGCGCGCGATGACCGAAGTGCTCCCCGCCGACGCGCTCGCGAAGCGCGGCCTCCTGGACCGGGCGCAGGCCGCGCGGTCGGTTGTCGCCGCGCGGCCGCGGGTCCTGTTCGTGAGCCATACCGGCACGATGTCGGGTGCCGAGCTGGTGCTCCGCGACGCCGTCCGGCCTTGGGCGGGCTCCAGCGCCTTCCTGTTCGAGGACGGCGCGCTGACCGCGGCCCTCCGCGACGCGGGTCTGGAGATCCGTCTCGCGCGCCGCCGGTCCGCCCTGGCAGGCCTCCGGCGGGATGTGTCCCCGCTTAGCGCGCTCCCGGTCCTGGGACAGCTCGGTTCCCTGGCGCTGGAGATCGCCCGATCGGCCCGGTCCTGCGACGTGGTCTACGCCAACTCGCAGAAGGCCTTCCTGCTCTCGTCTCTGGCCGCGCGCGCCGCCGGGCGCCCCCTGATCTGGCACCTCCACGACATCCTCGACGGGGCGCATTTCGGCCGGGCGCAGCGCATCCTGCAGATCCGGCTCGCCAATCTCTGCGCCGCCCGGGTGATCGTTCCCTCCGAGGCCGCCGCGCGGGCCTTCGTCCAGGCCGGCGGCCGCCGGTCGCTGATCCGCGTCGTGCCGAACGGCCTCGACGTCGATCCGGCACCCTGCTCCGCCGCCGTTCTGCGCGCGGAACTCGGCCTGCCGGACGGCCCCCTCGTCGGCGTCTTCAGCCGCCTCGCGCCGTGGAAGGGGCAGGACGTTCTGATCGAGGCGCTGGCGACCCTGTCCGGCCTCCGCTGCGTCGTGGTCGGGGCGCCGCTCTTCGGCGAGGATGCCTACGCGGCGCACCTGCGCGACCTCGCGGCGCGGCGCGGCCTCTCGGACCGGGTGCTGTTCCTCGGACAGCGCGACGACGTCCCCCGGCTGATGCAGGCGGTCGACGCGGTCGTGCACCCCTCGGTCGATCCCGAACCGTTCGGTCGCACTCTGGTCGAGGCAATGCTGGTCGGCGTGCCGGTGATCGCCACCGACGCCGGCGCCTCCGCCGAGATCCTCGACGGCGGCGCGGCCGGGACGCTGGTGCCGCCGCGTCGGCCGGATCGCCTCGCGGCGGCCCTCTCGGCGCTGTTCGCCGATCCCGAAGCCTTCGGCGCACGCACAGAGCGCGCGCGCGAGCGGGCGCTGTCCCGCTACGGCGCGGAGCGCATGCAGCGCGATCTCGCCGCCATCATCCTCCAGGTCGCCGGCCGGGCCTGACGGGCCGGCGATCCCCCTTCCCGTTCGGAGCCGTCAGACCCGCCATGCCGCGCGTCCTCGTCAACATGCCGAGCCAGCATCCCGGTCGGCCGTCGGGCGTCGCGCTCGTCGCCTTCCGGGTGATCGCCGGCCTGGTCGCGCGCGGCACCTTCGCGGTGGTGCTCCGATCCCCGTGGCGCCGCGACCAGCTGCCGGCGTCGATCCGCGACCGCGTCGAGGTCGTGACGGTGCCGCGGCCGCGGATCATGCTGCTCGACGTCCTGCGCCAGTGCCTCGCCGTCCCGCGGCTGTGCCGCGCCCGCGCCGTCGACGTGGTGCTGAACATCGACCCGTACGGGGCGGCCTTCGGCGGCCGCGCCCGCGTCAGCGTGGTGCACGACCTCTATTTCCGCACCCTGCCCGAGCGCATCCGCTCCCGCGAGGCCTTGACCACCGACCCGATCTTCCGCCTGGTCCTCGGCAACAGCGCCCGGGTAATCGCCGTCTCGGAGGCGACACGGCGCGATCTGGAGTACCATTACCCGCGGCTCCGCGGCCGGACGCAGACCGTGCCGTCCGCGGCCATGCTCGACCCCTCGGCGGGCGGATCCGCCGCCGGTGTCCCAGCGGCGCCCTACGTGCTGGCCGTCGGCAACGCCCTCTACAACAAGAACTTCGCGACCCTTGCGCGCGCCGTGGTCGCGCTCGGGAGGCCGGGGATCGGGATCGTCCACGTCGGCGAGGATTCCGCCGAGGCCGTCGCCGCCGCACTCGGCAACGCGCTGGTCCCCCTGACCCGCCTGTCGGGCATCGGCGACGACAGGCTGGCGGCCCTCTATCGCGGCGCGCTGTGCTTGTGCGTCCCGTCCTTCGCCGAGGGATTCTGCCTGCCCGTTCTGGAGGCGCAGGCCCTCGACTGTCCGGTGATCTGCTCGGACCGCTCCGCGACGCCCGAGATCGCGGGAGCCGGCGCCCTCACCTTCGATCCCGCCGACGCGGCGGCGCTGACCGAGTGCCTGCGCCGCCTGCTCGACGAGCCCAATCTCAGGGACGCGCTGATCGCCCGCGGCCGCGACAATGTCCGGCGCTACGACTGGGCCGAGACCGCCCGCCGCTACGAGACGCTGCTGCTCGACGCGCTGCAAGACGGCGCGGCGGCGCGGTCCGCCCGGGAGGTGCCGCATGCGCATCCTGCACCTTAGCTCCCTCTACGCACCCGAGCAGGTCGGTGGCGCCGAACTGATGGTCGAGACGCTCGCCCGGACCCAGGCGCATCTCGGCCACAGCGTCGCCGTTGCCTGCGCGGCGCGGACCGAAGGCGGACCGGTCCTGCAGGACGGCGTCACGGTTTACCGGACCGGCTACGGGACGCCGTTCCACATCCTCGACTGGCCGCAGCGCGGGCGGGTCGAGCGCCTCCGCTACAAGGTCGCGGCGCAGTGGAACCGCCACGCCGTCGACCGGATGGCGCGGGCGGTCCGGGACTTCGCCCCCGACCTCGTGAACACGCATTCCATCTCCGAGCTACCGCCGGCGCTCTGGCCGATGCTCCGGCGGCTCCGGGTGCCGGTCGTGCACACGCTGCACGACTTCACCAGCCTCTGCACCAACGGCGCGATGGTGCGCCACGGGCGTCCCTGCGCCCGGCAGCATCTCAAGTGCCGCCTCTACGCCGCGCCGCACCGGCGCTGCCAGCGCGCCGTGACGGCCGTCGCCGCCGTGGGCTCGGACATCCTCGACCGCCACCTCGCGGCCGGCCTCTTCACCCACGTGCCGCCGGCGCTGCGCCGGGTGATCTGGAACCCGATCCCGCCCGGCTCGCCGGTGACGCGGGCGAAGCGGGCGCCCGGCGCGCCGGTCCGGTTCGGCTATCTGGGCCGGATCGAGGGTGCGAAGGGCCTCGACATCCTCCTCGAGGCCTGCCGGCGCCTGCCGGAGGCGGGCTGGCGCCTCGCCGTCGCGGGTCGCGCCGTGGACGGACTGGACCGCTTTCGAGCCCTGGCCGAGGGCCTGCCCGTGACCTTCGCGGGCTACGCCGAGCGCGACGCCTTCCTGGACGATCTCGACTGCCTCGTGGTCCCGCCGATCTGGCCCGAGCCCTTCGGCCGGACGGTGGCGGAGGCCTACGGGCGCGGCGTCCCGGTGATCGGCACCGCGACCGGCGGCATCGGCGAGCAGGTCGGGTCCGGCCCCTGGCTGGTCCCGCCCGGCGACGCGCCGGCGCTCGCCGCCGCGATGGCCCGGATCATCGCGGAGCCGGCCCGTCTCGCCGAGGGGCTCGCCAGCGCCGCACGCATCCGCGTTGGCACCGATCCGGTCGCTGTGGCGACCGCCTATCTCGATCTCTACGCCGCGACCCGCGACGCGGCCTCCATCGAACCGCTTCCCGAGCCTTCCGCCCGCGCGGAGCGCCCGCACCTCAGCGAGTGCCGTTCATGATGACCCCCACCCTGTCGTCGAGCTTCGCCCGGGTCCTCTCGGAGGAACCCCGCGCCCAGGACCGGGACCGCCCGAGGGATCAGGCGGCCGCACGCGCGGTGACCGGCCCCCTGCGGATCCTGCATCTCAGCGCCCTCTACCCGCCCTACATCGTGGGCGGCGCCGAGCGCTCGGTGGAGCACCTCGCCGAGGAACTCGTCGCGGCCGGCCACACGGTGGCGGCGGCCTGCATCGCCCGGGAGCCCGAGCCCAAGAGCGTGCGCGGCGGCGTCACTGTCTACCGCATGGCCCACCACAACGATTTCTGGCTCGAGGACTGGCCCCAGGCGAGCCGCTTCGGCCGCGCCTGGGCGAAGCTCAAGCAGCAGTGGAATTTCGCCGTCGCGGCCGAGTTCGGCCGCGTCCTCGACGATTTCCGGCCCGACATCGTGAACACGCACTCGCTGCTCGACGTCTCGACTCTCGTCTGGCGCGAGGCGGCCAAGCGCGGGATCCCGATCGTCCACACGGTCTGCGAGTACGACCTGATCTGCGGCAACGCCGCGATGTTCAGGGACGGCAAGCCGTGCGACCGCTGGCATCTGGGCTGCAAGGTGGTCAACGCCGCCAAGCAGATCACGAACCGGTCGGTCGGCGCCGTCGTCAGCGTCGGGACCGAGATCCTCAAGACCCATGTCGACCACGGGTTGTTCGCGCATCTCGCGCCCGAGCGGCGCCGGGTGATCTTCTATTCCTGCACCGTCCCAGAGGGCGACCCGGAGGCCAGGCGCCGGATCGACCGGACCGGCCAGCCGATGACCTTCGGCTATCTCGGCCGGATCAACACCGAGAAGGGGGTCGGCACGATGATCGACGCCTTCCGGCGGATCGGTCCCGGCGATTGGCGCTGCCTCGTCGCCGGCCACGCGATGGACGACTCGATCGAGCGGTTCAAGGCGCAGGCCGAGGGCCTGCCCATCGACTTCGTCGGCTGGGCGGAACCCGCCGAGTTCCTCAGCGCGATCGACGTGCTCATCGTCCCGTCGTTCTGGGCCGAGCCGTCGCCGCGGACGATCTACGAGGCCTACACGATGGGCGTTCCGGTGATCGGGGCGGGCTCGGGCGGCATCCCCGAGCTGATCGGCGAGGACAACGCCGACTGGCTGTTCACGCCGGGCGACGACGCCGACCTCGCCGCACGGCTGCGGACCGTGATCGCCCGCGGCCGCGGTGACCTGCCGGACGAGCGCGCCTTCCAGCACGTCATCCGCGAATCGACCTCGGAGCGCGTCGCCGAGAAGTACCTCGATCTCTACGCCGAACTCGTTGCCGAGCGTCGGGCGAGCCGCCCGTGAGCGCCGCCGCGCCGGTCCTGTCGGAGGCGGCCGCCGCCGAGGAGGAGCCGGGGCTCGCCTCCGGCGCCGCGGTGACGCGGCGCTCGTTCGACGCCGCGCGCTGGGTGGCGGTGGCCTCGGTCGGCAACGTGGTCCTCAGCTTCGGGGTGTTCCTCGTGCTCGCCCGCCTCATCGGGCCCGCCGAGTTCGGGATGGTGGCGATCGCCGCGGTCTTCATCGACATCCTGCAGATCGTCGCCCGCTGCGGCCTGCCCGACGCGGTGGTCCAGCGCGCCGACCTCGACGAAGACTTCGCCGCCACCGCCTTCTGGGTGATGCTCGCCGCGGGTGTCCTGTGCGCCGTGGGCCTCGTGGCCCTGGCCGGCCCGATCGCCTGGATCTTCGACCTGCCGGCGCTGCGGCCGGTCCTGTGCGCGCTCTCCGCCTGTTTCGTCATCACCGCCGCGGGCGCGATCCACGAAGCGCGGCTCCAGCGGAGCTTCGGCTTCCGCAAGCTCGCCCTGCGGGCGCTCGGCGCCAACGTGCTCGGCGGCGCCGCGGCCCTCGTGCTGGCCCTCGACGGCTACGGCGTCTGGAGCCTGGTGGTGCAGCGGCTCGTCGCCGCGACCGCGACCACGCTCCTGACCTGGGCGGCGGCCCGCTGGATTCCGCCGCTGCGGCTGCACCTCGCCTCCGTGCGCGAGCAGATCGCGTTCGGCTCGCGGCTGTTCTGCACCTATCTGCTGCTCGTCGCCTCGATCCGGAGCCAGGAGGTCATCGCGGCCTACTTCCTGTCCGCCACCGATGTCGGCTACCTGCGCCTCGCGTGGCGCTGCATCGACCTCGTGAGCCAGGTCGCGGTCATCCCGCTGACCACGGTCGGGCTGACCACCTACGCGCGGCTCCAGGACCGGCCGGGCGAGCTGGCCGCGGCCTTCCACGGCTTCACCCAGGCCTCGGCCTTCCTGGCCGTGCCGGCCTTCTTCGGCATGGCGGCCGTCGCCCCGACCCTCATCCCGTTCCTGTTCGGCGACCAGTGGCACGACGCGGCGCCGGTGCTGCGGACGCTCGCGCTCCTCGCCCCGGAATTCGTCGCCACCTCGATGCTGTGGATGATCTTCACGGCCCTGGGCCGCAACGGCACGGCCCTGCGGCTCGCCGGCGCGCAGTTCGGCCTCGGCGCCGCGGCGGCCCTCGTCACCGCGCCCTTCGGCCTCGCCGCCCTGGTCGCCGGGCACGTGGCGCGGGCCTACCTGTTCACGCCCGCGATCGTCGCCAGCGCCGGGCGCGTCGTCCCGGTCACGAACGGGCGGCTCGTGCGGCTCCTCGCGCCGATCACGCTCTGCGCCGGCGCGATGGCCGGGCTGGTGCTGGTCGTCCAGGGGCCGATCCACGCCAACCTCGGGGACCGGGTCGGCCTGTTCGCGGCGGTCGGACTCGGGATCGCGGCCTATCTGGGCCTCGCCTGGATCTTCATGCGCGGCACGCTCCGCACGGCCGTCGGCCTGTTCCTGAGACGCTCCGCCTGATCTGCACCCTCCGCCAACCTTTGTGGGCGACACTGCCCGCTAGAGGCCGCGGCCGGCGGAGGGTTCATCGGCGGCCGATACGCGGGGACGGTGCAGGGTGATGGCGGGACAGGCGTTGCCGATCGAGACGCGCGCGCCGGCCGCGTCCCTCCTCACGGACCGCGTCGCCGTGTTCCTGCTCGGCGCCGCCCTGAACTTCAACGTCCTGACCTCGACCTTCGGGCTGCCGTTCCAGCGATTGTCCGACCTGCTGCCGTTCCTGCTCATCCCCTGGTTGGGCCTGCGCCGCGCCGTCGTGGCGGAGGCACTGCGGCAGGCCGCGCCCCTCGCCGGCATCCTGGCGCTGATCGCGGCCTCGCTGGTGCTGAAGGCGCACAAGCAGGCGGGCGACGTCTACCTGACCCTCGTCCTGCTGCTCTACGTGTTCCAGGCGTTCATCCTGCTGGTGATGTTCCGCGACCGGCGCGTCGAGGAAGCGTTCTGCGTCGGCCTGCTCGCCGGGATGCTCGCCTCCCTCGCGGTCCTGCTGCTCGCCGCCTCCGGCATGCCGCTCGACCGGTTCGGACTCGCCGTTCCCACGGACGGGCTCGACGAGGAGCTGAAGCTGTTCGTGCAGGAAAAGCAGGGCGGCCTCTGGGCCTCCGGTAACGAGACCGGCCACGTCTTCGCCCTGGCGGGGGCCGCGGCCCTGCTACTCAGCCTGCGCTATCGCCTGAAGATCGTCTATCTCGCCTACTTCGCGGGCCTCCTGGCGAGCTTCCCGTTCACCAACAACCGCGCCGGCCTGTTCATGCCGGTCCTGTTCCTGGGCCTGCTGATGCGGCGGAACCTCAAGGCGCCCGCGGTGCTGGCCGCGCTCGGCGTCCTGGGCGTCCTGCTCGTGGCCTGGGCGGTGACGGGGGAGATCCCGCTGCCGGGGACGCTGTCCCAGGCGATCGAGCGGCGCTTCGCCGAGGACCACAACGTCACGGGCAATTTCGACGAGCGGTTCCTGTCCGGCGTGACCGCGCTCCAGCTGGTCCTCGAGTACCCGTTCGGCGTCGGCGAGGTCGCCCGCCGGGAGGAGCTGCAGGCCCTGACCGGGCTCGTGACACCACACAACGGCTTCGTGTCGCTGGCACTCCAGAGCGGCATCGCCGCGGCGCTGCTGCTCGTCGCCGGCCTCGGGCGGATCCTGCTGGCGCCCGCCGCCTTCGGGCCGTTCCTGACCTACAGCGCGGTGTTCCTGATCCCGTCGCTCATGTTCGAGGAACTGTCGGTCAACCAGTACTTCCTCTTCTTCATGGGCTTCGTCCTGGCATCCCTCGCGCTGCCGCCGGACCGCGCCCAATCGGCCCCGGATTAGGGACCGCGCCGCCACGGATCGCGGCGCGGCCCGCGGGCTCAGCGCATGACGAAGGGGTTCTCCGGCGCGTCGCGGCTCGTGGAGATCCACACGCTCTTGGTCTCCAGGTACTCGCGGATCGACTCGATGCCGCTCTCGCGGCCGATGCCCGAGCGCTTCATGCCGCCGAAGGGCATCATGTAGCTCACCGCCCGGTAGGTGTTCACCCAGACGGTGCCGGCTCGCAGCCCCTTCGACATCCGCATCGCGCGGCCGATATCCTGGGTCCAGACGCCGGCCGCGAGCCCGTAGATCACGTCGTTGCCGACTCTCAGCGCCTCGGCCTCGTCCTCGAATCCGATGATCGACAGCACCGGGCCGAACACCTCCTCCTGGGCGATGCGCATGTCGTTGGTGACGCCCGTGAAGATGGTCGGCTCGACGAACTGGCCGCCGAGCACGCCGGGACCGTAGGCGGGGTTGCCGCCGAAGACGCAGCGCGCGCCCTCGCTCTTGGCGAGCGCGATGTAGTCGAGAACCTTCGTGTACTGGGGCGGCGTCGTGATCGGCCCGATATTGGTGTCGGCCTGCATCGGGTCGCCGAGCTTGGCGGTACGGGCGAGTTCGACGAGCCGCTCGGTGAATTCCTGGCGGATGCTGTTCTGGACCAGCAGGCGCGAGCCGGCGATGCAGGTCTGCCCGGTGGCCGCGAAGATGCCCGAGATCGCCCCCGCGGCAGCGGACTTCAGGTCGGCGTCGGCGAAGACGATGTTGGGCGACTTCCCGCCGAGCTCCAGGGAGACGCGCTTGATCTGCCGCGCGGCGGCCTCGTAGACCTTCGCTCCGGTGACGTCGGAGCCCGTGAAGGTGATCTTGGCGACGTCGGGATGCTCGACGATGGCGGTGCCGGCCTCGCCGCCGTAGCCGGTGACGACGTTGAACATGCCGTCGGGCAGCCCTGCCTCCTTGGTCAGGCGGGCGAATTCCAGCGTGCTCGCGGAGGCGAACTCGGACGGCTTCACCACGACCGCGCAGCCCGCCGCGAGCGCGGGCGCGCATTTCCAGGCGACGAACAGGAGCGGCGAGTTCCACGCCGTCAGCGCCCCGACCACGCCTACGGGCTCGTGCCGAGTGAACGCGAAGGTCTCGGGCTTGTCGATCGGCACCTGCGCGCCCTCGACCTTGTCGGCGAGCCCCGCGTAGTACCACCACCATTCCGGCTGGTAGCGGGTCTGGCCGTACATCTCGGCGAAGAGCTTGCCGTTGTCGCGGACCTCGATCTCGGCCAGCGCCTTGGCCTCGCGCTCGACGAGATCGCCGATCCGGCGCAGGACCTTGCCGCGGGCCGAGGCCGTCATGATCGCCCAGGGTCCGTCCCACATGGCGCGCTTGGCCGCGGCTACCGCCCGGTCGACGTCGGCGCGCCCAGCGCGCGGGATCCGCGCCCAGGGCTCGCCGCGATAGGGGTCGATGGACTCGAACCACGAGCCCTCGACCGGATCGACGGACTGGCCGTCGATGTAGAGCTGGTAGGTCTTCACGGCGCGCCTCTCCGTCCGGGGATGCGCGCCATATGGATCCGGAGCCCGCTCGCGGCGAGCCCGACGGCTCAGGCGTTGGCGCTGAGGCGCTTGATGTCGGCGTCGACCATCTCGGTGATCAGCGCCTCGAGGCTGGTCTCGGCCTCCCAGCCGAAGGTCGCCTTGGCCTTGGCCGGGTTGCCCAGCAGCACCTCGACCTCCGCCGGCCGGAACAGCGCCGGGTCGACGATCAGGTGGTCGTCCACCGTCAGGCCGACATGCTTGAACGCGATTTCGCACATGTCCCGCACGGTCGTGGTCCGGCCGGTGGCGATCACGTAATCGTCCGGGCGGTCCTGCTGCAGCATCAGCCACATCGCCTTCACGTAGTCCCGGGCGTGGCCCCAGTCGCGCTTGGCGTCGATGTTGCCCAGCCGCAGCTCCCTCTGCTGGCCGAGCTTGATCCGCGCCACCGCGTCGGTGACCTTGCGGGTCACGAACTCGACGCCGCGCAGCGGGCTCTCGTGGTTGAACAGGATCCCGTTCGACGCGTGCAGCCCGAAGCTCTCGCGGTAGTTGATGGTCATCCAGTGCGCGTAGAGCTTGGCCACGCCGTAGGGCGAGCGCGGGTAGAAGGGCGTCGACTCGCTCTGCTTGGCCTCCTGGATCAGGCCGAACATCTCCGAGGTCGAGGCTTGGTAGTAGCGCGCCTGGGGCGCCGCCGAGCGCAGGCATTCCAGCATGTGCACCGCGCCGAGGCCGGTCACCTGCCCGGTGAGCAGCGGCTGCTGCCAGGACGAGGTCACGAACGACTGGGCGGCGAGGTTGTAGATCTCGTCGGGCTTCGTGGCCTGGACGATGCGCAGCAGGGCGGACTGGTCGAGCAGGTTGCCGTCGACCAACTCGACGTCGTCGGTGATGCCGAGCCACTTCAACCGGTGGTCGAAGACGCCGGCGTGGCTGGAGCGCCGCACGATGCCGGTGACGGCGTAGCCCTTCTGCAGGAGCAGCTGCGCCAGATACGCGCCGTCCTGGCCCGTCACACCCGTGATCAGCGCTCGCTTGGCCGTCATGAACCCGTCCCGTCCCGAAGATGCCCGGCTGCTACGACCGCAACGGGCCGCGCGTCAAGGCGATGTGTCGACATCAGTATTGCGCCAAGCAAGCGGAGCCGGACCGGCACATCGCCAGACTAGCGTCGCAACTCGACAGCCATCTGCAATGGTTATGCGGCCCCAGTGCGGCACGGCTAAGGTCGCGCGAGCCAGTCCGCCACGCCGTCGAGCGAGCGGAATTCCTCGACGGCGTGGACGCGCGCCGCCGGGAGGGCGGCCCGGGCCATGGTGGCGAGGGCGTGGCCCGGCCCGAGCTCGAGGACGCGGTCCGCGCCGTACTCGCGGCACGCCTCCAGGCAGGCGGCCCAGTCGATCGTGCGCGAGATCTGGAGGGCCAGCTTCCCGCGACCCTCGGCATCCCGAAACACCGTGCTCCCGTCCAGCCCGCTGAGCAGCCGGGGCGCTCCGGGCGGCGGGCGGCGCGGCGGCACCGCGGCGAGCGCGTCCCGGAATGCGACCGTCGCGGCGTCGAGCAGGGGCGTGTGCGACGGCGTGTGAACGGGCAGGACCACGGCGCGCTGCGCGCCCGCGCCGGTCGCCTCCCGGCACAGCACCTCCAGCGCCGCGCGCGGACCGCCGACGACGCCGCTGTCGGCCGCGTTGCGGATGGCGAGGTGACAGCCGTGGCGCGCCGCGAGATCCGCGAGCGCGTCGAGGCTCAGGCCGCGGATCCCCGCCAGGCCGAACCCCGCGCCGGACGCGGCGTCCATGGCCTCCGCCCGTCTTGCCGCAAGGGCCAGCACGTCGGCGGGGTCGAGGCGCCCGGCGACGCCCCAGGCCGCGAGATCGCCGATGCTGTAGCCGGCCACGATCGACCGGTCCGGTGCCGCCTCGGCCAGCGCCCGCCACTCCGCCAGGGCGGCGACGCAGCACAGGATCTGGCCGGTCCGATTAGCGTGCAGGTTGTCGCCGCCGGCCCGGGCCAAGTCGCGCGGGTCGGCGCCGCCGAGGAGCGGTCTGGCGGCCGCGAACGCGTCCTGAGCCGCCGGACGATCGGCCGTCAGGTCGAACATCGCCGGGTGCTGACCACCCTGGCCGGAGAGGAGGATCGCGAGGGTCATGCCGCGCCCGGGCCGCGCAGGCCCGCGACCGGCCGCAGAAGCAGCTGATCCAGGCTCTTGGCGAGCACCGAGCGGTCCTCCGGCGCGTCGCGCAGCTCGCGCCAGTGCAGACCGGCGCCGTCCGGCAACTGGATCTCGCCGTCGATGCCCATCGGCGCCGTCTCCGCCACGGCGGCGATGCCGTCGAGAAGGTCGACCGGCACCGGTGGTGGGCACGGCCAGAGCAGGTCGAGGTCGGAGGTGGCGCTGAGGTAGGTCAGGCCCGTGACCGCCTGCCAGAGGAGGCTGCCGAAGGGGCGCGGCACGAGGCCGTGCCGTCGGCCGAGCGCCGTCAGCGCGTCGAGGGTCGGGCCCCAGGCCGCCGGCGCGCAAGTGGCGGCCTGGGCGAGGGTCACCACCGGTGCGGGCGCCAGCGCCGATGCCGGCAGCGCTAGCCCGATCCGCCGCTTGCCATCCGCGGGCGGCAGCGGCAGGCCGAGCGGCACCGCGTCGCCGGTCTCTCCGGGGACGCGGCGGCGGACGATCAGCGGCCGGCCCGCAGCGGCCCAGCCGTCGAGATGGGGGACGGCGCCGAGGTCGGGCCGGTCCGCGCGCCACGCCGCCCAGGCCGCCGGATCGACCCGGACGAGGTCGTGGCGTCGGAACGGCTCAGCCAAGACGGGCTTGGTCGGCCACGGCCGCCGCGACGGTGCGGGCGACCGGGCGACCGCCCCGCTCGGCGCCCAGCCGGTCGCGGATATCCTCCGCCGGCAGGGTTCCCATCACATCGCGGATCTGACCCTCCAGGGGCAGGTCCGGGTTCAGAACCACGTGGACGGCGCCGGTCGCCACCATGTTGTCGAGGCCGGGCGCGAAGACGGGCGTCGACTTCGCCATGTCCTTCAGCGTGTCGAGCGGCAGCTTGGTCACCCGGGCGACGGACGGCAGGTCCATCACGCTCGGGTTCGCCCCGGGCAGCGCCGCGAGGACCCGCGTCGCGAGCGCCGTGGCGATGAAGGCGCCGGCGGCCGAGTGGCCGTAGATCAGCCCGATCGTGGGATGGCCCGACCGGTCGGCCAGGAGCAGCGCCTTGGCGAGATGCGCGAGGCACTCGTTGAGACCCAGCAACTCGTCGCGGCGGCTCATGCGCTGGCTGTCGGAATCCACCGCCACGAGGATCGGCGCGCGGTCGCCAACCCGGACGGCGTCGAGCACGGCGCGCGACAGGACCAGCGCCCCGTCGACGCCCAGTGGCGTATCGCCGTCGATGCCGACCACGTGGATCCGGCCGTCCGCGAAGGGGCCGGTCCCGGTCACGAGGCCGTCGCGCACCGCCACCGCGTGTCCTCGCGGGAACAGGGAGGCGAGGATCTCAGCGAGCGTCATGGTCGGCCTCCGGGCTCCGGGTCACGGTCTCGTCGAAGGCGGGCGTGTCCATCGCCGGCACCGCGTCGGGATCGTTCACGCCGAGGCGCGCCCAGACCTCGGTGGCGTCGCGGCAATCGCCGAACCGCTCGATCCGGGCCTCCAGGCGCGCCTGCTCGGCGTCCAGGGTCGCCAGATCGAAGGCCGGCGCGCGGCCGACGAGGTCGCTGGCGGCCGCGCGGAAGGCCGCGACCGTGTCGGCGCAGAAGGCGTCGGCGCCCCCGATCAGGCGACGGTGCTTGCCACCCATGGTCCGCCAGACCAGAGCGCGGTCGCGGGAATCGAACTCCTCGGCGCCTTTGTTGGTCTCGATCACCTCGGGGCCGGAGACCGAGATGCGCCCGCTCTCCGACACGGCGAGCCGCGAGCAGGTGCCGGCGATGAGGCCGCCGCCGCCGTAGCAGCCGGCCCGCCCGCCGATCAGCCCGACGACCGGGATGCCGGCCGCGCGGACGTCGACGATGGCCCGCATGGTCTCGGCGATGGCCGTCTCGCCGGCATTGGCCTCCTGGAGGCGGACGCCGCCGGTATCGAACAAAATAAGGACCGCCTTCGGCTTCAGCTCCAGGGCCGCGCGGAGCAGGCCGACCAGCTTGCCGCCGTGCACCTCGCCGAAGGCGCCGCCCATGAAGCGGCCCTCCTGGGCGGCGACCAGGACCGGGTCGCCGTCGAGGCGCGCACTCCCGACCACGATGCCGTCGTCGAAGGCGCGGGGCAGGTCGAAGAGCGGCAGGTGCGGGCTCATCCGCCGCTCGGTCGGCGGCAGGAACTCGCGGAAGCTTCCCGGATCGGTGAGCGCCAGTACGCGCTGGCGGGCGGTGGCCTCGTACCAGCTCAGGGCGTCCGGATCGAAGCGCGCGGCGCGGTCGGCAGCCATGGTCAGGCCTCCATCAGCCGCGCGCCCTGGAGCAGGCGCAGCGACACGGTGTCGGGGCGGGCGCCGCCGTCGTTGATGCTGATGCGGAGGCCGCCCGGCTGCGCCCGGGCAACGAAATCGGCCACCACCGCCTCCCAGACGTCGCCGTAGCCGGCGATCGGGGTCTCGATGGCCACCTCGCAGGCATCCGGCGGCAGCACCCGCTCCAGCAGGATCTCCAGGTTGCCGGAGGCGACGACGCCGGTGATCGCGCTCGGCGCCGAGCCGGCCAGCGGCTTCCTGGTGGTGTTGCGGAAGGTCAGGGATTCCATCGCCGGCTCCTCGGGTGCGGATACGTCATCGCGCGACGCTACCAGTTCCGGAAGCGGGCGGGCGGCTCGTAGAGCCCGCCGGACCAGTGCACGAGATCCTTGATCGACTTCGCGGCGAGCAGTGCGCGGTCGGCGTCGAGCGGCTCGATGCCCAGATCCTCCGGGCGTCGGATGACGCCCCGGGCGCGCAGCTCCTCGACCTTCGCCCGGTCTCGACCGCGACCGACCTCGGTGTAGCCGGCCACGCCCCGGATCGCCTGCTCGCGCTCGTCGGCGTCGCGGCAGAGCAGGAGGTTGGCGATGCCTTCCTCGGTGACGATGTGAGTGACGTCGTCCGCGTAGATCATGACCGGCGCCAGCTCGAGGCCGATCTTTTTGGCCAGTTCGAGGGCGTCGAGCTTCTCCACGAAGGTCGGCACCAGCTTGTCGCCGAAGGTCTCGACCAGCTGCACGACGAGCTTGCGCCCGCGCATCAGTGCCGGATCGCCGACGATCTGGCCCTCGCGGCCGGCCTTCATCCAGGCGTCGGAGGGGTGGCGTCGTCCGTGCGGGTCCGACCCCATGTTGGGCGCCCCGCCGAAGCCCGCCACCCGCGACTGGGTGATGGTCGAGGAATGGCCCATCAGGTCGATCTGCAGGGTCGCGCCGATGAACATGTCGCAGGCGTAGAGGCCGGCGGTCTGGCAGAAGGCCCGGTTCGAGCGCAGGCTCCCGTCGGCGCCGGTAAAGAAGACGTCCGGCCGCTCGCGGATGTAGCGGTCCATCCCGACCTCGGAGCCGAAGCAGTGGACCTGCTTGACCCATCCGGACTCGATCGCCGGGATCAGGGTCGGGTGCGGATTCAGCGCCCAGTGCGTGGCGATCTTGCCCTTGAGGCCGAGCTTCTCGCCGTAGGTCGGCAGCAGCAGCTCGATCGCCGCCGTGCCGAACCCGATGCCGTGGTTGAGCCGCTTGATGCCGTACTCGGCGTAGATGCCCTTGATCGCCATCATGGCGATAAGGATCTGCGTCTCGGTCATCGCCGCCGGGTCGCGGGTGAAGAGCGGCTCCACGTAGAAGGGCCTGTCGGCCTCGACCACGAAGTCGATCCGGTCGCCCGGGATGTCGACCCGCGGGACCGCGTCGACGATCTCGTTGACCTGCGCGACCACGACGCCGTTCTTGAAGGCGGTCGCCTCCACGACGGTCGGCGTGTCCTCGGTGTTCGGCCCCGTATACAGGTTGCCGTTCCGGTCGGCCGAGACGCCGGCGATCAGCGCCACGTTGGGCGTGAGGTCGACGAAGTAGCGGGCGAACAGCTCCAGGTAGGTGTGCACCGCCCCGAGCTCGATCTGGCCGCCGTAGAGCATCTTGGCGATGCGGGCGCCCTGCGGGCCCGAATACGAGTAGTCGAGCCGCTTCGCGATCCCGGTCTCGAACACGTCGAGGTGCTCGGGCAGCACGATCCCCGACTGGACCATGTGCAGGTCGTGGATCTTCCCGGGATCGCAGGCGCTCAAGCCGCGGGCGAGGCAGTCGGCCTGCTTCTGGTTGTCGCCCTCGAGGCAGACGCGGTCGCCGGGCCGCAGGATGGCCTCCAAGAGGTCGACCACGGCTCCGGCCGGCACGACCTTGCCGTCCGCGTGGGCGCGCCCCGCCGCGATCCGCGCGTCGCGCGCCTGCCTCTCACCGCGCCACTCGCCCATCCGCGTGCTCCCACCGGTGTACCGAACGTCATATAGCGGGCACTCTGGTATTCTCAAACCCTTCTCTATCACAGTTTCGTATACGGGATTGCGCACCTGTCAATATCTTGCATACTTTCACCAACGGCCTCCGAGGCCGACCCGGGAGGGCAATGCGCCATGTCGCACGCGTCCATACGGCCGTCGGATGCGGCCGGAAGAGCCGCTTCCTCGAAGGGGCAACGCCGATGATCGTCCTCGGTGTCGCCCTGCTCGCCGCCTGCACGCTGGTCGGCGTGTATCTCGGCGATCTCCTCGGCCTGGCCCTCGGCGTGAAGGCCAATGTCGGCGGCGTCGGCATCGCCATGATCCTGCTCATCGCCGCGCGCCTGTGGCTGTCCCGCCGGGGCCGCCTGACGAAGGGCGTCCAGTTCGGCGTCGAGTTCTGGGCGGGGATGTACATCCCGATCGTGGTTGCCATGGCGGCCCAGCAGAACGTCGTCGCCGCGGTGAGCGGCGGCCCGATCGTGCTGATCGCCGCGACCGGCTCCCTGGTCCTGTGCTTCGGCGCGGTCGCCCTGCTGAGCCGGATCGGCCGGCGCGATCCCGGCAGCGGCCCCGTCGAGCACGGCGGATCCGTGATCGGCGGCGACGCCGAACCCGTCGCCAGGAAGGGGTGATCGCCATGGGACACGACATCTGGCACGGCATCGAGCACGTCTTCGTCGAGCAGAGCCTCGTGGCCGCCTTCGCGGTGGTCGGCGCGCTGATCCTGGTCTCGAACTTCGCCGCCAAGCACCTGACCAACGGCCGGGTCCACGGCTCCGCGATCGCGATCGTGCTCGGTCTGGTGCTCGCCTATGTCGGCGGGCTCTACACGGGCGGGAAGAAGGGCCTCGCCGACATCCCGGCGCTCGCCGGGATCGGCCTCATGGGCGGGGCGATGCTGCGCGACTTCGCCATCGTCGCCACCGCCTTCGAGGTCGACGTGATCGAGGCGCGGCGCGCGGGCTTACTGGGTGTCCTGGCGCTGGCGCTGGGCACGATCCTGCCGTTCATCGTCGGCACCCTGACCGCCGTGGCTTTCGGCTATCACGACGCGGTCTCGATCACGACGATCGGCGCCGGGGCGATCACCTACATCGTCGGGCCCGTCACCGGCGCGGCGATCGGCGCGGATTCCACCGTGATGGCGCTGTCCATCGCCACCGGAGTGACCAAGGCGGTGATGGTGATGGTCGGAACGCCCCTGGTCGCCCGGCTGATCGGCCTCGACAACCCGCGCTCGGCCATGGCGTATGGCGGCCTGATGGGTACGGTCAGCGGAGTCGCCGGGGGCCTCGCGGCGACGGATCCGAAGCTCGTCCCCTACGGCGCACTGACGGCGACGTTCCACACCGGCATCGGCTGCCTCGTCGGACCCTCGATCCTGTTCCTGACGGTGCGGGCCCTGGTCGGCTGACGCGTCGGCTCACCGGCTTCCCGGCCGAAAAGCGGATCCGCACGCGCGGATTAGGGTATGGTCCCGCATCGTCTTCCCGAGGACGGGCAGGCGCCGCTCAGGGGACGCTCGAGGAACGGCGCATGCACGGAGACTTCCAGAAGATCGACAGCGGGCTGCTCTCGGACCGGATCCGCGACGCGCTCACCGACGCCATCGCGTCGGGGACGATCGCGGCCGGTACGGCCCTCGACGAGCAGAACCTCGCCGATCGCTACGGCGCATCGCGCACACCCGTCCGTGAGGCGCTGCGCCAGCTCGCGGCCTCGGGCCTCGTGGAGATCCGGCCCCGGCGGGGCGTGGTGGTGGCGCGCCTGACGCCGCAGCGGATCGCCGACATGTTCGAGACGACCGCCGAGATCGAGGCGATGTGCGCCCGGCTCGCCACCTACCGGATGACGCCCCTCGAGCGCGGGGAGCTGATGGAGCTCCACGAGGAATCCGCCAAGGCGGTCGAGGCGGGCGACGTCGACGCCTACGACCGATTCAACCGCGCCTTCCACGAGGCACTCTACACGGCGACGCACAACGGCTTCATGGCCGAGCAGGCTCTGGCGATACGCGAGCGGCTGGCCGCGTTCCGGCGCACGCAGCTCCGCCACGCCGACCGGATCCGCCGCTCGCGGGAGGAGCACGGCGAGATCCTGTCGGCTATCGCAGAGGGGGACGGCGAGACGGCCGCCCGTCGCATGCGCGCCCACATGCTCAGGGCGGCGGCGGCGCTGGGGCGCTACATCGCCGAGACGGAGTGACGGGCCGGCGCGGCTTCAGAGCCGCGCGACGGCGTCGCGCACCGTGGACCGGTAGGGCGTCGTCGGCCTGCCGATCAGCGCGCTCAGCTGACGCGTGTCGTCGTTGAGGGCGCCGCGGGCCGCGGCCGCGTCCGAGTCGGCGAGCAGCGCCGCGAAGTCCGCCGGCATCCCGGCGCCGACCAGCGCCGCGCGGTATTCGGCCTGCGGCAGATCGCGGTACACGACCGGCCTGCCCGCGGCGGCGGCGATCGCAGCGGCGAACTCGGCCAGCGTGTAGGCCTCGTCGCCCGCCAGCTCGTAGACGCGGCCACCCTGCCCGTCGGCGGTGAGGACCGAGGCCGCCGCCGCGGCGTAGTCGGCCCGCGCGGCCGAGGCGATGCGCCCGTCGCCCGCGCAGCCGAGGACTGCGCCGTGGGCGAGCGCCGGCGCGATACCCGCGGCGTAGTTCTCCGTGTACCAGCCGTTGCGCAGCAGGACGAACGGCACGCCGGAGGCTTCGAGCAGCCGCTCGGTCCGGCGATGCTCCTCGGCCAGGGCGAGTGCCGACGTGTCGGCGCGCAAAACACTCGTGTAAGCGATCAGGCCGACACCGGCCCGCTTTGCGCTGTCGATGACGTTGCGATGCTGCGCCACGCGCCGGCCGATCTCGCTCGATGAGATCAGCAGGAGACGCTGGATGCCCTCGAGCGCCGCGTCCAGGCTCGTCGGGTCCGCGTAGTCGGCCCGTCGGACCGCGACGCCGAGCCTTCGCAGGCTCTGTGCAGCCTCGCCCTCGGTGTCGCGCGCACCGGCCACCACCGCGCTGGCCGGTACGCGCTGCAGGAGCGCCGCGACGACTTGGCGGCCGAGTTGGCCCGTGGCGCCGGTCACGAAGTAGGTCGGCTGACTGGTCGGGCTCATGCTCGCTCCTCATGGTTCAATATCGGAGCAAGGTCACTAGATGAGACCGCCAGCGCGGTGAAGGAGGCAGGATTTTGGGACCAGGTTACTCGGAGGAAACCGCGGTGCCGCTCGCCCGCGCCGAGCTGGCGGCCAAGTACGCGGCCTGGCAGGCCGGAACCCTCGATCCGGCGGCGTGCCCGGTGCGGGACGTGCTGGATCGGGTCGGCGACAAGTGGTCGATGCTGCTCCTGATCGCCCTGGCCGACGGGCCGCACCGGTTCAGCGCCCTCCTCCGGACGCTGCCCGACATCTCGAAGCGGATGCTGACGCAGACGCTCCGGGACCTGGAGCGGGACGGTTTCGTCGCGCGGACGGTGTTCCCGACGAAGCCGCCCAGCGTCGAGTACCGGCTCACGGATCTCGGGGCCGCCTTGCTCGAGCCGCTGGCGCGCCTCGTGCAATGGGCGGAGGAGCGTCACGGCGCAATCCGGGCGGCGCGGACCCGGTTCGACGCGGAGCCCTTCTAGGAGCGTCGCGCGCGGCCTGCCACGGCTTCTTCAGGACGTCGGGCCTCGCGCTGTCCGCCCGCGCGAAGAGGGTCAAGCCCGCGTCGCCGATCCGCCGAGGGCGTCGGCGAGCCGCCCGATATGCTCGGCCGCCCGACCGATCCCGAACGCCGCCCGCTCGGCATCGTCGACCCGCCCACGCTCGGCGGTCTCGGCGGCGGCGCGCAGCTCCGCCACGCTGCTCTCCAGCGACGACATCCGCGACCGCAGTTCCGCGAGTTCGTCGGCGATGGTCAGCGCCGCCATGACCTGCAGGCGCATGTCGCCGATCTCGCCGAAGCTCTTGCGCATCTCGCCGATGCGCCCGTCGAGGAGGGCGGCGAGACCGGTGAGATGCGCCTCCTCACCCTCGCCGCAGGCCATGCGGTAGCTGCGGCCGTCGATGGTCACGTTGATCTGCGGCAAGGATCGCTCCGGTGATCGCTCCGACAGGCTTGGGCGGTGGTGTCAGGCGCGTCCGAGTACATCCTGAACGGTCTCGATGGCCCGGTCGAGCCGGTGGCCGACCTCCCCGGTCGTCGCCGAGACCGTGGCGAGGCGGGCGCTCGCCGCGTCCAGGGCGGCGGCGAGCCGGGCCCGGTCCTCGTCCATCAGGGCGAGTTCCGCGTCCCGGTCGTCGGGCTGCGCGTCGGTCTCGAGGCGATGCTGGACGACGGCGTCGAGGCGGTTGATCGCCGCTTCGAGCCGGTTGAGGGCGTCGTCGATGGAACGGGTCTCGGTCTCGTCGGCCATGGTTCTTCGTCTATCCCGACGCGAAGCTTTCCGTCGAATGCAGGCGAAATTCCAGCGCGAAAACGCGTTTGATCCCCGATCCGGTCGCTGACCGAATGGATCGTCGCGATCCCTGTTTATTGGTCGGTGGATCGAAGGTCTTTGTCACAACCACGCGTTTGACAGGTCGAGGCTCCATGCTAGACAGCCGCGCGATCCCGAGAGGGACCGCGCGAGACATGCCGGAGGGCCGGTCCGCGACAGTTCCGAGGCCTCAGCCAGCACCGTCCGAATTGACGGTCACGGGCGTGGAAGCCCGGCCTCTCCCGGTCCGGTTCATCGCAGGTTCAAACCCGCCCGCCCAGATCCCGCCCGGCCCGGCCCGGACGGTATGGCGGGCCGCCGAGACCGCTCCGCGGACCGCCCCCCTGAGGTCCGGCGCGCGGCGAGCCGCATCAGGAAGGAGTCACGCCGTGACGAAGGTTGCCATCAACGGGTTCGGACGCATCGGCCGCAACGTCCTGCGCGCGATCGCGGAAGCCGGCCGCAGCGACATCGAGGTCGTGGCGATCAACGATCTCGGCCCGGTGGAGACCAACGCCCACCTGCTCCGCTACGATTCCGTGCACGGCCGCTTCCCCGGCGAGGTCGCGGTCGACGGCGAGTTCCTGGTGGTCAACGGCAAGCGCATCAAGGTCACGGCCGTGCGCAACCCGGCCGAGCTGCCGCACCGCGACCTCGGCGTCGACATCGCCCTGGAATGCACCGGCATCTTCACCTCGAAGGACAAGGCGAAGGCCCATCTCGACGCCGGCGCCATGCGCGTTCTCGTCTCGGCCCCGGCCGACGGCGCCGACCTGACGGTGGTCTACGGCGTCAATCACGACAAGCTCACGGGCGAGCACCACGTCGTCTCGAACGCCTCCTGCACCACGAATTGCCTCGCCCCGGTGGCGAAGGTGCTGGACGAGGCCGTCGGCATCGAGCGCGGCTTCATGACCACGATCCACTCCTACACCAACGACCAGCCCTCGCTGGACCAGATGCACAAGGATCTGTACCGGGCCCGCGCCGCGGCGCTCTCGATGATCCCGACCTCGACCGGCGCGGCCAAGGCCGTCGGCCTCGTGCTCCCGGAGCTCAAGGGCAAGCTCGACGGCACCGCGATCCGCGTGCCGACCCCGAACGTCTCGGCGGTCGACCTCGTGTTCACGGCCAAGCGCGCCACCACGGTTCAGGAGATCAACGACGCCATCAAGGCGGCCGCCTCCGGCCCGCTCAAGGGCGTCCTCGGCGTCACCGACCGGCCGAACGTCTCGATCGACTTCAACCACGATCCGCACTCGTCGACCTTCCACCTCGACCAGACCAAGGTCATGGACGGCGTGCTGGTGCGCATCCTGACCTGGTACGACAACGAGTGGGGCTTCTCGAACCGCATGGCCGACACGGCCGTGGCGATGGCCAAGCTCATCTGAGCCGGACTGCAGCGGTCGCCGCCTCCCTTGAGGCCGGCGGCCGCACCTCTCTTCGGACGGCCTTTCTTCGAACCAGGGACTCTCCAGGGATGACCGACGCTTCGCAGGGCACGTCGAGCGGGCCGGCTGCCGTGCCGCCCGCCCCCAGGCCGGCTCCGCCGCCGCCCACCACCCAGACCGCACCACCTCCCGTGGCACCCGCCGCCTCCGCGCTCCCGTCCCACGCGCTCCCGGCCAACCAGCTTTTCGATCAGCTCGCGCGCATCGAGGACAAGTGCTCGCGCATCGAGGACAAGTACGCCCGCTCAGAGGCGCTGCTGTCCCGCGTCGAGGACAAGGTCGAGAACGCCGCGAACCGGATGAACGAGTCCGCGCGCCAGTCCGACCTCGCGGCGCTCCGCACGGAAATGCGCGGCCTCGCCGAGCGCACCCGGCGCCTGCCCGGAACCGGCGCCCTCGTCCTCACCGCCGTGATCACCGCCATCCTGACCGTGGTCCTGATGGTCGCCGTCCAGCGGCTCAACCTCGACCGCCTGCTGCCGCAGCGGGCCACCATCGGCACCACCGCGCAGTAACCGCCCCGCCCCGAACAGGACCGCACCAGACCGCATGAGCGCCTTCCGCACCCTCGACGATGCCGGCTCCCTCAAGGGCAAGCGGGTCCTCATGCGCGTCGACCTGAACGTGCCCATGGAGAACGGGCGGGTGACCGACGCGACCCGCATCGAGCGCGTCGCGCCGACGATCCGCGAGGTCGCCGAGCAGGGTGCCAAGGTGATCCTGCTCGCCCATTTCGGCCGCCCGAAGGGCAAGCGCGAGCCGAAGGATTCGCTGGAGCCGGTGGTCCACGCCCTCGGCGCGGCCCTGGGGCGCAGCGTCGCGTTCGCGGCGGACTGCGTCGGCGACGCGGCCGCGCAGGCGGTGGCGGCCCTGAAGGACGGCGATGTCCTCCTGCTCGAGAACACCCGCTACCACGCGGGCGAGGAGAAGAACGACGCGGCCTTCGCGGACGCCCTGGCGGCGAACGGCGACGTCTACGTCAACGAGGCCTTCTCGGCGGCTCACCGCGCCCACGCCTCCACCGAGGGTCTGGCGCACCGGCTGCCGGCCTACGCGGGCCGCGAGATGCAGGCCGAACTCGACGCGCTGACCAAGGGCCTGGAATCGCCCCAGCGCCCGGTGATCGCGCTGGTCGGGGGCGCCAAGGTCTCCTCAAAGATCGACCTCCTCGAGAACCTCGTCGCCAAGGTCGACATGCTGGTGATCGGCGGCGGCATGGCCAACACCTTCCTGCACGCGCAGGGCAAGGCGGTGGGCAAGTCCCTCTGCGAGAAGGATCTCGCCGAGACCGCCACGCGCATCCTGGCGGCGGCCGAGAAGGCCGGCTGCCGGATCATCCTGCCGGTCGATGCCGTCGCCGCGACCGAATTCAAGGCGCAGGCCCCGCATGAGACCGTGCCGGTCGATGCCGTGCCGGACGCGAGCATGATCCTCGACGCCGGTCCGCGCTCGGTCGCCGAGATCAACGCCGCCATCGACGGGGCAAAGACTCTGGTGTGGAACGGCCCGCTGGGCGCCTTCGAGCTCGCTCCGTTCGACGCCGCGACCGTAGCCGCCGCCAAGCACGCGGCGTCCCGGACCGAGGCCGGCCAGCTCGTCTCGGTGGCGGGCGGCGGCGACACGGTGGCCGCACTTAACCACGCCGGCGTGGCGCAAGACTTCACCTACGTCTCGACCGCCGGCGGTGCCTTCCTCGAGTGGCTGGAAGGCAAGGCCCTCCCGGGCGTCGAGGCGCTGCGGGCGAAGGGCTGAGACGGCCGCCTTGCTCTCCTCCCCCTTCGACCGAGCCCTATCTACGGGACCGGCCTCCATCGGCTGGGGGGCCGAGTCGATCGGTGACGACGTGGCGAACGCGACCTTCGAGATCCTGAAGGGCATCCGGGCGCGCGTGGCCACGCCGGCTATGGCGGGCGGCTTCGACGCGCGTGTCAGCGCGATCGCGGAGGCCGTCGTTGCCCTGGAGAACCGGTCCGGGTGCCGATCATCCGCCGAAAGAATGCCCTGCGCCGCGTCGGAGATTGACCGAAAGCAAGGCACTCGGCAGAGCGACACGATACAGCTCAGCTGAGTGCCTGACGGCAACTCCGGCGATCGGGCGGACGACGAAACGGGAAACGGGAAGACACGCACGATGGCACGCATCACCCTCCGGCAGCTCCTCGATCACGCCGCTGAGTACGAGTACGGCGTGCCCGCCTTCAACCTGAACAACATGGAGCAGGGGCTCGCCATCATGGCGGCCGCCGACGCCACCGACTCGCCGGTGATCCTCCAGGCGAGCCGCGGCGCCCGCGCGTACGCCAACGACGTCGTGCTCGCGAAGCTGATCGACGGCCTCGTCGAGATCTACCCGCACATCCCGGTCTGCATGCATCTCGACCACGGCAACAACGAAGCCACCTGCGCCACCGCCATCCAGTACGGCTTCACCTCGGTGATGATGGACGGCTCGCTGAAGGCCGACGGCAAGACCCCGGCCGATTACAACTACAACGTCGAGATCACCCGCAACGTCACCAAGATGGCCCACTGGGCCGGCGTCTCGGTCGAGGGCGAGCTGGGCGTGCTCGGCTCTCTGGAGAGCGGCCAGGGCGAGGCCGAGGACGGCCACGGCGCCGAGGGCACCCTCAGCCACGACCAGCTCCTGACCGACCCGGACGAGGCCGTGAAGTTTGTCGAGGCGACCAAGGTGGACGCGCTGGCAGTAGCCATGGGCACGAGCCACGGCGCCTACAAGTTCACCCGCAAGCCCGACGGCGAGGTGCTGGCGATGAACGTGATCGAGGAGATCCACCGCCGCCTGCCGACGACGCACCTCGTCATGCACGGCTCCTCCTCAGTGCCGCAGGACCTACAGGACATCATCAACCAGTACGGCGGCCAGATGAAGCCGACCTGGGGCGTCCCGGTCGAGGAGATCCAGCGCGGCATCAAGCACGGTGTGCGCAAGATCAACATCGACACCGACAACCGCATGGCGATGACCGGCCAGATCCGGAAGGTACTCACCGAGAACCCCTCCGAGTTCGACCCGCGCAAGTACCTGAAGCCCGCCATGGAGGCGATGACGAAGCTCTGCAAGCAGCGCTTCGAGGAGTTCAACACCGCCGGGAAAGGCTCGAAGCTCCGCCCGATCTCCGTCGCCGAGATGGCCAAGCGCTACGCCAGCGGCGCCCTCGACCCGAAGATCGGCCCGCAGTAGGGCGCGGATTGTCGGCCGCGATGAGCAACAGCGCCCGCCTCGCCCTGCTCGGACCGCACGGTCTCGACGCGGAGGGCATCGCGGACTTCGTGACGGTCCTGAAGGCCGCCTGCGAAGCCGGCGATGTCGCCGCCGTGATCCTGCGGCTCGCCGCCACCGACGAGCGCGGGCTGACGGCCCGCGTCAAGTCGGTCGCTTCGATCGTGCAGGAGCGCGGCGCGGCGCTGGTCGTCGCCTGCCCGGGCTTCGCCGGTGACCTTGCCACGGTGGCGATCCGCGGCGGGGCCGACGGCATCCACGTCGACAAGCCGCGCGACTTGAAGGACCTGCGCGGCCGGCTCCGGGACGGCCGCATTCTCGGCGCGGGCGGCCTCGAGACCAAGCACGGCGCGATGGAGGCCGGCGAAGCCGGCATCGACTACCTGATGTTCGGCGGCCTCTACCCGGACGGCGTCGCGCCTGATGCGGAGACGGTCCGGGCCCGCGCCGCGTGGTGGGCCGAGATCTTCGAGACGCCGTGCATCGCGGTGGCGGCCGCCGCCGACGAGATCGCGTCGCTCGCCGCGACGGGTGCGGAGTTCGTCGGCCTCGAGAGCGGCCTCTGGCTGCAGGATTCGGGCGCGGTCGAGCGGGCCCAGTGCGCCGTCCGGGAGATCGAGGCGTGAGGGGCCGCGACGTTCGTCTGGCAGCTCTCGCCGGCGCCGCGCTGCTGGCGGTGCCGACCTGGGCGGCCTCGGGACCGGCCGACCCGGCCCGGACCGCGGCGCCCGGCTCGCTCGGGCCCGCGGCGCAGACCGGCAAGGCGTCGATGCCGGAGCTGCCGAGCCCTTACACGCCGAACTACGCCCGGGGCGCCGTGCCGCCGCCGGGGAGCCAGCCGCCGGATTTCGCCTACGGCGCCTACCAGAAGGGTCAGTACGTCACCGCCTTCCGCGAGGCGACGAAGCGCATCGAGGCGAATCCCAAGGACGCCGCCGCCATGACGCTGCTCGGGGAGCTGTACAATCAGGGCCTCGGCGTGAAGCAGGATCCGGTGAAGGCGGCCGACTGGTATCGCCTGGCCGCGGCGCAGAACGACGCCTCCGCCATGGCGTCCCTCGGGTTGATGGCCCTCGACGGCCGCGGCATGCCGAAGGACCCGAAGGGCGGGCGGCGCTGGCTCGAGCAGGCGACGGCCCAAGGTTCGCCAACCGCGGCCTACAATCTCGGACTGATCCTGATCGGCACCGGCGCGACCGCCGACGAGGCGGCGGCGGCTTCACAGTTCCGCAAGGCGGCCGACGCCGAGATCGGCCCGGCCCAGCACGACCTCGGCGTGCTCTACCTGCAGGGCCGCGGTGTGCCCAAGGACCCGTCGAAGGCCGCGGAGCTGTTCCGGCGCGGCGCCGACAACGGCGACCTCGCCAGCGAGGTCGAGTACGCGATCCTGCTGTTCAACGGCACCGGCGTCACCAAGGACGAGCGGGCGGCCGCACGGTACTTCCTCCACGCGGCCTCGCGCGGCAACGCCATCGCGCAGAACCGCGTCGCGCGGCTCTACGCCGTGGGTCGCGGCGTCGCCAAGAATCCCGTGGAGGCGGCCGCCTGGAACCTCGCGGCGGCCGGACAGGGCCTGTCCGACGCGTGGCTGGATCAGACCCTCTCCGGTCTCTCGGCCGACGAGCGCACCCGGGCGGAGCGTCTCGCCAACGAGCGGATCGAGCAGCGCTGAGCCGCTAGACCTCGGCCTTCGACCAGTCGACGCCGGCCTCGAGATGCGGCAGCAGGACGACGCTCTCCTGCTCGTTCGGGTCCGTCCTGGCGATCACCGCGGTGACGGGCTCCGTCTGGCTGCGGTTGTAGGGCAGGTGCGGCACGTCGGCGGCGATGTAGACGAACTCGCCGGCGCCCGCGATCGCGTGGTTCTCCAGCCGCTCGCCCCAGAAGCAGCCGGACACGCCCGACAGCACGTAGATCGCCGTCTCGTGGGATTCGTGCTTGTGAGCGTGGGCGCGCTCCCCGGGCGGGATCTCCAGGAGCTGCATGTGCAGCGCCTTCGAATCCACGGACTCGGCCGAGACGGCCGGTCGGTAGATGTGCCCCTGCTTGCCGCGGAACGGCGCACTCTCGTGCACCACCCGGAACCCCTGCTTGTCCGTGCCGGACGCGGAACTCATGGATCTTCCTCCACTCTGAAGGCGGGATCGACGGGGATCTGCATGCCGTTGACCAGCGCGTTCGTCTGGTTGGCCATCCCGACGACCGCCAGGAACTCGCCGTGCTGGGCCTCCGTCAAGCCCTTGGCCCGCGCCGCCGCGGTGTGGGAATGGATGCAATAGGGGCAGCCATTCGCGATCGAGACCGTGATGTAGACCAGTTCCTTGGTCAGGGGATCGAGGGTACCCGGTCCCATGACGGTCTTGAGCGTCGACCAGGTCCGCTCCAGCAGTGCCGGATCGTTGGCCAGGCCCCGCCAGAAATTGTTGACGAAGTCGGATCCGCGGGTCGCCCGGATGTCGGCGAAGACCGCGCGGACGCGCGGGTCGGCCTCGACCTCGGGATCGGACCAGAGTTTCACGGTCGCCATCGCAGTCCCTTCCTCGAAGCTCGCGCCGTCAGAGCCTGCACGCCTCCTCGAGCGCCCGGTTCTCCGCCTCGGAGAACAGGCGCGAGCGGATGTGGAAGCGCTTCTCCCGACCGTTCTCCAGCGAGAACATGCCACCGCGGCCCGGCACCACGTCGAGGATCAGGTGCGTGTGCTTCCAGACCTCGAACTGCGACCGGCTGATGTAGAAGTCCGCGCCGCCGACGGTGCCGAGATGGACGTCGCCGTCGCTCACCAGGAAATCGCCGACGGGATAGCACATGGGAGACGAGCCGTCGCAGCAGCCACCCGACTGGTGGAACATGACCGGACCGTACTCGCCCCGCAGCTCGTCGATCAGCGCGAGGGCCGCCGGGGTTGCGGTGACCCGCAGCGGCGTCCCGTCGGCGCCGGCCTGCTCGGCGACATTGGCGTCCACACTCTGCTCCGAACTCATGCGATCCTCCCGGTCGATGCCTGAATATGCGTGCGCGCCGGCCGGTTTCCACTGCGGCGCCCTCCGGAGCGCGGAGTGCATGGTCACCGGGTCCGGGATCGAAAAAGCCCCGGCCTTGCGGCCGGGGCTGAAGTTGTCTCGGGGGTTGACCCGGGAAGAAACTCAGAAGAACCCGAGCTTCTTGGCCGAGTAGCTGACCAGCATGTTCTTGGTCTGCTGGTAGTGATCGAGCATCATCTTGTGGGTCTCGCGGCCGATGCCGGACTGCTTGTAGCCGCCGAAGGCCGCGTGGGCCGGGTAGGCGTGGTAGCAGTTCGTCCAGACGCGGCCGGCCTGGATCGCCCGGCCGAAGCGGTAGGCGCGGGTCCCGTCGCGGGTCCAGACGCCGGCGCCGAGGCCGTAGAGCGTGTCGTTGGCGATGGAGAGCGCCTCGGCATCGTCCTTGAAGGTCGTGACCGACAGGACCGGACCGAAGATCTCCTCCTGGAAGATGCGCATCTTGTTGTGGCCGCGGAACACGGTCGGCTTCACGTAGAAGCCCTCGGCGAACTCGCCGTCCTTGACGTTCCGCTCGCCGCCCGTGAGCAGCTGCGCGCCCTCCTGCCGGCCGATATCGATGTAGGAGAGGATCTTCTCCATCTGCTCGCCCGAGGCCTGGGCGCCGATCATCGTGGCCGGATCCAGCGGCGAGCCCTGGGTGATCGCCTCGACGCGCTTCACCGCGCGCTCCATGAACCGGTCGTAGATCGACTCGTGCACGAGCGCGCGGCTCGGGCAGGTGCAGACCTCGCCCTGGTTGAGGGCGAACATCGTGAAGCCCTCGAGGGCCTTGTCGAGGAAGTCGTCGTCCTCGTTCGCCACGTCGGCGAAGAAGATGTTCGGCGACTTGCCGCCGAGCTCCAGCGTCACCGGGATCAGGTTCTGCGACGCGTACTGCATGATGAGGCGGCCGGTGGTCGTCTCACCCGTGAAGGCGATCTTGGCGATCCGCGGCGACGAGGCGAGCGGCTTGCCGGCCTCGAGGCCGAAGCCGTTGACGATGTTCAGCACGCCCGGGGGCAGCAGGTCGCCGACGATCTCGGCCAGCACCAGCACCGAGGCGGGGGTCTGCTCGGCGGGCTTCAGGACCACGCAGTTGCCAGCGGCGAGCGCCGGGGCGAGCTTCCACACCGCCATCAGGATCGGGAAGTTCCACGGGATGATCTGGCCGACGACGCCCAGCGGCTCGTGGAAGTGGTAGGCGACCGTGTCGTGGTCGATCTCGGAGATCGAGCCTTCCTGCGCCCGCACGCAGCCGGCGAAGTAGCGGAAATGGTCGATCGCCAGCGGGATGTCCGCGTGGGTCGTCTCGCGGATCGGCTTGCCGTTGTCCCAGGTCTCCGCCAGGGCGAGCAGATCGAGGTTCTCCTCCATCCGGTCGGCCATCTTGAGGAGGATGCGGGCGCGCTCGGCCGGCGCCGTCTGGCCCCAAGCCTCCCGGGCGGCGTGGGCGGCGTCGAGGGCCTTCTCGACGTCCTGGGCGTCGGAGCGGGCGACCTCGCACACCACCTTGCCGGTGATCGGCGAGGTGTTCTCGAAGTAGCGGCCGGCCGCGGGGGCGACCCACTGGCCGCCGATGAAGTTGTCGTAGCGGGCCGAGAAGGGCGACTTGACCTTCGAGTCGCCGAGGAATTCCGGCTTGTTCATCGCTGTGTTCCCTCCGTGGGCCCCGGCCTCGCGAACCGCGGCTCTTGGGCTTAAGCTGGCGCTCGGGCGACCGATCCTGGGGGCCGCATCCGCTTCCGCTCTGTTCGCAGCCAATGGCTTTTGGCCTGCCGAATCAAGGTGGACTTTTGGCCAGTGCGCGAGTGCGCCGATCCTACGCGCTTCCCGGCATCATCGCGAGCGGGCAAAAGAGCCTCGTCTCCGGCACCGTCCGGCCGGCCGCCGCGCGACGATCGGCCAGACCCGGCGACCGGCCGAATCGATGATGTGCCGAATCGGCGCGCTGTTCCTCAGCCGAGCAGGGCCAGCGGAACGGACGCCGCCGCGAGCGGAAGCGCCGCCAGGGCCGCGTTCCGCAGCCACGTGGGCCGGTACGCGACGATCGCCACCACGGCGAGGGCGGAGCCCGTCAACGATCCGACCCACTGCACTGGGCCGAAATTCCAGCCCCCCGCCGCGACGGCCGCCGCGAACGAGAGGCCGAGCCCGCACCAGCCCGCCATCCGCAGGCTGCCGACCCGCGCCTTCGGCACGCCGACGCGGTAGGCGGCCCGGTGGTGCCGGTCGAGGCTGAGGGCCAGGGCCGCGAAGCCCGAGAAGCTCAGGAGCAGGCTGAGGATCAGCGCGGCGGCTGTCATGCTTCGACCGTCCGGGACAGGGTTACCTTGGCCGGACGGGCCGCGGCCACGCCCCGCCGCGTGGCCAGCCGGGCCGCGAGGCCGAGCGCGAGGCCGACGGCCGCCATGGCGGCGTCGAAGGCGAGGAAGCGCTGCTGGCCGATGAGGATCACGTCCACCAGCGGGATCGCCAGGAAGGCGCAGGCCGGCACCGCCAGGGCGAGCGACCATGCGCGCCTACGCGGGTACAGGGACGCCGCGAGGGCGGCCACGAGCCAGGCGGCGAAGAAGGCGCGCACCTCCCAGTCCGCCCGGGCCCCGAGCCCGTCGGGCAGCAGACGGTTCGCCAGGAAATACGCGGCGAGGCCCACCGGCAGACCCGCGATGGTGCCGAGGTTGAGGAACCGCACGAGACGCAGGCCGAAACCCTCGGGATCCGCGCCCTTCGGCGCCCGGGCCACGGTCCAGAGCACGAGGCCGCTGGCGACCGTGGCGGCACCCATCACGCCGCAGAGGAAGAACAGGAGGCGCAGGGGCGCGGCGGCGAAGTGCGCCTCGTGCAGCCCCACCATCACGGCCCCGGTCCGGGTCGCCGCGCCGGCCTCGCCGACCCGGGCGATCTCCGAACCGGTATCGGCCGCATAGGCGATCTGCGGGTGCAGGTGCGCGAGCCCGTGCGGCTCCTCGAAATACGCCGTCACGGTGGCGCCGGCGTCGCCCGGCCGCGTGACCAGCACCACCTCGGGCACCTCGCCCCCGGCGGCCGTCGCGCGGGCGACGATCTCGCCGAGCGGCAGCGGCGTGCCGGGGCGCCCGACCGGGGCCGCGCCCGGGATCGCCAGGCCGGCCTCGGCGTAGTAGCGCAGCATGTCGTCGCCGTAGACGGCCTTCATGCCCCAGGGCATCAGCATCGCCGACAGGGTGACGAGGCCCGTGTAGACGATCATCAGGTGGAACGGCAGCGCCAGGACGCCGACCACGTTGTGGGCGTCGAGCCAGCCGCGCTGCGCAGAGCGGTCGCGCCGGAAGGTGAAGAAGTCGGCGAAGATGCGCCGGTGCGTCACGATCCCGGAGATCAGCGCGATCAGCAGGACCATGGCGCAGGCCGAGACGATCCAGCGACCCCAGATCGGCGGCAGGCTCAGCTCAAAGTGGAATCGGTAGAGGAAGTCGCCGCCGCGCGTGTCGCGGATGCGCGCGGGCTCGCCCGTGGCGGGATCGAGGAGCGCGTGGTGGAACGGGCCACCCGGACGCGGCCACCAGTAGACCTCGACGGCCGGGGTCTCGGCATTCGGCAGCTTGACCGACCATCCGGCCGCGTCCGGCATGATCCGGCGCAGGAACGCCCCGGCCCGCGTCGCCGCTGCGGCGGGATCCGGTGCGGTCGCGGACAGTTCGGGCCGCATCCAGTGCGAGATGTCGGTGCGGTAATAGCTGGCGGTGCCGGTGACGAAGATCGCGAACAGCACCCAGCCGACCACGAGGCCGGACCACGTGTGCAGCCACGCCATCGCCTGGCGGACACTCCGCGCCGGGCTCACGCGGCCGCCCCGTGCGCGAAGGCGCCGGCGAGCCACAGGGCCCCGGTCAGCAGGAGCGCCGTCAGCCCCAGGACGAGGGTCGCCCGGCCGAGCGTGCGGGCCGCGAACACCCAGATCGCCGCCCCCGCCATGATGGCGAAGCTCGCCAGCGTCCCGGCCGAGACCGCCTCGGCCCGCGGGAACGGAAGAACCAGGGCCAGCAGCGCGCTCGACAGGGCGGCGACCGCGTAGCCGCCGAGGATCGCGAGCAAGACCCGGCCGGCGACCGCCGCGCGGTCGGCCAGCGTCGGCATAGCGCGGGCGCTCATGGCGCCATCCCTCGTTCCCGTGAGCCCATGGCGCGACGTACCAGCGGTCCGGGCCGCCGCGCAACGCCTATGTTCCGGAACGATTCCAGTGTGAAAAGAGGCGTTTAGGACGCCGGAAAGCGGCGCGTCCCGAGGTCGGATCCGACGCTCGCCGCCCCGCGCTACGGGCCGGCGGTTCCCGACGCGCCGTCGCGGCTCGGCCTGCGGATCGCCACGGCCGCATTCCGCGCGCTCGGCGGCAGATCGGCCCCGGGGTCGGGTTTGCTGAACGCCGCGGCCGATCCGGGCACAGGGCCGGCCGCGCGGCCGTCGCGCGCGTGTCCCCAGCCGTAGCCGGCGTTGACCCCGCGTAGAAGCCCGTGAAGTCCTCCGCTCGCGCAGTTCCCGCGAGCAGCACCAGGGCCGTGGACAGCACAAGGCGGCGCATCGATCGTCCCCGAACGAGAAAGGCGGCGGCCCCGCTCGGAGCCGCCGCCTCATGATCTTCGCGGAACGCCGCGGCAAAGAGACCGCCGCGGGATCCTCAATCCTCGACGTTGATGCTCTGGGCCTCACGGCCCTTCTGGCCCTCGACCACGCCGAGCGTGACCTGCTGGCCCTCGGCGAGCGAATCGAGACCGGCGCGGGACAGCGCGGAGCGGTGCACGAACACGTCCTTGCCGCCGTCGTTGACCGAGACGAAGCCGAAGCCCTTGGCGGGATCGTACCACTTCACGGTGCCGCTCATCTCGACCGACGGGCCGCTGGCGAAACGGCCACCGCCGCCACCACCGCCGCCGCCGTAGCCGCCGCCGCCACCGTAACCACCGCGATCGCGGTCGCCGTAGCCGCCGCCGGCCCCGAAGCCGCCGGTGCGCGGACGGAACTCACGCCGGGGCGCGGGCGCCTCGGCCGTGGAGGTGTCGACGCTGGTGACGCTCGTGACCTGCGGGCCTTTCTGACCCTGGGCCGTCGTGACCGTCAGCCGGGTGCCCGGCATCAGATCGTCGTGGCCGGCCGCCTCGACAGCGCGGATGTGGAGGAAGGCATCGCCCGAACCGTCGCCGAGTTCGACGAAGCCGAAGCCCTTCTCCTTGTTGAACCACTTGACCGTCGCATCGCGCTCCGGTCCGGACGCGACGGGAGCCGCGCCACGCGACGGGCCGCGATCGAAACCGCCCCCGCCGAAACCACCGCCGCCACCGCCGAAACCGCCGCCGCCGTATCCGCCGCTGGGGGGAGCCTGATCAGGCCATCTCGGCTCGCCACTCTCGTCGAAGCCGCGCTTCTGCGGCCCTCTGAAATCACGACCACGTCCCATAGAAAGCTCGCAAAAACCGTCCGCCGCCCTTGTCTCGAATACCGCGTGCGCGCCATCCCAGACAGCCCACGCCCCGCACTATCATTACCCCAGGTCGCGGTAACCAAGAATAACGCCCCAGTCCTGACGCAATCGGGCCTTGACCGCAAGGACCTTCTTGGCTCAGAGGCGCCCGTTTCGTTACTTTCTTGCGGCAAACAACGGAGTCCGCCCTCGCTCCCGGGCCGGCCCTTTCTCATTCGAGGGAAGGCGTTAGCGAAACGCAAAGGCTGTCCGGCTAGGCTCTGCCCCGCGCCCCGCAGAACCGGCCGGCCATGATCGCGACACCGACTTTCCCCGATCTCTCCGCTCTTGTGGTCGACGAGAGTCTCTACATCCGCCGAATCGTGCGCGACATGCTGATGCGCGTGGGCATCAAGCGCGTGCTGGAGGCGCCGGACGGGGCCGAGGCGCTGGGCGTGCTCGCCGAGAGCAAGCCCGACATCAGCATCATCGACTGGGACCTGTCGATCCTGTCGGGCGAGGAGTTCATCCGGCTCGCGCGGACCCCGACCACCTCCCCCTGCCCCACGATCCCGATCATCCTGATGCTGGCCCAGCCCCGCCGGAACGTGGTCGACCGGGCGGTGGCGCTCGGCGTCAACGAGATCATCGCCAAGCCGTTCTCGCCCAAGACCCTGTGGTCGCGGCTGGACGAGGTGATCAACCGGCCCCGCCCCTACTCGCAGGTGAAGAGCCTCCTGCGGCCGATCCCGCGCCGGGCCAGCGCGATGAAGGCCGTCGCCTGAGCGCGACCGCGATGGGGCGTTGCAGTTCCCCACCGAGCCTGTAGGGTCGCAGTTCAACAGAGTCCGAGCGCGCTGCTCAGGGCCGACCCGAAGGATCGACGGCCGCGCCGATGAGGGACGAGACCGCCGCGGCCGCGCCGTCCCGAATCCAGACCGGCGCGGTGCCGCTCCAGACGCAAGCCCCCGTGCCGGGCCGCGAGCGTCGCCGCGCCGCCTACGCGGCGCTCGACCTCGGCACCAACAATTGCCGCCTGCTGGTCGCGGAGCCGACCTTCAGCGGCTTCCGCGTGATCGACGCGTTCTCGCGGATCGTGCGCCTCGGCGAGGGCCTCGGCACGTCCGACCGCCTGAGCGAGGCGGCGATCGAGCGGACCGTGGAGGCCCTGCGGATCTGCCGGGCCAAGATGCAGGCCCGCGGGGTGCAGCGGGCCAAGATCATCGCCACGGAGGCCTGCCGCCTCGCGGTGAACGGCGCCGCCTTCGTGGAGCGCGTCCGCCGCGGCGTGGGTCTCGACCTCGAGATCGTCGACCGGCAGACGGAGGCGTATCTCGCGGTCACCGGCTGCGCGGCGCTCGCGGACCCGCTGGCCGAATCGGTCATCATCTTCGACATCGGCGGCGGCTCGACCGAAATCGCGTGGCTTGACGGGGCGGCCGCCAACCCGTCGACCGACCCGACGCTTCGGATCCGGGCCTGGGATTCGCTGCCGGTCGGCGTGGTCACGCTCGCCGAGCGCCACGGCGGCGCCGAGGTCACCCGGCGTATGTTCGAGGGCATGGTCGAGGAGGTGGCCGAGAAGCTCTCGGCCTTCGCGCTCCGCGCCGCGCCCGCGGCGACGGCGCCGCATTTCCATCTGCTCGGCACGTCCGGCACCGTGACGACCATCGCGGCGATGCATCTGCGCCTCGCCCGCTACGAGCGTCGGCGGGTCGACGGGCTGTGGATGAGCGACGACGCGGTCTCGACCGCGATCGACGACCTGCTCGACACGCGCCTGGAGCAGCGCGCCGACAACCCCTGCATCGGCCGCGACCGCGCCGATCTTGTGCTCGCGGGCTGCGCGATCCTCGAGGCGATCCGCAGGGCGTTCCCCTCGGAGCGCCTGCGCATCGCCGACCGCGGCCTGCGCGAAGGATTGCTGATGAACATGATGCGGGAGGACGGGGTCTGGAACCGGAAGGCGGTCCGATGAGGGCGGCGCGATGAGCGACCGGCGCGGCGGCGCGAGTTCCGGCGGCGGTGTCCGGGGCGAACTGAAGCAGCGGGTGAAGACCGGCCGCGGACGGACCCTGTCCCAGAAGCGCTGGCTCGAGCGCCAGCTCAACGATCCCTACGTGGCCCGCGCCAAGCGCGAGGGCTACCGGTCGCGGGCGGCCTACAAGCTCCTGGAGATCGACGAGCGCTACAAGCTCCTGCGGCCCGGCCAGAAGATCGTGGACCTCGGCGCCGCGCCGGGGGGCTGGTCGCAGGTGGCCGCGCGGGTGGTCGGGCCGACGGGCCGCGTCGTGGGCATCGATCTCCTGGAGATCGAGCCGATGGCCGGGGTCGAGTTCATCACCCTGGACTTCCTCGACCCCGAGGCGCCTGTCCGGCTGACCGGCATGCTCGGCGGCCCCGCCGACCTCGTCATGTCCGACATGGCCGCCAACGCCACCGGCCACAAGAAGACCGACCACCTGCGGATCATCGGCCTCGCCGAGACGGCGGCGGAGTTCGCCCGCGAGATCCTGGGCCCCGGGGGCGCCTACCTCGCCAAGGTGCTCCAGGGCGGCACCGAGGGCGCGCTGCTCACCGACCTGAAGCGCGACTTCGCCACGGTCCGGCACGTCAAGCCGGCCGCGAGCCGGGCCGATTCGAGCGAGCTCTACGTCCTGGCGACCGGCTACCGAGGTGCGCCGGGCCGGGCGGCGTCCACCGACGAGGGCTGAGCCGCCCGGCGATGCTCCTCGCCTGGGCCCTGTCCATCCTCAACCCGGCGCCGCTGCCCCTGCGCCGGCTCGGCTATGTCCGCCAGAGCGGCCTGCTCCACGCCCGCTCGCGCCGCTGCCGGGCGGCCTGGGCGCCGCACCTCGCGCGGGCCCGATCCGTGATCGCGGCGGCGGCCGAAGCGACCCGGCAGCGCCGGCACGCGGTGGTGCTGGGCTCGGGCCTGCTCGACGACGTGCCGCTCGACGCCCTCGCCCGCCTGTTCGACCGGGTCAGCCTCGTGGACGCCGTCCATCTTTGGCCGGCGCGCCTCGCCGCCCGCCGCGTCCCGAACGTCGCGCTGGCGACCGCGGAGATCAGCGCCGGTCTCGCGGGGGCCTGGGCCGACCTCTGCGCGGACGCCGACCTGATCGTCTCGGCGAATCTGCTGTCGCAGATCCCGCTCCTCCCGATCGAAGCCCACGAGACCCGGGGCCGCGAGGCCCCCCCGCGACTCGGCGCGCACCTCGTCGAGACCCACCTGGCGGCGCTCGACGCGCTCGCCGGGCGCGTCGAGCGCGTCTGCCTGATCACCGACACGGTACAGTGCGAGGAGGACCGGGCGGGCCGGACCGTCGACAGCGCCGACCTGCTATTCGGGATCACGCTGCCGCCCGCGCCGGAATCCTGGGACTGGGAGATCGCGCCGTTCGGCGAGATCGGCCGGCGTCGCCGCCTGATCCACCGCGTGCACGCCTACCCGGACTGGAAGGCCGCGCGGCGGTCTGCGCGCTGAGCCGCGAAAGAAGAAGGCCGCCCCGGTCTCGCGGGACGGCCTCGCTTCGACGTCATCCGCGATGTCGGATCACTCGGTCGGCACGTCCGCCGCCGGCGTGGTCGCGCCGCCCTCGTCCGCGGCGCTCTCGAAGCGCGGGCGCCGACGGCGGCGGGGCTTGGCGGCCGGAGCCTCGTCGGCCGCCGCCTCGGGCTCGGGAGCGCTCGACGGCTCGACCGCGGGCGCGGGGCGCGCGGGCGCCATCAGGAAGGCCGGCAGGCCCGTGGGCTCCTCGGCCTCCGCGGCGGGCGCGGCCTCGCGGCGGCGCTCGCGGCGCGGCGCGGCCTCGGCGCGGGGGGCCCGCTCCGGGCGAGCCTCGGGACGGGCCTCCTGCCGGGCCTCGGCGCGCGGGGCATCGCCGCGCCCGTTCTCGTAGCGGCCCTGGTCGCCGCGATTGTCCTGACGGTTGTCCGGACGCGCGTCCTGGCGGCCATCCTGCCGATTGTCCGGACGGTCCTGGCGATCCGGCCGGCCCTCGTGCCGCTCCTGGCGGTAGTCCGGACGGCCGTAGTCCTGGCGGTCCTGACGATCCTGCCGGTTCTCTTGGCGATAATCCTGCCGCTGGTAGTCCTGGCGCTGATAATCCTGACGCGGCTGGTCCTGGCGCCGGTAGTCCGGACGGCCGTTGTTGTCGAACCGGCGCTGGTCGCGGTTCTGGAACCGGTCGCGGCCCTGGCGGCCGTCCTGATTCCCCTCCGGACGGCTCTCGTAGGGCTGCGGCTGCTGGCCGGGATCGTTGTCGTCGTAGCCGTTATAGGCGTGACCGTTCTGCGACCCGCCATTGCCCTGGGCGTCGTCGTCGCCCTCGTCCATGTCGTCGTCGTAGGGACGACTGGCATAGCCACCGGTGTTAGCCGGTCGATTCTGGTCCTGCGCACCGGAGACAATACGGAAGTAGTGCTCGCCGTGCTGAAAGTAGTTTTCGGCGGCGACCGGATCGCCGGCGGCAAGGGCATCCCGCGCGAGCTGCGCGTACTTGTCGGCGATGTGCTGCGCGGTGCCGCGGATTTTGACGTCGGGACCGTTGGATTCGTAGGAGCGCGTCAGCGGATTCGGACCCTTCGGCCGGTTCCGGCCGCGCATCCGTCGATTCTGGTTTGGTCTCATCGGTCTGTTATGACCCTCGTTCACGCAAACGACTGTCTACGGAGGCGCCCGGGCGGATCTCGTGGCACGAACCGGCCAAGCGCATCCGGCGGCGCCGCGCGTGGGACCGCTCTTCGGTCCGCGCGTCTGCCTGACCACCCCTCGAACCGGGCGCCCGGTGAAGGCCGCCGATCCTCAGTCGATTGTCAGGTTCGAATGTGTCGTCCCGCCGCGCTGGCACCGGCGCGTTCTGGTTCGACGGGTTAGGGGGATCAGCGAACCAATCGGCGACCCATGGTCACCACCGACCTTACAGCCGTCCGTCTTAACGGACGGTTCGCGATCTTCAAGCCGACTCTAGCGTTCCCCGGTTGATGCAACAAGCAATTTTTCGGTGCCGGGATGGTCGACCCAGACTTAGGCATCCCTGTGGCCGGATAAAAGACCCTCCGGCCGGTCGAAACACAGGACTCGGTCATGACCGGCAAGATCGCGGGTCAGCCCGCGCTCGCGATAGCCGGCGGCGCGCGCGAGCTCCGTGACGGCCGCCGCCTGATCGTAGCCGATCTCGAGCACGAGCAGGCCGCCCGGGGCGAGACGCGCGCCCGCGCCGTCCAGGATCCGCCGGTAGGCGTCGAGTCCGTCGGTGCCGCCGTCGAGGGCGGCCTCCGGGTCGTGGCCGCGAACCTCGCGCGCCAGGGTCGCGATCACGGCGCGGGCGATGTAGGGCGGGTTCGAGACCACGAGGTCGAAGCGGCCGCGCAGGGCGTCGCACCAGTCGCCGGCGACGAAGCGCGCCCGGTCGTCGACGGCGTTCAAGACGGCGTTGTCCCGGGCGACGCGCAGGGCGCCCTCGGAGCGGTCGAGCCCGACGCCGGTGGCCCGCGGCCGCTCGGACAGGAGGGCCGTCAGGATGCAGCCCGTCCCGGTCCCGAGGTCCAGGCAGCGGAGCAGCGCGGCGCGCTCGGGCCGCGCCGCCAGCGCGACCTCGACCAGGATCTCCGTGTCCGGGCGCGGCACGAGCGTGTCGGGGCCCAGCCGGAACGGCAGGCCCCAGAACTCCCAGGCGCCGAGGATGCGGGCGACCGGCTCGCCGGCGAGCCGCCGGGCCAGCGCCGCCGCGAGGGCGGCCGCACCCGCCGCGCCGACGCGGCGATCTCCCTCGATCAGCAGGTCGCGGGTCTCCAGGTCGAGGAGGCCGAGCAGCAGGAACCGGGCGTCGCCCGCCGCCTCGGCGACGCCACCGGCGTGCAGGCGCGCCGTCAGCGCGCGCAGCGCCTCGCGGCGGGTCAGGTCCTGCATCGCGTCCGGCGTCACGGCGCGGATCAGGCCATGCCCTCGGCGGCCAGCAATTCCGCCTGGTGCTCGGTGATGAGGGCGTCCACCACCTCGTCGAGGGCGGTCCCGGCCATCACCTCCTCGAGCTTGTAGAGGGTCAGGTTGATCCGGTGGTCGGTCACGCGGCCCTGCGGGAAGTTGTAGGTCCGGATCCGCTCGCTGCGGTCGCCGGAGCCGACCTGCGCCTTGCGGTCGGCCGCCCGGGCCGAATCCTTGGCGCTGCGCTCGGCGTCGTAGAGCCGCGCCCGCAGGAGCGCCATGGCACGGGCCCGGTTCTTGTGCTGCGACCGCTCCTCCTGGACAAAGACCACGATGCCGGTCGGCAGGTGCGTGATCCGGATCGCCGATTCCGTCTTGTTGACGTGCTGGCCGCCCGCGCCCTGGGCCCGCATCGTGTCGATCTTCAGGTCCGCGTCGTTGACGTGGATGTCGACCTCCTCGGCCTCCGGGAGCACCGCGACGGTGGCGGCGGAGGTGTGGATCCGGCCCTGCGTCTCGGTGTCGGGCACACGCTGGACGCGGTGGGCGCCGCTCTCGAACTTGAGGCGGGCGAACACGCCCCGGCCCTTCACCTCGGCCACGACCTCGCGGAAGCCGCCGACCGTGCCCTCGCTCTCGGAGATCACCTCGACCCGCCAGCCCTTCGACTCGGCGTACTTCGCGTACATCCGGAACAGGTCGCCGGCGAACAGCGCGGCCTCGTCGCCGCCGGTCCCGGCGCGGACCTCCAGGATCGCGCTCTTCTCGTCGGCGGCGTCCTTGGGCAGGAGCAGCAGCTGGAGGTCCCGGTGGGCGGCCTCGAGCGCCTCCTGCGCCTCCGGCTTCTCCTCGGCGGCGAGGGCCCGCATCTCCGGATCCGTGCCGGGCTCGTCGATCAGGGCCTCGACGCCCGCGAGGTTCTCCAGGGCGGCGCGGTAGGCGCGGATCGCCGCCACGACCGGGTCGAGGTCGGACAGCTCGCGGGAGAGCTGGACCACCGTCTCGGGATCGATCTCGCCGGAGGCGAGCTGCGCGGTGACGATGTCGTGCCGCGCCAGGATGGCGTCGAGGCGCTCGGTGGGAAAGGGGATCATCGCCCGTGTTTCTGCAGGTCTGCGCGTGCGGTTCCGGGCCGGGCGCGCGTCTCGTCCTGCGGGACGGAGCTGCGTGGCTTGGAGGGTTTAGGACCCGGCAGGACGTCCCCCAAATCCACGCCTCGTCCGTCCGAGAGCGGAAGCCGCGGCGCGTCGACCGAAATCGTCGTGGCGTTGCCGTACAACCCCGGCCGAATGTTCGGCAAGGGTCGCGTTCGCGCTTAGATAGGGATGCCGTGCGCGTGCGCGAAGGCCGTCAGCGCCGGGCGCAGGGAATCGCCGTCGTGCATCCGCGCCATCTCGGCGTCGATCAGCGCGGCGATCGCGGCCGCGTCGAGGCTCAGCACCATCGCCTTGACCGGGCCTATGGCGGCCGGCGACATCGACAGCTGTCGGTAGCCGAGGCCGATCAGCGCCATGGCGTCGAGGGGCCGGCCGCCGATCTCGCCGCACACCGTCACCGGGCAGGAGGCCGCGTTGGCCCGCTCGGCGATCAGACGGAACGCGCGCAGCGCCGCGACGCTCAGCGGATCGAACCGGTCGGCGACCCGCCGGTTCTCGCGGTCCACCGCGAACAGGAACTGCATCAGGTCGTTCGAGCCGACCGAGAGGAAGTCGGCCTCCTTGGCGATCTCGTCGATCTGGAACAGGAGCGAGGGCACCTCGATCATCGCGCCGAGGCGGCAATCGGTCGGGAGCCGGTAGCCGTGGCGCTTGAGGTAGGCCTTCTCGCGCTCGACGATGCCGCGGGCGCGCACGAACTCGTCCACCGTGGCGACCATCGGGAACATGATCTTGAGCGGGTCGCCGTCGGCGGCCTTCAGGAGGGCGCGCAGCTGCATGCGCAGCAGCGCCGGCCGGTCGAGGCCGATGCGGATCGCCCGCCAGCCCAGCGCCGGGTTCTCCTCCTCGAGCTTGGCCATGTAGGGCAGGATCTTGTCGCCGCCGATGTCGAGGGTGCGGACCGTGACGGACTTGCCGGCCGAGGCCGCGAAGACCTTGCGGTACAGCTCCTCCTGCTCGGCCGCCGACGGCATGCGCTGCGCCACCATGAACTGCAGCTCGGTGCGGAACAGGCCGACGCCCTCGGCCCCCGTCTCCTGCAGGTGGCTGAAATCCACCAGCAGGCCGGCGTTGAGGTGCAGGCCGACGCGCACGCCGTCGCGGGTCTGGGCCGGGACGTCGCGCAGCGCCCGGTACTGCTCCTGCCGGCGGGCGCGCAGGCGCACCATCTCGGCGTAGGCGGCCTCGACCTCGGGACCGGGCCGGACATGGATCTCGCCGGCCACGCCGTCGACGATGATCGCGTCGCCGGCGTCGCACAGGGCGGTGGCGTTCTCGACCTCGCCCACAGCCGGGATGCCGAGCGCCCGGGCGACGATGGCGACGTGGCTGGTCGGACCGCCCTCCTCCAGGACGATGCCGCGCAGGGTCGAGGCCTCGTAGTCGAGGAGCGCCGCCGGCCCCATGGTGCGCGCCACCAGGATGGCGTTCTCGGGCAGCACCAGGGCGCCGGCCGCCTCGGGGCCGATCAGCGTGCGCAGGACGCGGTTGGCGAGGTCGTCGAGATCGTGCAGCCGCTCGCGCAGGTACGGATCCGATTGCCGCATCATCCGGGCGCGGTTGTCCGACTGGACCCGCTCGACCGCGGCCTCCGCGGTCAGGCCCGAGCCCACGGCCTCGCGCATCCGGCGGAGCCAGCCCTTGTCGTGGGCGAACATCCGGACGGTCTCGAGGACTTCGCGGGACTCCGCCGTGCCGATCCGGTCGCCGCGCTCCACCAGGGCGTCGATCGCCGAGCGGACCTCCTCGATCGCCGCGTCGAGGCGCGCGACCTCGCGCTCGACGTTCTCGGCGATCAGCGTCTTCACCACGACGCGGGGCTCGTGCAGCACCACGTAGCCGAGGCCGATGCCGTCCGCGAGGGCGATGCCCCGGGCCAGGACCGGGCGGCGGGCCGCGGTGCCGGCGTCCGGCGCGAGCCCCTCCAGCTCGCCCGACGCGATCATCTCCGAGAGCACCATGGCGGTGGTCTGGAGCGCCTCGATCTCCTCCTCGGAGTAGACGCGGTAGGTCTTGTTCTGGACCGTCAGGACGCCGAGCGTGTTGCCGGCGCGCAGCAGCGGCACGCCCAGGAAGGCGTGGTAGGCCTCCTCGCCCGTCTCAGGCCGGTACGAGAAGGCCGGGTGGTTCTGGGCGTCCGAGAGGGAGAGCGGCTCCGCCGTGCGCGCGATGAGGCCGACGAGGCCCTCGTCGGTGCGCATGCGGGTCTGGTGCACCGCCTCGCGGTTCAGACCTTCCGTGGCGAACAGCTCGAGGGTGTTGTCATCGCGCAGCACGTAGACCGAGCAGACCTCGGCCACCACGTTGGCGGCGATCAGGACGACGATGCGGTCGAGGCGCGCCTGGGGGCTGACCGGCTCCGCCATCGCTTCGCGGAGGCGGCGCAGCAGCAGGCGCGGGCCTCCGGGCGCAGCGGGCATCGGTTCGTCGTTCCAGCGTCGGTGAGCGGCCTTGGCGTCGACCACCCTGCAACCTTGGCGCCAGACCCGGGACGGCCGGCGCCGGATGGACCGGGTCGCTGGTCCCAGAGGCGTTCTGGGATCGGCGGATCGGCCCGTGACTGTTCAGTTCACACCACGCGCCCCGCTCGAACCCGCGTCCCAGGCTCAGGCCTGATCCAGGCCGTATAGCGAGTGAAGCGTGCGCACGGCAAGCTCCGTATAGGCGGCGTCGATCAGCACGGAGAACTTGATCTCCGAGGTGGTGATCGCGCGGATGTTGATGCCCTTCTCGGCGAGCGCCCGGAACGCCTTGGCGGCGACGCCCGCGTGGCTGCGCATCCCGACGCCGATCGCCGACACCTTCACCACGTCGGTGGCGCCCTCGATCTGCGCGTAGCCGATCTGCGCGCGGGCCTCGTCGAGGATCTTCCGGGCCCGCTCGTACTCGGCGGACGGCACCGTGAAGGTCATGTCGGTGGTCGACTGGTCGCCCGACACGGTCTGGATGATCATGTCCACGTTGATGTTGGCATCCGCCAGCGGCCCGAAGATCGCGGCGGCGACGCCCGGGCTGTCCTTGACCTTGCGCAGGGTGATCTGCGCCTCGTCCCGGGAGAAGGCGATCCCGGTGATGATCTGCTGTTCCACGATGTCGTCCTCGTCGCAGATGAGGGTGCCCGGGCGCGCGGCGTCCGGCGGATCGAAGGAGGACCGGACCGTGGTCGGCACCCGGTGGACCATGGCGAGCTCCACCGAGCGGACCTGCAGCACTTTGGCGCCCAGCGAGGCCATCTCCAGCATCTCCTCGAAGGTGACCCGCTCCATGCGACGGGCCTTCGGGACGATGCGCGGATCGGTGGTGTAGACGCCGTCGACGTCCGTGTAGATGTCGCAGCGCTCGGCCCCGATCGCGGCCGCCACGGCCACCGCGGAGGTGTCGGAGCCGCCGCGGCCGAGCGTCGTGACGCGGCCGGTCTCGTCGTGGACACCCTGGAAGCCGGCGATGACCGCGACCTCGCCCTTGGCGAAGCCCGCCTCGAGATTCTTCGGGTCGATGTCGGCGATGCGGGCCGAGCCGTGCGCGTCCGACGTCACGACCGGGATCTGCCAGCCCTGCCAGGAGCGGGCCTTGAGCCCGTCCTTCTGGAGGGCGATCGCCAGGAGGCCGGCGGTGACGAGCTCGCCGGACGCCACGACGGCGTCGTACTCGCGCGGATCGTAGATCGGGTTCGCGTCCTTGACCCAGTCGACCAGTTCGTTGGTCTTGCCCGACATGGCGGACACGATCACGGCGACGTCGTAGCCGGCCGCCACCTCGCGGGCGACGTGGCGCGCCACGTTGCGGATGCGGTCGACGTTGGCGACGGAGGTGCCGCCGAATTTCATCACCAGACGGGGCATGGTCTCTCGGTCGCGGGTTCCCGGTGGCGATTGGACGGGCCGCTGCAGCCCCGTCCGGACGGTGCCCGGCGGGTACAAGCGGCTCGTAGGAGTGTCAACAACCGGCCAAGCATGGCGCCCGCGCGCCGCGGCGACTTCCGGGCGATCGCCGTGCTAGAGCGCGGGCACGACGCGGCCAAGACGCCGCGCGGCGGATCCCACCCGCCGGCATGAGGACGGAACACGCATGGACAGGTCAGCCACGGACCGGGTCACGGAAGGGTTCGTCGACCGCGGCGAGGTCGCGCGCTTCGACGCGCTCGCCGCCACGTGGTGGGACGAGACCGGCCCGATGCGCGTCCTGCACCGGTTCAATCCGGTGCGGCTCACCTACATCCGCGACGCCCTCTGCCGCAGGTTCGGCCGCGACCCGAAGGCGCCCTTCCCCCTCGACGGGCTGACGATCTGCGACGTCGGCTGCGGCGGCGGCGTCCTCTCGGAGCCGCTGGCCCGGCTCGGCGCCCGGGTCACCGGCCTCGACCCGGCCGAGCAGAACGTCGCGGTGGCCCGGGCCCACGCCGAGTCGGCCGGGGTGCCGGTGGATTACCGCGGGCAGACCATCGAGGCGGTGGTCGCCGGCGGCGAGAGCTTCGACGCGGTGCTGATCATGGAGGTCGTCGAGCACGTCTCCGACATGCCGGCCTTCGTGCGGACCGCCTGCGCGGCGGTGAAGCCCGGCGGACTGCTGTTCGGAGCCACCCTCAACCGCACGCTGCGCTCCTTCGCGCTCGCCATCGTCGGTGCCGAGTACGTGCTCGGCTGGCTGCCGCGCGGCACGCACGACTGGGAGAAGTTCGTGACGCCGGACGAGCTCGCCCGCGCGATCCGGGCCGGCGGTCTCGACGTCACCGACACGGTCGGCGTCGTCTACAACCCGCTGACGGACGGGTGGCGCACCAGCCGCGACAAGGCGGTGAACTACATGGTCGCGGCCGAGCGGTCGGCGTGAACGGGTCGCGTCCTCCGCCGTTGCCATCGCGGCGGAGGAGGCGGCGATGCTCGAGAAGATTCCCGGTGTGCTCGGCGAGGCGCTGTCGGGGCTGAAGGCGGGCCTGGAGAAGACGACGACCCGCGCGGACTTCCCCGACGTGCCCGAGACCGTGACGCTGTCGAGCCCGGCCTTCGCCGACGGGGCGGAGCTGCCCGCGCGCTTCACGGCCGACGGCGCGGGCGTGTCGCCGCCCCTCGCCTGGAGCGGGCTGCCGGCGGGTACCGCCGCCCTCGTCCTCCTCGTGGAGGATGCGGGCAGCCCGACGCCCCGGCCGCTGGTCCATCTCATCGCCTGGTCGGTCCCGCCGGAGCCCGCCGGTCTGCCGGAGGGCGCGCTGCCGGGGCCCGGCCACGCGGGCACCTTGGAGGCCGTGGGCCGGAACAGCTTCCTGCGCGCGGAGTGGCTGCCGCCGGACCCGCCCACCGGCCACGGGCCTCACCCGTACCTCTTCCAGATCTACGCGCTGCGTCAGCCCCTCGCCCTCGCCGAGGCGCCGGGCCGCGGCGCGCTGATCGAGGCCATGCGCGGTCAGGTCCTCGCGAAGGGGATATTGACCGGCGTTTACCATCGTCCCTGATCCGACCGATACCGGTGCGATACAGCTCAGCCCTGCAGAACTCGCGCGTTGTGCCGCATTCGTGATCTCAGTATTGTGTCGACCAACGAAGCGGTCTGGGCAGACCGCCTGAAAATGGCTGGAGATCGAGCCTGTGGGCGTCGGCGTGCGCACGAAGCGGCGGGGCGGCAGCAGTGTGGCGCGCGCGCTCGCTGTGTCGGATGTCGGGACTTGGACCTGGCACATCGCCGACGATGTTCTGCGGTGTGACCCCGTCGCCGCGACCATGCTGGGCTTGCCCAGGACGAGAAGCGGCAGCGGCACGACCTTCGGAAGCTTCCTGGACCGCATCCACCCGGAGGATCAGCGTCGGATCGCGTCGACCCTCGATGACCTCCGCCGGCAGGGCGGCCTGTACATCGCGCAGTACCGGACCGTCCCGGAGCCGGGCGAGGTCCGGTGGATCCTCGCGCGCGGCCGCTTCATCCTCGACGCGCAGGGCGGCGTCAGCGAGGCCCACGGGATCGTCATCGACGTGACCGAGTGCGGCCGCGACGGCTTCCTCGACGAATCCGCCTTCTGCGCGACCGACGTGGCGGCCGGCGGCATCGACCGGGTCGCCGAGATGGCCCTGGCCCTCTACAACGCCGCCGAGGACGGCCTGCCCCAGCCGGGGTTCGAGCGCCTGAAGCCGCTGCTCGACGTGCTGCTGCACGAGATCGGCCGGCAGCTCGTGCTGGCACCGGCGGTGCCGGATCTCGACAGGGTTCACTGAGCCGCCCCCTCCGCTCGATGCCCGGCGCGCCTTGCCTTCCGGGGGCGAATCCTGATATGGCCGCGCCATCCCGCGATGCGTGAGCCGTGATCGCCGGACGCGACCCCGCGTCCAGCCTCGTGACCACGTTCCCGACACCCTACACAACGGACGGCCCTCCGGGCTCGAGAGACCCATGAAGATCCGCAACTCCCTCAAGTCCCTGCGTGGCCGCCACCGCGACAACCAGCTCGTGCGCCGCAAGGGCCGGGTCTACGTGATCAACAAGACCCAGAAGCGCTTCAAGGCCCGCCAGGGCTGAGGCCGCTCCGCCCGGTCAGGCCGGGTCGGACGACGATCGACGTTGGGACGGCCGTACCCGAAGGGGCGCGGCCGTTTCCGCATGCGCGCGGCACCGCGGCACGTTGACGGATCCCGGGCCGGCGCACAGTCTGGCCGCATGACGCCGACCCGCCTCCTCGCCGCCCTGGTCTGCCTGTCGGCCCTCGCCCTGGACATCCCGGCGGCGCGGGCGGCCCCGGAGGCCGGGCGTTCCGGCCGCGCCGCGCCCGAGGGGAAGCCGGCGCCCAAGCCGCCGAGCCTGGACGACCTGTTCGCCCGCCTGCGCGCCAGCGAGGACCCGGCCGAGGCCAAGGGCATCGCCCGGCTGATCGAGCGGCGCATGGCCGGGTCGGGCAGCCCGACCGCCGACCTCCTCACCGACCGCGCCCGTCAGGCGGTCACCGCACACGACTTCCCCCTGGCGGCCGAGCTGATGGACCGCGTCACCGCCCTCGAACCGAACTGGTCGGAGGGCTGGAACCGGCGCGCGACGGTGTTCTGGCTCCTGTCCGACAAGGACGACGCCCTGGCGGACCTGCAGCGGGCCCTGGTGCTGGAGCCGCGCCATTTCGAGGCCTGGGCCGCGATGGGCCGGATCTACGAATCGCTCGACGACAAGGCGCGGGCGCTCGCCGCCTTCCGGCGGGCGCGGTCGCTCTACCCGCAGATGGAGAAGATCGGCGAGGCGATCAACCGCCTCACTCCGGAGGTCGACGGCCGCGACCTGTGAGCCGGGTGACCGCCGTCCTCCTCACCCTCCTGGCCCTGCCCCTCGCCCTCGCAGGGCTCGTCCTCGCGGCCGGCGCGCTCGCGACGCTAATCATCACCCTGCGGGTCGGCGCAGCCAACCCGCCGGCCGGCCCGTTCGTGGCGGTGACCGGCGGCCGCCTCGCGACCCTGCAGGACGGACCGGCCGACGGGCCGCCCGTCGTGCTCCTGCACGGCGCTTCGGCCAACGCGTCGGATCCCATGGAGGGGATCGGCCGCCGGCTCGCGGCGCGGGGTTTCCGGGTCATCGCGTTCGACCGGCCGGGCTTCGGCTGGAGCGACCGGATCGGCGGCGGCGACACCGCGTCCCCCGCGGCGCAGGCCGCCCTGATCGCCGAAGCGCTGGAGCGGATGGGTGTCGGCCCGGCGCTCGTCTTCGGCCATTCCTGGGCCGGCGCCCTCGCCCTGGCCCTGGCCCTGGACCACCCGGACAGGGTCTCGGCCCTCGCCCTCGCGGCGCCGGTAGCGATGCCCATGCCGAACCAGATGCCCGATCTGCCCTGGTACTGGCGGCTCGCCGTGACCCCGCCGGTGGCGTGGCTGCTCAGCCGGACGGTCGGGCCGCCCATCGCGCGACACTTCCTGCCCGAGGCGGCGCGCCGGGTCTTCCAGCCGCAACCGCCGCGGGCGGATTACCCGGACTTGGCGCGGTCGGACCTGGTCCTGCGGCCCGGAACGCTCCTCGCCAACGTCCAGGACCTGCTCGGCCTGCCGCGCGCCCTCGCGGCGCAGAGCCCGCGCTACGGCGCGATCCGCGTGCCCACCCTGGTGATCTCCGGCGAGGCGGACCCGATCGTCCGCGCCGACACGCAGGCGGTGCCGCTGGCCCGCGCGATCCCCGGCGCGCGGCTGGTACTGCTGCCGGGCATCGGCCACATGCTCCAGTACGTCGCCGCCGATCGGGTCGCCGAGGAGGTCGCCCGGCTGGCCGGCGCGACGGGCGCGGCCGGTCCGGAGCCGGCCGTCGCGCACTGACGCGCCGGCCGGTCCCGCTCTCCTAGCCGGGTGCGGTCACGCCTTCTCGGCGTGCTCGCGGGTGATGAAGGTCAGCCGCACGAGGTTGGTGGCGCCCGGCGTGCCGAACGGCAGGCCGGCCACGACGATCACCCGGTCCCCCACGGCAGCGAACTTCTCGCGCACCGCGAACTTGGCGGCGCGGAACGACATGTCGTCCACGTCGCTCGCGTCCTTGGTGACGATCGGGTGCGTGCCCCAGGCCAGGGCGAGGCGGCGGGCGGTCTCGCGCCGCGGCGTCAGCGCGATCACGGTGGCATTCGGGCGCTCGCGCGACAGGCGCAGGGCCGTCGAGCCGGAATTGGTCCAGGCCATGATCGCGTCGAGGCTCAGTGCGTCGACCATCTGGTGCGCCGCCGCCGCGATGGCGTCGGCGGCCGTCTCGTCGGGGGTCGCGCTCTGCGCCCGGATGATCGACCAGTAGATCGCGTCCCGCTCCACCTGCTCGGCGATGCGGTTCATGGTCTCCACGGCCCCGATCGGGTGGGCGCCCGAGGCGCTCTCCGCGGAGAGCATCACGGCGTCCGCCCCTTCGTAGACCGCCGTGGCGACGTCGGAGACCTCGGCCCGGGTCGGCACCGGCGCGGTGATCATCGATTCGAGCATCTGGGTGGCGACGACCACCGGCTTGCCGTAGCGCCGGGCGCCGCGGGTGATGCGCTTCTGCACGCCCGGCACCTGCTCCAGGGGCATCTCCACGCCGAGGTCGCCGCGGGCGACCATCAGCCCGTCGGAGATCTCGATGATCTCGTCGAGGCGCGCCAGCGCCTGCGGCTTCTCGATCTTGGCCATCACCAGGGCGCGGCCGGCGCAGACCTTCTTCACCTCGGCCACGTCCTCGGGCCGCTGGACGAACGAGACGGCGATCCAGTCGGCGCCGGCGTTCAGGCCGGCATCGAGGTCGGCCCGGTCCTTGTCGGTCATCGCCGGCACCGGGATCACGGTGTGCGGCAGGGACACGCCCTTCCGGTTCGAGATCCGGCCGCCGACCTCGACGCGGGTCACGGCCCGGTTGTGCGCCGTCTCGAGCACGGTCAGCCGCAGCTTGCCGTCGTCGACCAGGATGGCGTGGCCCGGCTCCAGCGCCTCGAGGATCTCCGGATGCGGCAGGTGGCAGCGCGCGACGTCGCCGGGCGTCGGGTCGCCGTCGAGCACGAAGGTGGCACCGGCCTCGATCATCGCGGCGCCCTCCGCGAAGGTGCCGAGCCGCAGCTTGGGTCCCTGCAGGTCGACCAGGATGCCGATCGGCCGCTTGGCCTCGCGCTCGATGGTGCGGATCGCCTCCACCTTCTCGGGCAGCTTCTCGCGCGGAAGGTGGCTCATGTTGAGCCGGAATACGTCGACGCCCGCGCGGAACAGCCGCTCGATCATCTCCGGCGAATCGGAGGCCGGACCGAGGGTGGCGACGATCTTCGTGCGGCGGGACCGTTTCAAGCGTATTTCCTCCGTGTTCTCGTTGCCGCGCGGCGTCGAGCGCCGGCGGTTGAAAGATCTGGCTCAGGGAGCGCAGATCGGCTGTGAGCATCTCGGGCCGGACAGCGTCAAGACCGCAGTCTCGGCCGCCGCCTTCACATTACGGTTTCGCCGGCGCGTCCGGCCGGTTCGGATCCGTGAGCTGGATGGTCCAGCTCTTCTGCTCGCCGGTGTCGACTTCGAAGAAGCCGTTGCGGTCGTAGCCGCGGGCGAGACAATCCTCGATGCCGCGAATCGTGAACTCCGAATCGCGGGTGCACATCAGCGAACGGCCGCTCCACTCGCCGCCGCGCGTGTAGTCGACCGCGAAGACGTAGTAGAACCGCGCCGCCAGCGCGCCCTTGAGCAGCGTCTCGCAGGCCTTCGGCGCCAGATCCCACCAGCCCTCCGTCACCCAGCCCTGGGGATCGCGGTAGCCCAGCGAGATCCCGACCTTGCTAGCGGTCTGGTTGCACAGGCGCAGGTCCGCCCGGGCGGGGCTCGCGCCGAGGAGCGCGAGGCCGAGGACCGTGACTGCCGGGAGGAGCTGAGCCGCCGAGACGCGAGAGCTAATTGACGAGGATGATGCGGCAGTCGTTGACATTGGTACAGGTCGGACCGGGGTTCACGAGGTCGCCGAGGGCCGCGAAGAAGGCGGTGGAGTCGTTCTGCTCCAGCATCGCGGCCGGGTCGAGGCCGGCGGCCCGGGCCCGTTCGAGGGTCGTGGGGTCGACGAGGCCGCCCGCCGGGTCGGTGGCGAGGCCCCGCCCGCCGTCGGTCCCGTCGGTGTCGGCGCTGATGCCGAAGATGCCGGGCTCGCCGTCGAGCGCGACCGCCAGCGCCAGGGCGTATTCCTGGTTCGGGCCGCCATGGCCCTCGCCGCGGATGGTGACGGTGAGCTCGCCGCCGGAGATCAGCGCGACGCGCTTGCCGGCCGCCTTGTGGCGCTTGGCCTCGGCCGCGTGCTCGGCCGCGACCTCGCGGGCCTCGCCCTCCAGGTCGGCGCCCAGGAGGATCGGCTCGTAGCCGGCCGCGTGGGCCGCCTCGGCGGCGGCGTTCAGGGCGTCGATCGGCCGGGCGATGATGCGGTACTCGGCGCGGGCGAAGGCGGGATCGCCGGCCTTCGGCGTCTCGTTGTTGGGGTCGTTCAGGAGGCGCACCGCCTCCTCGGGCAGCGGGATGCCGCGCTTCTCGCAGATGGCCCGGGCATCGGCCAGGGTCGACGGATCGGGCACGGTCGGCCCGGAGGCGATGACCGCCGGATCGTCGAAGGGCACGTCGGAGATCGCCAGCGTCAGGACGCGCCGGGCATTGCGGGCCGCGAGGGCCAGGCGGCCGCCCTTGATCCGCGAGATGTGCTTGCGCACCGTGTTGATCTCGCCGATCGGCGCGCCGGACCGGAGCATCGCCCGGGTGATCGCCTGCTTCTCGATCAGCGTGAGGTCGCCGGCGGGGGCGATCCAGTTGGCCGAGCCGCCGCCCGAGAGCAGCACCAGGACCTCGTCGTCGGGCCCGGCCTCGGTGGCGAGCCGCAGCGCTTCGCGGGTCGCCGAGATGCCGGCCTCATCGGGGACCGGGTGGCCCGCCTCGACCATGTGGATCCCCGGCGCCTCCTGCCCGTAGCCGTGCCGCGCCACCGCGAGGCCGACGATCCGGTCGTCACCGAGCCCGTGCTTCTGCCGGTAGAAGCGGCTCGCCACGGCGCTCATGCTGCCCGCGGCCTTGCCGGCGGCCAGGATGATCAGGCGGCCCGGGCTCGGCTCCGGCAGGTGCGGCGGCAGGCAGAGATCCGGATGGGCGGCGCGGATCGCGGCCGTGAGGATCGAATCGAGGAGCGCGCGCTGGTCCCGGGTGGCCGCGTCGGTGACGGGCGGAACGGTGTCGGTCATGACGTCGAACGGGCTCCTCTCTCCATTGTGTCGCGCGATCCCCGCCCGTTTCTTCCCTGGGCGGCGGGCCCGTTTCTTGCCGTGAGCGCACGATCCTTGATAGGTGATCTGCCCGAGCGGCCGCGCGACGGCAAGCGCCATCGGTGCCCTCGCACAGATCTGAAGACCTCTCTGAAGACCTCGGAGCCCCGTGACCCGTCCGGAGACAGAATCGGCCGTCCCGCCCGCGCATCCCTGCGAGATCATTCCCGGCGACCCCGCCTGCGGCCTCGTCATCGCCTGCGACCACGCCTCGAACTTCGTGCCGCCGGACATCGCGCTCGGCGTGCCCGCGTCGGAATACGCCCGGCACATCGCCTACGACATCGGCGCGGCGGCGGTGACGCGGAGCCTCGCGGCGCAGCTCGGCGCCCCGGCGATCCTGACGAACTTCTCCCGCCTCATCATCGACCCGAATCGCGGGCGCGCCGATCCGACCCTGGTGATGCGCCTGTCCGACGGCGCCGTCGTGCCGGGCAATGCCCGGATCGACGAGGCCGGGAAACAGGCCCGGATCGCGCGGTTCTACGCGCCGTTCGACGCGGCCATCGACGAGGCGATCGCCGCCGCCCAGGCTGCGGGCCGGCCGCCCGTGCTCCTGACCATGCACAGCTTCACGCCCTACTGGCGCGGAATCGCGCGGCCCTGGCAGGTCGGGATCCTGTACGACCGGGACGACCGCTTCGCCCGCCCGCTGATCCGCGCGCTGGAGTCCGATCCGGCCGGGCTCACCGTCGGCGACAACGCGCCCTACGGCGGCGGCCTGCCGGGCGACACGATCGACCGCCACGCCACCGCGCGCGGCCTCGCGAACGCGCTGGTGGAGATCCGCCAGGACCTGATCGCCGGCGCGGACGGCCAGGCGGAGTGGGCGGCGCGCTTCGCCCGCGTGCTGCGCCCGCTGCTCGCGGCTTGATCTCCGCCGGGCCGACCCCGAAATCGGGTGTGGCCCGCCCGACCCGAAGAGAGTTGCGACCGATGAGCGAGATCGATCCCAGGACCCAGACGGAACTCGAGGCCGCGGTCTTCCGCCGCCTCGTCGCGCATCTGCGCAACCGGACGGATGTGCAGAACATCGACCTGATGAACCTGGCGGGCTTCTGCCGGAACTGTCTGTCGAACTGGCTGAAGGACGCCGCCGACGAGACGGGCGTCGCGCTGACCAAGGACGCGAGCCGCGAGGCGGTCTACGGGATGCCCTACGCCGAGTGGAAGGCGCGCTTCCAGACGGAGGCGAGTGCGGAGCAGCAGGCGGGCTTCTCGGCCGCGCAGGCCAAGGACCATTGATCAAGGACCATTGATGCGGCGGCCGGACGGCGACGAATCGGCTAAGCTTCCGGTAAGGCGGGCCCGTTAACCACGGGTCCAGGGCGCAACCGCGCCGTGCATTCGGGAGAGCCCCATGAACGCCCATTCGATGCCCACCGCCGCGCAGCGGCCCGGCGGCGACGTCTCGTCGGCCGAGGGCGTGGCCGCGGACGAGCTGAAGCAGTTCATCGAGCGCCTGGAGCGCCTCGAGGAGGAGAAGGCCGGCATCATGGGCGACATCAAGGAGGTGTTCGCCGAACTGAAGGGCCGGGGCTTCGACGCGAAGGCCGTCCGGACGATCCTGCGCATCCGCAAGCAGGACCACAGCGAGCGCCAGGAGCAGGAGGCGATCCTCGAGCTCTACATGCAAGCCCTCGGCATGGCGTAGCCGGAACGGGCGGCGAGAAGTCCGCCCGGTCCGCGCCTGCCGCATCCGACGGAGCCGCACAGCGGTGTTCGACGAGGCGACGGTCGGTAACAGCGATCGGGCGTCGGTGAACCGTCCCCCGGCCCGCTTCGGGCCGTCGATGACCGGGATGGTCGCGGCGCTCAAGGGGCTGCCGCGAAGCCTCTCGGCGATGAAGAGCCGGACCGAGCACGCAGTGCGGACACGCCGCGGACGGGAGGTCCGCGCCACCGATCCGCGTCACGATCCGGAGCCGTGACGGACGCGTGACGGATCCTCGGGACCGTGTCCCGAGGATCCGCCGGACAGAGCCCCCTCCGCCAGCGGGAGAGGAAACAGTCTCAGGCGGCGCGCTTGGCGCGGTTCAGCAGCTTGCGATTGACCAGCACCTCGGCGATCTGGATCGCGTTGAGGGCCGCGCCCTTGCGCAGGTTGTCCGAGACGCACCAGAAGTTCAGGCCGTTCTCCACCGTCGCGTCCTCGCGGATGCGCGAGATGTAGGTCGCGTCCTCGCCGGCCGCCTCGTGGGGGGTCATGTAGCCGCCGTTCTCGCGCTTATCGATCACCAGCACGCCGGGGGCGGCGCGCAGGATCTCGGTCGCCTTCTCGGCCGTGATCGGCTGCTCGAACTCGACGTTCACCGATTCCGCGTGACCGATGAAGACCGGCACGCGGACGGCGGTCGCCGTCAGCTTGATCTTCGGGTCGAGCATCTTCTTGGTCTCGGCGACCATCTTCCACTCTTCCTTCGTGTAGCCATCCTCCATGAACACGTCGATGTGGGGGATGACGTTGAAGGCGATGCGCTTCGTGAACTTGCCGCCCTGCTTGATCTCGCCGGCGGTGAACACGGCGCGGGTCTGATTGAACAGCTCGTCCATCGCCTCCTTGCCCGCGCCGGAGACCGACTGGTAGGTCGACACGACGACGCGCTTGATCGTGGCCGCCTCGTGGAGGGGCTTCAGCGCGACGACCAGCTGCGCGGTCGAGCAGTTCGGGTTGGCGATGATGTTGCGCTTGGTGAAGCCCACCACCGCGTCGGCGTTCACCTCGGGCACGATCAGCGGCACGTCGGCGTCGTAGCGGAACGCCGACGAGTTATCGATGACCACGCAGCCCTGCTGGCCGATGCGGGGCGACCACTCCTTCGACGCCTCGCCGCCGGCCGACATCAGGCAGATGTCGGTGTCGGAGAAGTCGTACGTGTCCAGCGTTTTGACCTTGAGCGTCTTGTCGCCGTAGGAGACTTCCTGACCCTGGCTGCGGCGCGAGGCCAGCGCCACGACCTCGTCGGCGGGGAAAGCCCGCTCGGCCAGGATATCGAGCATCTCGCGGCCCACGTTGCCCGTGGCGCCGACGACGGCGACCTTGTAACCCATCTCTCGTCTCCGCGCGGAAAACCCCGACCGATCCGGGTGCCGCGCCTGTGCCAGTACAATCGGCCGAAGGATCGTTCGTGCCGGACACGCCCGCCAAACGGGCGCGGCCGCAGACCCCGTCCTCCGCGGAGGTGGGGGCGACGGCCGGGTCGAGCAAGGCGCGCAAGGGCGCGCGCTGTCAAGGCCGCCGACGGCGCAACACTCGATTCACCCTGTCTCCGGAAGCCCGGTGACGGTCTCGGGCCGGCAGAGGGAATTCAATCCTTCGGCGCGACGCTGGCGTCCACCCCGCGGCCTCCCGCCGCCACGGAGCACGCCCCTGACCGGAACAGCGCCCCTCGTCGATCGGATCGGGCTCGGCGTGCCGGGCGGCCGGGCCGCGCGCGCGCCGGACGCCCCGGTCTCCCCGGGATCTCTCGGCCTGCGCATTGCCCTCGCCGCGGCGGCGATTGCCCTCCTGTGGGCCCTCCCCCGCTGGCCCGGCGAGACCTCGACCTCCGCGCCCGCGCCGCCGCCGGCCGCGGAGACCGCCTTCGTCCCGTCGGTCCAGGCCTCGCCGGCGCCGCCCGCGGCCTCGGTCGCCCAGTTCGGGCTCGCGGAACCCGGGCTCGATCCGGTGCGCGTGTCCGCCCGCGTCGATCCGCGGACCGGGCTGCGCGAGGACACCCTCATCCGGGGCGACGTCGCGGCGATCGAGGCGCCGGCCCTGCGGGTCCAGCTCACCCGCGGGCCCCGCTCGGGCGCACCGCCGACGCTCTTCGTGCTCATGGCCCGGCGCGCCGCGAACGGTCCGGCCCTCGACCGGCCGGCCCTGGCGGTGGCCCGGACCGGCGCCCGCGATCAGATCCGCACGAAGTTCGGTGCGGTCGAGACCCTGGAGGTGACCTTCGCCGGCCCCGCGCAGCGGACCTGCACCGGCTTCGTCACGCGCGACACGGCTTTCCAGCTCGACGGATGGCTCTGCGCGCCCCTCGCGCGCCCGCCGGAGCCGCAGGCCCTCGGCTGCTTGCTCGACGCGCTGAGCCTCGTCGACCTCGCCGATGCCGCCACGACGGCGGCCTTCTCGGTCGCGCCCGATCCGGCGGGCGCGTGCCCGGCATCGGCCGTGACAGAGCCTCCCGGGAGGGTCGGATCGTTAATCCGGCGGCCGCAAAATAAAAAATGAGGCCGGAGTGTGGCAAAACGCACAAGCTCAGCCATAAGGGCGGAACAACAGCCTCGCCCAAGCGTCTTATCGTCAAAGGCGGCGAACTGTTAAGCTTCGGTCGCCATACTGATGGCACTCAAGGACAAGGTTGGCCATGCGCTCGCTCAAGATCGCCCTTCTCGGCGTCGTCGCCGCCACCGGCCTCGGCGCTCTGGCCTCCGCGCCCGCCCAGGCTCAGGATGGCTACGTCCCCGGCCCGATCTACCGGGTCAGCCGGCCGCTCCCGATCCGCGTGCGCCCGCGCAGCTGGCTCGATGCCGGCAACGTGCCGCTGACCTCGAACGTTCCGGGCGCCGGCGGCTCGCGCAACCCGGCCCTGAACCCCTACCTGATCGCGGCGTCCAACCAGCTGACCCCGCCCTACGGCCCGACGGACCGCTTCGGCCGCGGCATCCTGCCGGATCCGATCACCAACGGGCCGTTCATCGGCGCCCGCTCCTCGGCGATCCGCAACGTCGACCTCTCCTTCGTCGACCGGCTGGACCCGACCTCGCCGCTCTACGGCCGCCCCTACTGAGCGGCCCGACAAGGCAGCATCACGTTCACGAAGCGCGGGTCCTCGGGCCCGCGTTTTTCGTTGGCGGGCATGCCCGGCCACGCCTTCACCGGGGCTGGATATCCTGTATGCCAAGTGCCGCGGGAGCGCGTGGGCTGCCGAGACCGGGAACTGAGCGATGAAGCCGTTCGACTGGGTGACCGGGTATCCGTCGCTGCGGATGCCGATGTTCGGGCGCAACTGCGTGGCGACCTCGCACGCGCTGGCGGCGCAGGCCGGCATCCAGATGCTCCAGGCCGGCGGCAACGCGGTCGACGCCGCGATCGCCACGGCGGCCGCCAAGACCGTCACCGAGCCGTGCAGCAACGGTCTCGGCTCCGACGCCTTCTGCATCCTGTGGGACGGGAAGGCGCTGCACGGCCTCAACGCTTCCGGCGGGGCGCCGGCCGCCTGGAGCCGGGACTACTTCCTGAAGAAGTACGGCGCCGGCGAGCGGCCGCCGATGCGCGGCTGGGACTCGGTCACCGTGCCGGGCGCGGTCGCCGCCTGGGCGGCGCTGAGCGAGCGCTTCGGCCGCCTCCCCTTCGCCGACCTGATGCAGCCCGCGATCCGCATCGCCGAGCGGGGCTACCTCGCGCCGGTGGTGGTCCAGCAGAAATGGGCGGCCGCGGCCCGGATCGAGGCGATCACCCGCCAGCCGGGCTTCTCGGAGTTCTTCCTGCCGCGGGGCCGGGCGCCGGATGTCGGCGAGCTGGTGACCTTCCCGGGCGCCGAGAAGACCCTTCGGCTGATCGGCGAGACCAAGGGCGAGGCCTTCTACCGGGGCGAGATCGCCGAGGCGATCGCCGCGCACGCGCGGGCCAACGGCGGCGCGATGACCGCCGCCGACCTCGCGGCGTTCCGCCCCGAATGGGTCACGCCGACCGCGAAGGACTATCACGGCTACACGCTGCACGAGATCCCGCCGAACGGCCAGGGTATCGCGGCGCAGATCGCGCTGGGCCTCCTCGAGCAGTTCGACCTCGGCGGCCTGCCGGTCGATGGGCCGGAGTCGCAGCACCTGCAGATCGAGGCGATGAAGCTCGCCTTCAGCGACACCTACCGGTACGTCGCCGACCCCCGCGGGATGGAGGTGACGCCGGAGGCCATGCTCGACCGCGCCTACCTCGCGGAGCGCGCCAAGCTGATCGACCGGAACCGCGCCCAGGTCTTCGGGCCGGGCAAGCCGCCCGCGGGCGGCACGATCTACCTCACCGCGGCCGACGAGTCCGGCATGATGGTGAGCTTCATCCAGTCGAACTTCATGGGCTTCGGCTCCGGCGTGGTCGTCCCGGGCTGGGGCATCTCCCTGCAGAATCGCGGCTACGGCTTCGTGCTCGATCCGGAGAGCCCCAACGTGGTGGCGCCCGGCAAGCGCCCGTTCCACACCATCATCCCGGGCTTCCTCACGAAGGACGGAGCCCCGGTGATGAGCTTCGGCGTGATGGGCGGCAACATGCAGCCGCAGGGGCACGTCCAGACCCTGGTGCGGATGATCGACCACGGCCAGAACCCACAGGCGGCCTGCGACGCGCCGCGGTGGCGGGTGAACGAGGGCCTCGACATCAACGTCGAGGCGGCGATGCCGCGCGCGACCCTGGAGCGCCTGAAGGCCCTCGGCCACGAACTCGAGGTGATCGAGGACAGCTACCAGGATTTCGGCGCCGGCCAGTTCATCTGGCGGATGGGCGATCCCGCCGTCGAGGGCTACGTGGCCGCGAGCGACCCGCGCCGCGATGGGCAGGCCGTCGTCTGGTGACGCGCTACTTGACCTGAACGCTGTCCACCACCTGGCGGAATTTGGCGAGGACGCCGTCGCGCTGATCCTGCCGCACGACGCCGAGGGCGCGGACGTAGCCGTCCGGTGCGAACCGGATGGTCTGCATGACCACAACGGGCTGGTTGGTCGGCTGATCGAGGGCGCGGGCCACGATCTCGTGCCAGTCGACGCCGTTCGAGCGGTAGCTCTGCGCCCGCTCGATGACGAAGTCCTTGAGGGTCTGATTGGACGCCAGGGCGGCGCGGGCGAAGCCGTCCCGCTGCTCGGCCCCGGGCGGCTGCTGCACGGCCTGCGCGAGGACGAGGATCGGCTGTTCCAGATTCTGCATCTGGTCCTTCGGGCCGCTGGTGAGGAGGACCGAGTTGCCGGCCATCACCCGCACGGGCCGGAAGCCCGCCATGTCGGCGATGCGGAAGGGCAGCGCATCGACCTGCTGGGTCAGCGACAGGGCCGGCCGCAGGGTGACGCCGGTCACCATCTTGCGCATCGAGGCCTCGGTCTCGGCGTCGGGCAGCGCCTGGGCGATGATCAGCCCGGTCACGGTCGGCGTTCCGACCACGAGGATCCACTTCCGGATCGCCGGCGCGGACGAGCCGGGATCGGCGGGCTGCTCACCGGTGTAGAGCATGCCCTCGTTGTCGCCGATCTTGACCTCCTCGCGCTTCTCGACCGCGAAGCCCTGGCTGAGCAGGTTGGCGTCGGTGAAGCCGCTGACGAGCTCCGCGAAGGCGTTCGCGGGCAATTCGACGACTGACACGGTCGCGCCACCTTCCTTCCGCTCGAAGCCCGAGAAGCGCCGCGACAGCGACATGTCGGCGGGCGGGTCGAAGCCGAAGCGCGAGCCCGCGGGATAGACGGGATCGCCGGCCCGGGCGGCCGAGCCGAGGCTGGCCGCCAGCGCGGCTGCGCACAGAACCCGTCCGAGACGCAGCGTCAGGTTGCGCATCCGCATCGAAAACCGGTTCTCCTGGTGGACCCAACTTTGGGTTAGTCCGCACCCGATGGGTCTGCCGGGCGACCTGTTCTGTCAAGCCGGCAACGCGGCGCGCCTGCGTTCACGATGAAGGGAAAGCGCGAGCGCGGCGGCGGCGCCGATCCCGACGCCGTAGGCGAGGAGATTCCACGGCGAGAAGATGGAGCCGAGGAGGAGCTGACCCGGCAGGGTCGTCCGGAAGGCGTCGAGGGCCGGCGTGTGGACGAGCCGGCTGCTCTCGATGAGCGCGGCGGCCGCGAAGGCGGCGATCAGGCAGGCACGCAGGCCCCAGCTGCCGGGTCGCAGGCCCGCGACCAGAAGGAACAGCATCGCCCCCCACAGGATCCCGCCGCCGTAATGGTGGATCGCGAGCGGCAGGCCCCAGGGCGGCACGCGCAGCAGCAGGCCGAGGGCGATCACCGCGGCCACGAGGCCGAGATGGGTCGCGCGGGCCATCGGCAGCTCCCGACGCGCGGGCGCGGCCGGCACGGCCGGCCAGGTCGCGATGCCGTTCACCCGCGCGACCAGCGTGTAGGACACGATCATCAGCAGGAACCAGGACGAGAGCTTGGCAACCGGGACGATGGACCAGTGCTGCCGCTGGTTCGGGTAGAGCCACGTGCCGGACAGCGTGCCGAGATTCTCGGCGAACCAGATGAACAGCGCGACGAGCAGCAGGCCAAGCAGGAGCGGCATGGTGCGGTGCTCCCGCCAGACCTTGAAGTACACGGTCGCGGGGGCGAAGGCCGCGACCGCGACCGCGATGAGTCCGAAACGCAGGTCGATGCCGCGATGATCGATGAGGAAATTGACGTAGATCGCCACCGACAAGACCGCGAGAAGGCGCAGGCTCGGGTGCCGCGTGAACCGGAAATCGAACAGGCGCCAGACGCGGGCGAGGTAGCTGCCGACCGCCGCGTACATGAAGCCCGTGAACAGCGGGACGCCGCCGAGCCGGAACAGGTTCGCCTCCGGGTAGACCCAGCTGCCGATCGCGGTCTTGTGGATCTCCATGGCCGTGCCGATGACGTGGAAGACCAGGATCACCCGGGCCTCCGACCACGTCTCCATCCGCAGCCGCAGCATCGCGACCTGGAGCACGAGGGCGGCGAGGAACAGCGCGTCGTACCGGGCGACGGGCGCGTGGGCCGGCCAGACGAGGCGCGTGCCGAGCATGAGCGCCAGGAGCAGGCCGCCGAACAGGCAGGCCCAGCCCTGCTTGAGCCCGAACCGGACGAACTCGTAGAGCCCGGCCGTGACGCGCCCGCGCGCCAGGGCCGCCTCCTGGAGGCGGGCCTCGGCCGCGACGAAGCCGGCGAGCGCCGGCCACTGCGCCGCCGCGCTGACGCGCCCGCCGGGGATCGCCGGCGGCATCGCGGTCGGCACCGGCTCTAGGTCCCGCTCGCGCGTCATGGCGTGTCGCGCATCATGGCGTGGCCGGCACCGTGACGCGTCGCAGGGTGAGATTGCAGCGGCCGCCCGGCGGCAGGAACCCGGGCCCGTCGGCCGCTTCCAGCAGGTCGCCGTCCGGGTAGAGCCGGTCGATGCCGTGGAAGACGAGCCGCGAGGCGCCACCCATCACCAGTGCGTCGCCGGCCTGCAGCCGGACCGAGCGGGTCGGGTCGGACCGGCTCGGGCCGCCGTAGCGGAACAGGGCGGCCGCGCCGAGGGACAGCGACACGACCGGCGCGGCGAGATCCGCCTCGTCGCGGTCCTGGTGGAGGCCCATGCGGGTCCCCGGCGCGTAGATGTTGATGAGGCAGGCTTCCGGCGGAGCCGGATAGGCCGCCAGCGTCTCCCAGGCCGCGCGGGCGGTCGGCGGCAGGGCCGGCCAGGGTCGACCGGTCTCGGGATGGTGCGGCTGGTAGCGGTAGCCCGCGCCGTCGGAGACCCAGCCGAGGGGTCCGGCATTCGACATCCGCACCGAGAACGGCTTGCCGGTGCGGGGCATGCGCGGCGTCACGGGCGGCGCCTCGGCGAGAACCGCGGCGATCTCCGCGGCGAGCCGCGCGCGGGCCGCCGCGTCGAGGAAGCCCGGATGGTGGATCAGGCCCGGTGCGAGTTCCGTCGCCACTCAGCGGTCCGCGTCGACGACCTGCTCCAGCACGGTCTTGGAGGCGACCGTGGTGTCGGTGTTCAGGCGGTAGACCAGCGGCACGCCGGTCCGGATCTGGAGATCGGGCACCTGCGCCTCGGTCAATCCGTCGAGGACCATCACCAGGGCGCGGAGCGAGTTCCCGTGGGCCGCCACCAGGACCCGCTGGCCGGCCATCACGCGCGGCAGGATCGTCGCGACGTAGCAGGGCAGAACCCGCGCGGCCGTGTCCTTCAGGCTCTCGCCGCCGGGCGGCCGCACGTCGTAGCCCCGGCGCCAGGCGTGGACCTGCGCGTCGCCCCAGCGGGCGCGGGCCTCGTCCTTGTTGAGGCCGGAGAGGTCGCCGTAATCGCGCTCGTTGAGGGCGCGCGCGCGCAGGACCGGGATCTCGGACAGGCCCATCTCCTCGAGGATCAGCGCGCAGGTCCGCTGCGCGCGGACCAGCTCGGAGGTGAAGGCCACGTCGAACCTGTAGCCGTCCCTCTTGAGGCCGCGCCCGGCGGCCCGGGCCTCGGCGACGCCGCGCTCGGTGAGGTCCGGGTCGCGCCAGCCGGTGAACAGGTTCTGCAGGTTCCACTCGCTCTGGCCGTGCCGGACGAGGACGAGGAGCCGCTCCATCGCCGTCGCGCCGCCGGTCACAGGCCGAGCACGTCGGTCATGGTGTAGAGCCCCGGCGGCTTGGGATGCGCCCAGAGCGCGGCCTTGACGGCGCCCGTGGCGAACAGGCCCCGGTCGGCCGCGTGGTGACTGATCGTCAGGCTCTCGCCGGTGCCGGCGAAGATCACGCTGTGGTCGCCGACGACGCTGCCGCCCCGCAGGGTGGCGAAGCCGATATCGCCGGGCCGGCGGGCGCCGGTATGCCCGTCCCGGGTCGAGACCCGGACCGCCTTCAGGTCGACGCCGCGGCCGTCCGCGGCGGCCTCGCCGAGCATCAGCGCGGTACCGGAGGGGGCGTCCACCTTCATGCGGTGGTGCATCTCGGCGATCTCGATGTCGAACTCGTCGCCCAGGGCCTTGGCGACCCGCCGGACCAGGGCGGCCATCAGGTTGATGCCGAGCGACATGTTGCCCGACTGCACGATGCGGGCGTGGTACGAGGCCGCCTTCAGCTTGGCGAAATCGTCCTCCGAGAGGCCGGTCGTGCCGACGACGTGGACGATGCGCGCCTGGGCGGCGAGCTCGGCGAAGGCGACCGTGGCGGCCGGCGCGGTGAAGTCGAGGACGCCGTCGGCGCCCGCGAAGGCCGTGAGGGCGTCGTCGGTGACGGGAACGTCGAGGGGCGGCAGCCCGGCGAGGACGCCGGCGTCCTGGCCGAGCGCCGGCGAGCCGTCGCGCTCGATCGCCGCTGAGAGCGTGCAGCCCTCGGCCTGCGCCACCGCGCGGATCAGCATCCGCCCCATGCGCCCGTCGGCGCCGACCACCACGAGCCGCATCCCGTTCCCCAGCTTGCCGTCTCAGGCGGGCAGGAACGCGGCCGCGCCGGCCCCGCCCCTGCCCGCATCGCTGTCCGGGTCCCCGCTCCGCCGCGCGGGCGGCGGGAGCCCGGGCGCTCTCACTCCTTCTCGGGGGCGATCTGCTCGAGGCCGCCGATATGCTTCTGCGCGTAGAGCGGCAGGCCGATCTGCTTGATCAGCTCCAGCTGGGTCTCGAGGAAGTCGATGTGCCCCTCCTCGTCCTCGGCCAGATCCTCGAAGAGGCGCTTCGACACGCGGTCGTTGATCGAATCGCAGTACTTCGCGGCCTCGAGGTAGAGGCTGCGGGCCTCGTTCTCGGCGGCGAGATCGGATTCCAGGATCTCCTGGACGTTCTGGCCGATCCGCAGCGGGTCGAGCTCCTGCAGGTTCGGGAACCCGTCGAGGAACAGGATCCGGTCGATGAACCGGTCGGCGTGGTTCATCTCCTCGATCGATTCCTTGCGCCAGAACTTCGCCAGCTCGACGTAGCCCCAGTCATTGAGCATGCGGAAATGCAGCCAGTACTGGCTGACGGCCGTCAGCTCGCTGCGCAGGCCGCGATTCAGATACTCGATGACCTTGGTGTCGCCCTTCATGCCCCCGTACTCCTTACCGTGCTCTCAGGCGGGGGGTAGAAGCATCAGGCCGCGACTCCCTCATCCGCAGTTTGGAATTTCACCAAACTACAGGCGCTCGCGCAAGCCGTCGTGCAAGCATGGCTGCTCTCCGCCGCCGCGGCCTCGCCCAGCGCGGTCTGCATGATCGCGCGGATCGTGCGGGCACAGCGCCCGCATTTCGGGCTGCAGCCGAGGCAGGCGTAGACCTGCGCGGGCGTGCGCGGGCAGCCGGGTCCGGGGGCCAGGCAGCCGCGCACGGCGCCGTCCGATAAGACGTTACAAGAACAGACGATCATGCGCGCCGCAAATCCCGTCATCCCCGTGCCCGCCGCGGTCGTCGACGACCGTCCCGAGCACCCGCTCCAGTTTAGAAGAGTTGAAAAGTAGCAGGCTTTTCAATGTCTTACTGGTTGCGGTCGACATGGCACCGCGGGTCGCGCAGGTCAAGGGCGCGCGATCTGACTGCGCCCCAACTGTCAGGTCGGGCCGTCAGCGGGCGAGTTCGCGCAGGCCGAGCCGGATGAGCACTTTGGCCTCGGCGCCCTCCCCCGCACCCTTGAGCGCGGCCGCGATGGCGGCGGCGGCCTGGACCTGCGGGTAGCCGAGATTGACCAGGGCCGAGACGGCGTCCGCCACCGGCTGCGGGGCGGCGCCCTCCTCAACGGCGCCCGCGAGGGCGACCAGCGCGGGATCGACGGGCGCGAAGGCCGGGGCCTTGTCCTTGAGCTCGGCGGCGAGCCGGGCGGCGAGGCGCGGCCCGACGCCCGGGGCTCGGCTGATCGAGCCCTTGTCGCCGGTGGCGATGGCGCTCGCCAGCGCCTCGGGCTCCAGCACCGACAGAACGCCGAGCGCCACCCGCGCGCCGACGCCCTGGACGGTCTGGAGCAGGCGGAACCACTCGCGCTCGGCGTCCGAGCGGAAGCCGTAGAGGCGGATCATGTCCTCGCGGACGTGGGTCTCGATCGACAGCGCCGCGGGCTCGCCGACCTTGGGCATGCGCTGCAAAGTCCGCGCCGAGCAGTGAACGATGTAGCCGACCCCCGACACGTCGAGGATCACGAAATCCTCGCCGAACGAGTCCACGACGCCCTTGAGCTTGCCGATCATGCCACGCCTGCCGCTACCTCGGCTTGCCTACAGAACCGCGGCGGCCTTCGCCAGACGTGCTTGAGCGCGCAGGGAGATCATGAAATCACGGGCCCGCGCCGGCCGAGCTTGGCCGGTCACGGGGGGATGACATGCGCGCGCCACTTCTTGTCCTGATCGGCCTGCTCTGCGCCGGCCCGGCCCGGGCGGCGGACAACCCGGCGGCCCCGCCCGCACCGGTCGCGCCGAGCGCGGATCCGACGCAGGTCCGGCCCGGCAGCTACGTCCTCGATCCGGATCACGGCAAGGTCACGTGGTCGGTCTCGCATCTCGGCTACTCGACCTATTACGGCCAGTTCACCGGCCTGAGCGGCACGCTCCAGCTCGACCCGAAGGCGCCCGAGAAGAGCCGCCTCGAGGTGACCGTGCCGCTCGGCGGCGTCATCACCGGCAGCACCCGTCTGAACGAGCACCTCGCGGCCCCGGATTTCTTCGACACGGCCAAGTTCCCGTCCGCCACCTTCACCGCCACCAAGGTCGAGCCCACCAGCCCGACCACCGCGCGGATCACCGGCGACCTCAACCTGCGGGGGACGGTCCGGCCGTTCGCGATCGACGCCACCTTCAACCAGGCCGGCATCCACCCTGTGGACCAGCGCTACACCGTGGGCTTCGACGGGCGCGCGATCGTCAAGCGCTCTGATTTCGGCATCAACGCCTACCTGCCGCAGCTCGGCGACGAGGTGAGCCTGCGCATCGAGGGCGAGTTCAAGGCCGCGCCCTGACGGCCGGTCCGTCTGCCAACCGCGCGCCGACCGCGCGCCGACGCGGCGGGTGACGCCCCGTCGCCGGACGTGTAGTCAGCCGCCGTCGCGGCGTCGCGGCGAGGGGCGCACCCAAGGGAACGCGCGTCTCCCGGTCGGCGCCCCGCATCGTCGCGAAGGTGCGGGCGCGCCACCGCGCCGATCGATGCTTACCCTGGAGGTCTCAGCCGTGTGGCGTGTCGGTGTCCCCACCCTTGCCCTGACGCTAGCCCTGACGCTGAATCTCGCGGGGACGGCCGCCGCGCAGGTGCCCGCCGCGCCGGCCAATCCGGCCGCGCCGGCCTCGGCCCTCGACAATTACGCCTCGGCGGCGGCCACGACCATCATCGCCGAGCAGGCCTGCCCGGGCGTGCAGGTCCGGGCCGGCCAGCTGACGACGCTCCGCCTCGCGGCACGCGTCAATGCCGGCCAGGAGGCGATCCTGGAGGAGAAGCTGCGCACCCGCGCCACGCAGGTGCGCCAGCAGCTCGCCGCCGACGGCCGGGAGACGTGGTGCGCGCAGGCCCTCGCCGCCTTCGGCCCGGCGGGCAGCGTCGCGAAGGGCATCCTGGCGACCGGCGCGCCGATCCGGTGACACCGCCCGGCAGGCCGCCGCGGATTGACACGGCGCCGCCGCGCCCGTACTGACCCCGCATGGCGCGCGGCCTCAGCTGGGGTCCGCGCGTTTCGCGTTGTCCGGGCCGAACGCCCGTTCAATGACTTCAAACAAGAAGCCGGTCCAGGGGCAGCCGCCCCGGAGGCCGTTCGAGAACACGAGAGAACGATGTTCGCAGTCATCAAGACGGGCGGTAAGCAGTACCGCGTCGCCGCCAACGACACCATCACCATCGCCTCCCTGGCGGGCGAGGCCGGCGAGGCCGTGACCTTCGGCGAGGTCCTCCTGTTCGCCGACGGCGCGGGCGCGACCCAGGTCGGCGCCCCGACCCTGTCGGGCATCAGCGTCACGGGCGAGATCGTGCGCCACGGCCGCGACAAGAAGGTCATCGCCTTCAAGAAGCGCCGCCGGCAGAACTCCCGCCGCAAGCGCGGCCATCGCCAGGACCACACGGTCGTGCGCATCACCGGCATTTCGGCCTGACGCACGCCAGACGCTGGGCGCGTACGGTCCTGAGGGACCGATCCGCGACCGCATCCACGCCACTCAGAATTCGGAGCTCATCCCATGGCACACAAGAAGGCTGGCGGCTCGTCCCGCAACGGTCGCGACTCGGAAGGCCGGCGCCTCGGCGTCAAGAAGTTCGGCTCGGAGGCCGTTATTCCGGGCAACATCATCGTGCGTCAGCGCGGCACCAAATGGCATCCCGGCGCCAATGTCGGCATGGGTAAGGACCACACGATCTTCGCGCTGGTACCGGGCCATGTCCGCTTCGAGACGCGCCGCGGGCGCGCCTTCGTAGGTGTTACCCCGCTGGCCGAGGCCGCGGAATAAGAGGCGGGCGCCCTGAGTGGCGAAGCTGGCGTCCCGCCCGGTGTCCCACACCGGACCGGAGACGTCGTTGCCGAGCCCCTGACGGGCCAGGTCGGACGGAACACCGGGGAGGATGGGACGCCATCCTCCCCTTCGTCGTCTTGAGGCGGTGCCCCGGAGCCGGGAACGCCGCCCTGCGAGGGCACGATGTTCCCCGATCTGACCCGTGATGACGTTTTCCGGATCGAGACGCGGCGGCTGTGGCTGCGCTGGCCGACCGCCAAGGACAGGGACGCGATCCTGAAGCTGGCTGGCGACCCGTCGGTCGCCGCGATGCTGGCGCGGGTGCCGCACCCGCTCCCGGCCCCGGAGGTGGACGCGTTCCTACTGCAGGCGCGCTCGCGGAACGCCGCCGGTTCGGCGCTCACGCTCGCCCTCGCGCCCCGGGCGGCGCCGGGCAGCCTCATCGGTGTCGTCAGCATCGAGGGGCGGACCGACGGACCGCCGGAACTCGGCTACTGGCTCGGGCAGCCCTACTGGGGCAGCGGCCTGATGGCCGAGGCCGTGACGGCCCTGTGCCACGCGTTCTTCGCCTATACGGGCGGGACGGAACTCGCCGCCTCGGCCCGCACGGTCAACCCGGCGTCCCGGCGCGTGCTGGAGACCTGCGGCTTCGCGCAGGCCGGCAGCGCGATCCGGCCCTTCCCGGCGCGCGGCGCGGACCTTCCGGTCGATCTCTTCAGCCTCGACCGGCAGCGCTGGCAGACTCCGCCGTCGGAGCCGGCGATGACGCGGGCCGCCTGAGGCGGCCCCGCGGCGCCGGACTGGCCGGCGGCCGCCGACAGGGTGATGGTGCGGGTCGCGAATCCGCACCCGACAAAGGATTCAGGTCGTGAAGTTCCTCGACGAAGCCAAGGTCTATGTCCGCTCCGGTGATGGCGGTCCCGGCTGCGTCTCGTTCCGGCGCGAGAAGTTCATCGAGTTCGGTGGACCGAACGGCGGTGACGGCGGCCGCGGCGGCGACGTCTGGGTCGAGTGTGTCGAGGGTCTCAACACCCTGATCGACTACCGCTACCAGCAGCACTTCAAGGCCAAGAAGGGCGAGCACGGCATGGGCTCGAACTGCCACGGCGCCAACGGCGCCGACACAGTCCTGAAGGTCCCGGCCGGCACGCAGATCTTCTCCGAGGACGGCGAGACGTTGCTCGCCGACCTGACCGAGGTCGGCCAGAAGATCCGCCTCGCCAAGGGCGGCAACGGCGGCTTCGGCAACGCCTACTTCACGACCTCCACGAACCGGGCCCCGAAACACGCCAATCCCGGCCTGGAAGGCCAGGAGATGTGGATCTGGCTGCGGCTCAAGCTGATCGCTGATGCCGGACTCGTCGGGCTCCCGAATGCCGGCAAGTCGACCTTCCTGGCGAGCGTCACCGCGGCGAAGCCGAAGATCGCCGACTACCCGTTCACGACCCTGCATCCCGGCCTCGGCGTGGTTCGCTCGGACGGGCGCGAGTTCGTGCTCGCCGACATCCCGGGCCTGATCGAGGGCGCCCACGAAGGCGTCGGCCTCGGCGACAAGTTCCTCGCCCATGTCGAGCGCTGCCGGGTGCTGCTGCACCTCGTGGACGGCACGAGCGAGCATGCGGGCAAGACCTACAAGCTGGTTCGCGGCGAGATCGAGGCCTACGGCAACGGCCTCGCGGAGAAGCCCGAGGTCGTGGCGCTCTCGAAGGCCGACGCGCTCGACGCCGACACGCTCAAGAGCCAGGTGGCCAAGCTGAAGCGCGCCGCCGGGCGCGCGCCACTTGTCCTGTCCTCGGCGAGCCGCAAGGGCGTCCCCGAGGCGCTGCGCGCGCTGCAGGCCGAGATCGATGCCAGCGCCGAGGCAGAGCGGAAGCCGGCGGCCGCCTGGCAGCCGTAGCCCTCGACCGACTGTTCAAAGGGCGGGTCTTGGTTCACACCCGCCCCGAACGCGCCGTCCCGCAAGAATCATGATCCCTGCCCTCGAAGAATTCCGCCGCGTGGTCATCAAGGTCGGCTCAGCCCTGCTGGTCGACCGCAGTGCCGGCCGCCTCCGCCACGCTTGGCTCGCCGCGCTGGCCGAGGACATCGCGGAGCTGCACGGGCGCGGCGTCGACGTTCTGGTCGTGTCCTCGGGCAGCATCGCCCTCGGCCGGACGGTGCTGGGCCTGCCGCCCGGCGTCCTGCGCCTGGAGGAGAGCCAGGGCGCGGCCTCGGTGGGGCAGATCACGCTGGCGCGCCACTGGGCCGAGGCGCTGGGCCATCACGGCATCGTCGCCGGCCAGATCCTCGTGACGCCGCAGGATACCGAGGAGCGCCGCCGCTACCTCAACGCCCGCGCCACCGTGCTGAAACTCCTGGAGATGCGCGCGGTGCCGGTCGTGAACGAGAACGACACGGTGGCGACCTCGGAGATCCGCTACGGCGACAACGACCGGCTCGCCGCCCGGGTCGCCACCATGATCGACGCCGACGTGCTGGTGCTGTTCTCGGACATCGACGGCCTCTACACGGCGCCGCCCCAGAGCGATCCGGAGGCCCGCCACCTCGCCGTGGTCGACCGGATCACTCCCGAGATCGAGGCGATGGCCGGCGGCCCGGCCTCCGAGCTGTCGCGGGGCGGCATGCGCACCAAGGTCGAGGCCGCCAAGATCGCGGCCTCGGGCGGCACGCACCTGGTCATCGCGGACGGGCGCGGGAAGAACCCGCTGAAGGCCGTGCGGGACGGCGCGCGCTGCACGTGGTTCCTCTCGGGGTCCACGCCCACGGCCGCCCGGAAGACCTGGATCGCCGGCTCGCTGGAGCCGCGCGGCACCCTGACGATCGACGCGGGCGCCGAGCAGGCGCTCCGGAGCGGGGCCAGCCTGCTTCCCGTGGGCGTGCGGGCGATCGAGGGCAGCTTCTCCCGCGGCGACGCCGTGATGATCCGCGATCCTGAGGGCCGGATCCTCGGCCGCGGTCTGGTGGCCTATGACAGCGCCGAGGCCGCGCTGATCATCGGTCATCCGAGCGCGCGCATTCCGGAACTGCTCAATTATCCCGGTCGCGCCTGGATGGTGCACCGCGATGACTTGGCACTATTCTAGAAATCGTCGACACAAGCTAATCTATTTACAATTTTTGTCTCGATGATCGCCACCGTTCCCGGCCCGGCACTCTTGTCGAGACGGCGTTCGATGTGCAAATACGGCGCTCTCCCCCCGTCCGGGCCGCGCGCGCGGCCGTCGACAACCGAGGACGCCAGCGTGCCCGTCCTGAACCTGAGATCGGACTTCGCCGAGGCCGGCGCCCTTCCGGAGCAGATGGCGGCGATCGGCCGCCGCGCCCGGGCGGCGGCGCGGCGCATGGCGCTGGCCTCGGCGCGGACGAAGGACGTCGCGCTCAAGCTGATCGCCGAGCGGATCCGCGCGAGCCGCGACGAGATCCTGGGCGAGAACGCCCGGGACGTGGCCGCCGCCCGGAGCGCGGGCCAGACCGCCGCGCTGATCGACCGTCTCACGCTCGACCCCGGGCGCCTCGCGGCCATCGCGGACGCGGTCGAGAAGGTCGGGTCGCTCGCCGACCCGGTCGGGCGCCAGCTCGCCGCGATCGAGCGGCCGAACGGCCTGCTGATCGAGCGCATCGCGGTGCCGCTCGGCGTCGTCGGCGTCATCTTCGAGGCGCGCCCCAACGTGACGGCGGATGCCGGCGCGCTCTGCCTCAAGGCCGGCAACGCGGCGATCCTCCGGGCCGGCTCGGACAGCCATCGCAGCGCAATGGCGATCGCGAAGGCGATGAGCCGCGGGCTCGCCGATGCGGGCCTGCCGGAGGACGCGATCCAGCTGGTGCCCACCCGCGACCGCGCCGCGGTCGGGCTGATGCTCGCGGGCCTCGACGGCTGCGTCGACGTGATCGTCCCGCGCGGCGGCCGCGGCCTCGTGGAGCGCGTCCAGGCCGAGGCGCGCGTGCCGGTCTTCGCCCATCTCGACGGTATCAACCACGTCTACGTCGCCGCGGCGGCGGACCTCGACATGGCCCGCACCGTGCTGCTCAACAGCAAGATGCGCCGCACCAGCGTCTGCGGCGCCGCCGAGACCCTGCTGGTCGACCGCGCCTGCGCGGCGACGCATCTCGCGCCGCTGGTCCAGGCCCTGCTCGACGCCGGCTGCGCCGTCCGGGGCGATGCCGCGACCCGCGCGGTCGATCCCCGGGTGACGGACGCTTCCGAGCAGGACTGGCACACCGAGTACCTCGACGCGATCATCGCGGTGCGGGTGGTGGACGGGATCGAGGCCGCCATCGAGCACATTGAGACCTACGGCTCGCATCACACCGACGCGATCATCACCGACAACGACGCCGAGGCGACCCGTTTCCTGGCCGAGGTCGACTCGGCGATCGTCACCCACAACGCCTCCACGCAGTTCGCCGACGGCGGCGAGTTCGGCTTCGGGGCCGAGATCGGCATCGCCACGGGGCGGATGCACGCGCGCGGGCCGGTGGGCGTCGAGCAGCTGACCACGTTCAAGTACCGGGTCCACGGCAGCGGCCAGATCCGTCCGTGACGCGCACTGACGGTTCGGCGTGCGGCTGACCCTGCCGCCGAGCGCTCCCGGCATGCGGATCGGCCTCTACGGCGGATCCTTCAATCCCGCCCATCTGGGCCACCGGCACGTGACGCTCGCGGCCCTGCGTCGGCTCGGGCTCGACCGGGTCTGGTGGCTGGTGAGCCCGGGAAACCCGCTCAAGAGCCGGAGCGCCCTGCCCACCGTCGCGGCGCGGTGCGCCCAGGCGCGCGGGGTCGCCCGGCACCCGCGGATCGCCGTGACCGGGATCGAGGCCGCGCTCGGCGTCCGCTTCACCGTGCAGACGCTGCGCTTCCTCACGCGCCGGTGCCCGGGCGTTCACTTCGTCTGGGTCATGGGAGCCGATTCCCTCGGGACCTTCCATCGCTGGAAGGGCTTCGCCGAGATCGCCCGCCTCGTGCCGATCGCCGTCATCGACCGGCCCGGCTTCACCATGACGCCGCTGAATGCCCGCGCGGCACGGCGCCTCGCCGGTGCCCGGGTCCCCGAGGCGGCGGCGTCGACGCTCGCGCTGCGGTCGCCGCCGGCCTGGATGTTCCTGCACGGGCCGCGCTCGACCCTGTCGTCCACGCAGATCCGCGCGCGCACGGGTCGGGGGACGGCGCCGCCGAAGCCTGCGCGGTTGCAATCGCGGCCCGATACCGCCAATTTCACCTGATCCCGCAAGGCCCGACGTCGCCGTGCGGCAGAACGAGGAACCAGGACTCTGCCCGAAACCAGTCACACGGAGACGATCCGAACCCCCGTCCAGGCCCCGGTCGAAGCCGGTCAGGCGCGCTCGGACGACCTAAAGGCGCTCGCCCTCGAATGCCTCGACGACATGAAGGCCGAGGAGACGATCGCGATCGATCTGGCCGGCAAGACCTCGCTCGCCGACACGATGATCATCACGTCGGGTCGCTCGCAGCGTCACGTCGGCTCGATCGCCGACAAGATCATCCAGGAGATGAAGAATCGTGGCTACGGCAACGCCCGGGTCGAGGGCATGCCGGCCTGCGACTGGGTGCTGATCGACGCCGGCGACGTGCTGGTGCACATCTTCCGCCCCGAGGTCCGCGGCTTCTACAACCTCGAGAAGATGTGGGGCGCCGACCGCCCCGTCGGGATCGCGGCCGGCTAGGCCGGATCCGAATCCGTGCGCCTGGTCCTGGCCGCGGTCGGACGGCTGAAAGCCGGGCCGGAGCGCGAACTCGCGTCACGATATCGCGACCGCGCCGCGCAGCTCGGACGCGGCCTCGGCTTCCCGTCCTGCGACAGCGTCGAGATCCCGGAATCCCGCGCCCGTCGCGCCCCGGACCGGTGCGTCGAGGAGGCGGCGGCGCTCGCGACCCATCTGCCCGCGGGCGGTGTCCTCGTCGCCTATGACGAGCGCGGTCGGGCCGATCTCGCCAGCGAGGCCATGGCCGAGCGCGTCGCCGCCTGGCGCGACGCGGCACGGCCGGCCCTGGTCGTGGTGATCGGCGGCCCGGACGGGCTGGACGCCTCAATTCGGACGCGCGCGGAGCTGATCCTGTCGTTCGGGGCCGCCACCCTGCCCCACGGACTCGTTCGCGTGCTCGCCCTCGAACAACTCTATCGCAGCCTCACCATCCTGGCCGGTCACCCGTACCATCGCGGTGAGGCGGGCTGAGCGGCCGTGAGGATGTCCGAGCCCGAGTCGAAGCCTGTGTCGCGGCGCGCGCGCGCGGCACTCGCCCTGCTGGCCGCGCTGTCGATCACTGTCGCCGCGCGCGCCGAGACCCCGAAGCCCACGGATCCCGAGGCGATCCAGCGGGCCAACGAGGAGCGGGAGCGCCGGGCCGAGAACCTGAAGCGCGTGCAGGACGCCCTCGCCGCCAGCGCCGGACAGCGCGCGCAGTTCGAGGCGGAGATCGCGGCGATCGGGTCCGACCGCGCGAAGCTCGACACCGCCCTCCTCGACGCGAATCGACAGGCGCAGGCGACAGAAGACCGCCTCAGCCGCCTGGAGGAGCGCCTGAAGGCGATGAGCGAGAGCGAGGCCGCGATCCGGCACTCGCTGCAGGGTCGGCGCGGCATCGTCGCCGAGATCCTGGCGGCGCTCCAGCGGATGGGCCGCCGCCCGCCGCCGGCGGTGCTGGTGAGCCCCGAGGACGTGCTGGCCGCGATCCGGACCTCGATGCTGCTCGGTGCCGTGGTGCCGGAACTGCGCGGCGAGGTGGACACGCTCGCGGCCGATCTCGCGGAAATGATCAGGCTGCGCGGTTTGATCGCGCAGGACAAGGAAGGCCTCTCGAACGACCTTGCCGGCTGGGCGCGCGAGCAGCAGCGCCTGCAGGCCCTGGTCGCCGCCCGGCGCGCGCGGCAGGCGGAGGTGGAGAGCGGCCTCACGGCCGAGCGGCGCCGCGCCACCGAGCTCGGCGCGCAGGCCAAGAACCTGAAGGACCTGCTCGACCGCACGGAAGCCGAGGTCGCCGCGGCGAAGCGCTCCGCCGAGGAGGCCAAGGCCGCCGCGGAGCGCGAGGTGCGCATCACGCAAGAGCGGTTCGCCGCGGCCGGCTTCCGCGATCCGGCGCGGCTCGCCCCCAAGGTGCATTTCGCCGAGGCGCGGGGCGAAGTGCCGCGGCCGGTGAGCGGACGCGTCGCACGAGGCTTCAACCAGCCCGACGGCAACGGCGGGACGACCCGCGGCGTGTCGTTCACGACCCGCCCGAAGGCGTCGGTCTCGTCCCCGGCCGACGGCTGGGTGCAGTTCGCCGGGCCGTTTCGGTCCTATGGCCAACTCTTGATCATCAACGCGGGCGACGGCTACTATCTTCTGCTCGCGGGGATGGACCAGATCAGCGTCGAGGTCGGTCAGTTCGTGCTCGCGGGCGAACCGGTCGGCAGCATGGGCGACAGGGGTGCGGGTCCCGGCGGGTCCGAGGGTGATCCCACGCTCTACGTCGAGTTCAAGAAGGACGGCGGCTCCATCGATCCGGAGCCGTGGTGGGCGAAGAGCCCGAATAATACGGTACTTGGCGAGAAGGTTCGCGGCTGATGCGCAAGACTTCCCTGATCATGCTCGGCGCCTTCCTCGGTGCCGGAACGTCCATGGTGGCGACCCAGACCGACTTCCTGTCGGGTCCGCGGGCCGTGGCCGCCTCGGCCGAGACCTACCGCCAGCTCAGCCTGTTCGGCGACGTCTTCGAGAAGGTCCGCACCGACTACGTCGAGAAGCCGGACGAGTCGAAGATGATCGAGGCGGCCGTCAACGGCATGCTGACGTCGCTCGACCCGCACTCGAGCTACATGGACGCCAAGGCGTTCCGCGACATGCAGACCACCACCCGCGGCGAGTTCGGCGGCCTCGGCATCGAGGTCACGATGGAGGACGGCCTGATCAAGGTCGTCACGCCGATCGACGACACCCCGGCGGCGAAGGCGGGCCTGCTTGCGAACGACATCATCACGCAGATCGATGACGACCAGGTCCAGGGCCTCACTCTGAACCAGGCGGTCGACAAGATGCGCGGCCCGGTCAACTCGAGCGTCAAGCTCAAGATCAGCCGCAAGGAGTCGAAGGACCCGATCGACGTCACGCTCACCCGCGACGTGATCAAGATCAAGCCGGTGCGCTCGAAGATCGAGGGCGGCGACGTTGCCTACATCCGCCTGACCCAGTTCAACGAGCAAACCTTCGACGGGATGCGGGCCGCCATCGACAAGCTCACGGGCGAGATCGGTGCCGACAAGATCAAGGGCTACATCGTCGACCTGCGCAACAACCCGGGCGGGCTGCTCGATCAGGCCGTGATGGTCTCCGACGCCTTCCTCGATCGCGGCGAGATCGTCTCGACCCGCGGCCGCAACCCAGACGAGACGCAGCGGTTCTCGGCCAAGGCCGGCGATCTGACCAAGGGCAAGCCCATAGTGGTGCTGGTCAACGGCGGTTCCGCCTCGGCCTCCGAGATCGTGGCCGGCGCCCTTCAGGATCACAAGCGCGCGACCATCATGGGCACGCGCTCCTTCGGCAAGGGCTCGGTCCAGTCGATCATCCCCCTCGGCGGCTCCGGCGCCCTCCGGCTCACCACGGCGCGCTACTACACGCCGTCGGGCCGCTCGATCCAGGCCAAGGGCATCGAGCCGGACGTCGAGGTCACGCAGGACGTGCCGGACGAGCTCAAGGGCAAGGACGAGACCAAGGGTGAGGCCGGGCTGAAGGGCCACCTGAAGCAGAAGGACACCGACGAGCGCGGCGGATCCTCCGCCTACGTCCCGCCGGATCCGGCCAAGGACAAGCAGCTGATCTCGGCCGTCGACTTCCTCCACGGCATCCAGAAGGGCGCCGCCAACGGCACGCCCGCGCAGCAGCAGAAGCCGAGCCTGCCGAACTGATCGCGCGCTAAGGCCGCGCCGCTCTGACCCGATCCCGTCCGGCCTCCCGCCGGGCGGGATTTCCCGTTCTGGGACCGGGCATTAGCGGAACGTTAACCATACCCGGCCGCAATGGATGCGAGGGTTGGGACCGCGCCGACCGGCGCAGGAACCGCGATCCCGTATCGAGAGCCGCTTGACCGAGTCCACCGACGATATCCTCACGCGCCCCCTCGGGGTGCCGGAGGCGGCGCCGGAGCAGCCCGCAGGCCGGATCGGACGGCTGATCGCGGCTGCCCGCAGGCCCCGGGTCGCGGCCGCGGCGCTCGCGGCCGGCTTCGCGGTGGCGGCCGGCCTCGTGCTCGCGCTGGGCGACCCCCACGGCGGTGAGCCCCGCGTGCAGGTGGCGATCGCGATGCGCGAACCCGCGGCCCGTCCGGCCGCACAGGCCCCAGTCGCCCAGCAGCCCCAGGTCATCACCACGGCGCCGGGAACGGCGCCCCTCCAGCGCAGCGCCGAGGAGGTCGAGACCGCGTCCGGCGTGACGGTCGTGCGCCCGGCCGGCAGCGGGCCGAGCGAGGCGGTGGTGATCCGCGTGCCGCCGCCGAGCGCCCCCCGTCTCGCCCAGGCTCCCGACCCGCGGATCAGCGAGGCGGGCCGCCACGGTCTCATGCCGAAGCTCGGCGAAGGCCGCATCCGCGCCCTCGACGTCTACGCCCGGACCGAGGAGGCCGGCAGCGGGCCGCGCATCGCGATCGTGGTGACCGGTCTCGGCGTCGGTCAGGCCGCGACCGCGGGCGCCACCGCGCGCCTGCCCGCCGCCGTGAGCCTCGCCTTCCTGCCCTACGGGGGCGAGGCCGAGCGCGCCGCGGCGCGCGCGCGGGATGCCGGCCACGAGATCTTCCTGCAACTCCCGATGGAACCCTTCGACTATCCCGACAGCGATCCGGGTCCGCAGACGCTGCTGACCGCGCTGCGGGGACCGGAGAACGCGGACCGCCTCGCCTGGGCGATGAGCCGCTTCCCGGGCTACGTCGGCGCGGTGAACTTCATGGGCTCCAAGCTGATGGCCGACGCGGCTTTCGAGCCGGTCCTGCGCGAGATCGGCGCCCGCGGTCTCGGGTTCCTCGATGACGGCACGGCCCCGAAACCCGCGGCGGCGCCCGCCAACAAGGGCAAGACGCCGGTGGCCCGTGCCGAGATCGTATTGGACGCCACGCCGCGCGCCGACGCGATCGACGCCGCGCTCGCCCAGGCCGAGGCCCGGGCCCGCGCCAACGGCTTCGCCCTGGTCTCGGCGACCGGGACACCGCTGAGCATCGATCGGATCGCCCGCTGGGCGAAGGAGATCGACTCGCGCGGGCTGCGCCTCGTGCCGGCGAGCGTGGCGCTGCGGGGCGCCCGCGACAAGCGGGTCTCGACTGCCGATTGAGCGTGTCCGTGTCCAAAGTCAGCGCAAGTAGATCCGGCGCCTTCCGGGCCGGTGAAGACTTGGTCGACGTTGCCGCCTCGCCTCCCCCTGACCTATGGTCGCCGCGATGGTAACGGATTCCGACCCGGGCATCGCCCTGCCCTACCGCCCCTGCGTGGGCATCGCCCTGATCGCGCCGTCCGGCGGCGTCTTCGTCGGGCGTCGCAGAAAGGATGCCGGTCCCGAGCACGTCGACGGTCCGCACATGTGGCAGATGCCGCAGGGCGGCATCGATCCCGGCGAGGACGCGGAGGCCGCCGCCCGCCGCGAGCTCTACGAGGAAACCAACGTTCCGCCCGAGGCCGTGAAGCTCCTGGCCGAAATTCCGGGCTGGCTCCCCTACGATCTGCCGCCGGCGGTGATGAAGCAGGCTTGGAAGGGCCGCTACCGCGGACAGACGCAGAAATGGTTCGCCTACGGCTTCGTCGGCAGCGAGGATCTGATCGACGTGCTCCGGCCCGGCGGCGGCGCCCACAAGGCGGAGTTCGACGCCTGGCGGTGGGCGCGATTTTCCGAGCTTCCGGACCTGATCGTTCCCTTCAAGCGGCCGGTCTACGAGCGCGTCGTGGCCGCCTTCGCCGGCCTCGATCGATGGGCGGCGCGGTCATGACCGCGCGGACGGGGCGCTGAGGCCGTGCGCTGGCTCGCGGTCCCGGTCGCCCTCGCCCTGGCGTGGCTCGCCTTCACGATGAGCCCGCTCTGGTCGCTCTACGACCTGGCGCAGGCGGTGCGCCGGCACGATGCCGCCTATGTCGAGAGCCACGTGAACTTCCGGACGCTGCGCCTGTCACTCGTCCGGCAGATCACCGCCGCGATGCGCGCGGCGTCCGAGACCGATCCCGACCTCGAGCCCCGCGACCGCCAGCGTCTCAACGACGCCGCCTACGGCCTCGCCCTGGCGCTCGCCGAGACGATGGTGACGCCGGAGACGGTGATGGACCTGCTGGCCAACGGCTGGCCCGACAAGCTCGACCTCGAGCGCCCGGCCGGCACACGGCCGGAGGGGCTGGTCATCCGCGGCCTCGGGCGGCTCATGCCGTACTACGCGGCCCTGGAGATGCGCGGCTTCCGCGCGGTCGTGATCCCGATCCCGCCGGAAGGGTCACGCGCCGAGCGCACGCGGATCCGGCTGCGGCTGCGCGGCCTGAGCTGGCGCCTGGTGGATATCGAGATGGCGGAGATGCTGCGCGCGCAGATCGCCGCCAAGCTCAGCCGCGCCCTGGCACGCGCCAAGATCGGAGCCAGTGCCGGCGAGGAGCGCTGAGGCGGCGCGGCGGCCCGGACGGCGAGGCGCTATTTCGCCTTCGGCCCGCCCGGCGCGTTCTTGGGCTCGCCCGCCGCGGCCTTGGGCTCGCGCGCCTCGATCAGGTCCTCGGCCTTCTCCTCGTCGGTGTCGCCGCTCTGCTCGATGGTCTTGCCTGGATTAGCCAGCAGGGAGCGCACGATCCCCAGCAGGACCTCGCACTCGCCGGGGAACTTGTAGCTCTCGAGGACGATCGCGGCGTCGCGCAGGGTCCGCAGATCGCGCACCAGCTGGGCGTTGGCGTCCTCACGCAGCTCGCTCTTCTTGGCGATCGCCTCCTCGATCTGCGCACCCTTCACGTCGCAGGCGGCCCGGGCCGGCGATGCGGCGACCGCGGCGGCGAGGGCGAGGCCGATTGCGGGAAGAGAGCGCCACATGGCGGGTATCCTCGAAGATCCAGTTCAGAACGTGTGAACGGGCGCGGTGCGCAGGACGTCCTGCGTCAGCGCCACGAGCTGGCTCGGGCGGTACGGCTTCGGCACGAATACCGAGCCCGGAACGGCCTCGCAGCCTGCCAGGGAAGCCCGCCCCCCGGAGGTGTAGACGACCGGGAGGTCGGGCGAGATCTGGCGGGCGCAACGGGCCAGCGAAAGGCCGTCCGTGTTGCGGGCCAGATCGATATCGGTGAAGAGCAGGTCGACGCTCTCCCGGGCCAGGATCGCCTCGGCTTCCCAGGCATCCGCGGCGGTGAGCACCCGGTAGCCCTCTTCGAGGAGCGCCTCGGCGGCCAGCTCGCACACGGTCGGCTCATCCTCGACGACCAGGATCGTGGCGGCGCCCCGGTCCGGAACGGGCAGGGTCGGGCAGACGAACGCGGCGGCGAACGGAACCATGACGCAACTCCCACTCACCCGGCGGGGGCACGGTGTTCCCGAGCCGGATCGCTGGGGCAACGACCCCTTCCGACGCGGCGTTCACCGTGTTTGCATCGAATTGCTCGGGTTTGGTGAGCGGCGCGTTAACCGCGGCCCGTCACCCCTGAACGAAGGCGTCCGAATGGTTAACAGAGCGTTACCGATCTGCGACCGCGGGGCCGAACCGTGAACCGCCCGGCTCAGTTGGGTGTCGGCCTGCTCCTTACCGGTATGGCCGGCTACGTCGACGCCCTCGGCTTCGTACGGCTCGGCGGCCTCTACACATCCTTCATGAGCGGCAACACCACGCAGCTCGCCGTTCTCGGCGCCCAGGTCGAGCTGCACCACATGATACTCCCGGCGATCCTGATCCTGGCGTTCCTGACGGGATCGGTCCTCGGGAGCGGGCTGGCGATCCTGGTGCCGCCGCGCTGGGCGACGCCGGCGGTCCTCGCCTACGAGTCGCTCCTGATCCTCGCCGGTCTGGGGCTCGGACTCCAGTCGCCCGAACTCGGCGTCGCGGCCTTCTTCGTCGCCTTGGCGATGGGATCCCAGAACGCGGTCCTGGCGCAGGTGAAGGGCTTCCGGGCCGGCACCACCTTCGTCACCGGCGCGCTGTTCAGCCTGGGCCAGAAGATCGCGCAGGCCCTGACCCGCACCGGAGATCCGCTCGGCTGGCTCGGCGACGCCTCCGTCTGGATCTCGCTGCTGTTCGGCGCCTACCTGGGCGCGCGGGCCTACGAGCAATTCGGTCTCTACGCGCTGATCGCCCCGGCGGCGATCTCGGGTGGCCTGGCGTTGATTACCGCGATCCTGGTCTTGCGCACCGCGCCGCCGGCCGCAAATGTCCCCCCGACATGAGCAGCCCCGTCAGCAACCCGTCCCTCACCAGTCACGTCGCCGCGCTGGAGCCCGGCGAGCACGTGCTCGCCGCGCATTTCCTGAAGGACGTGCCGGCCCTGGCGCTCAGCGACGGCACGGTCGCGCTGGTGCGGGAGGACGGGATCACCCGCGTCACCGCCCATCCCGACAGCGGGATCCTCGTCGCGGCCGGCGGAGTCGACCGGCTGCTCACCGGGGGCGACGACGGCCGCGTGGTGGCGATCCGCGCCGACGGCGCGATGGAGCAGCTCGGCCTCGCCAAGGGCGGCGCCTGGACCGACGCGCTCGCCGCCCATCCCGACGGCGCGGTGGCGTGGTCGGCCGGCCGGACCGTCGTGGCCCGCGACGCGAAGGGCCGCGAGAAGACCTTCGAGGCGCCGTCCTCCGCCCGCGGCCTCGTCTTCGCGCCCAAGGGCTACCGGCTCGGCGTCGCCCACTACAACGGCGTGAGCCTCTGGTATCCCAATCTGGAGACGCCGGCCGAGGTGATCACCTGGAAGGGCTCGCATATCGACGTTACGTGGTCGCCGGACGGGCGCTTCGTGGTGTCGACCATGCAGGAGAACAGCCTGCACGGCTGGCGCCTCCAGCCGGATCGCGGGCACATGCGGATGTCGGGCTATCCCGGCAAGGTCCGCTCGATGTCGTGGTCGTTCGACGGGAACTGGCTCGCCACCAGCGGGGCCGAGGCGGCGATCGTGTGGCCCTTCGATTCCAAGGAAGGTCCGACCGGCAAGGCCCCGCGGGAATGCGGCGTCCGCCCGGCCCGTGTCTCCCGCGTGGCGTTCCACCCGAAGGCGCCGGTCCTGGCCATGGGCTACGAGGACGGCTGCATCCTGCTCGTCCGCTTCACCGACGCGGCCGAGTTGCTGGTGCGACCGGCCGTCCAGGGGAGCGGCGTCACGGCGCTCGGCTGGGACGCGCGCGGCGGCCGCCTGCTGTTCGGCTGCGCCGACGGCAAGGCCGGCCTCCTCACGCTGCCGGGCTGAGACGCCGGGTCAGGGGTCGTCGCACCCGCGGCTGGAACCACCGCCCCGCGCATGCTCTTTGTCGGGGGTCGATTCCCCCGTCGGAGGCCAGGCATGTTTCGCGTGTTCCGCACCTTCGGCCTCGCCCTCGGCCTGCTCGGAGGCGTGGTCGCCGCGCAGGCCCCGGAATTCGCGCAGCAATACGCGCAGCGCCTTGGGGGGGCCGCGGACGAGCTGCGTCGGCAGGTGGCGGTCCTCGAATCCGACGCGCAGGCGTCCGGGACGACGCGCGAGGGCGCCGTCGACCGGCTGCGCGCCAACCCGGACCAGCTCGTCGCCCGCCGCGGCGAGGCCGCGCGGGCCGACATCGCCCGTCTCGCCCGCCTCAGCGCCCAGCAGCAGGCCCTGAGTGCGGCGACGAGCCCACTCGGGCGCGTGGTGGCGATGCTCCGCGATCCCGACGTGCCGGTGGCCGAGGCCGCCTATCACGACTTCAGCCCGGCTGTGCCCACGAACGCCGACGGCTTGGCCGCGGGTCTGATCGGATTCTTCGTCGCGTGGGGCGGCTGGCGCGTCGCGTCGGATGTCGGCCGGCGGGCCGCACGCCGGCGCCCGCGGGAGACCGCGACCGTCGCCTGAGCGCCGTTCGCGCGGGCCAGACTGTGGCGCAACGTCTACAGCAGCTTGCGCGAGCCTTGCGTATCGAGCAGGGATCCGGCCGTCCCGGTCCGGGAGAAGGCGCAAGATGCCGCGCGCGTCGAACTCCACCACCATCGATCCGGCGCTCGACGCCGCCGCGCTGCTGCGGCGTATCGGCTTCTTCGGCCTCTTCGTGGTTCTCCCCGTCCTCGCGCAGGTCGCCCGCCGCGCCTCGGTGATCCTCGCGCCGATCGCCGTGATCCTCCTGATCATCGCCAGCGTCATCGACCGGCGCCAGCGTCCGGTCCGCCCGGCGACCTACCGCCTCCTAACGGCTCCGGCCTTCCTGGCCGGCATGCTGGTCGTGCTGTGGTCGGCCCTGTCGCTGACCTGGACCCCCTTCCTCGGGCCGGCGCTGGAGCGGCTGGCCAATCTCGGCGCGACCATCGGACTCGCCCTCCTGGGTTACCTCGCCCTCCCCGACAGGATGCGCTCGGCGAACCTCTACCTCCTGCCGCTCGGCGTCGTGGCGGGCGCGATCGTGGCGATCATGCTCGGGCTGTTCGGCGCCCACATCGCGCCGCCCGGCGTCGAGGATGACGGGGCCCTCGATCGCGGTCTCGTCCTGCTCATCCTGCTGCTCTGGCCGGCGCTGGCGTGGCTGCGATCCCGCCGCCGCGACCGGGAGGCGCTGGGCCTCGCGCTGCTCGTCGCCCTGGCGCTCACGGTCCAGCCTGACGGGACACAGATCGCCGCCCTGTCGGTCGGCGCCGTCGCCTTCGCGGTGACGAGCTACCGGCCGCGGCTCGGGGTGACGCTCACCGCTCTCCTCTCGGCCGCCCTGCTGGCGGCGGCACCGCTGCTGCCCTTCCTGGCGCGGCCGGTCGGAGCTGCGCTCCTGGGCCCGGTCGCCCCCGCGGTGCTGTCACTGAAGAGCTGGCAGAAGGTCGTCACCTCCGATCCGGTGCGGCTGATCACCGGGCACGGCTTCGAGACGGCCCTGCGCGGACGCCTGGTCGGCCTCCTGCCGGCCAACGCACCGACCACGGCGCTCTTCGAGTTCTGGTACGAGCTCGGCATCGTCGGCGCGCTGGCAGCCGCCTTCGCCCTCTACGCCTCGATCCGGCGGGCCGGCCGGGACGGCCCGGCCCTCGTTCCCGGCGCGATGGGCTGCTTCGCCGCCGCCTTCACGGTGGCCTGCCTGAGCGTCGGGCTGACTGCCGTCTGGTGGCTCACGACGGTCGCCATCGCGATCGTGGTCTTCGTCGCGGTGGAGCGCGGCCAGTTCCGGACCAGCCGGCCGAAGGTCGCCAAGCTGCATCGCATGCAGACGCGGCGCGAGTGAGCGGTCAGGCGCGCAGGAAACCGTGCAGGCGGATCCAGGCCAGAAACAGGCCCGGCCAGGCCGCCACGGGTGTCCCGGGCGCGCCGAGCCCGAAGCCGTGGCCGCCGCGCTCGAACAGGTGCAGCTCGGCCGGCACCCGCGCCTTGCGCAGCGCCGAGAACATCAGCAGCGGATGATCGGCCACGGCGACGGGGTCGTCGATCGCCTGGACCAGGAAGGTCGGCGGCGTCTCCGGCCCGACCTGCAGATCCACCGAGTAGGTCTTCATCTCGTCGGGGGTGACCTCGTCGCCGACCAGGATGCGGCGGGTCGCGGTCCGGTCGAACGGCTTGCGCATGGTGATGACGGGGTAGATCAGACCGGCCAGCACCGGCCGGGTCGGCTGGGCGTCGGCGGTGTCGACGCCCGCGTACAGGTCCCGGGCGCTCCCGACGGCGGTCTCGCCCATCAGGTGGCCGCCCGCCGAGAAGCCGAGGACGCCGACCCGCGCGGGATCGATGCCGAACTCAGCGCCGCGCGCCCGGACCAGCCGGAGGGCGCGCTGCGCGTCCTGCCGCGGCGCGTCCGGCCCCGAGCCCCAACCCTCCGCGGGCAGGCGGTAGACGAGGAGGAAGACCGTGATGCCGGCGGCGTTCAGGACGCGGCCGACCGGGACGCCCTCGTTGCCGAGGGCGATGAACTCGTAGCCGCCGCCCGCCGCGACGATCATCGCGGCGCCGTTCGGGTTGGCCGGACGCATGACCAGCAGACAGGGCCGCGCGACCCGGGTGATGTCGCCGAAGGTCCCCTCGACGTAGCGGTAGCCGTCCGGGTTCGGCCCGTCACCGCCGCCCGGCGGCGCGCCGGGCCACAGCTCGATCACCTGCAGATCCGCGCCGGGCAGCGAGCGCGGCAGAGCCCGGATCGACTCGTGCGGCGCGGGCTGCGGTGCCGTCTCCGCCGGCCCTTCCGCCCGGGCGTTGCGCAGCCCGAGGACGCTTCCGAGACCGGCGAGCAGGAGACGGCGGTCGAGGCGCAAAGGCATCTCCCGGGTGAGGCCGCGCGCGGGACCGCCCCCCGGCGAGCCCGGCTCCCGCGGGAGCGCGGGGGCAACGCCCAAGGACGCGAGACGGGTTCCGTCGCGGCGGCGCGCCTCAGCTCTTTCGCGCGATGACGGCGACGTAGAAGCCGTCGGTCCCGGTCCGCAGCGGGCTCATCTGGATCCCGTGGGCCGTCTTCCGCACGGCTGACCGGAGCGAATCCGGCCCTATTGCCAGCACCTCGTCCGCGGGGACGACGTCGAAGCGGCCGCGCCAGCCCGACAGGAGGCCGGAGACGGCGGCGTCGTTCTCCGCCGAGAGCAGCGAGCAGGTGATGTAGACGATCCGGCCGCCGGGCCTGACGAGCCGCGCCGCCCGATCGAGCACCTGGGCCTGCTCGGCGGTCCGCAGCGCGAGGCTTCCGGGCCGCAGCCGCCATTTGGCATCCGGATTCCGGCGCCACGTGCCGGACCCGGTGCAGGGCGCGTCGACCACCACCCGGTCGACCTTGCCGTCGAGATCCTCCAGGACGTCGGCGCGCGCCTTGCCGCTGCGCGGGGTTCGCACCTCGGCCAGCGCACCGGACCGGCGCAGGCGCTCGTGGATCGGCGCGAGCCGGCGCGGATCGCCGTCGGTGGCGATCAGGCGGGCGCCGTTGCCGGTCTCCGCCGCGAGGGCCAGGGTCTTGCCGCCGCCGCCCGCACAGAGGTCGACGATGGTCTCGCCGGCGCGCGGCGCGGCGAGGAGCGCGGCGAGCTGCGAGCCCTCGTCCTGGATCTCGTACCAGCCCTCCAGGAACTCGGCCTCGACGTGGAGCGCCGGACCGCGCCCGTCGGCGCCGATCGGGACGCGCAGGCCCGCCGGCGCGTGCGGTGTCGGCGCGGCGTCGTAGGCCGCGAGCGCCGGCAGGATCGCGTCGCGGTCGCCGCGCAGGGCGTTCACGCGGATATCGAGGGGCGCGCGCCGCGCCAGCGCCTTCAGCTCCGGAACGAGGTCGTCGCCGAGCGTGGCCGCGAGGTCCGGGAGCACGAAGGCCGGCGCGTCGCCCGCCACCTCCGGCGGCGCATCCTGCAGCGTCCCGCCGTCGAGGCGCGCGCGCTCGTCGTCGCTGAGCGGGGCCGGCGCGAAGCGCTCGCCGGTGAACAGGGCCGCGACCGAAGCCGCCGCGAGCCCCTGCTGCAGGCGCAGTGTGCCGATGAGGACGGCGCGCGGCGTGTCCGCGCCCATGATCCAGGCCGCCGACGCCCGCCGCCGCAGGGCGTCGTAGACGAGGCTGGCGATGCCCGCGCGGTCGCCCGAGCCGGCGAAGCGATGGGCGAGACCCCAGTCCTTCAGGGCGTCGGCGGCCGGCCGACGCCGCTCGGCGATATCGGTGAGGACTTCGATGGCGGCGGAGCAGCGAGCGGCGGGGGTCAGAGTTCGGATCCTTAGGAGTGCGTCAATGACGACGTGAAACGGCCACGCTTGGCCCACGATGCCGCCACGTTACGGCCGAGCTTCCTGCACCTTCGCGGCGCAGACCGTGCTGCGGTCGGTCCGCCGTGCGGGCCGCCGCGTGTCGTATGGCATCCGCCCGCCCCGGACCAGACCGGTCCGTCGCCGGGCGCATCCCGGGAGTACCCCAGCCCATGACGTCCACCGTTCGCGTCGCCCTCGCGGCCCTGGTCACCGCCTCACTCGCCGCCTGCGCGAGCGCGCCCGCCGCCCAGCCGGAGCTGACGCCGGTGCCGCGTCCGCGGGTCGATGCCAAGACGCAGCTCGAATACGGCAACCCGCCCCCGCCGCCGCCCGGCCGCTACTGAAGCGTCCGCGCGGGGCGCGGCTCAGGCCGCCTCCCGCGCCCGGCGGGCCTCGTAGGCCTTGAGGCCGGTATAGACCGCGGCCAGGAGCGGGAACGGCACCTCCGGCGCCAGCCGCTGGCCGCGGGCGATCAGGTCGCCGATCACGTGGTCCGCCTCGATGCGACCCCGGTTCTCGATGTCGCGCAGCATCGAGGCCGTGAAGGTGGACCCGGCCGCCGTCAGCTGCGCCCGCGCCCGCTCCGCCACCACGGCCCGCGGCTCGAAGCCGCTGGCCGCGGCAACGGTCGTGCACTCCGCGTGCAGCGCCGCGATCAGCGCGGCGCCCTCGGGTGCCGCCACGATGTCGCCGACCGCGGCGCGCATCAGCGTGGTCGCCCCGGCGAGCGTCGCCAGGAACACCCACTTCTCCCACATCTCCTGCAGGATCACGTCGCTCAGGCGCGGCTGGAACTTGAGGCCGCGCATCAGCGCGTCGACCGCCTCGATCCGCGCCGAGCGCGACCCGTCCCGCTCGCCGTAGGTGATGCTGCACAGCTCGCTCATGTGGCGGATCGCGCCGTCCGGCGCGAGCGTCGCGGCGATCGCGCACGAACCGCCGAGAACGCGGTCCGTACCGAACCGGGCGTCGAGCACGTCGAGATGCGACATGCCGTTGAGCACGGGCAGGATCGCGGTGTCGGGGCCCACGGCCGGCGCGAGGTCAGCGACGGCGCTGTCGAGGTCATAGGCCTTGCACGACAGCAGGATCAGGTCGAACCGCCCGGCCCCGGCCAGCCTATCGGCCGTGACGGTGGGCGGAGCGGGCAGGTGCAGGTCGCCGAGCGGCGAGCGGACGTTCAGGCCGTCCGCCGCCAGCTTCGCCGCCCGGGCCGGCCGGACCAGGAAGGTGACGTCGGCGCCCGCCTCGGCGAGGCGCGCCCCGTAATAGCCGCCGGTCGCGCCGGCCCCGACGATCAGCGTGCGCATCGATGCCTCAGGTCCGCGACGGGTAGTTCGGGCTCTCGCGGGTGATCGTCACGTCGTGGACGTGGCTCTCGCGCAGGCCGGCATTGGTGATGCGGATGAACTGCGCCCGCTCCTGGAACTCGGGGATCGTGGCGCCGCCGACGTAGCCCATGGCGGCGCGCAGGCCGCCGGCGAGCTGGTGCAGGACGTTGCCGACCGGGCCCTTGTAGGGGACCTGCCCCTCGATGCCCTCCGGCACGAGCTTGTGCGTGTCGTTCACCTCGGCCTGGAAGTAGCGGTCGGCCGAGCCGCGGGCCATGGCGCCCACCGAGCCCATGCCGCGGTACGACTTGTAGGAGCGGCCCTGGTAGAGGAACACCTCGCCGGGCGCCTCGTCGGTGCCGGCGAGCAGCGAGCCGAGCATCGCCACGGAGGCGCCGGCCGCGATCGCCTTGGCGAGGTCGCCCGAATACTTGATGCCGCCGTCGGCGATGACCGGGACGTCGGCCTCGCCGGCCGCCTCGACCGCCTCCATCAGCGCGGTGAGCTGCGGCACGCCCACGCCCGCCACGATGCGGGTCGTGCAGATCGAGCCCGGGCCGATGCCGACCTTGATGGCGTCGGCGCCGGCATCGATCAGCGCCTTGGCGCCGTCCCGCGTCGCGACGTTGCCGGCGATGACCTGAACGGCGTTCGAGAGCTGCTTCACGCGGGCCACGGCATCGAGCACCTTGATCGAGTGGCCGTGGGCGGTGTCGACCACGATCACGTCGCAGCCGGCGTCGATCAGGCGCTCGGCCCGCTCGAAGCCGCTGTCGCCCGTCGTCGTGGCGGCGGCGACGCGCAGGCGGCCCTGCTCGTCCTTGACGGCGTGCGGGTAGGCGACGCGCTTCTCGATGTCCTTGACGGTGATCAGGCCGATGCAGCGGTAATGGTCGTCGACGACCAGCAGCTTCTCGATCCGGAACTGGTGGAGCAGTCGCTTGGCCTCGTCCTGGGTCACGCCCTCGCGGACCGTGATCAGGCGGTCGCGGGTCATCAGCTCGGCGACCGGCTGGTTGGAGTTCGTCGCGAAGCGGACGTCGCGGTTGGTCAGGATGCCGACTAGCTTGCCCCGCGAGCCGTTGGGGCCGCGCTCGACCACCGGGATGCCGGAGATCCGGTTGAGCTTCATCACCTCGAAGGCGTCGGCGAGCGTCTCGTCGGGGTGGATGGTGATGGGGTTCATCACCATGCCGGACTCGTACTTCTTGACGAGGCGGACCTGCTCGGCCTGCTCCGGCGGCTCGAGGTTGCGGTGGATGACGCCCATGCCGCCGTTGGCCGCCATGGCGATGGCCATCGGCGCCTCGGTGACCGTGTCCATCGCCGAGGCGAGGATCGGCAGGTTCAGCGGAATCGTGCGGGTCAGCCGCGAGGCGACGCTGACCTCGGTCGGCATCACCGAGGAGGCGGCGGGCCGCAGGAGCACGTCGTCGAAGGTGAGTCCCTCGATGATCGATGCGGTTTCTACTCGGGCCATGTGCCAACTTTCCTCGGACGGCAGCGCGCGTGGAGGCCGCGCTGCGGGATCGGGTTGGCAAGTGCCAGTATCACGGGCTCCGCGAAGGCGCCAATGCGCGGTTGATGCGTCGCAGCGCGAAAACGCGCATGGCTCGAGGCTTATCCACGCCCGCTCGACGGGCGCGTCAGTGCCATGAACGGACGTCCGCGGTCAGACGCGGAGTCGGCGCGGGCGCCTCAGCGCATCGCCGGCGTGGCCGGGCCCTTGTCGGTGTATTCGGGCGGCAGGCCGATATAGTCGCCGAGCATGCCGTCGATGCCCGGCGCGCGGCCGAAGGCCTCGCAGTCCGGGTCGAGGGGCGCCTCGCCCAGGGTGGTGATGCGGATCCGGTCCCAGGTCGGGATCGTGTTAGGCGCGGTGAACGGGTCGTCGCCGGTCGCCAGCAGGTAGCCGAAATCCTGGCCGAACTCGCCTGCGAGGTCGTAGGCGTCGCTGGCGCGGGAGAAGCGCGGCTGGCTGGTGAAGGAGTTGGCCGCTCCGCCCCAGACCATGGCGGCCCGCTGCTCGCGGCGCCGGTCCAGAGCCTCGGCCTCGACCGTCAGGCTCCCGAGCCCGATCGGCACGCGCGGGATCGGCACGCGCCCGACACCCTCGGCGAAGCTCAGGCCGAGCTGCGAGGCGACCGTCACGCCCGCCGAGCCCGCGATGGTCGCGCCGGCACCGAGAAGGTCCGTCGGATCGACGCGGGTGACCTGCGCCCGCACGGTCAGGTCGGCGTCGCGGCTGGTGACGATGTCGTACTTCAGCGACAGGTCGTAGCACAGCGCCCGGTCGGCGGCGTTGGCGATGAGCCGCCGCTCGGCGGCCGTCAGCGGGGCGGCGCCGGACACGTCGGCGTGGAACGCCGTCGGGATGATGCGGACGGTGCGGGCCCTCGCTAGGGCCGGCCGGTCGACGTAGATCCGCGAGGCCGAGGCGACCTGATCGCTGGACTTGAGCCGGTCGTAGCGCGTCAGCGAGCCGCGATCGTTGAGCAGGACAGTGCCGCAGGCGGCGACCATCGAGAGAAGGGCGACGCCGGCGGCGATCCGCGCCACGGAGCGGACCTTGCTGGGGCTGGGCTGCATCGAAATCCTCGCGCGCCGGCCCCGGGCCGGCTGGAGCGGCCTCACGGACGCGTGATGGAAACTTAGCCATTGGCGCACCCGCAAAAAAGGTGGCTCCGCGCCGCGGCTCAACCTCTGTTGCACGATGGATACATTCGCGAAACACGAGGGTGCGAGGTGGCCGCGCTGCCGTGCAACCGCGGCGGCGCGACATGCGTCTGCTGTATGATGCCCGCAACCACCCAAAGACCGCTCTGGATCGTCCCCCTGACGGTCGCCACCGCGCTGTTCATGGAGAACACCGATTCCACGGTGATCGCCACGGCGCTCCCCAGCATCGCCGCGAGCCTCCACGAGGACCCGATCGCCCTCAAGCTCGCGCTGACCTCTTACTTGGTCAGCCTCGCGATCTTCATCCCGGTGAGCGGCTGGATGGCGGACCGGTACGGGTCGCGGACGGTGTTCCGCGCGGCCCTCGTGGTGTTCATGGCCGGCTCGCTCGCCTGCGCGGCCGCGAACGGCCTCGCGTGGTTCGTCGCCGCGCGGTTCCTCCAGGGCATGGGGGGCGCCATGATGGTGCCGGTCGGGCGCCTCGTGGTGCTGCGCAGCGTGCCGAAATCGCAGCTCGTGACGGCCCTCGCCTACCTGACCTTCCCGGCGCTGGTCGGCCCGGTGCTCGGTCCGCCGGTCGGCGGCCTGATCACCACGTGGTTCGACTGGCGCTGGATCTTCTTCATCAACCTGCCGATCGGCTGCGCCGGGATCGTGCTGGCGAGCCTGTACTTCGAGGACGTGCGGGAGCCGGAGCGGCCGCCCCTCGACCTGCTCGGCTTCGCGCTGCTCGGGACCGGCCTCGCCGCCCTGATGCTCGGCCTCGCCTCCCTCGGCCGCCACCTGCTGCCGGCGGAAATCTCCTGGGGCTGCCTCGCCGCGGGCGCGGTGCTCCTGCCGCTCTACTGGGCACATGCCCGGCGGGTGCCCTACCCGATCGTCCGCCTCGACCTGATGCGGCGGCCGACCTTCCGGGTCGCGGTGCTCGGCGGCAGCCTGTTCCGGATCGGCACCGGGGCGATCCCGTTCCTGCTGCCGCTGATGCTGCAGGTCGGCTTCGGGCTCGACGCCCTGCAGTCGGGCCTGATCACCTTCGCGGCGGCGGCCGGGGCGATGTTCGTGAAGACCCTGGGGCCGCGGATCCTGCGCCGCACCGGCTTCCGCGCCCTGATGGTCTGGAACGCCCTCCTGGCCTCGGCCTTCCTGGCGGTCAACGGGTTCTACACCGCGCAGACGCCCCACTGGATCATGGTGATCCTGCTGTTCGTCGGCGGCTGCTCGCGCTCTATCCAGTTCACCTGCGTCAACGCCATCGCGTACGCCGACCTCGAATCGAAGGAGATGAGCGCGGCCACGAGCTTCGCCAGCGTCTGCCAGCAGCTGTCGCTCAGCCTCGGCGTCACGCTGGGCGCGCTGGCGCTCGAGGGGAATGCCGGGTTTCACGGCCGAACGGAGATCCAGGCCTCGGATTTCGGGCCGGCCTTCTTCGCCGTCGCCGTGATCTCGGCGGCCTCGGCACTGGCCTTCCGCAACCTGTCGCCGGATGCCGGCGCGGAGATCTCCGGGCGGAAGATGGCTGCCGCGCCGCCCGCCCCGACGACCGAGATGAGGCCGCGGCACGGCTGATCAGGCCGCGGCGCCGGCCGGCGGCCGGCCGGCAGCGCGTTTGCCGGCGTTCCGCGGCACGCTACCCTTGCCGGAACCCTTCGCGGGGGCGGCCTTCGCGCTCGGCGCCGCGGCGCGGGTTCCCGCGCGCCAGCCCTGCCAGCTGAGCGCGCCCGGACCGTTCAGGGCGTACATGAGGAACCCGCCCGCGAGGCCGAGATCGGCCAGCATCAGCGTGCGCTCGGCGACCGCGGCGGGTCCCACATAGTACCAGAACGGGTGGAGCACGCAGGCCGTCACGACGGCGAAGAGCGCGAGCGCCAGCCCGGTGAGCCCCGGCAGGACGCCGAGGATCAGGGCGAGCGGTCCGAACACCTGCACCACCACGGCGGCGGTGGCGACGCCGTTGGGAAACGGCATCCCGGCCCCCGCGAGCGCCAGCGCGAACCCCGACACGTTGAGCGTCCGGGCGATCCCGGTCGGCAGGAGCGCAGCGGCCAGCAGCAGGCGCGCGACGAGGAGGGTTCCGTCCTGGGCGCGGGCGAGCATCGGCGTGTCCGGTCGGGTGGATCAGGACGGCAGTTTTGCAACTTTCCGCTGAAGACCCCGTTAAGGACGCCGCCTCAACCGACGCCTCAACCGCCGACGCCGCCGCGGAACAGCCGGCCGCGCTCGGTCCAGGCGACCACGAGGAGCGACAGGGCGCCGAGACTCGCGTAGCCGATCGCCACGGGGAGCACCGTGCCGTCGAAGGACTGGCCGATCAGGAAGCCGCAGAACGCGCCCAGGATCGTGGTGTAGAAGCCCAGGAACGACGAGGCCGTGCCGGCGATGGCGCCAAGGGGCTCCAGAGCGAGGGCGTTGAAGTTCGGCATCGCGAAGCTGATCAGGAACTGGTTCACCGCGAGGACCGACAGGAACAGGGCCAGCGGCGGGTGGCCGTGATAGGCCAGCCCGACGCCGACCTGCGCGAGGCCGACGAGCGTGAAGGCGATGACGCCGCCGTGCGACATCGCCCGCATCCCGAGCCGCCGGACCACGCGGGCGTTGATCAGGGTCGCCGCGCCCATGGCGCCCGCCACGAGCCCGAAGGCCAGCGGGAAGAGCGGGCCGAGGTGGTACAGGCCGGTATCGAAAACCTGCTGGGCCGAGCCGACGTAGCCCATGATGCAGCCGGTCATCAGTCCGAGCGCGGTGGCGTAACCGACGGCGACGCGGGTCTTCAGCGTCAGGCGGATCGCCTCCCAGGTCGCGGCCGGCGAGAGCGGCCGGCGGTATTCCGGGTGCAGCGTCTCGGGCATCCGCAGCGAGAACCAGATCGTCAGCCAGAAGGCGAGGACCAGCATCGAGACGAAGACGTAGACCCAGGAGCCCAGCGCCAGCATCATGCCGCCGATCGCCGGTGCGATCATCGGGACGATCAGGAACACCATCATGGTGAGCGACATGACGCTCGCCATCTCGCGGCCCGCGAACCGGTCGCGCACGATCGCCACCGACAGCACCCGCCCGCCGGCGGCGCCGATGCCCTGGATGATCCGGGCGGCGAGCAACCAGCCGAAGCTCGGCGCCACCATGGCGAGGAAGCAGCCGATCACGTAGACGGCGAGGCTCGCCAGCAGCACCGGCCGTCGCCCGAGGGCGTCGGAGACCGGCCCGTAGACGATCTGCGCAAAGCCGAAGCCGATCATGTAGACGTAGACGAGGAGCTGCAGCCGGTTGGGGTCGGCCACCGCGAACCGCGCCTCGATGGCCGGGAAGGCGGGCAGCAGGTTGTCGATGGAGATCGCCGTCACCGCCATCATCAGGGCGATGATGGCGACGAACTCGGCGAAGCCCGGCCCCGACCAGGGCCGCGGGGCGCGGACGTCCTGGACCGGCGGCACGGGCCGAATCGCGATGGTCACGGCGGGCTCTCGGGGTGCGCGGGAACGGGCCGATCAGGGCTCGTCCTTCACGGCACAGTTGTGACAACCCTGCCCGCGCCGCGCAGTTCAGGCCGGCAGCGGGCGCAGGGCCGGCGCCTCGGGCTTGCGGCCCACGAAGGCGGCCATCAGGGCGGCGACGAGGCAGAGCAGGCCGGCCGCCACGAAGGCGCCGAGATAGGTGCCGCTCTCGGTCCGGACCATGCCGGCGAGCCACGCCGCGGACGCCGCGCCGATCTGGTGCGCGGCCGCGATCCAGCCGAACATCAGCGCGGCGTTCTCCTCCCCAAAGGATTTGCCCGCGAGCTGAACGGTGGGCGGCACGGTGGCGATCCAGTCGAGGCCGTAGAAGACCGCGAACAGCGACAGGCCGTAGAAGCTGTAGTCGAAGGAATAGGGCAGGAAGATCAGCGAGAGTCCGCGCAGCCCGTAGTACCAGGCCAGGAGCTTGCGCGAGTCGAACCGGTCGGTGAGCCAACCCGACGCCGTAGTGCCAATCAGGTCGCAGATCCCCATCAGCGCCAGCAGGCTGGCGGCCGTGACCTCGGCGATGCCGTGATCGATGCAGGCCGGGATCAGGTGGGTGCCGATCAGGCCGTTGGTCGAGGCGCCGCAGATGAAGAACGTGCCGGCGAGCAGCCAGAAATCCCGGGAGCGCAGGCCGATGCGCAGGCCGCGGAGCGCCCGCACGGCCGGGTTCTCGGTCAGCACCGGCGTCGGCGTCACCGCGTCCTCACCGTAGCGGGGCAGGCCGAGATCCGCAGGCCGGTCGCGCAGGAGCAGGGCCGCCAGCGGGATCAGCGCCAGGGTCGCAGCGGCGACCACCAGGGAGACGGAGCGCCAGCCCTGCCCCACCGCGATCGAGGCCAGCATCGGCAGGAAGACGAGCTGGCCCGTGGCGCTGCTCGCGGTCAGCAGGCCGAGCACGAGACCCCGGCGCTTGGCGAACCAGCGCCCGGCCACGGTGGCGCCGAGCACGTTGGCCACCATGCCGGAGCCGGATCCGACGACGAGGCCCCAGAGCAGGACCATCTGCCAGGGTGCGGTCATCAGGCTCGTGGCGGCGGTGCCGATCGCCAGGATCAGGAGTGCGCCGCAGACCGAGCGCCGCAGGCCGAACCGCTCGATGATCGCCACCGCGAAGGGGCCGATCATCCCGTACAGGAAGATGTTGAGCGCGATGCCGACGCCGATCGTGGCCGCGGTCCAGCCGAATTCCCGCTCCCAGGGGACGATCAGCACGCTCGGCGTGGCGCGGACACCGGCCCCGACGAGCAGGACCAGGAAGGTCACCGCGACGACGATCCAGGCGTAGTGCAGGCGCGACCCGGGGCGCGTCTCTGTCAGGGCGGTCATGGACGGGCTCCGGAAGCGGGGCGGATCGGTCAGGCGGCGGAGATCAGGGACTCCGCCAGGGCGGAGACGGTCGCGGGATCGACCCGGGCGTTGATACGGCTCTGCGCCTCGCGCCAGTAGGGCGTCGCGGCCGCGAGGGCCTCGCGACCCGACGCGGTCAGGGACACGCGGCGCTCGCGCGGATCCGCCGCGCCGGGCGTGACCGAGACGAAGCCGCGGCGCTTGAGCGGGTCGAGGTTGCGGCCCATCGTGGTGCGCTCCAGCGCCGCCTCGGCGGCGAGGCGGGAGACCGGGACCGGTCCGAGCCGGTCCAGCAGCCGCAGGATCGCGAACTGCGTCACGCGGAGCCCGGTCGGCTTCAAGGCGGCGTCGTAGATCGCCGTCAGCGCCCGCGTGGCGCGACGCAGGGCGGAGCAGGTGCACGGCTCGGGTGACGAAGCGCTCATGGTATGGGTGTATATGCACGCATCGGGCGTTCGGCAAGGCGAAGCTGACGGTTTGCAGCGATCGACACCCGTTGGCCCGGAAACGGGCGGGCGCTGTCATCGACACGGCCGGTCACGCTGCTATCGCTTGGGCGAGTGACCCGGTTCGGGAGAAGCGCGATGACACTCGAGACCGCGACGGCGTTGTCCTCCTCGGAGCAGAAGACGGCCCGCACCGGGCTGATTGAGGCGGCCGCCGACATCGTCACCGAGCAGGGCGGACCGGGCGGCTTCGTCCGCGACCTGTTCGGCCGCGTGACTCCGGAGGATCTCGCCCCCTACGACGCCTCCGTCCTGGCGGATCTCGCCGCCCGCGCCCGTGCCTTCCTGTCCGAGCCGCGGAGGCCGGGCGACCCGGCGCGGCTGCGCCTGAGCGACAGCCAGCTGGTGCGCGACGGCCGTGCGCGCGAGACGACGGTCCTGGAGGTGATCAACGACAACCGTCCGTTCCTGCTGGACTCGACCCTGGCCGAACTGACCGAGCAGGGCCTCGCCCCGCAGCTCGTGGCCCACCCGATCCTCGGGGTGGAGCGCGACGGTGCCGGCGGGCTCATCCGGGTGGTCGGGGAGACGACCGCGGACGCGCAGGGCAGTCTCGCGCGCGAGAGCTTCATCCACATCCACCTCGACCCCGTGGCGGCCGAGACCGGCGAGCGGCTCCTGAACGCCCTCGCGACGGTCTACCGGGATGTCGCCTTGGCGAGCGACGACCACGACGCCATGCTGGCGCGCCTCACCGACCTCGCCGCCGATCTCGGGCGCGGGCCGACCCCGATGCCGGAACCGGAGACCGAGGAGGCGCGCGCCTTTCTCGAATGGCTGACCGACGGCCAGTTCCTCATCCTCGGCATGCAGGAGCACGGCATCGCCGGCGACGCCCACCCGCTGGTCGAGGGGTCGAGCCTCGGCGTGCTCCGCGATCCCGGCGCGACGCCCCTGCGCCGCGGCCGGACGCCGGTGGACTACACGCCGGAGATCCTCGCCTTCCTGGAAGAGCCGCAGCCGCTGATCATCACCAAGGCCAGCGTGAAGTCCCGGGTCCACCGCTCGGCCTACCTGGACTATATCGGCGTCAAGCTGTTCTCCGGCCTCGGCAAGCTGTCGGGCGAGGTGCGGATCGTCGGCCTGTTCACCGCCTCCGCCTACACGAGCCCGGCCCGCGAGGTTCCGGTCCTGCGCCGGAAGGTGGAGGCCGTCGTCCAGCGCGCCGGCCTCGATCCGACGAGCCATGCGGGCCGCAGCCTCCTCGCCGTGCTGGAGAGCTACCCGCGGGACGAACTCTTCCAGATCGACGGCGAGCGGCTCTACCGGTTCACCCTGGCCATCGCCGCCCTGGCCGACCGACCGCGGGTCCGCGTGCTGTCCCGGCCCGACCGGTTCGGCCGCTTCGTGTCGCTGCTCGTCTACGTCCCGAAGGACCGCTACGATTCCGCGATCCGGGGACGGATCGGCAGCTACCTCGCCGAGACCTACGGCGGGCGGCTCAGCGCGTCCTACCCCGACTACCCGGAAGGCTCGCTCGCCCGGATCCACTACATCATCGGCCTGCCCGATCAGGGCAGCCCCGAGCACGATCCCGCCTCCCTGGAGGCCGGGATCGTCGCGCTGGTCCGGACCTGGGGCGACGCGCTGCGGGCGGCGCTGGCCGAATCCCAGGGGGGCGACCGCGCGCGGCAACTCGCCGCCCGCTACGGCGACGCGTTCTCGGCCGCCTATCGGGACAATTTTCAGCCTGAGGTCGCCGTCGCCGACGTGACGATCCTCGACAGCCTCGGCGAGACGCAGCCGCGGGCCGTCCATCTCGATCGGCGGCCCAGCGACCCCGCGGCGCAGGTCCGCCTGAAGGCGTTCTCGCGCGGCACGGCGATCGCGCTGTCCGACCGGGTCCCGGCGCTCGAGAATCTCGGCTTCCGTGTCATCAACGAGCGCACGTACCAGATCGCGCCGTCCGGGACGGACGAGGCCGCGCGGGTCTGGCTGCACGACATGCTGATCGAGCGCGCCACCGGCGCCCCGATCGACCTCGCGGCGCTGGAACGCCCGCTGGAGGCCGCGATGCTGGCCATCGCGGACGGCATCGCCGAGTCCGACGGGTACAACCGGCTCGTCCTTGAGGCGGCTCTCCCCTGGCGGGAGGCGGCCCTGCTCCGGGCCCTGGGCCGCTACCTGCGCCAGCTGCGAATCCGCTACGGGCAGGACTACCTCGCGGGCACGCTGAGCCGCCACGCCGGGATCGCGCGCGCGATCGTGGCGCTGTTCCGCGCCCGGTTCGACCCGGCGCTCACCGGTGACCGGACCGCCCAGGAGGCCGGGGTACGCGCCGAGATCGAGACGGCGCTCGCCGAGGTCACGAGCCTCGACGACGACCGGATCCTCCGCCGGTTCGTCAACCTCGTCGAGGCGGCGGTGCGGACGAACTTCTACCAGACAGGCGCCGACGGGCAGCCGCGAGAGACGATCAGCTTCAAGTTCGCCTGCGCCAAGGTGACGGCGATGCCGCTGCCGCGGCCGTTCTTCGAGATCTTCGTCTACTCGCCCCGCGTCGAAGGCGTGCACCTCCGCTTCGGCTACGTGGCCCGCGGCGGCCTGCGCTGGTCCGACCGGCCGGAGGATTTCCGCACCGAGATCCTCGGCCTCGTGAAGGCCCAACAGGTGAAGAACGCCGTGATCGTGCCGGTGGGCGCCAAGGGCGGCTTCTTCCCGAAGAGGCTGCCGCCGGCCTCCGACCGCGCCGCCTGGATCCAAGAGGGGACCGAGAGCTACCGGATCTTCATCCGCACGCTGCTCGAACTGACCGACAACATCGTCGACAACGCCATCGTGCCGCCGCCCGACACGGTGCGGCACGATCCCGACGACGCCTACCTGGTGGTCGCCGCCGACAAGGGCACCGCCACCTTCTCGGACATCGCCAACGCCCTCTCGCTGGAGAAGGGCCACTGGCTCGGCGACGCCTTCGCGTCCGGCGGCAGCCAGGGCTACGACCACAAGGGCATGGGCATCACCGCCCGCGGCGCCTGGGAGGCGGTGCGCCGGCATTTCCGCGAGATCGACGTGGACGTACAGACCGACCCGATCACCACGGTCGGCGTCGGCGACATGTCGGGCGACGTCTTCGGCAACGGCATGCTCCTCTCCGAGAGCATCCGCCTGATCGCGGCCTTCGACCACCGCGACATCTTCCTCGACCCGAACCCGGACGCCGCGGCGAGCTTCGCCGAGCGGCGGCGCCTGTTCGATCTGGGGCGGTCCTCCTGGGCGGATTACGACAAGAGCCTGATCTCGGAGGGCGGCGGCGTGTTCCCGCGCAGCCTGAAGACCGTGCCGCTCTCGGAAGCGATCCAGTCCGCGCTGGGCTTCGACCGGTCCGAGGCGACGCCCACCGAGCTGATGCAGGCGATCCTGAAGGCGCCGGCCGACCTGCTCTGGTTCGGCGGCATCGGCACCTATGTCCGGGCCACCACCGAGACCGACGAGGATGCCGGCGACCGCGCCAACGACGCCCTGCGCATCACTGGGCCGGAGCTGCGCGCGAAGGTCGTCGGCGAGGGCGCCAATCTCGGCCTGACGCAGCGCGGGCGCATCGAGGCGGCGCGCGCGGGCGTCCGCCTCAACACCGACGCGATCGACAACTCGGCCGGCGTGAACACCTCGGACGTCGAGGTGAACATCAAGATCGCGCTGATGACGCCGGAGCGGGACGGCAGGCTCAGCTACGAGGCGCGCAACACCCTGCTCGCTGACATGACCGATGACGTCGGGCGCCTCGTGCTGCGCAACAACGAGTTGCAGACGCTCGCCCTGTCCCTTGCCCAGCGCGGGGGGCTGGGGGAGACCGGCTTCGCCATGCGGACGATGCAGGCACTGGAGGCGGAGGGCCGGCTCGACCGGGCGGTGGAGTTCCTGCCGGACGACGGCACGCTCGCCGAGCGCATGCGCCGGAACGAGGGGCTGACCCGCCCGGAATACGCCGTGCTGCTCGCCTACGCGAAGCTGTCGCTGCACGACGCGATCCTCGAGAGCGCCGTGCCGAACGACCCGTACTTCGACCGGGAGCTGCAGCGCTACTTCCCGAAGGCCCTGCGCGAACGCTTCCCCGACGCCGTCAAGGGACACCGCCTGCGCCGCGAGATCATCGCCACGGCGCTCGCCAACATCATCGTCAACCGGGGCGGCCCGTCGCTGGTGACGCGCCTCGTCGACGGCACCGGCGCGGACGCCGCGACCATCGCCAAGGCCTACGCGGTGACCCGCGACGCCTTCGGCCTGATGGAGCTGAACCTCGCCATCGACGGCCTCGCCGGTCGGGTTCCCGGCCAGGGCCAGCTCGACCTCTACGCCGAGGTGCAGGATCTGCTGACGAACCGGATCGTCTGGTTCATCCGCAACCTCGACCTGGGCGGCGGCCTCGCCCCGGTGGTCGCCCGCTACCGAGACGGCATCGCCGCCGTGGAGGCCGCCCTCCCCAACGTGCTCGGCGACGAGGCGCTGGCGACGATCGGCGCCCGCGCGGCGGAGCTGACCGGGCACGGCATGGCCCCGGCCCAGGCGCGGCGCCTCGCCTCGCTCAGCGCGCTGGTCTCCGCCCCCGACATCGTCCGGGTCGCGGAGGCCAGCGGCCGGCCGGTCGAGGAGGTCGCGGCCACGCATTTCGCCCTGGAGCACGCCTTCCGCCTGGACGACCTCGCCGCCGCGGCGCGGACCGTCCCGGTGGCCGACACGTTCGACCGCGTGGCCCTGGAGCGCGCGGGCGCCGGCATTGCTGCCGCGCACCGCAAGCTGACGGCCGAGGTCGTGGCGGATCTCGGCGCCGGGCCGGACGCGGTGGAGGCCTGGATCCGGGCGCGCGGCACCTCGCTCGCCCGGATCCGCGAGGCCGTAGACGCGATCAGCGCCTCCGGCCTCACGGTCTCCAAGGCGACGGTGGCGGCGAGCCTGCTCGGCGACCTCGTCCGGGCCGACTGATCGATCAGGCCCCGGGCGCGGATGCCGGTATGACGCTCCGGCGTCCGCGGCCGACCGCGGTGAGCACCAGTCCGAGCCCGGCGAGCGACACCGCGGCGGCGATCAGCGGCAGCTGGCCGTAGCCGGCCCCGAGGGTCAGCGCCGTGCCCCCGATCCAGGCGCCGGTGGCGTTGCCGAGGTTGAACGCGCCCTGGTTCAGCGTGGAGGCAAGGTTCGGCGCGTCGCTCGCCGCCTCCACGACCCAGATCTGGAGGGGCGAGACCAGGGCGAAGACCAGGCCCGACCAGAGCACCACGACCGCTACCGTGAGCGCCGGATGGTGCGCGACCGCGGCGAGCACCAGCAGGGCCGCCACGATGCCCAGGAAGCTGCCGACGATGGTGGCCATCGGGCCCCGGTCGGCCAGATGCCCACCAAGGAGATTGCCGACGGTCAGGCCCGTGCCGGCGGCGAACAGCACGCCGGTCACGCCCTGCGGCGTGAAGCCGGTCACGCCGGTCAGGAACGGCGTGATGTAGGTGAACACCGTGAAGAAGCTCACCGAGGACAGCGTCGAGATCAGCATCGGCCGCAGCACCGGCCAGCGCCCGAGCGCGCGAAACTCGCTGACGAGCCGGCCGCGGGTCCCGGGAAGCCCGTCCGGCACGCAGAGCTGGATCGCGAGCCCGGCCGCGAGCCCGATCACGACCACCGCCCAGAAGGTCGAGCGCCAGCCCGCCTCCTGCCCGAGCGCGGTGCCCAGCGGCACGCCGAGCACGTTGGCGAGGGTGAGGCCCGCGAACATCAGCGAGACCGCCTGCGTGCGCTTCTCCCGCGGCACGAGATCCCGCGCCACAACGGCGCCGATGCCGAAGAACGCGCCGTGCGCGAAGGCCGTCAGGATTCGCGCGGCCATGAGCAGGGCGTAACTCGGCGCCAGCGCGCAACCGAGATTGCCGGCCAGGAACACCGCCATCAGCGCCAGCAGCGCGGTCTTGCGCGGCAGGCCCGCGGTCGCGATGGCCACGATCGGCGCGCCCACGACCACGCCCATGGCGTAGCCCGAGACGAGATAGCCGGCCTGGGGAATGGTGACGCCGAAGCTCTGCGCCACCTCCGGGAGCAGGCCCATGATGACGAATTCGGTCGTGCCGATCCCGAACGAGGCGACGGCGAGGGCGAGGATCGGCAGGGGCGGCACGGGGACGTCCTTCGGCGCGGGCTGAGCTCGATGGTGCAGAGCAGCATCGCAGCGCGGTCGCCGATGGATAGCGTCGGAGGCGCGGCGCACAGTTGCGCGGCGCGCAAGGGCCGCGTCGCGGATACGACGCGGCTTAGCCCCCTCTCGGACCTCTCACTCAGCCGGTACCTTCTTCCGCCTCCGCGACTTCGCAGTCGGCGCAGGGGGCGCCTCGATGGTGGCCGCGGCCCCTCCGCGGGTCTTCCGGCGCTGCTGTCCGAGCCCGAGGGCGCGTGCCAGCTCCGATCGCTGCGCCGAATAGCTCGCCGCGGTCATCGGATAGTCCCGGGGCAGGCCCCACTTCTCCCGGTAGGCTTCGGGCGTCAGGCCGCGCAGCGTCAGGTGACGCCGGAGCGTCTTGTACGGCTTCCCGTCCTCGAAGCTGACGATGTGATCATTCGTGACTGATTTGCGGATCTGCGACGGACTGAGCTTCTCGACGCTCGAGTTCGCGGCGCGACCTTGAGTTGTCAAACTGTTCAGCGCCGCGTGGATACCGCCGATCAATCCGGGAAGTTCGGAGACCGGAACGGAGTTGTTCGACACGTAAGCGGCGACGATATCGACCGCGAGCCCGATCGCCGGGCTGAGCTCACTGCCTGCGTTCTCACTCACGGCAAACCTCAGGAGTTACAATCATTCAGGCCGATCAATTCCTCTCGGAGTCGACCGAAGTCTGAACCTATGTAGCATAGTGCATGAAATAGCTCAAACGTATTCGTGATCGACAGGTGAGATCGGATCGATGGGCCGCAAACCTTCCGCCCTTCCGCCCTTCCGCCGTTGACGGGGCATTAACCACGTCGCCGCTAGGGTTCGTTAACCATACCGGCACTGTTTCGGGGTGGTGTGACCTGTAATCTCCGCGCTCTGGTGTCGGGGACTTTGGCGGAGACCGGCATCAGGTGCGGACGGCGGCTGACCGGTGGGAACGGCGGAGGATGCGGCTCGCCGCCGCGGCGCTCGGCGTCACGCTCGCGGCACCGGCGGCAGCCCAGCGGTTCGACGCGACCAGCCCGGTTACCGGCCAGCCCGACAATCCCGGCATCGGCCAGGACACGGGCCCGAACGGCCTGCCCACACTCAAGCGCACCATCCCGGACGGCCTGAGCCGCGACCAGAATCGCGGGGCGCTCGGCGGCGACGCGGCGGGCGGCGAGCAGACCGGCGGTGACAGCCTCCGGTCGCCGCTCTCGCCCCCCCCGCAGACGCAGATCTCGGGTCAGCCCGGCGTGTCCCAGCTCAGCACCCGCGTCACCACAGGGGGACGGCGCACCGGCGGATCTTCGACGGCACCGGCCAATCTCGCGCCGTCGACTCTCCTGCGCACGCGCGCCGCTCCGCCGCGGCGGATCGGCTCGGCGACGCGGCGGGTCACTCAGGACGTTACGCAGATCCCGCCGCCGGCGCTGCGGCTGACGCCGGTGGTCCAGCAGGCGGTCGTCGGGGTCCCGAACCCGCAGATCGTGACGCCGATCCGGCCGATCCTCCCGTTCCAGTCGATCGCGCCGGCCCTCGGCCTCCTGACCCCGGGCTTCATCCTCGGCACCGACCTAGCGCGCGCGATCCCCACCGATCCGGCCTACGCGCCGATCGGCTATCAGGTCGGCACCTTCACGGTCCTGCCCACCTTCGCCCAGAGCGTCGGCTACGATTCGAACCCGGACCAGACCACCCGCCAGATCGCCAAGGGCTCGGTCGCGCTGCGCACCGACGCCACGGTCGACTTCCGGAGCAACTGGTCCTCCAGCTCGCTGCAGGGCTCGCTCCGGGGCTCGTACCTCGAGACCCCGCAGAACGAGGCCGCGAGCCGCCCCGCGGCAGACGGCGTGGTCCGGCTGCGCATCGACGCCAACCGGGACCTGCGCATCGACGCGGAGGGGCGGTTCTTGGTGGACACGCAGCGCACGTCGAGCGCCAACCTCCAGGCTGCCACCGCCACGACACGGCCGCTCCTGGCCGTCTACGGCGGTTCGCTCGGGGCGACGGAGACGTTCAACCGCCTGTCGGTCACCCTGCGCGGGTCCGTCGACCGCTCCGAGTTCGACAATGCGCGTTTGGCGGACGGGACGATCGTCAATCAGTCCGACCGCAACCTGAACCAGTACAGCCTGCAGCTGCGCACGGCCTACGAGATCAACCCGGATTTCAGCCCGTTCATCGACCTGCTCGGCGACACGCGCGTCTACGACCGCCGCTTCGACGCGACGGGCGTCCGGCGCGACTCGAACGGCATCGCGGTCGCCTTCGGGACGAGCATCGGCCTCGCGCGCTCGGTGACGGGCGAGATCTCCGCCGGCATCCAGCATCGGACCTACGTCGATCCGAGCCTGCGCGACATCAACGCGCCGTTGCTCAACGCGGCCCTGGTCTGGGCGGCGAGTCCGCTCACGACCGTCCGTCTCACCGCCGCGACCGGCGTCACCGAGACGACGATCCCGGGCTCCAGCGGCGTGCTCACCGAGGTCGCGACGCTCGAGGTGCAGCACGACCTGCTGCGCAACCTCTCGATCGTCCTCGGCGGATCGTATCTCCGGAACGACTACCAGAGCAGCAGCATCCGCGAGAACGGGTTCTCGGCGACCGCGCGGCTCGACTACCACTTCACCCGCTGGCTGACCCTGCGCGGCACGTACATCTATCAGAAGTTCGACAGCACGGTCGCCGGGTCCAGCTTCCGGGAGAACACCTTCCTGCTCGGCCTGCGCGTGAATCCCTGAGGCGGCCTCAGAACCGCTCCGTCCAGGGACGCAGTTCCAGTTCGGAGGTCCAGGCGCTCCGATCCTGGCGCAGGAGGTCGCGATAGGCCCTGGCGATGGCGTCGGGATCGAGATGGCTGTCGGGGGCCTCCGGCGGCTCGCCGCCGCGGGCCGGATTGCGGATGGCGCCGTCGATCACGATGTGCGCGACGTGGATCCCCTGGGGCTGCAATTCCCGGGCGAGGCTCTGACCCAGTCCCCGCAGCGCGAACTTCCCCATCGCGAACGGGGCCGATCCCGCGAAGCCCTTCACGCTCGCCGAGGCGCCGGTGAGCAGGATCGCGCCGTGGCGATGCGGCAGCATGCGGCGCGCCGCGGCCTGCGCCACGAGGAAACCGCCATACGCGGACACCATCAGCGCCTGGGCAACCGCGTCCGGGTCGAGATCGGCGACCGGGCCGCGGAGACGACCGCTCGCGTTGTAGACGACGACGTTCGGCGGACCGCCGAGCGCCGGCTCCAGGCGAGCGAACAGCGCCTCGACCTCAGCGGGCTGGCTGGCGTCGCAGGTATGGACCGCCGCGCCGGTTTCCGCCGCCAATGCGGCGAGCTTGTCGACGTTCCGGGCGGCGAGGCCGATCGTCATGCCGTCGGCGGCGAGCAGGCGCGCGAGCGACGCGCTGAGGCCGGAGCCCGCCCCGACGATCAGGGCTCTGGAATAGGTCGGGATCATCGTCTCCTCCTCTGCTGACCCGCCCAGGGCCGATGGGAACCTGTCCGCCCGCCCCGCGTCAGTCGCGGCGCTGCACGAAGAACGCCCGGAGCAGATCGGCCGCCTCGCGCTCGCGGAACCCGCCGTAGACCTCCGGCACGTGGTGGCAGGTCGGCTGATCGAAGACGCGCGGCCCGTGCTCGACCCCACCCCCCTTCGGATCGGCCGCGCCGTAGTAGAGCCGCCGGATGCGCGCGAAGGATATCGCGCCCGCGCACATCGGGCACGGCTCCAGGGTGACGTAGAGATCGCAGCCGACGAGGCGCTCGGTGCCGAGGGCCGCGCAGGCCGCGCGGATCGCCAGGATCTCGGCGTGCGCCGTCGGGTCGTGCAATGCGCGCGGCCGATTATGTGCCACCGCCAGGATGGCCCCGTCCCGGACAACCGCGGCGCCGACCGGGACCTCCCCGGCAGCGGCCGCGGCGCGGGCGGCCGCGAAAGCGTGATCGAGCGCGGTCAGCGGTCCGGACGTTTCCGCCCGTGCCGGATGGATCGGATCGGCAGCCAAGCTGTTCTCATCCCACTGACGCGACGGCCCCGGGGCGGCGGGCTGGCCTGACCCAAGTCAATGTTAAGGCCTGGAACATTCCGCCGACCGTGACCGTTTCAGGAACCAGTGCGGCGCCGCCGCAGATCGAACAAGAGGACAACGCCATGAGCAGCACCACCGACAAGATCAAGGGCGTCGCCAACGAGGCCGTCGGCAAGGCCAAGCAGGGCATCGGCGACGTGACCGGTAACGACAAGCTCAAGGCCGAAGGTGCCGCCCAGGAACTCAAGGGCAAGGCCCAGGGCACCGTCGGCGACGCCAAGAGCGCGGTGAAGTCCGCCACCGACAAGCTCTGATCGTCGAGCGCGACCGGAACGGAACCCGCCTCGGGCGGGTTCCCGAACTGAACCGACCCGAATAACGCGAGGATGCCATGATCGGCTGGGCTGTCACGTTTCTCGTCGTCGCTCTCGTGGCGGCGCTCCTCGGTTTCGGCGGCATCGCCGGCACGGCGATGGAGGCGGCCAAGATCGTCTTCTTCGTGGCGATCGCGCTGTTCCTGATCTCCGCCGTGTTCGGCGTGATGCGCGGGCGCTCGCCGAGACTCTGACGAATGCGGGTCTTCGACCCGCCATCCAAGTCTTCGAGGCGGTCCCGACGGGCCGCCTCTTCGCGTTGAGGCGACTCGCACCGGTGCACAACCCGTCTCGCCTGTCGGAACCGGCTCTGATAAGCGGCAGGCATGAGCGACTTGCCGAACGACGATAAGCCGGAGGGGACCGCCCGTCCGGCCCCCGAGTCAGCGCGCACCGAGAGCTGGGCACCGCCCACCGATGCGGGCCGTGCCGATGCCGACACCGAGCGGCCGGCCAGTTCTGCCGCGAAGAAGACGGCGCGGAAGGCCAAGCCGCAGCCCGCCCCGCAGGCGGAGCCTCTGCCAGAGCCGCAGCCGGAGCCAGGCCCCGAGGCGTCCGCGGACGCCGAAGCCCTGATCGAGACGCCGCCCGGCGAGCGCATCGCGAAGGCGATGGCACGGGCCGGCGTCGCCTCGCGGCGCGACGCCGAGACGATGATCCTGGCCGGACGCGTCAGCGTCAACGGCGAGACTCTGACGTCCCCGGCCCGCAACGTCACCGAGAACGACCGGATCCTGATCGACGGCGAGCCGATGCCGTCGCGGGAGCGCAGCCGCCTGTGGATCTTCCACAAGCCGCGGGGCGTAGTGACGACCGCCCGGGACCCGGAGGGCCGCCAGACGGTGTTCGACGTGCTCCCGGAGGATCTGCCCCGGGTCGTGGCGGTCGGACGGCTCGACATCAACACCGAGGGGCTGCTGCTGCTCACCAATGACGGCGGGCTCGCCAAGGTGATCGCGCATCCCGACACGGGCTGGCTGCGCCGCTACCGAGTCCGCGCCCACGGCGACACCGATCAGGCGCAACTCGACCGGCTGTCCAAGGGCGTCACCATCGACGGGATGGAGTACGGCCCCGTCGAGGCGACCCTCGACCGCGTGCAGGGCGACAACGTCTGGCTGACGCTGGGCCTGCGCGAGGGCAAGAATCGCGAGGTGAAGCGCATCCTCGAGCATCTCGGACTGTCCGTGAACCGGCTGATCCGGCTCTCCTTCGGGCCGTTCCAGCTCGGCGACCTGGAGGTCGGCCTGGTCGAGGAGGTGCGGACCCGCGTCCTCAAGGATCAGCTCGGCAAGAGCCTCGCCGAGCAGGCCGGCGTCGATTTCGACAGTCCGGTCCGCGAGCCGATCTCGCCGTTCGGCGGCACCCGCCCGGCGGATCGGGACGCCCAATCGGCGCAACCGGCGCCGTCTAGGCGCAATGCCGCGCGTCCCGCGCCGGCGCCCCGCGTCTCGACCGGAGGCACCGGTCCCGGACCGCGCAACTCCGCGTGGCGCGACGAGGACGCGGCCAAGCCGCGGGGGACGCGCATTCCCCGGCGCGGCGCGGATCCCCGGGCCGCGCAGGCGGCCGCGGCAGAACGCGGCCGCGAGCGCGTCGGCTCGATCCGGGCCGGCGACCGCCGGGTCGTCGTCGAGCGCCTGTCCGCAACGCCGGCGGAGCCCGAGCCCGTCGCCAAGCCGAAGCGCCGCTTCGCCGACCGAGGGATGCCGGAGAGGCAGGAGCGCCCCGCCGGTCGGCGCGATGAGCGCCGCGGCGATGAGCGCCCGCGCCGCGAGAGCGCGCGGAGCGAGGCTCCGCGGGACGAGCGGCGATTCGACGAGCGCGGGGGCAAGCCCGGGGGCCGGCGCGACCGACCGTTCGACGCCGGGCCGGCGGAGGGCGCGTCGCGGAAGCCAGGCGGCTTCCGCGGCCAGAAGCCCGCTGCCGCCGGGGGCAAGCCCGCGTTCGGTGGCCCGAAGACCGGGGGTGCGCGTCCCGGCGGAAGCCGCCCCGGTGGCAAGCCCGGCGGTTTCGCCGGCAAGGGGGCTGGCCAGGGTCGGCGCAACGGACCCGCGGGCGGGTCGGACACGGGCGGTCGTCCCGGTGCTCGTCCCGGTGCGCCGCGCGGGGGCGGCAAGCCCGGCGGCGGCCGGCCGCCGCGCGGGACGCGGTGAGGATCGTCGGCGGCGCGTGGCGAGGCCGCAGGCTCGCCACGCCGCGCACCGACGCCATTCGGCCGACATCGGACCGCCTGCGGGAATCGTTGTTCAACGTGCTCGCCCACGCCTACGACGACGCCGTCGCCGGCGCCCGGGTCCTCGACCTGTTCGCCGGTACGGGTGCCCTCGGCTTCGAGGCGCTCTCGCGGGGCGCCGCCTACGCCCTCCTCGTCGACGAGGGCGCCGAGGCGCGCGCGGTGATCCGCGAGAACATCGAGGCCCTGGGTGCCGAAGGCGTGACGCGCCTGTTTCGGCGGGACGCGACCCGTCTCGGCCCGGCCTCCACGGCGGGCACCTTCTCGCTGGTCTTCTGCGATCCGCCCTACGGCCGTGATCTCGCGCCGCGCGCCCTGAAAAGCGCCGCCGAGGGCGCCTGGCTGGCGCCCGGGGCTCTCATCGTCGTCGAGGAGGTCGAGGCCGCGCAGGTCGTCTGGCCGGCCGGCTTCGCGGAACTGGAGCGGCGCGTCTACGGGGATACGGCCGTGGCGATCGCCCGATTCGCCGCCTGAATCGTGCTTAGTCCCGATCGCGGGAAGCCGGATCCGTAGCGCCGACCTGAGACCCGAAATGGATCGCCAGCCAGACGGTGGGTGAGTCGGTCCACTCCACCCGGTGCCGACGATGCGGCGCGATCAGCACGGCGTCGCCCGCGACGAGGCGACGGGCCTCCGCCTCGTCGGCGAACCGAAGGTCGGCCGCGCCCGTCAGGACGGCGACCCACTCGGCATCCGGCTGGTCGTAGTAGAATCCCGGCGGGCTCGCCTGACCGGTAGAGACGATGCGCTCCACCCGCAGGCCCGGCTCGGAGACCAGGACCGACACGATCTCATCGTCCGCCCGGAGCGGCAGGTCGGCGAGCAGGTGGGTCACGCGCGTCGGGAGAGAGTCCATAATCCCGCCTGCAGGGACCGCACGGCGCCGGATCGGCACCGGGCAATGCCCGGATGTCAGGAATTGCGCGGAGCGCCGCCCGCCTGCGGTGCCGCGCCGTCCGACGTCTTGGTCTGACCGATCCGCGCCGCGGATTTGACGAGGGAGAGCACGTCGCGGCGCATCTGATCGTCGGCGATCTGATTGTAGGCCCGGAGCAGTTCGACGGCGCCGGCGACGCGCAGCAGCGCGGGACCGCTATCCGTCGTCGCCTCGGGCTCGGGCTCGAAGAAGCTCGAGACCGGAACGCCGAGCCGCTCGGCGATCGCCTGCAGGCGGCCGGCACCGACACGGTTCTTGCCGGTCTCGTACTTCTGGACCTGCTGGAAGCTGACGCCCAGCGCGCTGGCCAGCGCGGACTGGCTCAGTCCATTCGCCGCCCGAAGGAACGCGATGCGGCTGCCGACCCCGTGATCGATGGCTGTGGTCTGCTTCGGCTTGGGGGTTGGGTTCGCCATAGTTGGTAGTCCGGATGTTCTTGCTGTCTGCAGGCTTGCTCGCCCGGATCCAGGGCGCCAATCACAACCGACAGGTGCAACATTGCGCGGCCAAGATCCAGACCTGACATCTGTTAGTGCCACAGGTCAGCCGCGCGTGCAACGAATGGTTACGCTCTCGAAATCTTAGGTCCGGAAGACCGCAATTTGGGCCCTCCAGTGCCCGCCGCGAGAACAACTCAAATACCGGGCCCGATCAAATATAAGTGAGCGAGATCAGCTAAGAATTCACTCTCGAACACTGCCGGGCGATATCGGGTTGCCTGCGCCGCGTTGGGCCCGCCGGGCCGATCCCAGGGAAATCCGTACGACAGCAAACGGTCGACTCAGAGCTCGGTGGCGCGCGCCGGCGACGGAATCACGCCGCCGGGCCGAGCCAATCGAGGACGATTCGCAACTGGTCGTCGTCGAGCAACGCGGGCGCGTGGCCGCAATCGGGAATCTCGACGCGGCGCGTCGGCGGTCCCCGGCGCGTCATCTCGTCGGCCGTCGAGGCGAGGAGCAGTTCCGAGTGCTCGCCGCGGAGCAGCAGGACCGGACAGGTGATCGCGTCCCAGTCGCGCCACATGCTCACGCTGTAGACGCGGCCCGGTCGGAAGGCGTCTCCGATGCCGGGATCGTAGTGGGGCCGCCAGCCGCCGTTGGGCTCCTGGAAGAAGCTGTGCTTGGCGATGTGGCGCCACTGCTCGTCGGTGAGCGGCCCGAACGCGCCCAGCACCGTGCGCAGGCGCGATTCGCCCGAGGCGAGGTTATGGTGCAGCCGGGGCGCGTCCCGCAGGCGCGACCCGATCTCGCGGATGGGCGCCCAGGGCAGGAACGGGCCGATATCGTTGATCACCATCCGGCGGATCGGGGTGCGGGCGGCCGCGGCCAGGACCATGCCGGTCAGGCCGCCGAGGGACGTGCCCACCCAGTCGATCTTCCCGGGGACCCGGAGATGGGCGATGAGCGCGGCCATGTCGGCGGCGTATTGCGGCAGGCCGTAAAGTTCCGGGTCCTTCAGCCATCCGCTGAGGCCGCGCCCGGGCAGGTCCGGGCAGATCACCCGGTACCCGAGCTTCGCGAGGCGATAGCCGAGGGCGTCAAAATCGCGGCCCTGGCGGCTGAGACCGTGGACGCAGACGACGACGTGCGGGCTGTCCGGGTCACCCCATTCCACGTAGGCGATGCGGTGGAAGTCGTGGGGCGCGTAGGCCTGGAAATGGCCGGTCCGGAACGGCACGTCGGCGCGGCTCAGGTCGTCGAGCCGCGGCGTCGCCTCAGGTCCGGGAGCGGGCGCCGCGGTGCCGGCCGTCACGGGGTCTCCGTGCGCGCGGCGGCCTCGCGGGCGAGACGGCCGGTCGTCTGATGGAGGTCGACCATCTGGTCGGTCAGCCGGCGCGCCTGCTCCTGCAGGAACGCGATGTTCAGCGCCGCGACCTCGCGGGCATCCGCCGCCTTGGCGACGCGGTCCGCGAAGTCGAGGCTCGCGCGGACATTGAGGTCGGAGGCCACGAGCATCCGGTGGCCGATCTCGCGCATCGCCGCCATGGCGTGGACCGCGTTGTCCTCGAAGGCGTTGTAGAGGCGGGCGCCGGCGGCGTCCCACTGCTCGCGCACCCGGCGGGCGCCGGCCACGTTGCTGTCGGTGAGCTGGTGCGCGGTCTCGCGGCTGGAGCCCATCACCGCGCGCCAGCCCTCGAAGCTCTGCGCCATCGAGGCCTCGAAGGCGTTCAGCGCCATCTCGCCCGCCTCGGCGAAGCGCTCGTACGCCTCGCGCGCCCGGGCGACGCCGCCCTCCATCGCGGCGCGGCCGGTCTCCCCGGAGATCGCCGGCAGGTTGTCGTTCCCCACAATCGTCTCCCGCAGATGAGCCGGTCGCACGCGGTCCCGACGGCGCGTGGTTGGAATACGGGCATCCGCCAGGGGCGATCTCGCGTCAACAGGGCCCTGTAACAGAATCCGCGCGCGGCCCACATTGTCACGGCGGCCGCGATTGACAGGCACGACGGCCGCGAAATCTTCGTCGCGCGGAGCGCACGCCACGCCCGCCGCCCGATCAGAAGGCAGCACGATGACGGACACCCGTCCGACCCAGACCGAGGTCCGCGAGAAGGGCTCTCATCCGTTCGAGGCCGGGCTCGCGCGCCGGCCGGCCAACTACGTCCCGCTGACCCCCGTCAGCCTGTTGGCGCGGGCCGCCGCCGCGGCTGGCGGGCGGATCGCCGTGATCGACGGCCACCGCCGCCTCACCTACGCGGACCTCTACGCGCGTTGCCGGCGCCTCGCTTCGGGCCTCGCGGCCCGGGGGGTCGGGCCACTCGACACCGTGGCGATCCTGGCGCCGAACGTCCCGGAGATGATCGAGGCGCACTTCGCCGTGCCGATGCTCGGCGCGGTGCTGAACCCGCTGAATACGCGCCTCGACGCGGCGACGATCGCGTTCTCGCTGCGGCACGGGGGCGCCCGGGCGCTCCTCGTCGAGGCCGAGTACGCCGCGCTGGCCGCGCGGGCGCTCGCGGAACTCGCCAAGCCGGTCCTCGTCGTGGCGATCGGCGCGACCGGGATCGACGGGGCCCTGCCCTACGAGGATCTGCTGGCCGAGGGCGATCCCGACTACGCCTGGCACGGCCCGGAGGACGAGTGGCAGTCGCTCTGCCTGCTCTACACGTCGGGGACGACCGGCGATCCCAAAGGCGCCGTCTACAGCCATCGCGGCGGCTATCTCCAGGCGCTCGGCAACGCCGTCACGTTCGGCCTGACCGGCGAGAGCGTGTATCTCTGGACGCTGCCGATGTTCCACTGCAGCGGCTGGTCCTACCCATGGGCGAGTGTCGCCGCCTGCGCCACGCAGGTCTGCCTGCGCAAGGTCGAGCCGGCGGCGATCTTCAGGCTGATCGCCGAGCACGGGGTGACGCATCTGTGCGGCGCCCCGATCGTCCTCTCGATGATCGCGCACGCGCCGGCGCAGGACCGTGTGCCGTTCCCCCAGCGCGTGCGCTGCGCGGTCGGCGGCGCGGCGCCGTCCTCGACGATCATCCGCACCATGGAGGAGCTCGGCTTCCAGGTGACGCACCTCTACGGCGCCACCGAGAGCTACGGCCCCGCGACGGTCTGTCTGGCGCAGCCGGACTGGACCGCTCTCCCCGACACCGAGCGACACGCCCGCATGGCCCGCCAGGGCGTGCCGCTGGCCACGCTCGAGGCGGTGAGCGTCGCCGACGTCGCGAGCGACGCGCCGGTGCCGCGGGACGGCACGACGGTCGGCGAGATCCGCCTGCGCGGAAACACGGTGATGAAGGGCTACCTCGGAAACCCGGGCGCGACCGAGGAGGCCCTCGCTGGCGGCTGGTACCGGACCGGCGACCTCGCGGTCTGGCATCCCGACGGGTCGGTGGAGATCAAGGACCGGGCGAAGGACATCATCATCTCGGGCGGCGAGAACATCTCCAGCCTGGAGGTGGAGGAGGTGCTGATGCGCCATCCCGCCGTGATGCTGGCGGCCGTCGTGGCGCGGCCAGATCCGACCTGGGGCGAGAGCCCCTGCGCGTTCCTGGAGGTGAAGCCCGGCGCAGCGGTGCCGAGCGACCAGGAGTTGATCGCGTTCTGTCGCGAGCACATGGCGCGGTTCAAGGTGCCGAAGACGGTGGTGTTCGGGCCGCTGCCGAAGACCTCGACCGGCAAGATCCAGAAATTCGTCCTGCGCGAGCAGGCGCGAACCCTCTGACCCGCGCCGGTCCGTGACGGGAGCCGTTTCGGGCGACCGCTACAGGCCGGAGACGAGATGGCCGCCGTCGACCGCCAGGACGCTGCCGGTCATGTAGGCGCCGGCCTCCGAGGCCAGGAGCAGGAGCGGCCCGTCGAGTTCGGCGGCCTCGCCCAGCCGGCGCTGCGGAATGCGCCTGATCAGCGCCCGGCCGGCATCGGACTCGAAGAAGGCGTCGTTGAGCTCGGTCTTGATGTAGCCCGGCGCGAGGGCGTTCACCCGGATCCCGTAGCGGGCCCACTCGAGCGCGAGGCTCTTGGTGAGCTGGACGACCGCCGCCTTCGAGGTGGCGTAGGGGGCGAGCCCGCCGGTGACCCGCAGCCCGAGGATCGACGCGATGTTGACGATGCTGCCGCCCGCGCCGTGCCGGACCATGCGCCGGCCGGTGGCCTGGGCGAGCTGCCAGACGCCTTTGAGATTCGTGTCGAGCACCGCGTCCCAGTCGGATTCCGCGAGGTCGAGGGCCGGCTTCGTCGCCGTCACGCCGGCATTGTTCACCAGCACCGCCACCGGTCCGAAGCGCTCTTCGGCGGCGTCGAGCGCCCGCTCAACGCTCGCGGCGTCGGTGACGTCCATGACGACGGCGTGGGCCTCACCGCCCGCCGCCGCGACGCGATTGACGGTCTCGGCGAGGGCGTCGGCCCGGCGGGCGCCGAGCGACAGGCGCGCGCCTGCGCGGGCCAGGGTCCCGGCGAAATGGCGGCCGAGACCGCTGGAGGCCCCGGTCACCAAGACGTGGCGGCCGGCGAGGTCAAACGGGCCCGCCATCTCAGCGTACCGACGCGGCGGCGGGTGCCGGGCACGTCGGCCGCGCGGCGGCGCGGCGCGCGCCGAAGTTGTCGAGATCGGTCATGGCTCCGCGCCTCCCATGCGCACTGTCGGTTCGGGACGGCTGGCGCCCCGGTCTTCGAGCCGCAGCGTCACACGCCGTTGTGGACCGGCCCCGCGCGTGCCGCCAGCCGGATCGACGGCGCGGCGCCTCATCGGCGGCCGAACAGCCGCTCGATGTCGGCGAGCTTCAGTTCGATCGAGGTCGGGCGACCGTGGTTGCACTGTCCGGAATTGGGCGTCGCCTCCATCTCGCGCAGCAGGGCGTTCATCTCCTCCGGCCGCAGGCGACGCCCGGCGCGGATCGAGCCGTGGCAGCTCATGCGCGACAGGACCGCGTCGAGACGTCGCCCGAGCGGGCCGCCCTCCGTCGCCGGGACGCCGCCCTCCTCGTCGCCGCTGGCCTCCAGGGCGTCGAGGATGTCGGTGACGAGGTTGCGCGTCGAGGCTCCGATCAGCGCCGCCGGCACCTCGCGCACGAGCACCGCCCCGGGTCCGAACGCCTCGATGGACAGGCCCAGCCGGTCGAGATCGGGAGCGGCCGCGACGAGCCGGTCGGCCTCCTCGGGGCTCATCTCGACCACGTCCGGGATCAGTAGGCCCTGCCGGGCGATGCCGCCGGCCTCCCGCTCGGCCTTCATCCGCTCGTAGACGAGGCGCTCGTGGGCGGCGTGCTGGTCGACGATCACAAGGCCGTCGCGGGTCTGGGCGAGGATGTAGGTCTCGTGGATCTGCGCGCGGGCGGCCCCCAGCGGATGACCGAGCGCCTCCACAGCGTCGGCGGCAACGCGGGTGTCGGCCTGGGGCGGGGCCGCCACGGCTTCGGGCTCGGGCCCGGCCCAGACGGCCTGAGCGGCCTCGCCGAAGCCGGTCGGCTCGACCCGCGCCGGCTGCGGCGCCGGCCTCCACGCCGCCGAGGAACGGTAGCCGGGGGGCGCTGCCACCGAGGGTGCACCGCTCGGGAAGGGGCCCGGCCGCGTCGGCCGGAACAGGCTCGGCGCGGTGGCGCCGCTGTGGGTGGCGAGCGGCGCCCCGGCCGATCGCAGGGCGTCGAGGGTCCGCGCGGCGCCGGTGGTGGCCGAGCGGGCGCCGCCGCGGCGCAGGGCGTCGTGGATCGCGCTCACGATCAGCGCCCGCACGAGGCCCGGCTCGCGGAAGCGCACCTCGGTCTTGGCCGGGTGAACGTTGACGTCGACGAGGCCGGGGTCGCACGCGACGGCGAGGCCGAGCACCGGGTGCCGGTCGGAGGCCAGCGTGTCGGCGTAGGCGCCGCGGATCGCCCCGAGCAGGAGCCGGTCGCGCACGGGGCGGCCGTTGACCGCGAGGTGGATATGGGTCGCCGCACCGCGATGGTAGGTCGGCAGGCCGACATGACCGGCCACCGCGAAGCCCTCCCGGGCCAGGGAGACCGGCAGGGCGTTGGCGAGGAAGTCCTGCCCCAGCACTGCCGCGAGCCGGCGCAGCTCCGCCTCGGCCCCGGTCTCGGCCGGCAGGACCAGGGGCTGCCCAGCATCGGCTCTCAGGGTGAAGCGGATCCCGGGCTGCGTCGCGGCGAGGCGGCGCAGCGTCTCGGCGATCGCGGCGTTCTCGGCCCGGTCCGACTTCAGGAACTTGAGCCGCGCCGGCGTGGCGGCGAAGAGCTCGGTCACCTCGATCCGGGTGCCGCGCTGGGCCGGGGCCGGACGGACCTGCCCCTTCATCCCCGCGTCGACGGTGAGGCTCGCCCCCGCCTCGGCCTCCGGCGTGCGGGTGACGATGGCGAGCCGCGACACCGCGCCGATCGACGGCAGGGCCTCGCCGCGGAATCCCAGGGTGTCGATTGCCGTGAGGTCGCCGCCCGGGAGCTTGGAGGTGGCGTGCCGCTCGACCGCGAGGTCGAGATCGTCCGGCGTCATGCCGCGGCCGTCGTCGACGACCCGGATCAGTCGGCGCCCCCCGGCCTCGACGGTGACCTCGATCGCCCGGGCCCCGGCATCGATCGCGTTCTCGACCAGCTCCTTCACGGCCGAGGCCGGGCGCTCGACCACCTCGCCCGCGGCGATGCGATCGACGAGGACGGGGTCGAGGCGGCGGACGGACGGCGCGGACAGGGAGGACATCGGCGCGCAGGATAGTCCCTGCGCGGCGGCGATCCAATCGGCCGGTCGTGCCGACCCGTCAGGCGCGGCGCTTCGACCCGCCCAGGGAGATGCGGCCGGCGCCCCCGCGCGGTCCGTGGCTCGCCGCCGCCACGGGACGGCGGGACAGGTCGTAGAGGACGTTCCCGACGAGGCCCGCGGTCCGCCGGAGGGTCGGGCCCTCGCAGGTCGCCGCGACGCGGACGCCGATCGCGTGGGTGTGACTGCGGCCGTAGAGCCAGACGGCGAGCCGGGCGCGCGTCGCCTCCGGGATCCCGTCGAGCAGAAGCGCGGCCCCGTCCGGGTCGGCCTTGATCAGGCGGCCGACCACGTCCGGTGCGACCGGGCAGTCGAGGGCCGGGTCGTCGATGCTGAGCGTTCGGTCCTGGGTCATGGTGGCCCTGACAGCGTGGAGCCGTCAGCGTGGGCAGTCTTGGTTAACGAAGGCTCACCACAAGTCGCAGCCCCGATCCGCCATTGCATGTCGCGACGGGGGCGTTGCCGCGCTGCAACCGCCACCCGCCCCGGATCCCGCGTCCTAGAGCGGCCGTCGGATCAGCCGGGCGATCAGGCCGACGATGCCCTCACGGAACAGCAGCACGCAGAGCACGAAGACGCAGCCCTGGATGATCGTCACCCAGGCACCGAACTGCGCCAGGTAGGTCTCCATCGTGACGATCACCAGCGCGCCGACGATCGGCCCGAACACCGTCCCCATGCCGCCGACGAGCGTCATCAGCACCACCTCGCCGGACATCGACCAGTGCACGTCGGTGAGCGAGGCGAGCTGGAACACGATCGCCTTCGTGGAGCCCGCGAGCCCGGCGAGCGTCGCCGAGAGCACGAACACCGCGAGCTTGTACTGGCTGGCGCGGTAGCCGAGCGAGATCGCCCTCGGCTCGTTGTCGCGGATCGCCTTCAGCACCTGCCCGAAGGGCGAGTGGATGATCCGGTAGATCAGCAGCATCCCGGCCATGAAGACCACGGCCACCACCGCGTACATGACCCGGTCGTCGGCGAGGCTGATCGCGCCGAACAGGTTGCCGCGGGGCACCGCCTGGATGCCGTCCTCGCCGCCGGTGAACTTCGCCTGCAGGGAGAAGAAGAACACCATCTGGGCGAGCGCCAGGGTGATCATCGAGAAGTAGATGCCCTGCCGGCGTATCGCCAGGGCGCCGAAGACCAGACCCAGCAGGGCGGCCGTGACCGTGCCGGCGAGGATCGCCAGCTCGGGCGTGAAGCCCAGGCTCTTGGCCGTGTACGCGCAGAGGTAGCTCGCCATGCCGAAATAGGCGGCGTGGCCGAAGGAGAGCAGGCCGCCGTAGCCGAGCAGGAGGTTAAAGGCGAGCGCGAACAGCGCGAAGCACAGCACCTTCATCAGGTAGACGGGGTACAGGACGAGCGGTGCCACGACGAGCAGCACCGCGATGCCCACGAAGATGAGGCGGTGGAGCGCCTTGTCGTCCCGACTCGTCGGCACGGCGGCGGCGATCGGGGCGGCGTCGAGGGCGGCGGTGTCGGCCATGGGGGTGCCTCAGATCGCGATCAGGCCGTGCGCCCGAACAGGCCGGCGGGTTTGACGAGCAGCACCAGCACCATGATCACGAAGATCACGGTGGCGGACGCCTCCGGATAGAACACCTTGGTCAGTCCCTCGACGAGGCCCAGGGCGAAGCCCGTGATCACCGAGCCGATGATCGAGCCCATGCCGCCGATCACCACCACAGCGAAGACCACGATGATGATGTCGGCGCCCATGTTGGGATTGACCGAGTAGATCGGCGCAGCGAGCACCCCGGCGAAACCCGCGAGCGCGACGCCGAACCCGTAGGTCAGCGTCAGGAACAGCGGCACGTTGACCCCGAACGCCTGGACCAGGGTCGGGTTCTCGGTTGCGGCGCGCAGATAGGCGCCGAGCTTGGTCTTCTCGATCACGAGCCACGTCGCGATGCAGACGGTCAGCGAGGCGACCACCACCCAGGCGCGGTAGTTCGGCAGGAACATGAAGGGCAGGCGCTGGCCGCCGGACAGCTCGGCCGGGATCGCGTAGGGCAGGCCCGACACGCCGTACTGGTTGCGGAACAGGCCCTGGATGATCAGCGCGAGACCGAAGGTCAGCAGCAGGCCGTAGAGGTGGTCGAGCTTGTAGAGCCGGGCGATGAGCACCCGCTCCAGCACGATGCCGAAGGCGCCCACCACGAGCGGTGCGAGCCCCAGCGCCCACCAGTAGCCGAGACCGACATAGGTGAGCAGCATCCAGGCCACGAACGCGCCCATCATGTAGAGCGCGCCGTGGGCGAAGTTGATGATGTTCAGGAGCCCGAAGATGATCGCGAGCCCGAGCGACAGGATCGCGTAGAACGAGCCGTTGATCAGGCCGAGCAGGAGCTGACCGAACAGGGCCTGCGTCGGCACACCGAAGATCGTGGTCATGGCCGGTCTCCGCGCCCCGAACCCACTGTCAGCCCTTCACCAGGGGGCAGTTGCCCTCGTTGAGCGGCCGGAAGACCTGGTCGCCCGGGATGGTCTCGAGCTTCTTGTAGAGGTCCCACTCGCCCTTCGATTCGGCGGGCTTCTTGACCTCGAACAGGTACATGTCGTGGATCTTGCGGCCGTCCGCGCGGATCACGCCCTTGCCGAACAGCGGGTCGTCCGTCGGCATCGCCTTCATCTTGGCGACCGTGGCGGCGCCGTCGGCGGTCGACTTCGTCTCGGCCACAGCCTTCAGGTAGTGGAGCACGTCCGAGTAGACGCCCGCATGGTTCGCGGTCGGCTTCGAGCCGTTCTTCATCTGCTTGGCGAACCGGTCCGAGAAGGCGCGGGTCTGGTCGTTCAGGTCCCAGTAGAACGGCTCGGTGAGCACCAGCCCCTGTGCCACCTTGGTGCCCAGCGAGTGCACGTCCGAGGAGAAGACCAGGAGGCCGGCGAGCGCCTGGCCGCCCTCGGTGATGCCGAATTCGCCCGCCTGCTTGATCGCGTTGATCGTGTCGGTGCCGGCATTGGCCAGCCCGATCACCTTGGCGCCCGAGCCCTGCGCCTGCAGCAGGAAGGACGAGAAGTCCGAGGTCGGGAACGGCGTCTTCACCGAGCCGACGACCTTGCCGCCGTTCTTGGTGATGACCGTGCTGGTGTCGCGCTGCAGGGTCTGGCCGAACACGTAGTCGGCCGTGAGGAAGAACCACGTGTTGCCGCCGCGCTTGACCATCGCGCCGCCGGTGCCGTTGGCGAGCGCCACCGTGTCGTAGACCCAGTGGATGGTGTTCGGCGTGCATTGCGGGCCGGTGAGGTCGGCCGTGCCGGCGCCTGTATCGATGAAGACCTTGTTCTTCTCCTTGGTGACCTGGCTGATGGCCAGCGCCACCGAGGAGGTCACCCCGTCGGTGATCATGTCGACGGCGTCGCGGTCGTACCATTGGCGGGCGATGGCCGCGCCGACATCCGGCTTGTTCTGGTGGTCGGCCGAGACGATCTCGACCTTCAGCCCATGCTGCTCGGGCTTGAAATCCTCGACCGCGAGCTTCGCGGCCACGACCGAGCCCTCGCCACTGATGTCCGAGTAGGCGCCCGAGCGGTCGCCCAGGATGCCGATCTTCACGTTCGTCTGCGCGGCTGCGGTGCCCATCATCAGGGCGCCGGCGAGGGCGGCGAGGGTCACGGGCCGGGCGATGCGTCCGAGCATTTTCGTTTCCATCCTCCAGCGGCGCGGCGGATCTCCGCCGGCCGAGTATCGAGTCGCCGCTTTCTGGCGCTTCTACGGTTTTCGCGTGCGAGATTCAGACGCCGAGATAGGCGTGCAGCTTGTCGATATTGGCGTCAAGCTCGGCATTGGGGATCATGTCGACCACCCGCCCCTGCTCGATCACGAAGTGCCGGTCCGCCAAAGTCTGGGCGAAGCGGAAATTCTGCTCCACCAGGACGATGGTGTAGCCCTGAGTCTTCAATTGCTGGATCGTCCGGCCGATCTGCTGGACGATGACCGGCGCGAGACCTTCCGTGGGCTCGTCGAGCAGGATCAGCTTGGCGCCTGTGCGCAGGATGCGCCCGATCGCCAGCATCTGCTGCTCGCCGCCCGAGAGCTTGGTGCCCTGGCTGCCGGCGCGTTCCTTGAGGTTCGGGAACAGCGTGTGGATGTCGGCCACCGACATGCCGCCGGGCTTCACCCGCGGCGGCAGCATCAGGTTCTCGTGGACCGTCAGGCTCGCGAAGATGCCGCGCTCCTCCGGCACGTAGCCGATCCCGAGCCGGGCGATGTTGCGCGAGGCCATCCGGACCGTCTCGACGCCGTCGTAGACGATCGAGCCCGACCGCTTGCCGAGGATCCCGATGATCGCCCGGAGGGTCGTCGTCTTGCCCGCGCCGTTGCGGCCGAGCAGCGTGATCACCTCGCCCGCGCGCACGTCGATGTCGATGCCGTGGAGGACGTGGCTCTCGCCGTACCAGCCCTCGAGGCCGCGGACGGTCAGCAGCGCGTCGGTCGCGGCCGCCGGAGGTGTCTTCAGAGCCGCCTCAGGCATGTCCCGCCCCGATATACGCTTCGACCACGCGCGGATCCTTCGAGACCGTGGCGTAGTCGCCCTCGGCCAGCACCTGCCCGCGAGCTAGCACGGTGATCCGGTCCGACAGGGAGGCGACCACCGAGAGGTTGTGCTCCACCATCAGGATGGTGCGGTCCTTCGAGACCCGGCGGATGAGTTGCGCCGTGCGCTCGACGTCCTCGTGGCCCATACCGGCCATCGGCTCGTCGAGGAGCAGCATCTCCGGATCGAGGGCGAGAGTCGTGGCGATCTCGAGCGCGCGCTTGCGCCCGTAGGACAACTCGACCGCGAGCACGTCGGCGAAGTCGGAGAGGCCTACCGCCTCGACGAGGGCGAGCGCCTCGCCGTTCAGCGCGCGCAGGACCCGCTCGGGCCGCCAGAAGTCGAAGGAATCGCCGCGCCGCCGCCGCTGCAGGGCGATGCGGACATTCTCCATCACCGTGAGGTGCGGGAACACGGCCGAGATCTGGAAGGAGCGCACGAGCCCGAGGCGGGCGACGTCCGCGGCCTTCAGGCCGGTGATGTCGCGGTCCTTGTAGCGGATCGTCCCCGCGGTCGGGATCAGGAACTTCGTCAGGAGGTTGAAGCAAGTGGTCTTGCCGGCTCCGTTCGGCCCGATGAGAGCGTGGATGGTGCCGCGCTCGACCTGCAACGCCACGCCGTTGACGGCCCGGAATCCGCGGAATTCCATCGTCAGGCCATCGGTCGCCAGGATTACATCCCGTGCCAAGCGTGTCCCTCCCGGGTTCGATTTCTTGCCGCCATATCGCCGATCCGCAGCCGTGCAGTCCATCGCAAACGCTCGTGGCGGCGCGACAATCCCCCGGGAGTGATATCAGTCGCCCTCCGTGTCACGACGGCCGCCGGACAGAACTTGACCGCGCCGCGCGCCGCACTTAACTCAGACAATTTTTCGCGTGGCTCTTCTGAGAGGTTTCGGCATGGGCGATCGCCCGGCCTACATCGCCGTCGACTGGGGCACGACGAACCGGAGGGCCTTCGCCGTCTCGGAAGCGGGCGTCATTCTCGACAGCCTGCACGACGAGCGTGGCGTCCTCGCCCTGACGCCCGACGCCTATCCGGCGGAGATCGCGGCCCTGCGCGCGCGACTGGGCGCTGACCTCATCATCGCCGTCGGCATGATCGGCTCCAACCGGGGCTGGCAGGCGGCGCCCTACGTGGCCGCGCCGGCCACCCTCACCGGCCTGGCCGAAGCCTGCCTCGAGCCCGCCCCCGGTGTCCGGATCGTCCCCGGCGTCGCCCTGCGGGGCGGTGGTCGCCCCGACGTGATGCGGGGCGAGGAGATCCAGGTCTTCGGGGCGATCGGAGCGGGCGCGGCGCCGGCGACCGCCCTGTTCTGCCAGCCCGGCACGCACAACAAGTGGATCGAGACCGTCGACGGGTCCATCACGGATTTCACCACCGTGATGACCGGAGAATTCTTCGCCCTCCTGCGGGCACACGGGATCCTGGCCGGGACGCTCGACGGCACGGTCGGGGATGGGGCCGCCTTCCGCGCGGGTGTCCGGCGCGGCCTCGCGTCCCGCAATCTCGCCGCCACCCTGTTCGAGGTCCGCTCCGGCCTCCTGCTCGACCGGCTCGCCCCGGAGGACGCGGCGGCCCATGCCAGCGGGATCCTGATCGGCGCCGATATCGGCACTCGGGACGACCTCCGGAGGCGCCCGGTCCATCTCCTCGGCGGCGGCCGCCTCGGGGCACTCTACGCCGCCGCCATCACCGATGCGGGCGGGGATCCGGTGATCGTGCCGGACGGTTCAACCACGGCCGGTATCCACGCCATCTGGAGTCTGCGGGCATGACCATCCTCGACCGGTTCGAGGCGGCCTTCGCGGCCTGCCCCCTCGTCGCCATCCTGCGGGGGCTCACGCCGGACGAGGCACCCGCCGTGGGGGAGGCGCTGGTCGGAGCCGGGTTCACCCTCGTCGAGGTGCCCCTCAACTCGCCGGACCCGCTCCGGAGCATCGCGACGCTCGCCGAGCGCCTCGCCGGGCGGGCGCTGGTCGGGGCCGGCACGGTCCTGACGCCGACTCAGGTCGGTGAGGTCGCCGCTGCTGGCGGAACCCTCGTGGTATCGCCAAACGGCGATCCGGCCGTCATCGGCGCCACCGTCGCGGCGGGCCTTGTCTCCCTTCCGGGCTATCAGACGCCCACGGAGGCTTTCGCGTGCCTGGCGGCGGGAGCAACCGCGCTGAAGCTGTTCCCGGCGGATGTCGCGACGCCCCTGGCGCTCCGGGCGCATCGCGCGGTCCTTCCGCCGGACACGCGGGTTCTGGCCGTCGGCGGAGTCTTGCCCGAGACCATCGCGGGCTGGCGGCAGGCGGGCGCCGATGGATTCGGCCTCGGGTCCAATCTTTACCGGCCCGGGAAGGCGGCGGCCGACGTTGCCCGCGACGCCGCGGCCTACGTGGCGGCGTTCGAGCGCTCCGCCTGAAGACACCGACGGCGGGCCGTCCGGTCGGGCCGAGCAGACACGGCAGAGCGTGTCGGCCGCGCCCCCTGACCTTCGCGCGATGCGCGCCTCCGCAGGCGGCCTGACCGCGCCTGTGCGACCGGTTCACAGCGCGATCGCCGCCGCGTCGTCGCGGTCGGCCACGTCACCGGCGAGGCCCGGCCGCGGGTCGCAGGCTGGCGGGGTGTCGCGCTATCGGCGGTTCGCGATCTCGCGGGCCGGCCGGTCGGATCGGTCGACCACCGTCCGGCACGCGCCGCTCAGCGACACCCGCTTCTCGCGGAGGCAGAGTGTGATCGCCCCCGCGTTCGGGATCTGGGCAGCGCACAGGCGCATCACGTCCGGCGTGCAGGCTGCCCGGTCCGCGCCGGTCTCCGCGAGCGCGGGCGCCGTGCCGACGAGAACCGCGAGGAGGGCGAAAGTGGCGGACTTCATCAAGGATGTCTCCTGAGCGGATCGAGGCAGCGAGCGGCCAAGCCTCGGCGTCCGGCGAGAACGCCGAGGCCGGAAAAGATATCCCGTCGTGCTTGTTTCAATCTGACGCAGGTTCGCGGCCGCGGAGTGAGGGGCCGCTGACGTCACGGACGTATCGCCGGTGCGATCGCACCGGTCGTCGCAGGCTCGACCAGAGCCGCGCCGGCGACCGGTTGTGATCTCTGGCGATCGAGCTTGTCCGCCGAGACGAGGGCGGCGGCGATCAGGGCCGACACCGCCAGCGTCGCCTTCACCACGTCCCAGACCCGCGTGAGCATGGTCGATCCCCAACGGCGTCATCGAGTGCGAGCAGCGGATCCGCCTCATCAATCCGCCTGCCCCGCATCCTCGACCGGAGCCCTTCCCAAAACCTTTCCCGTGAACCCGAGGACTGCATATCGACCGTCGCGTGATGCAATCCGGTCTCACCCCGAGAACTCGCGCAGATTTCCCGCGCAGCATCTCACGCGAGCGTCGATCCCGCGGCCGCCTCGGCGGCCAGCGCCTCGAAGACCAGGGCGTGACGGCGCGCCAGGGCCTCGACATCGTGTGTGTACCCGCCGCCGATCACCGTGGCGAGCGCGATCCCACGGGCGCGGGTCTGCGCCACGACGTAGCGATCGCGGGCGAGCAGTCCGTCATCGGTGAGGCAGAGACGGCCGAGACGGTCGTCCCGATGGGGATCGACGCCCGCGTTATAGAAGACGAGATCCGGCGCGAACGCGTCGAGGAGCGTCGGCAGGCGGGCGCGCAGGACCTCAAGATAACCAGCATCATCAAGACGGTCGGGCAGACCGATGTCGAGGTCGCCGGCGATCTTCTGGGCCGGGTAGTTGTTCTCGCAATGGATCGAGAGCGTGAACAAGTCGGGACTGAGGGCGAGGCAGTCCGCGGTCCCGTCGCCCTGATGCACGTCGAGGTCGACCACGAGGACGCGCCGGACCAGACCTTCGGCCTGGAGGGTGCGGGCCGCCACCGCGACATCGTTCAGCACGCAGAAACCGGCGCCCTGCCGGCGCCGCGCGTGGTGGCTGCCGCCGGCGGCGCTGCCCGCGAGGCCTTCCGCGAGGGCGAGGCGCCCGGCCAAGAGGGTGCCGCCCACCGAGGCGCGGGAGCGGCGGACAAGGGCGGCGTCGACCGGCAAGCCGATCGCCCGCTCAATGTCCCGGCCGACATCGCAGGCGAGCACCGCGTCCACGTAGGCCGGATCGTGGGCGCGTAGCAGTATCTCGGCACTGGCGGGCTCCGGCGTGACGAAGCCCAGGGGCGCCAGACCCTTGGCGACCAAGGTCTCGGCGAGCAGGCCGTACTTGCGCATCGGGAACCGGTGGCCTGACGGGAGCGGCGCCTCGTAGGCCGGATGGAAGGCAATCGGCGGGATCACGCGGGCCGGCCCAGATCGGCCAGGAGGCACCGGGCCAGTGCCTGACCGCTGTCGTAGGCCGCCTCGATCCGGGCGCCGAGGCACCAATCCCCGCCTGCCCCGAGACGCAGGTCCGGATCGTACAGGCAGGGTTGCTCCAGGGCGGTCTCGACCTGGGCGTAGCGCCAGCGATGCGCCTCCGCGTGGGACGGCCGGAGCGTGGCGCCGAGGACGTCCTCGGCCGCTCCGAGAAGCGCGGCGATGACCGCCTCGCGCGGGGCCTCGAGATGTCCGCGGGACCAGGCGGGCGTCGCGTGCACCGTGAGCCGCGAGCCCGCAGGCCTCCCGGGCTTCGCGGAATCGTGCGCGATCAGGCCGATCGGATCGGTCCGAGGCTGGACGAGGACATCCCGCGGTCGCGTCTCCGTCGCCACCATGAGCGACCAGCACGGCGCATAGGTGGCGCGCGGGACACCGGGCAACGCGACGCCCGAAGCCTCGAGCAGCGTCGTGACCTGAGGGGCCGGGACGGTGATCGCGACGGCGTCGAACGGGCCATGCACGGTGCCGGCCGCGTCCTCGAGGTGCCAGCGCGCTCCCTGCCGTCGAAGCCGCACGACGGTCGTCGCGCTCGATACCGGAAGGTCCGAGAGCAGGGCGCGGACGGGCTCCGTCATGCCCGGCACGCCGACATGGCGGTCGGAGCCGGCCCAGGGCGCAACGATGCCCAGCCGCGTCCACCGGCCGAGCTCGGCCGCGAAGGCGGGCCCGCGCGCGCGCATGAATTGCGCGCCGTGGTCGAACTGCATCTCACCGACCCGCCGGGTCGCCATGCGTCCCCCGACCCCGCGCCCCTTGTCGAAGATTCGGACGCGGAGGCCCGCCTCGGCCAGCCGGCGCGCGGCGGCCGCGCCTGCCATGCCGGCTCCGAGGACCGCGACAATTCCGTGCTCGTTCACGCCCTTGCCCCGTTCTGAACGACCGGCCCCGCCGCCGCGTGAGGGCGAAGATAGGGGCCGAGCCACGCGGCGTCAGAGCGACGGAATCGCGCTCGTCATGGACGGGACCGGTGTTCGCGGCGCGGATACGGTCAGGCTGTCAGGCGAAGTCCCGCGGCGATCGATGGCGCCGTGGTGCGGGTAGAGGGAATCGAACCCCCACGCCTTGCGGCTGGCGATTTTGAGTCGCCCGCGTCTACCAATTCCGCCATACCCGCGTGCCAGCGCTCTTCGCATAGGTCGGCGGCTCCGGCCAAGTGTTGTTTTGCGTCGGTCGGCGATCTGGCCAAGGCGGGGCGCCTATGCTCAAAGGGCGGCCGATCTCATAATCCGGGACCTTGAATGCTCCGCCGGCTCTACGCGTGGATCCTGGCCCTCAGTGACCGGCCATCCGCGCCCTACGCGCTCGGTGCTGTGGCCTTCGCCGAAAGCTCCTTCTTTCCGGTTCCACCGGACGTGATGCTCGTCCCGATGGCGGTCGCCCGGCCGGACCGGGTCTGGTTCTACGCCACGATCACGACGGTCGCCTCGGTCCTCGGCGGTCTGGTCGGCTACGCCATCGGAGCCCTGCTGTTCGACTCCGTCGGTGAGTGGCTCATCCGCCTCTACGGCTTGCAGAACTCGGCCGCCACCTTCCAGGACTCCTACGCGCGCTACGGCCACTGGGTGATCCTGCTGAAGGGGCTCACGCCGATCCCCTACAAGCTCGTGACGATCACGTCGGGTTTCGCGCATTACAGCCTGTTCTGGTTCACGATCCTGTCGATCGTGACCCGCGGCGCCCGCTTCTTCATTCTCGCCGGACTGCTCGGCCGCTACGGTGTCCAGATTCGCGGCGTGCTCGACCGGCACCTGAACGCGGTCGCGGCGATCTCCGTCGCCGTCATCGTCCTCGGCTTCCTGCTCTTCAAGGTGATCCTGTAGCGATGAACACGGCGGCTGCCCTGCGCCTCAAGACCGCTGGCCTCTGGCTCGCGATCGCCTCCGCCCTCACCGTCGGGGCCGCGCTCGTCCTCCAGTACGGATACGGCTACGCGCCGTGCAAGCTCTGCCTGACCGAGCGGCTGCCCTACTACGCCGCCGTGCCGCTGGGTCTGCTGGCCCTGTTCCTGCCGGAGCGTTTGGCGCGGATCGCCCTCGGGCTCGCGGCCCTCGGCCTGCTCTACGGGGCCGGGATCGGGGTCTACCACGCCGGCGCGGAATGGGGCTTCTGGCCGGGACCCGCCGATTGCGGCGGCGGCACCGGCGCCAATCCGGGCCAGGTCGGCGACTTCCTCAACAGGCTGCAGACCACGAAGGTGGTCGACTGCTCGGTGGCCGCGCTCCGAGTGCTGGGCGTGTCGCTCGCCGGCTGGAGCGCCGCGATCTCGGCCGTACTGGCCTCCTTCGCGGGGACCGCCGCGCTGCGTCCCTGAAGCGCGCGGACCGGCGAGGCCGATCAGTTCCGGTCGTCGGGCAGGACCGGAATCGCCGCCACCTCGATGCCCTCGTCGATCAGGGCCCGCGCCTCCGCGGGGCTCGCTTCACCGTAGATCGAACGCCCCTCCGCCTCGCCGTAGTGGATCTTGCGCGCCTCCTCGGGGAAGCGCGCCCCGACATGCTCGGCATTCGCCACGACGTGCTCCCGGAGCGCGCGCAGCATCGCCCGCATCTGACGCTCAGGCTCGGCGATCATGGTCACCGGCGCCTCCGCCTTCGGGATCGGTGGCGCCGCGCGCTCCCGATCCGTGCGGGCGACGCTCGGCACCATCAGGGCCTTGCTGACCTTGGCGCTGTCGCAGATCGGGCACGTCACGAGGCCGCGCGTGACCTGCGTGTCGTAGGAATCGGAGGATTGGAACCAGCTCTCGAAGCCGTGCCCGGCATCGCAGACCAGACTGTACCGGATCATTCTGTTGCTTGCTGTGGTGACTACTGCGCGGCCCTGAACCGCGGACCGACGCGTTCGACGGCGAAGGGCCGGCCGTGCTGCAGCGAGGGGATGCGGGCCCGGGCCTCCGCGACCTGCGCGAGGTCGATCTCCGCCAGGATGATCCCCGGCTCGTCCCCGCCGGCATCGGCCAGAACCCGGCCCCAGGGATCGACGATCAGCGAGTGGCCGTAAGTCTCGCGCCCGTCCTCGTGCCGACCGCCCTGCGCAGCCGAGATCACGAAGGCGCCGGTCTCGATGGCCCGAGCTCGCTGCAGGACGTGCCAGTGGGCCTCGCCGGTCTGCCGGGTGAAGCAGGCGGGGGCCGTCAGCACGTCGGCGCCCGCCTCGGCGAGGGCGCGGTACAGCGCGGGGAAGCGGATGTCGTAGCAGATCGTCAGGCCGAGCGTGGCCCAGGGCGTCTCGGCGAGCACCGCGCAGGCGCCACCGGAATAGGTCGCAGATTCCCGCCAGCGCTCGCCGCTCGGCAGGTCGACGTCGAAGAGATGCAGCTTGTCGTAGGAGGCCAGGATCTCCCCGTCGGCGCCGATCAGGTAGGCGCGGTTGGCGATCTTGTCGCCGGCCCTGACCGCGATCGAGCCGATCTGGACGACCGTTCCGGTCTGACGCGCGGCCTCGCGGAGCGCCGCCAGGGTCGGGTCCTGCTCCTCGGTGGTGACGTGGGCGAACAGACGCTCGCGGCTCCGCTCCACCAGGGACGTCATCTCGGGAGTCTGCACGTAGGCCGCGCCCCGCGCCGACGCCTCGCGCACGCCCGCCACGGCCGCGTCGCGATTGGCGGCAGGGTCGCGCCCCGACCGCATCTGCACGCAGGCAGCCGTGAAGCGGGGCTCAGGCATCGGCCGTGTCCTTGAGCAGCGGGTCGAGCTTGCCGGCGCGATCCAGGGCGTACAGGTCGTCGCAGCCGCCGACATGCGTGGCGCCGACGAAGATCTGGGGAACGCTGGTGCGGCCGCCCGCACGCTCGACCATGGTGGACCGGGCGCCCTGCACGCGCTCGACGTCGATCTCCTGGAAGGCGGCGCCCTTCTCCTTCAGCAGGCTCTTGGCCGCCGAGCAGTAAGGACACCAGGCCGTGGTGTAGATTGTGACCGGCTGCATCGCGATCGTCGTCCCGCGCGTGAACTCGGGACATATAGGAGCGCGGGGCGCGCCTTGCCTATGCCCGTGTGGTCACAGGGCAACGCGCGCGCGCCGTCGACGAAGCATCGACAGGATCAGGCGGCCAGGAGCTTCTCGACCTCGTTGACGAGGTCGCGGAGGTGGAAGGGCTTCGACAGGACCTTGGCGTCCTTCGGGGCCTTCGAATCCGGGTTGAGGGCGACCGCCGCGAAGCCGGTGATGAACATCACCTTGATGTCGGGATCGAGCTCGGTGGCGCGGCGGGCCAGCTCGATGCCGTCCATCTCGGGCATCACGATGTCGGTCAGCAGCAGCTCGAACGGCTCCTCGCGCAGCCGGTTATAGGCGGAGAGGCCGTTGTCGAAGGACAGGACATCGTAGCCCGCGTTCTGCAGCGCCTTGGCCAGAAACCGGCGCATGTCGTTGTCGTCTTCCGCCAGCAGGATTTTCATCGGCCGGATCCGAGCCTTCGAGTCGAGAAGTTGATCCCATAAAGGGAGGCGATGGTAAACAAGGTGTTAGGATGGAGCGCGCAGCCGCCGCCGCGTGTCTCCCGGGCGACTGCGTCGGCCGCCGGTGCGGAGTGGACAGGCGATCGATCGCACACCACAGTGAGCGCCTGCCGTCCTCGTTCAACCGCCGGGGTGTCCACCAGCCGATGACTGCAACCGAACCGGTACAGCCAGACGCCTTCGGATTTGCCCCGGCCTTCGCGGTCGACGAGCCCGCGGCGCACACCCTGCCTTTCGTCTTCAATACCGGTCATTCCGGGGCCGTCTACCCCCCCGACTTCATCGCGGCCTCGCGGCTCGACGCGCTGACCCTGCGCCGCTCCGAGGATGCCCACGTCGACCGCCTGTTCGGATCGGTCGTCGGACTGGGCGCGCCGCTCCTGCGGGCCAACTTCCCCCGCGCCTTCCTCGACGTGAACCGGGAGCCCTACGAGCTCGACCCGCGCATGTTCGAGGGGCGCCTGCCGCCCTTCGCCAACACCCGGTCGATGCGCGTCGCGGGCGGTCTCGGGACCGTGCCCCGGGTCGTCGCCGACGGCCAGGAGATCTACGCCCGGCGCCTGCCGGTCGCCGAGGCGACCGCCCGGATCGAGAGCCTGTACAAGCCGTATCATCGCGCGCTGCGCGGACTGGTCCAGCGCACGGCGCGCACCCACGGCCACTGCATGCTCGTCGATTGCCACTCGATGCCGTCCTCGAGCCTCGGCCGCGATCCGGACATGAAAGCCGATGTGGTGCTGGGCGACCGCTACGGCACGGCGTGCGCACCCATCCTGATCGACGGATTCGAGGCCGCGTTCCGGGCCCGGGGTTTCCGCGTGGTCCGCAACAAGCCCTACGCCGGCGGCTTCATCACGGAGCATTACGGCGAGCCGAACCTCGACCGCCACGCGCTCCAGATCGAGCTGAATCGGGGGCTCTACATGAACGAGGCCAGCCTCGCGATGACGGCGGGCTTCCCTGCACTGGTCGAGGCGCTGCGCAGCGTCGTCGCCGATGTCGCCAAGGACCTCGACGATCTCGTCCCCCGCCGGATGGCCGCGGAATAGGGGCGCTGCCCCGACCGTTCACGAAGAAGAGCGGCGGTATGCCGGAAAGAAAAAAGGCCACTCCCGAAGGAGCGGCCCGAAGTCTAGGGAGGAAACGCCCAAGAAGGGCAGCGAGACCGCTACGCCATCGCGATCTCGCAACGCACAAACTAAAGTGCGCCGCACAAGAAGCAAGCGCAATTCGCCCGCCGCGGCCGCTCTGCGCGCATACCTGAAGCGCGTTCGCTGGCCACCGCGCGCGTCGCCGCGTGCAGGCGTAGCTCGGACGAGAGCGAGAACCGATGCGGTCGAACGTGTCGCCTAGCGGGGCGCGGTGATCGGATCCGCGCCCGCAGCGCCGGTCATCCCTGGCTCTTGAGCAGCTTCTCGATCTCGGCCCGCAGGGGTCCTGCGAGATCGTTCCGCTCCAGGGCGTAGGCGAGATTCGCCGTGAGGAAGCCGAGCTTCGAGCCGGTATCGTAGGTCCGGCCCTCGTAGCGCATGCCGTAGAACGCCTGCTTCTCCATCAGGTCGATCATGGCGTCCGTGAGCTGGATCTCGCCGCCCGCGCCCTTCTTGCCGTGCTCGAGGATCCCGAAGATCTCGGGCTGGAGGATGTAGCGCCCGGAGATGATGAAGTTCGACGGCGCCGTGCCCTGCTTAGGCTTCTCGACCATCCCGGTGATCTGGAAGGACTGGCCGTAGGTCTCGCCCACGCTGACGATGCCGTACTGGTGCGTCTCCTCGGGCGCCACCTCCTCGACGGCGATGATGTTGCCGCCGTGGCGATCGTAGGCGGCCAGCATCTGCTGCATACAGCCGCGGCTCAGCATGTCGGGGAGCAGCACCGCGAACGGCTCGTCGCCGACGATCTCGCGGGCGCACCACACCGCGTGGCCGAGGCCGAGCGGCGCCTGCTGGCGGGTGAAGCTGGTCTGGCCGGCCCTCGGCAGGTCCTTCTTCAGCTCCTCGTAGGCGGCCGTCTTCCCGCGCTCCTGAAGGGTGTGGTCGAGCTCGAACGCGATGTCGAAATGGTCCTCGATCACCGCCTTGCCGCGGCCGGTGACGAAGATGAAGTGCTCGATCCCGGCCGCGCGCGCCTCGTCGACGACGTGCTGCACCACCGGCCGGTCGACGACCGTGAGCATCTCCTTCGGGACCGCCTTCGTGGCGGGCAGGAAGCGCGTGCCGAGGCCCGCGACGGGGAGGACGGCCTTGCGGATCGGTTTCATCGAGCGGTAACCCCGGAACTGGATGGAACGACGTGGTCAGCTGTGCGGTCAGTGAGATAGCTTAACGCGAGCCGTCGCAAGCATGTACATCGTTAGTATGAGGCGGCGGGGCGTAAATTTCCCGTCTGCAAAGGCGTAAGCAGTTGCCGGGATGGCGGCAGTGAGGGCGAGATGGCGGTTCTGGTGACGGGGGGTGCCGGCTACATCGGCAGCCACATGGTGCTGGCGCTCCTCGACGCCGGCCATGAGGAGGTCGTCGTCCTCGACGATCTCTCCACCGGCTTCGACTGGGCGGTCCCAGAGGGTGTGAAGCTCGTCGTTGGCGACGTGGCCGACCAGGCCCTCGTGACGCAGACCATCCTGCAGCACCGCATCGATGCCCTGGCCCACTTCGCCGCCAAGATCGTCGTGCCCGAATCCGTAGCCGACCCCCTGGGCTACTACCTCGCCAACACGGTGAAGACCCGCGCGCTGATCGAGGCGTCGGTGCGTGCCGGCGTCAAGAATGTCATCTTCTCCTCGACCGCGGCCGTCTACGGTGAGCCCGAGGCCTCGCCGGTTCCCGAGGACCTGCCGCTGAAGCCGATCAATCCCTACGGCCGCTCAAAGCTGATGAGCGAGTGGATGATCGCCGACGCCGCCGCGGCGCACGGCTTCTCCTACGTGGTCCTGCGCTACTTCAACGTCGCCGGCGCGGATCCGGAGGGACGGTCCGGCCAGTCGACGCCCAACGCCACGCACCTGATCAAGGTGGCCACGCAGGCGGTGCTCGGCCAGCGCGCCCGGCTCGACGTTTTCGGGACCGACTACCCGACCCCGGACGGGTCGTGCCTGCGCGACTACATCCAGGTCTCGGACCTCGCGGAGGCGCATCGCCTCGCCCTCGACCATCTGCGCTCCGGTGGCGAGAGCCTGACGCTGAACTGCGGCTACGGGCGCGGCTACTCGGTCCTCGAGGTCGTCGAGGTCGTGAAGCGGATCTCGGGCCGCGACTTCGAGGTGCGGCTGTGCCCGCGCCGGGCCGGCGATCCGGCCCAAATCGTCGCCGAGGCGGCGCGCATCCGCGATCGCCTGGGCTGGCAGCCCCGGCACGACGACCTCGACGCCATCGTCGGCCAAGCCCTCGCCTGGGAAGAACGCTTGGAGAAGCGCAATCGGATCTGACCGGATGCATTCCCGTCGATGGATCCTGGCCGCGGCGGCGTGCCTCGCGACCGGCCCGGCCCGCGCCGAGGACGCCTTCCGGGCGTTCGTCGAGGCCCTGCGTTTGGACGCGGCGGCGCGGGGCGTCTCCGCCGCGACCTTCGACGCGGCGTTCCGCGGGATCACAGGACCTGATCCCGGAATCCTGGCGCGAACCCGCCGCCAGAGCGAGTTCAGTCGGCCTGTCTGGGAGTACCTCGTCGGCGCGGTCTCGGCCGGCCGCATCGCGCGCGGCCGCGACCGCGCCGCTACCCTCGCGTCGACCCTGACGGCGATCGAGGCCCGCTACGGCGTTCTGGGTCCGGTGGTGATGGCGTTCTGGGGCGTCGAGTCGGATTTCGGAGCGAGTGCGGGCAGCGTCCCGACCGTCCGGGCGCTGGCGACGCTCGCCGAGGCGCGGCACCGCGGCAGCCTGTTCCGCGACGAGCTCCTCGCCGCCCTCACGATCCTGCAGCGCGGCGACATCGCGCCCGACCGGATGAGCGGCAGCTGGGCTGGCGCGATGGGTCAGGTGCAATTCCTGCCCTCCACCTACCTGGCCCACGCGGTCGACTTCGACGGCGACGGCCGGCGCGACATCTGGACCAGCGCGGCGGATTCGCTGGCCTCGATCGCCGCCTATCTCAAGGATCTCGGCTGGAATCCGACCTTCTCCTGGGGCTACGAGGTGCGCCTGCCAAAGGAGTTCGACCTGAGCCGCTACGCGGGCGATCTCGCGAGCTTCGCCGAGCGCGGCGTTCGCCGCACCGACGGGCAGCCGCTGCCGGGGGCCGGGCGCGCCAGCCTGTTCCTGCCCGGAGGCCTCGGCGCGCCGGTCTTCCTGATCACCGACAATTTCGAGGTGGTCCGGGGCTACAACACCTCGGATTCCTACGCGCTGGCAGTGGGTCACCTTGCCGACCGCCTCGCCGGCGGTCCGCCGCTGGCCGCGCCGTGGCCCGCCGGAGCCCGCCTCGACGGGCCGGGCCTCCGCGCCCTGCAGACCGGCCTCGCGGCTTCCGGCTACTACGACGGGCCGACGGATGGACGCGCGGGCCCGAAGCTGCGCGAGGCGGTGCGGCGCTATCAGATCAGCGTCGGATTGCCGGCCGACGGGTACGCGACGCCGGCCCTGCTCGCCCGCGTGGCCGGGAAGGCAGCGCCGCGACGCTGAGCCCGGCGAGAGGTTTAGACCCGCGCGCGGCTTCCACCTATAGTGGCCGCGGTCCGAACGGGCCCGGTTCGGCGTAAAGCGTACGGGATGCGCATGGTCCTCGCTCGTCGGCGTCCTCCGGGACGCCCCCTCATCCTCGGGCTCTCGGTCCTGTTGGGGCTCGCGGAGGTGTCGACCTTCGGGGGCGGTCCGGCCCGCGCGCAGTGGGGCGACAGCTACCAGCAGCAGCAGGGCGGCACCTATTACCAGGCGCCGCCGCGCCGGCGGCCGCGGGACGCCTATTACCGCGACGACGGGACGTCCGGGCGCCAGCCCCGCTACGCGCCGCAGCAGGAGGCGCCGCGCCAGTTCTACTGGCCCTGGGAGGACAGGCCGCAGCCGGTGGCGCCGCAGCCGGAGCGCACCTACCGGGCCCCGCGCCAGCGAACCAATCCCTACGCGACCGGAGAGGCGCAGCGTCCGCCCCCCGCGGTGAAGCGGCGGGTCCGTCCGGCCCGGGCGCCCACACCGCCGAAGCCCGCGGTCGCCAAGACCGAGCCGAACGTCCAGATCGCCGTCTTCGGCGATTCCCTCGCCGACCATCTCGCCAAGGGCCTCGACGACGTGTTCGAGGACAATGCCGACGTCGCCGTGATCGACCGCGCGAAGGGCGACAGCGGTCTGGTGCGCAAGGACGTGGTCGACTGGCCGAAGGTCGCGCAGGATTACCTCCAGAGCAACGCGAAGGTGCGCTACGCCCTGGTGATGTTGGGCGCCAACGATCGGCAGCCGATCCGCGAGGGCGACGAGACGGCCGATCCCCTCACGGACCGCTGGCGCGCCCTCTACCGCGCCCGGGTGGAGGCGCTGGCGAAAGTCTTCACCGACCGCAAGATCCCGCTGATCTGGGTCGGTCTGCCGCCGGTCCAGAGCGAGTCCCTGAGCCGGGACCTCGCTTCCCTGAACGACATCGTCCGGGACACCGTTACCAAGGCCGGCGGGACCTACGTCGATATCTGGCCGGGCTTCGTCGACGACCGAGACCGGTACGCCGCGTCGGGCCCGGATCCGGAAGGCCAGATCGCCAAGCTCCGTACCGCGGACGGTGTCCATTTCACCAAGGCGGGCGATCGGAAGCTGGCCCACTTCGCCGATGTCGAGCTGAAGCGGCTGATGGGCGCGGTGCCGGGCACGGCCGAGCCGTCGCCGACCGCGACAGTGGCGCCGACGGCACCGCCCGCGACACCCGGGCCGAGCCTCGACGGTACAGCAACGGCCACCGATACCGCGGCGATCGATCGTCAGATCACCGCGATGCTGCCGAGCCTGCCGGAGCCGCCCGGCGTGCCGGCGCTCCCGGTGAAGCCCGCGGCCGGCCCCGTGGTACCGTTGAGCCGGAGCGAAGTGTCGCCCGGCGGGGCGCTGCTGAATGGCCGTCCGCGCGATCCGGACAATTCCGGGACCGTGGAGCGGACGCTGCTGCGCGGCAACGCGCCGATGCCGCAGCCCGGCCGAGCCGACGATTTCCGCTGGCCGCCCGGCTGAGCCGGGCGGGCCCTTCGCACGCTCTCAGCAGGCCGTCAGCGCGGCAGGACGCTGGCGCCCATCAGCATCTCGTCGATGGCGCGCGCCGCCTGACGGCCCTCGCGGATCGCCCAGACCACCAGGGACTGGCCGCGCCGCATATCGCCGGCGGCCCAGATCTTCGCGTCCGACGTGCGGTAGTCGTCCTCGTTCGCCTCGACATTGCCACGCTTGTCGACGCCGACCCCGGACTGCTCCAGCAGACCCTTCTGGACCGAGCCCGCGAAGCCGATCGCCATGAAGACGAGGTCGGCCGGCAGCACGAACTCGGTGCCGGCGATCGGCTGGCGCTTGGCATCGACGCGGGCGCAGACCACGCCGGTGAGCTGGCCCTTCTTGTTCCCCTCGAGCCGCAGGGTCGCGGCCTGGAACTCGCGCTCCGCGCCTTCCGCCTGGCTGGACGAGGTCCGCATCTTGGTCGGCCAGTAGGGCCACACGGTGAGCTTGTCCTCCCGCTCCGGCGGGCGCGGGCGGATGTCGAGCTGCGTCACCGACAGGGCCCCCTGGCGGAACGCGGTGCCGACGCAGTCGGAGGCGGTGTCGCCGCCGCCGATGACCACCACGTTCTTGCCCGCGGCCAGGATCGGCTGCTCGCCGTTGCCGCGCATCGGCTCGGCGCTCACGCGCCGGTTCGACTGGACGAGGTAGGGCATCGCGTAGTGGACGCCCTCGAGGTCCTGGCCGGGGAGCTGCGGGTTGCGGGGATCCTCGGCGCCGCCGCAGAACATCACGGCGTCGAACTCGGCCTTGAGCTCGTCGACCGACTTCGTGACGCCGATGTTCTGATTGTAGTGGAAGACGACGCCCTCGGCTTCCATCTGGCGCACGCGCCGGTCGATATGGCGCTTCTCCATCTTAAAGTCCGGGATGCCGTAGCGGAGAAGGCCACCCGCCTTCGGCTCGCGCTCGAACACGTGGACGTCGTGCCCGACGCGGGCGAGCTGCTGCGCCGCCGCCATACCGGCCGGTCCGGAGCCCACGATCGCGACGCGCTTGCCGGTGCGGGTCTGCGCCGGCTCGGGCTTCACCCAGCCCATGTTCCAGGCGCGGTCGGCGATCGCCTGCTCGATCGTCTTGATGGCGACCGGCTGGTTCTCGAGGTTCAGCGTGCACGCCTCCTCGCAGGGCGCGGGGCAGACGCGGCCGGTAAACTCCGGGAAGTTATTCGTGGAGTGGAGGTTGCGGGACGCCTCCTCCCAATCCGACTGGAAGACGAGGTCGTTCCAGTCCGGGATCTGGTTGTGGACCGGGCAGCCCGTCGGCCCGTGGCAGAACGGGATGCCGCAATCCATGCAACGCGCGGCCTGTTTCGTCAGGTCGTGCTCGTCGAGCGGGAGCGTGAACTCGCGGAAGTGCCGGACCCGGTCGGCGGCGAGCTGGTACTTCTGCTCCTGCCGGTCGAACTCGAGGAAGCCTGTGATCTTGCCCATTGGTCAGCCCCTGGGCCGGCCAGTCTCTGACTGCGCTGCCCGCGTCGTCGTCTCGTGTGGGTGCGTGACCGGGCGGGAGCCCGCCCGGTCTCAGGAAGCCGCCTACTCGGCGGCCACCGGCATCCGCGCCATCTCCATCTCGCGCAGCGCCCGGCGGTACTCCACCGGCATCACCTTCACGAACTTGGTGCGGTAGCCGCTCCAGTCGTCGAGGATCGCCTTGGCGCGGGGGCTGCCCGTGTACTTGAGATGGTTGGTGATGAGCTGCGTCAGCCGCTCCTCGTCGTGCCCGGACATGTCGGCCAGGATGTCGACCCGCCCCTTGGTCTCCAGGTCGCCGTCCTGATGGAAGCGACGCATTAGGTCGTCCTCCTCCTCGACCGGCTCCAGGTCGACCATCGACAGGTTGCAGCGCGCCGAGAACGAGCCGTCCTCGTCGAGCACGTAGGCGATGCCGCCCGACATGCCGGCCGCGAAGTTGCGCCCGGTCTCGCCGATCGACACGACCACGCCACCGGTCATGTACTCGCAGCCATGGTCGCCCATGCCCTCGACCACCGTGATCGCGCCGGAATTCCGCACGGCGAAGCGCTCGCCCGCGGAGCCGCGGATGTAACACTCGCCCGCGATCGCCCCGTACAGCACGGTGTTGCCGACCATGATCGTCCGGTCCTGCGGCGACTTCAGCGCGTCGCTCGGCCGGATGATCAGCTTGCCGCCCGACAGGCCCTTGCCGACGTAGTCGTTGCCGTGGCCGGTCAGCTCGACGGTCACGCCGGCCGCCACCCAGGCGCCGAAGCTCTGGCCCGCCGTGCCGGCGAGCTTCACCACGATCGTGTCGTCGGGCAGGCCCTCGTGGCCGTGCGCCTTGGCGACCATGCCGGAGAGCATCGCGCCCGCCGCCCGGTCCGAGTTCCGGATGGTGTCGGCGATGACCACCGGCTCGCCGGTCTCGATCGCGTGCTGCGCCTTCTCGATGAGGCGCCGGTCGAGCACCGTGTCGATCGGGTGGTGCTGCACCTCCACGTGGCGGATCGCCGTGCCCTCGGCCACCTTCGGCCGGTGGAACAGCTTGGTGAAGTCGAGCCCGCGCGCCTTCCAGTGAGCGATGGCCTCGACCTTGTCGAGCACGTCGGACCGGCCGACCGCCTCCTCCAGCTTCGTGAAGCCGAGCGAGGCGAGGATCTCCCGCACCTCCTCGGCCACGAAGAAGAAGTAGTTCACCACGTGCTCCGGCGTGCCCTTGAAGCGCTTGCGCAGCACCGGATCCTGGGTGGCGACGCCCACCGGGCAGGTGTTCAGGTGGCACTTGCGCATCATGATGCAGCCGGCCGCGATCAGCGGGGCCGTCGAGAAGCCCATCTGGTCGGCGCCGAGCAGCGCCGCGATCATCACGTCGCGCCCGGTCCGGATGCCGCCGTCGGCCTGAAGGGCGACGCGGCCGCGCAGACCGTTCAGCACCAGCGTCTGCTGGGTCTCGGCCAGCCCGGTCTCCCAGGGTCCGCCCGCGTGCTTGAGCGAGGTCAGCGGCGCCGCGCCGGTGCCGCCGTCGAAGCCCGAGATCGTGATGTGGTCGGCCCGCGCCTTGGCGACACCGGCCGCGACCGTGCCGACGCCAACCTCGGAGACGAGCTTCACCGACACGTCCGCCGACGGGTTCACGTTCTTCAGGTCGAAGATCAGCTGGGCCAGATCCTCGATCGAGTAGATGTCGTGGTGCGGCGGCGGCGAGATCAGGCCCACCCCCGGGGTGGCGTAGCGGACCTTGGCGATCTTGGCGTCGACCTTGTGGCCGGGCAGCTGGCCGCCCTCGCCGGGCTTGGCGCCCTGCGCGACCTTGATCTGCATCATGTCGGAATTGACGAGGTACTCCGTCGTGACGCCGAAGCGGCCGGAGGCGACCTGCTTGATCGCGGACCGGCGCGAGCGCCCGTCCGGCAGCGGCTTGAACCGCTCGACCTCCTCGCCGCCCTCGCCCGAGTTCGATCGCCCGCCGAACGAGTTCAGCGCGATGGCGAGGGTCTCGTGCGCCTCCTTGGAGATGGAGCCGTACGACATGGCGCCCGTGGCGAAGCGCTTGACGATCTCGGAGGCCGGCTCGACCGAGTCCAGCGGGACCGGCGCGCGACCGAGCTCGGCGGCGGACTTGATGCGGAACAGGCCGCGGAGCGTCTTCAGCTGGTGCTCCTGGCGGTTCACCAGCTCGGCGTATTCGCGGTAGCGCTCCGGCACGTTGAGGCGCACCGCGTGCTGCAGCGTCGCCACCGTGTCGGGCGTCCAGGTGTGGGTCTCGCCGCGCAGGCGGTAGGCGTACTCGCCGCCGACATCCAGGGCGTTCCGGTAGACCGGCGCGTCGCCGAAGGCGTCGCGGTGTCGGCGCGCGGTCTCCTCGGCGATCTCCGCCATGCCGACGCCCTCGATGGTCGTCGCCGTGCCGAAGAAGTCGCGGCCGACGAAGGTCGAGTTCAGGCCGACCGCGTCGAAGATCTGCGCGCCGCAATAGGACTGGTAGGTGGAGATGCCCATTTTGGACATCACCTTCAGCAGGCCCTTATCGATCGCCTTGATGTAGCGGTAGATGATCTCGTCGTCGGTGAGGTCCGGCGGGAACTCGTCCTTCATGTCGAGCAGCGTCTCGAAGGCGAGGTACGGGTTCACCGCCTCGGCGCCGTAGCCGGCGAGACAGGCGAAGTGGTGCACCTCGCGCGGCTCGCCCGACTCGACCACGAGGCCGACCGAGGTCCGGAGCCCCTTGCGGATCAGGTAATTGTGCACGGACGCCGTGGCCAGCAGCGCCGGGATCGGGATCCGATCCGGCCCGACCGCCCGGTCGGTGAGCACGATGATGTTGTAGCCGCCGCGCACCGCCGCCTCGGCGCGGTCGCAGAGGCGGTCGAGCGCCCCGTCCATGGCCGCCGCGCCGGTCTCGGCCGGGTAGGTCATGTCGAGGGTCTTGGTGTCGAACCGATCCTCGAAATGGCCGATCGAGCGGATCTTCTCTAGATCGGCGTTGGTGAGGATCGGCTGGCGGACCTCCAGGCGCTTGCGCCGGGACGCGCCCTCCATGTCGAGCAGGTTCGGCCGCGGCCCGATGAACGAGACGAGGCTCATCACGGCCTCCTCGCGGATCGGGTCGATCGGCGGGTTCGTGACCTGCGCGAAGTTCTGCTTGAAGTAGGTGTAGAGCAGCTTCGACTTCTCGGAGAGGGCCGAGAGCGGCGTGTCCGTGCCCATGGAGCCGACCGCCTCCTGGCCGGTGACGGCCATGGGCTGCATCAGCAGCTTGAGATCCTCCTGCGTGTAGCCGAAGGCCTGCTGGCGATCGAGCAGGCTCACGTCGCCGCGGGACTCGCGCGGCTGAACCGGTCGCAGGTCCTCCAGGACGATCTGGGTGTTCTTCACCCAGTCGGCGTAGGGATGCGCGGCGGCGAGCTCGCCCTTGATCTCCTCGTCGGAGACGATTCGGCCCTTCTGCAGGTCGATCAGCAGCATGCGGCCCGGCTGCAGGCGCCAGGACTGGACGATCTTCTCGTCCGGGATCGGCAGGGTGCCCATCTCGGAGGCGAGCACCACGAGGCCGTCGTCGGTGACGATGTAGCGCGCCGGGCGCAGGCCGTTGCGGTCGAGGGTGGCGCCGATCTGGCGGCCGTCGGTGAAGGCCACGGCGGCGGGACCGTCCCACGGCTCCATGAGTGCGGCGTGGTACTCGTAGAAGGCGCGCCGCTCCTCGCTCATGAGCGGGTTGCCGGCCCAGGCCTCCGGGATGAGCATCATCATCGCGTGGGCCAGCGGGTAGCCGCCCTGCACGAGGAACTCGAGGGCGTTGTCGAAGCAGGCCGTGTCGGATTGGCCCTCGTAGGAGATCGGCCAAAGCTTCGAGATGTCGTTGCCGAACAGGTCGGAATCGACGCTCGCCTGGCGGGCCGCCATCCAGTTGACGTTGCCGCGCAGCGTGTTGATCTCGCCGTTATGCGCGACCATCCGGTAGGGGTGCGAGAGCCGCCAGGTCGGGAAGGTGTTGGTGGCGAAGCGCTGGTGAACGAGGGCGATCGCCGAGACGAAGCGGTCGTCCTTCAGGTCCAGGAAGTAGCCGCCGAGCTGCGTGACCAGCACCATGCCCTTGTAGACGATGGTCCGGGTCGACACGGAGACCGGGTAGAACTCCTTCACCCGCGGATCGTCGAGGCCGTAGACCTTGTTGGAGATCACCTTGCGGGCGACGTAGACCCGGCGCTCGAACGCGTCCTGGTCGGTGACCGAGGCGGGCCGGCCGATGAAGACCTGACGGTGGTGCGGCTCGGTCGCCTTCACGGCGTCGCCGAGATCCTCCGGGTCCACCGGCACGTCGCGCCAGCCGAGGAGCGGCAGGCCCTCGGCCGCCAGGGACGATTCGACGATCTCCTGGATGATCGCCCGCGGCTCCTCCGCCTTCGGCATGAAGAACTGCCCGATGGCGTACGAGCCCGCCGGCGGCAGCTCGAAACCGAGGCGCGAGCACTCCTCGGCGAAGAAGCCGTGCGGGATCTGCGTGAGGATGCCGCAGCCGTCGCCCATCTTGGGATCGGCGCCCACCGCGCCGCGATGATCGAGGTTCTCCAGGATCTTCAGGCCCTGCTCGACGATCGCGTGGGTCCGGCGGTCGTGCATGTCGGCGATGAAGCCGACGCCGCAGGCGTCGCGCTCGCGGGCCGGATCGTAGGAACCCTGGGCTTTCGGAAAGGCGGGGTCGCGCACGATGAGCGGCATCGCGCCGCCGCGGGGGGCGGCAGCCTGGGCCGTGGACGCAGCAAACTCTTCGGCGGGTCTGCGTTGTGACATGCTTCGTCTCGTCCTTCCCTCGAACCCGTCCGCAGCCAAGAACCCGCGAGCATGTTTCATGCCCGCAAGCCGTCGGCGCCACGCGCCCGGCCTCTTGCCGCAGGCCATCCGGCCGGTCCGGGAGGACACGTCCGTCGGCCTGCGTTCATCGAGGACCCGGACCGCTCGGAGAGCGGTGCGCTGGCGCGCCCGTGTCCGTCTGCCGAAACTTCTCGCCCGCGCGCGAGACGGCGACGGCCGGGATGCACGGCCGATGGGACAGTTGTGCTGTCCTAAGTCGCGAAACTGCCAGATTGAAATGTTTTCAGCAAGAGACTGCAGGCCGCGACGGTGTCGCCGCTCTGGATGACGGGCCGCGACCCGCTCCGCGCCTCCGCAATCTCGCCCGAATCGCGGGTTCTACGGGTCGTGCCGAGCACAAGCGGCATGCGGGGCAACGACCTCGCCGGCATGGTCGAGGTCCGGGTCTACCGGCCCGGACCATGCCGGAACCGGACACGAACCGGACACTCTGCCGGGTCTCCAAACCCAGAACGCACAAGAGTGACGATGACGAGCAGAGCCGCTGCGCGCCTTCCACGCCCGATGAGCCGGACGCTTCGCGCCGCGTGCCTGTCGGCGCTCGCTCTCTTGGGCGCATCGGGCGGGGCGCGCGCGCAATTCGCCTTCGAGGAAGAGGTCCTTCCGCCTCGCGTCGTCGCTTGGCGCCTCGCAGATCGCGGGTTCAGCGGCCTGAGCCGCCCGCGCTTCGACGGGCGGGTCTACGTGGTCGACGCCGTCGGTCCCGCCGGCGCGTCCGTCCGGCTGTTCGTCGATCCCATGACGGGCGGGATCGTGGGCCGCCGGCCGATCGGTGCGCCCGAGACCGTCGCTCGGCTGGAGCGACCCGCACCGGGCTTCGGCTGGACCGAGGACGAGGTCGTGCCCCGCCGCGCGATGCGGCCGGTCCCGTCCGAGGACGGTCCGGTGGCGCGGCCCCAGCGCCGGCTGGGCACCGAGGCCCTGCGGCCCGAGGCCAATCCCGAAGGCGTGAATCCCGACAGCGTCGGCCGGACCGCTCCGCCCAACGCTCCGCCAAAGCGGGTCGCGCGCGGGGCGCTCGCCCGGACGCCGGAGCTGAAGCCGCCGCCCCGCACGTCTCCCGAGGCACCGGCCCCCAAGCTCCCGCCGGCCGATACGGCCAAGGCGGATCCGAACGCCGGTCCCGCGCCCGAGACCAAGGCGGCGGCGATCGAGAAGGCCCCGGCCCCGGTTCCCGCTGCGCGACCCGCCGCGCCGTCGAAGCCGGCCGACGCCGCCGTGGCCGAGACGGCCAAGCCGGCCGCGAAGGATTGGAAGGATCCGCCAACGGACAAGAAGCCGGTTCGGGTGATCGGCGGCGCGACCATCGTCCCGGGCCAGGCCGAGTAAATTGGGCGGACGGGACCGGCGCGTCACGCGCCGTCCGTCAGCCGCTCGGCTCCCGTAAAAACCGTCACGGTGTCGGCCCGCGCGATGGCGCAGAGCGTCATGCCGTAGGACCGGGCTCGGTCGAGGGCCAGCGACGTCGGCGCCGAGATGGCGACGATCACGGCCGCGCCGAGCCGCGCGGCCTTCTCGACCATCTCGAACGAGCAGCGGCTGGTGATGACCAGGAAGCCCGAGTCCGCGGGCGTCCCGGTCCGCATCAGGGTGCCGATCAGCTTGTCCAGCGCGTTGTGGCGGCCGACATCCTCGCGCACCGCCGCGAGGCCGCCGTCGAGGCGCGCCCAGGCCGCGGCGTGGACCGCGCGCGTCTCCGCGCCGAGGCGCTGGGCGCTGTCGAGATTCGACAGGGCGCGGGCGATGGCGGGCAGCCCGACCCGGACCTCGGAGTCCGCCCGCTCCCCGGCCCGCGGCAGTTGCGCCAAGTCCTCGATGCCGCAGACCCCGCAGCCGGTGCGGCCGCTGATGGCGCGCTTGCGCGCCAGATGCTCGCGGAGCCGGCCCGGCGCGAGATCGACGTGGAGGCGCAGACCGTCCGACGCCGTCTCCACCCGGGTCGCGCGGATCTCCTCCGCGCTGTCGACGATGCCCTCCGTCAGGCTGAAGCCGTAGGCGAAATCCTCGAGGTCGGCGGGCGTCGCCATCATCACGGCGTGCGGCACGCTGCCGTAGACGAGGTTGACCGGCGCCTCGACGGCCAGCGCCCGCGTGTCCGGCCTCGGCGCCGAGCCCATATAGGTCATCACCTGCATCGGCGCCGGCACTGCGCAGGGGAGAGGACCGGAGGTGGGGCTGCCGGTTTGGGTGGACATCTCGAACTCCGCAGGCGTGGCACGAACGCGTCGCGACGCTTCATCCCCGGCGCGACGCGACGGGGAACGATTTCGCCGGCCCCTAGTGCGCCGACGCCACGAGGCGCCGTCAACTGGCGGGAAAGCGCGCGATGCGACGCTTGTGCGGTTGCACGTGGCCGGCCCTTGTGGTCTGAAGCGCCGGTCGGATAATGCCGGGTGACACAACCGGTACTCCGTCACGTCGGTACAATCCCGCACGCGTTCAAGACGGGGAGGTCCGGCGGCAGCCAGACAGTTTCAGGGGAGCCACGAGAGGCAGATGCGGACGGTGCGGACGATCAACCGGTCACTCTGGAGCCTCGCCGCTCTCGGCGCCCTGCTCTTCCCGATATCCGGCGCGCAGGCCGCGGGCTTCGGTCAGCCCGTGCCGTGGGAGATGGACCGGCAGATCCCGGTCACCGAGAACGCGCGCGACATCCTGAACTTCGAGATCGGCCTGCACTGGCTGTCCCTCGCCATCTCGGTGTTCGTCCTCGGGCTCATCCTGTGGTGCGTCTACCGCTTCGGCGAGAAGCGGAACCCGACCCCGTCCCGAACCACGCACAACACCGCCATCGAGGTCGCCTGGACGATCGTGCCGGTGCTGATCCTGGTCGCCGTGGCGATCCCGTCCTTCCGCCTGCTGCGCACGCAGCTCTCGGACCCGAAGGCCGACATGATCGTCAAGGTCGTCGGCCACGCCTGGTACTGGTCCTACGAGTACCCGCAGACCGAGGCCGGCGGCGGCTTCACGTTCGATGCCAACATCGACGAGGACAAGCAGCCGCGCCTGCTGCAGACCGACAACGAGATGGTCGTTCCGGTCAACAAGATCGTGAAGATCCAGGTCACCGCCGCCGACGTGCTGCATTCCTGGGCGATTCCGGCCTTCGGCTTCAAGATCGACGCCGTCCCCGGCCGCCTGAACCAGATGTGGTTCAAGGCCGACAAGGAGGGCACCTTCCACGGCCAGTGCTCCGAGCTGTGCGGCCAGCGCCACGCCTACATGCCCATCGTGGTCCGCGTGGTCAGCGAGCAGGCCTACGCCGACTGGCTGAAGGAGGCGAAGACCAAGTACGCCCGCATCGACAACGGCACGAGCTTCGCCGAGGCCCGCTGAGCCCCGGCTGATCGAACAGACCCCATCAGATCCACAAGGCATTCGAATCCATGGCTACAGCCGCAGCCCATGCCGGGGCCCATGAGGTCCACGACCACAAGCCGTCGTTCTTCGCCCGCTGGTTCCTGTCGACGAACCACAAGGACATCGGCACCCTCTACCTGCTGTTCGCCTTCTGCGCCGGAATCATCGGCGCGTTCCTCTCCTTCGGCATCCGGATGGAGATGGAGGCGCCCGGCCTGCAGTATTTCTCGAACCCCGCGACCTACAACGTGTTCGTCACGGGCCACGGGCTCATCATGGTGTTCTTCATGGTGATGCCGGCGCTGATCGGCGGCTTCGGCAACTGGTTCGTGCCCCTCATGATCGGCGCGCCCGACATGGCGTTCCCGCGCATGAACAACATCTCGTTCTGGCTGACGGTGGCGGGCTTCTGCTCCCTGCTCTGCTCGCTGTTCGTCGAGGGCGCGCCCGGCGCGTCCGGCGCCGGCACCGGCTGGACCGTCTACCCGCCGCTCTCCACCGCCGGCCATCCCGGCCCGGCCGTCGACTTCGCGATCTTCGCGCTGCACCTGTCGGGCGCGGGCTCCATCCTCGGCGCGATCAACTTCATCACCACGATCCTGAACATGCGCGCCCCGGGCATGACGCTGCACAAGATGCCGCTCTTCGCCTGGGCCGAGCTGGTCACCGCGTTCCTGCTGCTGCTCTCGCTGCCGGTGCTCGCGGGCGCCATCACGATGCTGCTGACCGACCGCAACTTCGGCACGACCTTCTTCGACCCGGCCGGCGGCGGTGACCCGATCCTGTACCAGCACCTATTCTGGTTCTTCGGTCACCCCGAAGTGTACATCATGATCCTGCCGGCCTTCGGCATCGTGTCGCACATCATCGCCACGTTCTCGCGCAAGCCCGTCTTCGGCTACCTCGCGATGGCCTACGCCATGGTGGCGATCGGCGTCGTCGGCTTCGTCGTGTGGGCGCACCACATGTACACGGTCGGCCTGTCGCTGCAGACGCAGTCCTACTTCGTGTTCGCCACGATGGTGATCGCGGTCCCGACCGGCGTGAAGATCTTCTCGTGGATCGCCACCATGTGGGGCGGCTCCATCCGCTTCACCGCCGCCATGCACTGGGCGGTGGGCTTCATCTTCCTGTTCACGGTCGGCGGCGTCACCGGCGTCGTGCTGGCCAACTCGGCGGTCGATAAGTACCTGCACGACACCTACTACGTGGTCGCGCACTTCCACTACGTGCTGTCCCTCGGGGCCGTGTTCATCATCTTCGCCGGTGTCTACTACTGGTTCCCGAAGATGACCGGTCACATCATCCCCGAGTGGGCCGGCAAGCTGCACTTCTGGCTGGCCTTCATCGGCGCGAACGTCCTGTTCTTCCCGATGCACTTCCTGGGCCTCGCCGGCATGCCGCGCCGCTACGCCGACTACCCGGACGCGTTCGCCCAGTGGCACAAGGTGTCGACCTACGGCGGCCACATCTTCGCGCTCGGCATGTTCGTGTTCGTGATCGGCGTCATCCTCGCCTTCCGCTCGAAGGAGCGGGCCGCGGACAACCCGTGGGGCGAAGGCGCCACCACCCTCGAGTGGACGCTCTCCTCCCCGCCCCCGTTCCACCAGTTCGAGACGCTGCCCCGCATCGTCGACGAGCCGGGCGCGCACTGATAGACACCCCGCGAGGGCCGCGTCCGCGGCCCTCGCCCTTCCCCGGAGGCCGGTCGGCCGACCTCCCGGCAAGGGCGAGCGATGAGGGCGATCCGCACGGGCCGAGGGAGAAGTCCCGGGCCCCGCTCACGCCGATCCTTGGAACACGTCGAATTCGAGACACGACTCGGCCGTGACGCGCGCGGCCGGGCGCCGACACAGCAGCGGCAGACGCGATGACGAGCCTGACGAACACGATCGGACCGGACGTTCCGGCCCCGGCCCTCACGACCGCCGGCGGCGACGTTCCGGACTACTTCGCCCTGCTGAAGCCGCGGGTGATGGTCCTCGTGATCTTCACCGCACTGGTCGGAATGGTGGTCTCGCAGGGCCACGTGCAGCCGGCCATCGGCGCGATCTCGCTCCTCGCCATCGCGGTCGGCGCCGGTGCGTCCGGCTGCCTCAACATGTGGTGGGACGCCGACATCGACGCGGTCATGAGTCGGACCGCCACCCGGCCGATCCCGTCGGGCCGGATCACCTCCCAGGAGGCACTGGGCTTCGGACTGTTCCTCTCGGTCGCCTCCGTGGTGGTGCTCGGGCTCGCCGCCAATCTCCTGGCGGCCGCGCTCCTCGCCTTCACCATCGTGTTCTACGCCGTGGTTTACTCGATGTGGCTGAAGCGGGCGACCGCGCAGAACATCGTCATCGGCGGCGCCGCCGGAGCCCTGCCGCCTGTCATCGGGCAGGCGGTGGTGACCGGGTCGGTCGGCGTCGAGTCGCTGATCCTGTTCGCCATCATCTTCATCTGGACCCCGCCGCACTTCTGGGCGCTGGCCCTGATCAAGGCCGACGAGTACGCCCGCGCCGGCATCCCGATGATGCCGAACGTCGCCGGCCCCGCCTCCACCCGCCGCCAGATCGTGTGGTACTCGCTGCTGCTCGCCCCCCTCGGCCTCGTCCCGGTGGCTCTCGGCTTCGGTGGCCTCGTCTACGCTGTGGTCGGCCTCGTCGGCGGCCTGGGCATGGTGGCCTTCAGCATCCGCGTGCTGCGGAACCGCGAGGGCGATGCCGAGCGGCGCGCCGCCATGGGCATGTTCGGCTTCTCGATCCTCTACCTGTTCGCGCTGTTCTCGGCGCTCCTGGCCGAGCAGAGCTTCGGCCTGTTCCGCCCGGTCCTGGGTTGAGCGCCATGGCGGATCCCGAGATCCAGTACCCGCCGCTCACGCCCGAGCAGGAGGCGCGCCGCCGCAAGCGCTCGATCGCGATCGCGCTGGCGCTGGGAGCCTGGGTCCTGCTGTTCTTCGTGCTGACGATCGTCAAGCTCGGCCCTCAGATCCTGACCCGGCCGCTCTGAGGCGCCTGCGATGACCGTTCCTCCATCAGGATCGAACCGGGCCGCGACGCGCACCGCCCTCGCCTGCGCGGGTCTCGCCGTAGGCATGATCGGCCTCGCCTTCGCGTCGGTGCCGCTCTACGACGCCTTCTGCAAGGCGACCGGCTACGACGGCACGCCCCGGCAGGGACCGGCGCTCTCGGCCTCCGCGGCGCGGACCGACGACAGCATGATCGTCCATTTCGACACGAACGTCGCGCCTGGGCTGCCCTGGAAGTTCATCCCGGAAGTGCGCAGCGTCGAGGCGAAGCTCGGCGAAACGAAGACGGTCTTCTTCCGCGTGCAGAACACCGGCAGCGCGCCCTCCGCGGGTGTGGCGACCTTCAACGTCCAGCCGGGTCTGATGGGCGGCTACTTCGTCAAGATCGCGTGCTTCTGCTTCAACGAGCAGACGCTCCAGCCGGGCGAGACGCTGGACGTGCCGGTGGTGTTCTACGTCGATCCGGCCGTTCGCGACGACTCCAACACCGCGCATCTCTCGGAGATGACGCTGTCCTACACCTACTTCGCCTCCAAGAACGGTGAACCCGTGAAGGCGGCGGTGGCGAGATCGTCTTCCTCGGGAACGAAGGGCGATTTCTGATCGCGGACCCGTGACAACACGGGGCCGCAGCGACTAAAGCTGCCAGCAAGCTTGGGCGTGGTGCGTGCCGCGCCCGGCCTAGGGCAGGCAACGAACAGCGTAAGGCCGGGAACGGCGCAGGGCGCGAGGGTGAGGAGCGACGGGACGATGGCCGAGGCGCACGCCAAGAATCACGACTACCACATCCTGAATCCGAGCCCGTGGCCGTTGATCGGGGCTTTCTCGGGCTTCCTCATGGCGTTCGGCGCCGTGTTCTGGATGAAGAGCCTCACGATCGGCACCCTGGCCCCCGGTCCCTACATCTTCGGGGCCGGCACGATCGGCGTTCTCTACACCATGTACTCGTGGTGGAAGGACGTCGCGCACGAGGCCAATTCCGGCGACCATACCCGTGTGGTCCAGCTTCACCACCGCTACGGCATGATGATGTTCATCGCCTCCGAGGTGATGTTCTTCGTCGCGTGGTTCTGGGCCTACTTCGAGGCCGCCCTCTACACCGCCGACCCGATCCAGGTCTCGCGCGTGGAGTTCACCGGCGGTGTCTGGCCGCCGAAGGGCATCGAGGCGTTCGATCCCTGGCACCTGCCGCTCCTGAACACGCTGATCCTGCTGACCTCGGGCACCACCGTCACCTGGGCGCACCACGCGCTGATCGAGGGCGACCGCAAGGGCCTGAAGTACGGCCTGTGGCTGACGATCATCCTCGGCGTTCTGTTCACCGCCTGCCAGGCCTACGAGTACAGCCACGCCGAGTTCGGCTTCTCGGGCAGCATCTACTCGTCGACCTTCTTCATGGCGACGGGCTTCCACGGCGCCCACGTCATCATCGGCACCATCTTCCTGGCGGTGTGCCTGTTCCGCGTCTACGCGGGCCAGTTCACCCCGCGTCAGCACCTCGGCTTCGAGTTCGCCGCTTGGTACTGGCACTTCGTGGATGTCGTGTGGCTGTTTCTGTTCGCCGCCATCTACGTGTGGGGTTCGGGGGTCTTCCACGGCGGTGGCGCTCACTGAGCGGAACCATCCCGTCGCCGCATGGCGGATCTGCGAAGGGCGGCTCAGGCCGCCCTTCTGCGTTTCCGACGCCGCGCGAACCCCGTATCGACGAGAGCGGCCCGCGCGCGGGTCGATGGGTCCCGCACGGAACAGGTCTGGAGTGTGCCCGTGAACAACCGAACCTACTCGCCGCCGCCGCCGATCCCGACCGGCCTGCGCGGCCGGTGCCCGCGCTGCGGCGAGGGTCACCTGTTCAAAGGGTTCCTGAGCCTGCGCCCCTCCTGCGAGGCGTGCGGGCTCGACTACGCGCATTTCGACTCCGCGGACGGGCCGGCCTTCTTCGTGATGTCGATCGTCGGCCTGATCGTGGTCGGTCTCGCCCTCTGGCTGGAGATCACCTACGAGCCGCCGATCTGGGTCCACGCCCTGGTGGCCCTGACCCTCTCGGTCGGGCTCAGCCTGATCCTGGTGCGGCCCCTCAAGGGCCTGCTGATCGCCCTGCAGTTCAGCAACCGGGCGGAGCAAGGGCGCTTCGAGCCGTGACCGCGAGCGGACCGCACCGCGCTGGCTGGCGCGACCTGGTCGCGCCGGGGCTCGCCTCGCTGGTTGCCCTGGCCATCCTGCTGGGGCTGGGGACTTGGCAGCTCGAGCGCAGGGCCTGGAAGGAAGACCTGATCGCCAGGATCGTGCGTCAGAGCCGCGCGGAGCCGGTGGCGCCGCCGACCGCGGCGGCCTGGGATCCGGCGCGCGACGAGTTCCGGCACGTCCGGGTCAGCGGTCAGTTCCTCAACGACCGGGAAACCCTCGTGCACGGGCTGGCGCCCGGCGAGACGCCGGGCCGCGCCCTGCAGGGCTACTACGTGCTCACGCCGTTCCGCCGGGACGACGGGAGCATGGTGATCATCAACCGGGGTTTCGTCCCCACGGAGCTGAAGGCGCAGAGCGATCGCCGGGACGGCCTGATCGACGGGTCGACGACGGTCACCGGCATCCTCCGCGCGAGCGAGGCCCGGGGGATGTTCGTGCCGGAACCGGATCCCGCCCGCGGGGAGTGGTTCAACCGGGACATCGCCGGCATCGCGGCGGCGCGCGGCCTCGGAACGGTCGAGCCCTACCTGATCGAGGCCGACGCCGTTCCCGGGCAGACGACGTGGCCGCGCGGCGGCCAGCTCCGGGTCGATCTGCCGAACAACCACCTGCAATACGCATTCACGTGGTTCGGCCTCGCCGCCTGCCTGATCGGCGTGTTCTCGGTCTTCGCGTGGCGCCGCCTGCACGATTCGCCCGCGGCCCGCGCCGCCTAGGACAAAGCCGCGCGCGCAGGATCTCGGCGAAGAAAAGTCTCGCCGAGATCGGCTGAAAAACGGCAACCCGTTCCTTTGACCGACGGCCATCGCCCCGGAATACTTTCGGTGTTCTTGAGCGATCGGCCGCGTTCTGCATAGTGTATTCAGTTCGCGGCGATCATCCGAAGACGACACGGCGCCCAACCGCCGTGCAACTGAGGTAACGCCGGATGACCAGCCATCTCGCCGACGCGGCGGCGCGCGAGCCGATCCGCTTCGCCTACTGGGTGCCCAACGTCTCCGGGGGGCTTGTCATCAGCAAGATCCCCCAGCGCACGAGCTGGGATGCCGATTACAATCGGAAGCTGGCGCAGATCGCCGAGGAGGCGGGATTCGATTACGGGCTGACGCAGATCCGGTTCACCGCGGGCTACGGCGCCGAGTACCAGCACGAATCGGTCGCCTTCAGCCACGCCCTGCTGGCCGCGACCACCAAGCTCAAGGTGATCGCCGCGCTCCTGCCCGGTCCCTGGCATCCGACCCTCGCCGCCAAGCAGATCGCCACGATCTCGCAGCTCACCGAAGGCCGCATCGCGGTGAACATCGTCTCGGGCTGGTTCTCGGGCGAGTTCCGGGCGATCGGCGAGCCCTGGCTCGACCACGACGAGCGGTACCGCCGGTCGGAGGAGTTCATACGGAGCCTGCGCGGGATCTGGACGCAGGACAGCTTCACCTTCCGCGGCGACTTCTACCGCTACAGCGATTACACGCTGAAGCCGAAGCCGGCCCAGCCGCTGCCCGAGATCTTCCAGGGCGGCTCGTCGCGCGCCGCGCGCGACATGGCGACCCGCGTGTCGGACTGGTACTTCACGAATGGCGGCACGCCGGAGACGATTTGCGCCCAGGTGGACGATATCCGCGCCAAGTCGGCCGAGACCGGCAATCATCCCCGGATCGGCGTCAACGCCTTCGTCATCGCCCGCGACACCGAGGAGGAGGCCCGCGCCGTCCTTCAGGAGATCATCGACAACGCCGACCCGGACGCCGTGAAGGCCTTCGGTCACGAGGTCAAGAATGCCGGCAAGGCCTCGCCGGAAGGGGAAGGCAACTGGGCCAAGTCGAGCTTCGAGGATCTCGTCCAGTACAACGACGGCTTCAAGACCGACCTGATCGGCACGCCCGACCAGATCGCCGAGCGGATCCTGGCGCTGAAGGATGCGGGAGCGGACCTCGCCCTGCTGGCCTTCCTGCATTTCCAAGAGGACGTCGCGTATTTCGGCGCGCACGTGATCCCGCGGGTCCGCGCCCTCGAGGCCGCCCGCGACCGGCGCGCCGAGGCCGCCTGAGCGCCGCCCGCCGAACCCTAATCCGACTGATCGGAGTGAGCCATGAACATCGCCGTCGATGCGCGCACGCTCGAGCCGGAGCACCGCCCGGGCGCTCCCGGCCCCGCGCGGCCGCCCTCACCCGCCCACGTGATCCGTGACGACGCCGAGGCGCTGGCCGTGGCCCACGGGCTCGCGGCCGAGTTCCGGGCCGGCGCGTCGGAGCGGGACCGCCACGCCGTGCGGCCGCTCGAGGAGCTCGACGCCTTCTCGCAGAGCGGCCTCTGGTCGATCAACGTGCCGCGCGCCTATGGCGGCCCCGAGGTCTCCTACCGGACCCTCGCGCAGGTCATCGCCATCGTGGCGGCCGCCGATCCCGCCATCGCGCAGATCGCCCAGAACCATCTCGGCATCCTGGCGGCGATCCGGACGGTGTCGGACGAGGCGCAGAAGCACCTGCTGTTCGGCGAGGTCTTGCGCGGAACGCGGTTCGGCAACGCCTTCTCGGAGCGCGGCACCAAGCGGGCGGCCGATTTCGACACGCGCTTCACCGATCACGGCGACCACGTCGTGGTGCGGGGCCGGAAGTTCTACGCCACCGGCGCCCTCCTCGCGCACCTGGTCCCGATCGTCGCCCTCGATGCCGAGGGACGCGCTTGGTACGCCATCGCCGAGCGGGGCGCGCCCGGACTCACGGTGATCGATGACTGGTCGAGCTTCGGCCAGCGCGGCACGGCGAGCGGGACCGTGCTGATCGACGACGTGCGCGTGCCCAAGACCCATCTGGTGCCGGCCTGGAAGGGCTACGCGGCGCCGACCGCCGACGGCGCCGTGTTCCAGATCATCCAGGCCGCGGTCGATGCCGGGATCGGCCGCGAGGCCCTCGACGACACTATCGGCTTCGTCCGCGACAAGGCCCGCCCCTGGATCGACAGCGGGCTGGAGCGGGCGTCCGACGATCCCTACACGATCCAGGCGGTCGGCGACCTGACCATCCGGCAGCACGCCGCCGAGGCGCTGCTCGACCGGGCCGGTCTCGCCCTCGACGCGGCCGTCGCGCGGCCGGACGCCGAGACGGTCGCGGCGGCCCAGATCGCGGTCGCCGAGGCGAAGGTGCTGACCACCGAGGTCGCCCTGGCGGCGTCGAACAAGCTGTTCGAGCTGTCGGGGACCCGCTCGACTCTGGCCGCCGAGAATCTCGACCGTCACTGGCGGAACGCGCACGCACACGCTGCACGATCCCGTCCGCTGGAAATACGCGATCGTCGGCAACCACGCCCTCAACGGCGTGAACCCGCCGCTCCACGCCTGGAGCTGATCGGCGGCCTACAGCACCGGCAATCCCCGCGCCTTGGCCTCCTCGCCGGGCTCGACGTGGATGGTCACCACCGCCCCGGGGATCGTCGTCTCCAGGGCTGATTCCAGCCGGTCGCAGATCGCGTGCGAATCCTCGACGGTCATCGCGCCGGGGACGACGAGGTGGAAGTCGATGAAGGTCGCCTGACCGGCGGAGCGCGTGCGCACGTCGTGCGCCTCCAGCGCGCCCTCGCCGTGCTGGGAGATGAGCGACCGGATCTGGCTCACCATCTCGGCCGGGGCGGCCCTGTCCATGAGGCCGTCGACCGATTCCCGGACCATGCGGAAGCCGGACCACAGGATGTTCATGGCGACCAGCCCGGCCACCACGGGGTCGAGGACCGGGTAGCCCGTCACCACCACGGCGCCGACGCCGGCCAGGACGCCGCAGGACGTGATTACGTCGGCGAAGACGTGGCGCGCGTCGGCGATCAGGGCCGGCGACCGCCACCGCCTTCCCCAGCGCATCAGTGCCGCCGCCCAGACCGCGTTGACGATCCCGGCCGCGAAGTTGATCGCGAGGCCCACCGCGGGCGCGTCGAGGGCCTTCGGGGCGAGCAGCCCGAAATAGGATTCGCGCAGGATCAGCAGCGCCGCCACCACGATCAGCGCGCCCTCGATCACCGCCGAGAAGAACTCGGCCTTGTGGTGACCGTAGGGATGGTCCTCGTCCGCCGGGCGCGCGGCGACCCGCAGGGCCACGAAGGCGCCGATTGCGGCGACCACGTTGATGATGCTCTCCAGCGCGTCGGAGTACAGGGCGAGGCTGCCGGTGAGCCACGCCGCGTAGAACTTCATCGCCGTGACGGCGAGGCCGATGCCCGCGCTGAAGAGGGCGGCTTTCTGGGTGCGGTCCATGGTTCGCGCCGTTGGGGTGACGCCGCGCCCATACGGCACCGGCCGCGGCCAAGGCCACGGCAAAGGTTCGACGCCGCCGAAAACGTGTTAGCCGCGGCTAAGTCTCCGACGCGCCGCCGTTGTCGCGGGCGGCCTCGCGCCGCCGGCTCGGCTCCGCCTTGGCGCGCGCGGCCTCCGCCTTGCGCAGGAAGCGACGGCGCTGCCAGGCGAAGCGCGCTCCGGCGGCGAGGGTCTCCAGCCGGGCGGCCTCGCGCTCCCAATACCCGAGGAGCTGCCCGTCGAGGGTGACCCGCCGGGGGCGACCGCGGGGCGTCACGCGTCGCTCCCCCGCGGCGCCGGCGGCTCGCCCGTCTCGGCCACGACCAGGGCGTCCGGATCGCCGCGGAAGCTGCCGGCGCCGGTATTCGGCACCGGGATTCCGGGGCTGCCGAAGGGCTGGCTCGGGTAGGCTGATTCGAACTTCGCGCGGGCGGTGTCGGGATCCTCGGCCTTCAGCACGATCTCGGACGTGCCGGGGAGCGGCCAGCGGGGATCGGCGGCGTCACGGGGGCGAACGGCGTACCAGGGCATGGATCGGGAGCCTCGCGTCTCGGTGACGCTGGAAACGGACGCGCTCCCCGGCGGTTCCGCGGTTGAAACCGCGTGCCGTTCGGTGCAGGCAGCCGGCGATGCGCGTGGACCTCTTCGATTTCGATCTGCCGGAGACCAGCATCGCCCTCCGCCCGGCCGAGCCGCGCGACGCCGGGCGGATGCTCGTGGTCCGACCCGGCGCGCCGCTGGCCGACCGGACCGTGCGCGACCTGCCCCAGGCCCTCCGGGCCGGCGACGCCCTAGTCTTCAACGACACGCGGGTGATCCCGGCCCGGCTGAACGGCGTGCGCACACGGCCCGGCGCACCCGGCCAGCGCACCGAGGTGATGCTCCACCTGCGGGAAGCCCCCGACCGCTGGCGCGCCTTCGCGCGTCCGGCCAAGCGGCTCGCGGCGGGCGACGCGCTGCGCTTCGGCGATCTGGCGGCGACCGTTCTCGAGAAGGCCGAGGCCGGGGAGATCGTCCTCGCCTTCGACCGGGCCGGGCCCGACCTCGACGCGGCCATCGCCGCGGAGGGTGCCCTGCCGCTGCCCCCCTACATCGCGGGCAAGCGCGCCACGGATGACCGCGACGCCACCGATTACCAGACGGTCTACGCCCGCAATCCGGGGGCGGTCGCGGCTCCCACGGCCGGCCTGCACTTCTCCGACGCGCTGCTGGCCGATCTCGACGCCGCCGGTCTGCGGCGCCGCCACGTCACGCTGCATGTCGGCGCCGGGACCTTCCTGCCGGTCAAGTCCGAGGATACCGAGGCCCACCGCATGCACGCGGAGATCGGCATCCTCGACGCCGCCACGGCCGAGGCCCTGAACGCCGCGCGGGCCGCGGGCGGCCGGATCGTCGCGGTCGGGACCACGGCCCTGCGGCTGCTGGAGAGCGCGGCCCGACCGGACGGCACGCTCGCGCCCTTCTCGGGACCCACCGAGATCTTCATCACGCCGGGCTACCGGTTCCGCGCGGTCGACGCCCTCGTGACCAATTTCCACCTGCCGCGCTCGACGCTGTTCATGCTGGTCTCGGCGTTCTCAGGTCTCGCGACGATGCGCGCGGCCTACGCGCACGCGATCGCCGCCGGGTACCGGTTCTACTCCTACGGCGACGCCAGCCTGCTCTTCCCGGGCCCGGGCGCGGACAACCCATGACCGACAGCGCACACTTCCGCTTCGACCTGCTGGCCCGGGACGGCACCGCCCGCACCGGCGTGATCGCGACGCCGCGCGGCGAGATCCGGACCCCGGCCTTCATGCCGGTGGGCACGGCCGCGACCGTCAAGGCCATGTACCCCGGCCAGGTCCGCGATCTCGGCGCCGACGTGGTCCTGGGCAACACCTACCACCTGATGCTGCGGCCCGGCCCCGAGCGCATGGCCCGGCTCGGCGGCCTTCACCGCTTCATGAACTGGGACCGGCCGATCCTGACCGATTCCGGCGGCTTCCAGGTGATGTCGCTCTCCGCACTGCGGAAGATCGACGAGCAGGGCGTGACCTTCCGCTCGCACATCGACGGCACCGCGCATCACATGAGCCCGGAGCGCTCCATCGAGATCCAGGGTCTGCTCGGCTCCGACATCCAGATGCAGCTCGACGAGTGCGTCCGCCTGCCGGCGGACCACGGGGCCATCGAGAAGGCCATGCACCTATCGCTGCGCTGGGCCGAGCGCTGCCGCGTCGCGTTCGGCGAGCAGCCGGGACGGGCCCTGTTCGGCATCGTCCAGGGCGGCGACGTGCCGGCCCTGCGCGTCGAGAGCGCCCGCGCGCTGACGGATCTCGATCTCAAGGGCTACGCGGTGGGCGGCCTCGCCGTCGGCGAGCCGCAGGCGGTCATGTTCGCCATGATCGAGACGGTCGAGCCGCACCTGCCCGCCGGCAAGCCCCGCTACCTGATGGGCGTCGGCACGCCGGACGACATCCTCGGCGCGGTCGCCCGCGGCATCGACATGTTCGACTGCGTGATGCCGACCCGCGCCGGCCGGCACGGCCTCGCCTACACGCGCCACGGACGGGTCAACCTGCGCAACGCCCGCCACGCCGAGGACACCGCGCCGCTCGACGAGACCTCGACCTGTCCGGCCGCGCGGGACTATTCCCGTGCCTACCTGCATCACCTCGTGCGCTCGAACGAGATCCTCGGGATGATGCTGCTGACCTGGAACAACCTCGCCTACTACCAGGACCTGATGGCCGGCGCGCGCGCGGCGATCCGGGACGGCCGCTACGCGGAGTACTGCGCCGAGACCCGCGCCGGCTGGGCGAGCGCCGAGCGCGCCGCCGCCTGACCGGGCGTCACGGGTGCGCGAGCACCCGGTAGATTCCATCCGGATCGTCGCGGCCGGTGGCGACGGCGCGCGCGAGATCCGAGATGACGCGCGCCGCCACGGGCAGGCGGTAATGCAGCGCGTCCCAATAATTCGCGTCCCGGGTCGTCAGCGGCGAGATCCGGCGAAAATCCACCACGACCGCGCCCCGGCGCTTCCCGATCGCCGCGGCGCGCGCCTTGCAGGCTTCCTCGCGACGGCCCGCCGCCGATCCCGGTGAACCCTGCGCCCCCGCATGCACCGGCATGAAGGCCACGATCTTCAGGGCCTGGGCGGGCACGCGACCGAGGAGATCGTCCAGGCGGTCGAGGGCCGGCATCGGCAGCTCGGGGGCGTCCGCCGCCGCCGAGTCCACGCGGCCTGCGCGGATATGGGCCTGGGCGCGTGCGAGGTCGTAGCGCGCCTCGGGCGGCGTGAAGACCGCGTAGCCGTCTCCGCGAATCCGCGCCCGCGTCAGCCCGAGATCGGCGAGCCCGGCCCGGACGGCCGTCGTGACCGAGCGCAGGCTGACCTGACGCAGGACATCGCCGGGCACGCGGTCCGCGTAGAGCCAGTCGGGAAAGGCATGGGCGGTCCGGGCCGGCGGATCGGCGGCGCACCACGGGGCATCGAGGCCGAACAGGACCGCGCGGATCGGCCGGCGGGCCAGGAACAGCGCGGCGAGCCGACCCTGCTCGTCGGGCGTCGCGGCATTCACCGCCAGATTGGCGAACCGGACACCGAAGGCCGCGTCGAGAGCCTGCGGGTCGAGCAGTCGCGCCGTCGAGGTGCCGAAGACCGCCGCGTCGAACGGCCCCCCGCGGGCGATCTGCGGATAGGAGAGCCGCTGATTGGCATCCATGATCGGTCCCGGCGGATGCCCGGGCGCGGCCCGCAGTCCGTAGGGATCGACCGCGGCCACGAAGCCGATCAGCGCCAGGCCCATGCAGGCGGCGCTGACGAGGAAGCTGCGCGCGAAGCCGGCCCATCCTGCGGGTCGCTGTCCGGCTCGGCTGTGTGAAGGCGAATCCATCGGGGGGCTTCATACGCCGTTTGGCCGGCCACGTCGCAACTGCGCGTCCACCCGTTTGCCAGCCCCCTCACCCGCGCCGCGAGCACAACGACTGTGTGTACAACCTGCGACGAAACGGCAAGCCCACATGTTGTTGCAGCGGGACGTGGCTTCCTGCACTTCCCCTATTATGTATATGTGTCAGGGTGGATTGCCGGCGCGCGACGATTTGATTTCAACGAAATTGATGACGATCACGGCACGCAGCCCGCACGAACAATTCAGCAACGACACTCAGTGATGCGGTTGCGATGTCGAAGACGCCGTCGATTCTTGTGTGTGGGAAAAACAAGGTTTGTGCCGACACGCTCGAGATCATTCGTCGTGAATTGCCAGGTCACACGATCGTGTACGTTTACGCCGACAAGGATGAGATTTCAGCGCGGGTCGCGCGCGACGCGGCGCACCGCCTCGGCATCGAGAGCCGCGGCGTCCAAGATGCCGAAGGCTTCGCGCGCACGTATTTCGAGATCGACCCCACTCTGCTCCTCTCAGTTCAGTTCTCGATCATCTTGAGACACGACATCATCGAGCACGGCAGAGACAGGCTCATCAACCTCCACTTCTCGCCGTTACCGCGCTACCGCGGGATGGCGCCCATCACGCTCGCCATCCTCAACGGCGACGCGACCTTCGGCGTGTCGCTTCACATCATCGATGCCGGGATCGACACGGGCGCCGTCGTGGATCAGGAGACCTTCGCGATCGAGGGCCGGTCCAATCGCGAGGTCTACAGCCTCTGCGAACAGGCCGGCGTGCGGCTGATCGAGCGGAACGCGGCCAAGTTCGCGTCGGTCACCGCGGCGCGCGGCCTGTCGGAAATGGCCGTTGTTCAGGACGACGCGGCGGCGACCTATTTCGGCAAGGCGGATATCGACTACACGCGGACAGAGATCGACTTTCACCGAACGGCGGCCCAGATTGACCGGCACGTGCGCGCCTACCTTTTCCCGCCGAATCTGTACGCGCGTATCGCGGTCGGCGACCGGCGCTTCCGGGTCTTGCAGGCCCCGGAGGTCGGCGCGCGCTGCACGGACCGCAAACCCGGTCTGGTGGTGCAGAACGATCCGCTGGCCGTGACGAGCCGCGACCGGATCCTGATCTTCAGACAGACAGAAGAAGACGCCTGAGCGCATGTCGAAGGCCACCCTGTTGCTGATGGATGTCTTCGGCATCCTCGATGCGAGCCGCAGCGGGCTCATCGACGCCTTCGCGGCGGCCGGATGCGACGTCGTCGTCGCGAATTTTGCCTATACCCACCTCAGCCAGTCGGAGGAACTCGCCGAGACCCTGCTCTCCTTCCTCGAAGCCGACGGCATCGCAATCGACGGCGCCCTGAGCATCAACGCGGTCGGCCTGTGCGCGCCGGTCTATGAGGGCCTCGCGCGGCGCGGCGTGGCGCACGCGGCGTGGTTCGTCGACAGCCCCTTCTACTTCTCGGGTCTCACGATCCCCGCGAGCGTGTTGCTGAGCGTCGCGTGCAGCAACTTCGCGGAGCATCCGCAGGCGTCGCGGGCCGACTGGCTGCCCTTCGCCGGCTTCGATCCACGGCCGTCCCAGAACCGAGCCGTGACCTCAGTCGGCTTCCTCGGGTCGCTGCATCACATTGCCCTCTACGCGGCGCGCTCGCAGGACGGTCTCGTCGGCTCCCGCACCGGCCCTCTGCCTGTGGGGGTCGAGCTTCGCGACCGGATGCGTTCGCCGTTCTTCATGATCGACGAGGCGTGGAGTCTCCCCGACGGCACGCCGATCAACGCGATGGAGTATTTCAATTTCCAGTCGTCGATGCACCGACTGGAACTCCTCTCTTACTTCTCGGCGACCGATCTCGAAATTCAGGGACCGCCGAGCTGGTACAAGGAACTCTGGACCGCGGCTCCTCACCTCCTACACAAGTTTTCCATCAACAGCGTCGTCGGCGAACATCAGATGCGCACCTACATGGCCCGGTATCGAATCTGCCTGAACATTTTCCACATCCAGAATATGAACGGTGGCCCCAATTTCAGAAGCTTCGACGCCGCTTCGCACGGCGTCCCGTGCCTGTCCCAGTATAATCGCGACTGCGCTGCCCTCTTCCCGCACGGTGAGTCGGCCCTGTACTTCAACAACGCTGCCGAGGCGCTTCACCTGCATCGGGAGCTCGACAGCAGCGGCCGGCTCAGACAGAAGCTCGCGACGGCAGCCGCGCGGGTCGTGCGCGATGGGAACACGTTCAGCCATCGCGCGAGCCGCTTCCTCGACACGCTGGCGCTGAAACAGCGGACCGGCACCGCCAGGGGCACAGTCCGGCACCTGCGCTGGCAGGATGGCTGGACCGCCGAGCCGGAGGCTGCGGCGCTGCCGCCAGCCGTTTCCCCGCAATCTCCGCGGGCCGAGGGGAGTGCCCCGGCCCGAAATCCGATCCGCCGTTTCTTCGAGCGGGCGCGCCGATAACGCGCGCCGCGCGCATCCCGATCCGCCTGCCGTCCCTTCGACACGGGTGGATCGACAAACCGCGTGAACCGATCGAGCGCGGCCCGTATAAACTCATCGTGGCCCCGCTCGGCGAGGGTGGGCGGCGTGGGGAGGCGGCATGACGTTCACGGCACACAACATCCGCCTCGCGGACGGGTCCGAGACCTTGCCCGAGGCGGGCTGGCTGATCGCCGACAGCCCCTGGACGCAGGCGGCCCTGCGCTCGCTCCGGCTGTTCTACGGGCACAGGCTGGCCGGCCGGTCGATCGTCGATCTGGGCTGCCTAGAGGGCGGCTACACGCTCGAATTCGCCCGCGCCGGGATGCGCGCCACCGGTGTCGAGGTGCGCCGCTCCAACTTCGAGAACTGCCTGCGGGTCAAGGAGGGGACGGGCGTCCCCGGTCTCGCCTTCGTCAACGACGACGTGTGGAATCTGGCGGCCCACGGCCCCTTCGATGCCGCCTTCTGCTGCGGACTGCTCTACCACCTCGACAGGCCGGCCGCCTTCATCCGCCTCATGGCCGAGTGCGTCCGCGACGTGGTCATCCTGCACACGCATTTCGCGACCGACACGAACGAGGCCCTGTTTCAGCTCTCGCCGCCCGCCGAGAATGAAGATCTGCCGGGTCGCTGGATGCACGAGCACGATCTCGACGACACGAGCCAGCTCGAGGCGCACAAATGGACCTCGTGGAGCAACAAGCGCTCTTTCTGGCCCACCAAGCCGGCCCTGATCCAGCTTCTGAAGGAGTGCGGCTTCGACATGGTCTACGAGCAGTACGACATGCTGGGGCACGACATCCGCGGCTCGATGGAGAGCGGCTACTACCACCAGCAGGGCCGGAGCATGTTCGTGGCTATGCGGACCTGAGCGGCTGCGGGGCGGACATAAATTTAGAATTCACCATCTCCAAAGACTTGCACTGATCGGTTCAGTACGCATGTGACCGGCAATGTCCGCTTAATTCCTGAGGCGGATAAATGGCGACATCGGCCTTATTTCGCAAAGTCCCGCCGCCATGTTCGCGACGAGCCTCGCCCTGTGGGTGATAGCCATCCTGCTTCTGCTCGCTTGGTTGCATCTGCAGGAGCGGGTCACCGAGCGGTGTCGCCGCGCGATCCGACCGCAGATCGAGCGCCTGATCATCGAGAACCGGTGGATGGAGCACCACGCGCGCGGAGCGGCCGCGTTCGAGGCGCTCTGGAACCGGGAACTCGTCAGGCTGCACCACGCCCATCTCTGGCGCCCGCTCCGCGCCGTCGTCCGGTTCCGCGGCTTCAGGCGTCTTGTCAGCGCGGAACTCGCGTCGATCCTGCCGGCCGAGGTCGCGTCCTGGACCTTCGTCGACCGCGCGAGCGCCACGCAGGCGCAATACGAGGCGCTGATGCTGCGGTGCCTGAAGGCGGCCGGCTGGCGCCTGGATTACCAGGATCAGGACCACTTCGTGCTCCTCCGGGCCCGAACGCGCGTCGTGGTTTGCCTGCATTGGGCGGACCGCGACGTCGCGTGTCTCCCGATCTCGGACGTCGCGGCGGCGGCGGAGCGCGCCGGGTCGACCACGGCGTGCGTGATGACCAATGGCCGGTTCAGCGGCGCGGCGCGCGCCATGGCGGAGGAGCAGAACGTCCTGGCGCTGCACTGCTCGCAGATCGACCTGCTGCTGCCCCGGGACAAGTCGACGGTCGCGCCCCGCACGGCCCGCGGAACCGGTTTCCGGCTCGCCGCCTGACCGCGCTCGGACCCCGCGTCGTGCGATGAGGGCCCATGAGAACGACGACATCCCGCGCGGCCGCGCGCCGGGTCCATTCCTCGACGCGCCTCCCTGTGTGCCGCCGATGAACTGACCGGCGCGCACGCTTCCGTCAGGGAGAGGCGCGTGCTCCTCTACGCATCGAGCGTCCCGGGCCTCGCCCGCCGGTCCGCCGTTGCGGGCATCGTCTTCCGCGATCGGACTAACGCTCGCTTCACCATCCCGGGCGGACGCTGAGGCCGAATCGTGGTCCGAGCCGTTGGGGCGCATGGATCAGTCCGCAGCCCTCAGAACGGACCAACCCGCGACCGAACAGGACGCTCTCGCCGAGTTGCCGGCGGGCGATTTCGTCAGGCGATGGCGGCAGATCACCGGCGAGCCGCCGGCCATTCTCCTGAGCTCACGGTCCGAGATGATCGCGCTGCTCGTGGAGAGCGTGCCCATGGCGCCCCTGACCCCGCAGGGCGAGAGCCCCGGCACGGCGGGGTCCGGGGAGACTCCGTCCCAGGATCGCGGCTCGGACGGCCCAGACGGGGCGGCCTCAGGATCCTCCGCGCGCAGTGATCAGCGGAGCGCGAGACAGGGACCGGCCTGATGCGGAGCCGGGATGGCGCGACGCCTTCGGTCCGGTCGAGGTGGCCGCGTTCGCGAGAGTCTGGGAATATGCGGACGCCGACCAGCGAGGCTACACGTCATCTGTCCGCGAGGTCCCTTGCGAAGGGTGACCGTTCGTCTCGCTGAACTTGAGATCGCGGGAATTTTGGTCGGAGTGGCAGGATTTGAACCTGCGACCCCCACGTCCCGAACGTGGGCCGCGAAATAATCGCCATTGATTTCATTGGCGAATTTCTGTCGCGATGTACTGGATCAGACCGATTTCGGTTCGCATGCGGTACATGAACCGGTACACGGCCCGCTGCTCGACGCTGATCCCCTGCCCGCGGTAGCCTCGACTTATGAGCGAAGGCCACCACCCGATTCGCTGGCAGGAGGCCGATCCGATTATGGAGGCGGTCGACGCCCTGGTGGCCGCGAAGGTCCCCGTCGTGCCGATCGGCGACGAGCTCGAGCGCTGGCAGATCGGCGACCTGATCTTCTCCGATGCGGACCTGTGGCGCCTCGCCGCGAGCCGTGGACTCGTCGAGGACGACGACTCGCGGTAGGCCGGCGCCGCCATGCCTTCCGAACCGAAAGCACCGATTCGCGGCCGCCAGCTCGAAGCCCTGCGCGCTTGCCTCCTCTACCCGCAGGGGCTGCGCCGCGGCGCCTACCCGTCGGCCATGGCGGTCCTCCGGAGGCTCGGCCTCGTCGAATCCCGCTCGGCGCCCGGGCCAGGGCGGCGCGTGGATGCTTGGTTCATCACCCCGGCCGGCCGCGAGCACCTCACCGAGATCGACGCGAGCAAGCCGGGCGCGCGGCGTGCAGTCGTGCAAGAATGATCGGGCAGCAGGAGACCCGCGATTACCGTTGAGCCATTCACGATCGACAACGAGGACGAGGCCCGAACCTACCTCGCCGATCTCCTGAGGCACCCGGATTATCAGTCGCAGCAGGTGATTGAAGCCCGCTGCGCCAATCTCGTGAAGGACCCAGCGATCCGGGCATTCTTCCTGGCCGAGGGCGCGAAGATGCTGGCCGAGCTGAAGGGCTAGCACGGGGACGAAAAAGCCCCGCGCGGCGGTGCCGGCGGGGCTGAGTGGATCCTGGGAGGAACGCCGGAGCGTCGCAAGGTGCGGGCCAGCGGCACGAAAAAGCCCGCCGCGGCGGTGAGCCGGGCGGGCTTGCATGAGGGTCGGCATATTCCGGGGCAGATTCCGTAAAATCAGCGCGGCGGCGGATCCTTCGGCGCGGTCCGGTTGCCGAGGATGATGCCGGCCAGGAACGCGAGCAGCGCCCAGATCAGCGACAGGTCCTGCGCGTCGGGATCCTTCATGGCGCTGCCGCCGCCCGCGGCAGGATCTCGAACTCCAGCGGCGGCAGGATCGTGGTGATTGACCAGCCGAGCGCCCGCTGAAGCGGGTTGCAGTCGTAGGCCACCACCCCAAGCAGCCGCCCCCGGCCCGGCATCGCATCGAGCGGGATGAACGGACCGATCACCTCTTCCTCTCGCCCGAGCGGCCCGTAGGCGTCGAAGCGCTCGGGCTCGAAGTCGAGCCGCCGGCCAGCGCCGTCTACGAGCCACCAACGGCGGGTGATCTCGCAGGATCGGTCCCGGACGCGGACCCCGCGGATCAGGAGGCGATCGCCGACATGTACCTGCTTGCCCGGATTGACCACCTCGCGGGTGATCTGCCGAACCGGCGGCTCCCGATCGATGGCCATCGAGAAGATCCAGCCGACCAGCGCGACGAGCGCGGTGTAGTAGAGCGCATTGAGCACGAGCTGCAGGCGGGCCTGCCGCCGCGATGGTCCGTAGGCGAGTTCGATGGCGCGGGCATAGATCTCGTCGGTCCGGTCCACTTCGGGGAGCATCACAACCTGCGGCGGTTCCGATTCTGGGGGCATTAGTGCGGCACCCCGCCTTTCGACAGGACGAGGCCGACGATCGCCAGGACGATCGCGCCGAGCACGGACTTCACCAGCCAGCCGACGTGATCCTTCAGCTTGGTCACGTCGTCGACCACGTCCTTCAACTCGGTCTTGGTGGCGTAGACGTTGCGCAGATCCTCCCGGATTCCGCGCACGTCGGACTGGACCGCATCGAGCTTCGTCGCCGAGACCGCGACGTCGACCTGCATCTTGGTCCAGGCGGCCTCGTCCTGGCTCTTCGGGGCTTCCGGCATCATGCTCTCTTGATCGTGGAACCGCAGGAAGGCGGGCGGCCGGGAGAGAGGTTCGCGGGCGGCGTCCATGGCGCGAGCATCCGCGCTCAACGCCGCATCGTCGGCTGCGGACTGGGCACCGCGCCCGGCACGCCGGTCGTGCGCTCGTAGGTCCGCATCACGCCGAGCCCGAGCATGCCGATCAGCACCGGCATGAAGTCGGACACGACGATCGTGGGCGGGGCTGGGAAGGCGACGCCGAGCGCGACCCCGACAATCGCGCCAACCCACGTGACCATGGGAGCCGCCAGGAACTGATAGACGAAGGCCGCCACGCACGCCCAGCCGAGGGCCGGCCGCCAGCGCGAGGAGAAGCGGTCGTTCCCCTGCGCCTCGGCGAGGTTGATCGCGTTCTGCTGCTCGTTCTGCGCCTGGAGGGCCGCCGTCAGGGCGGTCTCGCGCGCGGTGAGGGCCTGCTCGATCTCGGCCTGGGCCTCGGCCTTTTTCTGCGGGTCCGGGATGGTCCGGTCGACGATGACCTTCGCGATCTCGGCGATGCTCGGGATGGCCGCGCCGATTCCGGCGCCGAGCGCCGGGCCCGCGCCGCCCGTCAGGACGCCGCCGATGATGGATCCGATGATGCCGCCGGCCATGGGTCAGCTCTCCTTCTTCGGGTAGGCGGTGCGCAGCCGCGCGAGGGCAGAGGCCCAGAAGCCGAGCTTCGCTGGCGCGGGTGCGGCCGGAGGCTCGGCGGGCTGCAGGATTATTTGAGCGGTAGTACGCATGGTCGGCGCGGCCGGCGCGGCGGCTGGCGAGCCGCTGTTGCGCGGGGCCGGTGCGAAGACGGGCGGGACCGGGGCCGTTTCCACCACGGGCACGGGCGCGATCACGACGGGCGGGACCGGCACGGGCTTGCCGACCGCGTCCTGCGGCGGCGACCAGGGCGTGTCCTTGATCTTGGCCCACTTCGCGAACGCGGCCGCCAGCTTGGTGTGGTAGCCGTGCTGCGCGTAGCTCGGGCCGTTGTAGCCCCGAGCGAACGCCGCCCAGTTGTGCGTGCGCAGTTCGTCGTCGAGGCGGTTGGCCTTGATGAAGCGGACCATGGCCTGCAGCTGCTCGGACTCGCCGCCCTCGACGAAGGCGACCACCATCTGCTGCGGGCTATCGTAGCCAGCGGCCACGAAGTTCTCGCCGAGGATCTGGCCCAGCCCCCACGAGGCCGCCTTCAGCGCGGCGGTTTCGTTGATGGCGAGCGCGGCCACGAGGCGCGGGTAGCTGTCGGCGGGATAGTTGCCCGCCCGCCACTTCTCGTAGGCGATCCCGAGCTGCACCGCGCGGGCGCGATCGGAGCCGACGAGGTTGCGGTAGAGGACGTGGGGCTCGAAGAGCATCTTCGTCCGGCCCTGCTTGTCGAAGCCGCCGCCGGCCGTCTCGACCTCCAGCACCGCATGCAGCTCGTCCTCGCCGACGCCGATCAGGTGGCCCGCCGCCGGCAGGTCGAGGTCCGCGAGCCGGACGGCCCGGCCCTTGAAGTCGGCGGCGCGCACGCGCGCGAAAGCGGCCGCGGTGGCAGCGGGTGTCGGCATGGTGGTCTCTCAGATGCGGGAGGAGATGCTCAGCGGCGGCGCGGCGGCCGGGCGCAGATCCAGACGGTGCCGGCGCCCTCGATGAAGACGGGCACGGCACGGGCGCAGCGACAGGTCCGCGCCTCGGCAGCAGCTGGCCAGAGGAGCGCACAGGCGAGCGCCAGCGCCGCAAGGAACGGTCGGATCATGGGACGCTCCCGGATAGGCCGCCGCGGCTCAGCGCAGGGCGGAGATGTTCCAGGTGATTGGGGCCGCGCCGGCGGAGATCGACACGCCAGCGGTCAGCTGCACGACCACCGTTCCGTCAGCGGTCACGATCGCCGCGGCGATGTTCACGTTGGCCGGCAGCGGCGTCGCAGGTGCGACCTCGACCTGCTCACCGGCCTTCAGCACGTCACCGACACGCGCCGGCACGAGCCCGGTGAGCGTCAGGGTGACCGGTGCGAGCAAGGTGATCGCGGGCAGTTTCGCGGAGGCGGTGAAGTGCGCCACCTCCTCGGGCCGGCCTTCCAGGGCAGAGAGCCGGGACAGGATCGGGGCGATCACCGCAGGGAGGCCGAGGAGATCCAGAACCGCGGTGACCGGCGCCATGTAGTAGCGCCCGTCCTTCAACACCCGGATCATCTCGGTGCCGTCGAGGGGCTTACGGTAGACGGGAGGTGGCGCCATGCGATCACCCCGGCAGTGTGACAGCCGCGAACGCCGCGTCGATCTGCGCGGTGGTGGTGTAGGTGCCGTCCGCGACCCGGGCGTCGACCTGACGGTAGGCCGAGTAGCAGGCCTGGACCCATAGGCCGACCGCGACGGCGACGGTCTGCATGGTCGCGGGATCGATCGTGACCCAACCGCTGGCCGCCTTGAAGTCGATGGCCGTGTCGGGCCGGGTCTGGCTCAGCGCGTAGGCCCCGTCAATCAGGCCGCGGCTCTCGCCGTCGGTCTTGATCCGCATGCCACCGATGTCGACGCCACCGTCGCGGAGCGCGGCGTGCGCGGCGGTGGTGTAGGCCGCGAGATCAACCGGGGGCGCGGCGACCACGATCCCGGCTGCCCGCATCGCCTCCCAGATCAGAAGCCCCGGCGCAGGACTGACATCGTAGGAGCCCTCGCCGAGGACGAGGCCGGGATCGGCCTTGGTCGGCTGGACGACCGTCAGCTTCTCGCCGGCCGCGATCGTGAGGCGCACCAGCCCGCCATTGATGTACGCGGCCTGCATCACGCCACCTCGTAGATGCCGGACAGAACGAGGCGGTAGCCATTCGCGCCCGGGTAGGTGTTGTCGTAGTTCAACACGGCCATCGTCGTTGCCCCGGACACGATCAGCCCCTGGAGCATCTTGCCCGTGGACGCCGCCTCGCGGCCTGCAAGGATGCAGGTATCGCCGCCGGCCGTGAACGGCAGCGCCACCGACAGGCTGCCGGCGCCGGAGCCGTTGTTGGCGATGTTGATGTTGAACTCGACCCAGATCAGCTTCTGGCCGATCCGGCGGTAGCGGCCGGTCGCACCGGCGTTGCTCAAGCCGCCACTCGAAACGCTCAGCCCCGGGGCGAACGTGACGGTGGCGGCAGTATCCCCCGCGGCCACGTAGCCGAGAACGCGCCAGTTGCCGGAGGTGTCGGAAATCGCGAGGCACGAGTCACCGGCCTGGGTGACGATGTTCGCGCCGCCTGGCAGGATCAGCGAGGGCGCGCTGTGCGTGAGCTGCAGGCTACCGGCGAAGCGGATGAAGCGGACTCGTCTCTGGGCGGTGCCGAATGAGCTGATCGCCGTCGTGCCGGTAATCGTCACCTGCCGAGTGGTGGCCGCTCCGATGTCGGTCGTCGCGGCCGATGCGACGGCCGTTTCAGCACCGTCGATCGCGAGGTTGGCCAGCGCCTGGGCGATCTGGGCAGCGGGCAGGTTCTGCGCCACGTCGTAGTGCAGCGCGCCCGACACCGCCGTGATGTTGATGACCGGCGAGCCCCAGCCGCCCGAGCCCTTCGTGTAGAGGTCGCCCGTGGTGGTGTTGATGTACCAGTCGCCGACGACGCCCGTGCCGGCGGCGGGAGCGGTGGTGCCGGAATACCAAGCGGCCCCGTTCAGTCCGGAGGCGCCGGTCTGCCCGGTCAATCCTGTCGGACCCACAGGTCCCGCTACGCCCTGCGGACCTGTTCCGCCCGCAGCCCCGCTTGGACCGATCGGTCCCGTAGGTCCGACGAGCGAGGCCAGCCACTGCGAGAGCGTTCCGGAGTAGCCCTGATCGACCGCGAGCTGATACGCGGTCTTCCCGGCCGGCCCCGCGATAAGCCCAGCACCGCTGCCGGAGGCCTGCGCGCTCGGGCGGACCGTGACGATCGCCCCCGTGATCATCGAACGATGCCTTGGACGACGGTGAGGTCGATCAGGGCAATCGTCTTGACGTACCCCTCGGCCACGGCTTGGACCTCGCCGACATAGGCGCCCGCGCCCAGCCGCTCCATCGTCGCCTTCGGGATCGCGAGCGTGACGATGTTCATCCCGGAACCGCCCCAGGAGAGCGCACCGTTGAGCGGGAGGCCCTTCAGCGCGCCGGATACGCTTGACGCGATGATCTGCGCCTCGGGCGCCTCCGGCGACCGTCGCACCATCATGTTGAGCGTGATGCCGCTTCCCGGGATCGGGTTACCGCTCGCGTCGACATAGGCCCACGCGTCGGTCCAATCCTCGTTCGTCCCGGTCTCCACCGGAAACGACAGGAGCGGCAGGTTCAGGATCTGGGTCACAGATCACCGATGTGCTGGAGCACGTCGGGATTGGCGGACAGGAAGGCCCGCAGCTTCTCCACCGGATCGAGCGCGGGGGGCTCGGGGGCCGGCTCCGGCTCGGGCGGCGGGCTCGCCGTCCCGTTGTCGTTCAGGGTCCAGCCGGGCGCTGCGCCCTTGGTCTTGACCTTGCGGATATCGAAGACCGGCTCGCCGTCGTGGCGCACCAGCGCGGCATCTTCCTCGGTGGCGGCCGCAGTCAGCACGCCGTCGGCTACGAAGAACAGCATGGGGCGCCCCTACTTCGAGTAGATCTTGATGCGGCCGGTCTTGCCGGTGCCGCCGGTGGCGTTGGCCGACGCACCCGAGCCGCCCGCGCCGGCGTCACCGACCGCGAAGCCGCCGCTACCCTGCGGCGCCTGCGAACCACCGCCGCCAGCGCCGGCGACGAAGCTGGCCGTGCCGCCGCCAGTCGTGTTGATCGGGGTGCCGCCGGCGTCCCCATTCCGAGCGAGGCCGGCCGGCCCCGACGCTACGCCGCCCGAACCGCCGGTCGAGGCTGGGGTTGTTCCCGTACCCGCTCGACCGCCGCCGCCACCTGCGCAAGCGCAGAGGGTCGTCCCGGCCGCGTAGACCGTGCCGCTGGCGTCCGTGACGGAACCAGACTGGACGACGATCGACGTGGTGCCGCCCGTGCCCCCGGGGTCCCCGCCACCCGAGCCGCCCGCGCCGACCGTGTAGGCCAGAACCGTGTCGACCGTTGCGGTCGCGGTGAGGCCGGAGACCAAGCCTCCTTGACCGCCGCCGGACCCAGCTGTCGCGGTGCTGGTAGCGCCACCGCCGCCGCCTCCGGCGCCACGGCACTCCTCGACGCGGAAGGTCGTGCCGGCGGGCACAGCGAGCGTCCCGCTCCCGGCCGTGTCGTAGACGTAGAGCCGCCCGCCCGGGATCTTGAGGTTGTTGATGACGTTCAGGGCGCCGCCGCTGTCGAGGCCACCGCCGGAGATGGCCATGTTGCCGGCGCCGTCGTACTCGAAGCGGTAGCGTCGACCGGGGACGATATCCCCGACGGCGAGAGCCGCCCCATTCTCCTTGACGATGGGGAAGTCCTGATAGGCGCCGGCCGCGCCCAGGTTCATCACCCGGAGCTTCGGGGCAGTGACGGTGTTGGCGGCCGTCGCCACGCCCGCGATCCGCATCCCCTGGACGAGCGCCGGAAAGACGACGCCGAGGGTCGCGACAGCGAGATCGCCCGTACCGGTCAGGCCGCCGACGAAGATTCCACGCGCGATCGCGACGGCGAGCTGCACGAGGTTCCCGTTGGTCGGGGTTTGGCCCGAAGCGGTGACCGCGTTGACGAGCTCGCGTTGCGGGAACTCGGCTGCCGCCGGCGGGAGCTTCGAGCCCTGGCGGCCCGCTGCCGTGTCCTTGCCGACGTAGGGAGCATTCGGGTCCGTGGAGCCGGACGGCGGGTTGTACAGCATCAGGGTCTCCAGGCGCGCGGAAGCGGTCGCTCGGCAGGTCGGCGGGGTGAATGGTGCAGGGGCGGATCGCCGCCGGACGGCTCAGGCGGCGAGGGCGTAGGAGAAGACGAGCTTGGTGTGTGGCGGCGCGAGCGCGTTCAGGGCGCACTCCAGATCCCGGGCGGGCACGAAGCCCTCGATCGGGTCGTAGTCGCACTCGCCCTCATCCATGCGGAACCACGTCTCCCCGGGCGAGCCGACATGGACGACCCAGTGCTGCCAGATGGTCAGGTCCGAGAGCTCGTCACCGGCGGCCGCGTCCGTCGGCAGGATGAAGCCCTCAAGCGGCTCGCCATCGGCGCCCATCTCGTCATCGTCGCAACAGAAGTAGGTCTCCTGGATCGCGTCGCCGACGCATTCGGACACGTCGCAGAGGAACTGGGTCGGCTCCTCGATCGTGACCGCGTAGCCGAGGCTCTTGGCGAGGCAGATGAAGTAGGCCGGCGACTGTCCGCCGACGGAGCTGAACTTCGCCCGCACAGCGGTCTGGCGGACCGGGATGCCGCCCTGGCCCGAGGTGCAGGGACCGGGCAGGCCGAGTTCCTTCTCCCAGTCGGGCAGCGTGTAGGTGACCGCCGACGGGAAGGTCTGCGTGGCCGCGGTCCAGTCGAGCCCGAGATGGCTGGCGGCCCAGGCGGCGAAGGCGCGCCAGACCCTGCGCTGCACCGGGGCGGCGCCCTTGCCGTCGCCGGTCTCGTCCGTGCCCCAAGCCGGCCCGCGCGGGCAGAGCGGCAGGATCTGCGGCAGCAGGCTGTCGGCGGTCGGCTGCGCCTCCTGATCTGCGACCGACGGCGGATCGGTCGGGAGGTCGTAGCAGGGCCAGCCCGAGACGGCATCGGTCATCGCCGGTCAGTCCGTGTACGCGATGGAGCCGAGCACCGGCAGGTTGCCGGCGGTGAAGATCTGATCCGTGGTCGGGCTCACGAGGCGGTGGCTGTCCTCGCCCGTGGCCCGGGAGATCGCTTCGTTGAGCCAGGAGATCGAGAACTTGAAAGGCGCGGAGGGCGTGCCGGGCCGCCCGCGATCCGTGAACACGGCAGCGAGCTCTGCCACGACCGAAGCCCGGATGTCGGCGGTATCGGGCGCGAGGCCTCCGATCACCACGGTCAGCGGCACCGGGATCGGCGCCGATACGAACACGCGGGCGGTGACCGGCCGGCGGATCGGGTCGTCGACATAGGCCTGCGCCGCCGCGACCTGACCCGCCGTCGGGATCCCGTTCGGCTGATCGGAGACGGTGAACTGCATCCACACCGAGCGGCTGTCGTTCTGGAAGCTGTCCACGTAGACCGCGGTCGCCGTCGGCACGGCGGCCAGGACCCACTCGACGTAGTCCGGGATCGAGCCGCCCTGGGGCGGGTTGCGCTTGCGATAGAGCACCCGGGCCCGGAACGACTCGGTGCTCTCCTCGTCGGCCCCGCCCGACAGGCCGGTCCCGTCCGTGGCCGCGTCGACCGTGCAGGTCGTGGCCAGGCCGATCGGAGCATCGTCCGGGTTGACCAGGGTCAGGATCGTCCCGGCCGGGGTGTCGCCCGCGGCCGCCGCGGCGTCGGCCTCCAGCGCGATGCTGACGCTGTTGCCGCCGGCGGTCACCGTAGCAGCAACCGAGTAGGTGACACCGTCCGCCCGGGCGTACTGAAGCCCGATCGGCACCACCGTGCCTGGGTTCGCGGCCGCGGTCGCCGTGCCCATCGCGGTGCTGGCCGGCTCGGGCTGGAGCCCGTACTCGAACCCGTGCCGGATCAGCCAGACGCGGTCGGCGGTCGAGGCGAACAGCTGCTTCACCAGCCACGCCCGACGCTGCTCCATCTCGAAGCCGATCAACGCCAGGACCTTGCCCTCGACGCGCCAGACGTTCGGCCAGAGCTTGGTCGCGGTCCCCTGAACGGACTGCACGAAGGCACCGGTGGCCTCCGCTGCGAGTTGCGCCAGGGATCGGATCGTGTAGCCCGCCATCAAGCGCCCCCGGTGGCGAGCTTCCAGATCAGATCGAACTTCGACGCGTAGACCTGCGCGCCGTCACGCCCGTAGAGCGCGATCGCGAGCCACAGCGTGTCGTTGGCGAAGTCGGGCGTGGCCGTGGCCTCGATCTTCACGCACAGCCCCTGCGTCTTCAGGGGCGCCAGCGCGCGCTTGGCCTCGGCCTGAGCCCACATCGCGGTCTGGTCGTTCAGGTCCATCCGGCGCAGCAGCCACAGCTTCGAACCGAGCGGCTGCTCGCCGGAGGCCGTGTCGACGTCGAACCCGTCGCCAGGCCAGCCGCGCTGATCGCCAGCCCGGCCCGCGTCGATCTCGTAGCCCTCGACCCGGACGTCGGTGAATAGCAGCGCGATGACGGCGGTCTGAAGCGGGTTCTTCGCCTCCAGGCCGCCGGGCCCGTCCGCGGCCTTAACCGAGACCGCGAAGTCGCCGCGCACGCCGTAGCCGGTGCCGGCGCGGGATCCATCGCCCTTCAGCCACACCAGATCCGGCGGCAGCGCGACGACGCCCGCATCAGCGAGCGGTGTCAGGGTGAGCAGCATGATGGCTCCGATCAGACCTTCGCGAAGACGACCGAGGAGGCGCCGGCCTGGGTCATCACGGGCGAGCCGCCCTCGCCGCCGAGATCCACGCGGTTCGCGGTCACCGTGACGGTCATGTTCCCGACCTTCACCACCACCTTGTCGGTGCCGGTGATCTCGATGGTATTGCCGGTGATCTTCTGCGGCCGGTCCTTGGCGTCGTGCCAGATCCCGTCGTCGCCGAGGTAGCGGGTGGCGTTGCCCTTGTCGTCGTAGATCGTGCTCTGGCCGGGCTTCAGCTTGCGCGGGCGGGACGCGGCATGCTCCAGGCCGAGCGCCGCGTTGAGGAGCCGCCCGCCGTCGCGGCCGCCGAACTGGAGGCCCATTCCGTGCGAGCCGACGGGCGGGTTGGAGCTGAGCCCGAAGTGCTGGACTCGCGGCACCTTCTTGAGGGTCTCGTTCGGCAGGCCGTAGAGCGTCAGCGTCTGCTGGTCGCCCTCGTCGTCGGCCTCGACGTGCTCGACCCGGAACAGCCGTCCGCCCATCAGGCACCCCCGCGCTTGTTGAAGGCGCCGTAGTCGACCTTGCTGTCGTCGAGCTGCGCGTCATCGAGGCCCGCGGTGAACTCGCTCTCGCTACCCCCGCCATCGCCTGCGCCGGACCCGGAGCCCTTGCCCCCGGATTTCCCGCCGAGGGTGCGTGGGTCCACCAGCGTGATGTCGGCCCAGGTCCCGGAGCCCTCACCCTCGCCAACGATCTGGTTGAAGGTGACGGTCGAGATGGCGAGGTCCTGGTCGATCTTCTCGCTCGGCATCCGCACGGCCACGAGGTTGCCGGGCTCCCAGAGCTTGCCGTCCGCGTCTCGCCACGACGCGACGCACACGATGATCGATATCCCGGAGCCGGACCGCCGGAGCATCTGCCACTCGGCGCGGCGGTCGAGCTCCCGCGAGGTATCAGAGCCCTCGTTGAACAGCACCTCCGGCCGATACCGGCCGACGCTGCTATCCTCCTCGGTCGCCTCCTGCCGAAGGCTGTCTTTGTCAGTCCCCAGGCTCTTCTGGCCGCGCACGTGGATGTGCGAGCGCTTGTGCTTGATCGACAGCCGCAGCTTGATGCTCTCGATCGGCGGCTCGCCCTCGACCAGCGCGCCGGCGTGGCGCTTGCCGCCGGCGCGGGTAATTTTCACCCGGCCGTCAGGTTGGCCGGTGAGCAGCAGCGCCTCACGGCGCGCCTCGCGCTCCAGGGTATCGAACAGGGGCTCGCCCGGCACGTGCTGGACCATCGGGATCTTGGACAGCGTCTGATCCGTGAAGAAACCGATGCCGAACTCGTCGAACTCCTTGGCGACGCCGAGCAGATCCTTGTTCTCGACTAGCCCGGTCTTGTGCTTGGTCGGCGGGCAGTCGATCGCATCCCCCGCCTTCGACCGACCCGCGATCCCGACGTCTCGCCGTGCACCGCGTCCGGTCTCGGACTGGTACTCGTCCGCGTAACCGGTGCACATCAGGTCGCCGCCACCACGTGCGCCGAGCGCCTCGTCGGGCGTGGCGCGGATCTCAACGAGACCGCCGCGGCGAACCGCATTGGCCTCGTCGCTCCACGCCGGGTTCGTGCAGCGCATCGAGAACGAGATCACCGCGGCCTCGGCCGAGCGGGTAATGTGCACGCCCTGCCAGCCCTGAAGGGCATGGCCGCCCACGATCAAGCTGACGATCTCGCCGAAGGCACCGTCCATGGCTCAGACCTTCGGGGCCACGGCTTCAAACGAGGCCGGCATGTGGAAGGGCGTCCCAACCCTGTTCCTGGCCAGGAGCTCGGGCGCGCGGCTCGGATCGGCGTAGAGCGACCACGCCAACGCCGTTGACGGGAACGAGCGACCCGCCTGGGCGCGGATCAGCGGCTGCAGGCTGCCCGACAGGTCGACGAGGTGCGCGCAGGTCTGCCCGGCTGCCGTGCTGAGCACGAAGGCCGCGGGCTGGCCCAGCGCCGCCGCCACGCGGTCGATGGCGCCGTCTAGCGCCGCGGTAATCCGGTCGCGCGCCGCGCTGGCGGCCTGGCGGTCGCCGAACTCGGTCCGGGCCTCGCACAGGAACGCCTCACCGATGCATGCCGCCTCGACGGCGATGCACATCGCCCGGGCGAGGCCGTAGGCCTGCGTCAGCACCGGCGAGGCGCTGCTCGGTGCGCACGCCCGCGTCGCGAGGGCGGCATCATAGAGCCCGGCGCTGGCATCGGCCGGCGCGGCGTCCCGGGCCACCTTCTGCACGGTGGCGATCAGCTCGGCGGCGATGGCTGCGGCGCCCGCAAGGGTGAATAGCCGCGGCGCCGCGATACCGGCGATCCGGCGACATGCGGACAGCGCGGGCTGTGCGGTCTCGGCCGGCAGCGGCAGTCCACGCGAGAGGCCAGCGACCACGTTGGCTAGCGCGACGGCCGAGACGGCCGCGCCAGCGATGGCGGATGAGGGGGGCGAGGCCATGCCGGGCCCTCAGAACGGCGGCAGGAACCCGACGAGCTCGTCGGGCACGAAGGAGGAGATCGCGTCCGCCACCACGTCGCCGAGCGTGTCGAGCGCGCTCTGAGCGATGCGGTCGCCGAGCGCGATTGGCAGCGGGCCGCCGGCCTCGGAACCCTGCTCAAGGAACTTCAGGTCGAAAGCGACCTTGCCCATTTCGGTCTTGCGGTTGTTCGTCGAGCAGCCGACGCAGTGCACGATGACCGGGTCGGTAATCGGCAGCACGAGCATGCCGGCGCCCGGAGTCGAGCACCGCTCCACGAACGCCATGGCGGCGGCGTCCGCGTCGTCCCCGACGATGTACCCGGTAACGTGGTAGGTCCGGGCCTTTCGGCCCATGTCCTCGGTGCCGTGGACCTCGGCCCGAGCGTAGGGGTGGAGCGCGACGAGGCGGCCGGACTCGCCGATGCCCTCGTCGTCGACCTGGAACGGGAAGCCCTTGAACGAGGCGCCCGGGATGGTTTTCGGCCAGTTGCGCACGGATCAGCGCCCGGCCGCCGGCAGCAGCTTCGCCAACTCGCGCTCGACCTCGGCCGGCAGGTCGGTCTGCACCAGCCGGTTGAAGGTCGCCGCCGTCTGGCCGCTGACCAGATCGTAGGGGATGAACACGCCCGACTTCTCGACGCGGATGCGCCCGCGCCAGCGCTTGCCGTCCGCGTTCACGTAGACCTGCTTGTTGAGCTTCGCGACCATCACGCGCCGGCCGCGCGGGCCGGAGCGCCGGAAGCCGCCCTCGACGAAGTCGGCCTTCCCGCGCACCGTCGCCGCAACGCCGCCGGGCACCTCGTGCGCCCCAAAGTACCGGAGCGAGATCTCGCCGCCGCGGGTGATCAGCATCACACGCGGGTTTTGCGGCGACGCGCGGTAGGGGCGCACCGCCTTGTCGATGATCTTCCGAGACAGCCCGGTCTGCTGCGTCAGCACCGGCACGACGGCGCTACGGGTCTTGGTCAGCATCCGGTTCAGGACGTTGGCCTGGGCGTTGGGCAGCCGCTTCCCAAACGCGGTGAGCGGCTCCATCCCCTGCTTCAAGCCCGGGGTCTGGGCGGTGATGTTCAGCGACATGCCGCCCTCCCTCAGGTCCAGTCGCTCAGGTCTTCCTTGGCGCCCGGCATCGACACGCCCATGTCCGCCGTCAGCCCGCCCCGGCTTCGCACCTTGACGGCCGTCGCGCGCATGCCCGCCTTCTGGAGGCCGGTGACCTCGATCTGGCCGTGGAAGCTGGCGTTCTCGAACCGCTCGGCCGCCGCGTGCATCCGGTCGGCCGCGGCCTGCATGTCCGCCCGTCCGCCGGTGCCGGCACCGAGCCCGCCCGCTGGCGCGTCCGGGATCTCCAGGCCGCTGCGCGTGATCGACCGGATCGATCCGTCCGGCATCTTCATGGTGCCGTTGCCGAGGTCGAGGCCCTCCTTGCCGTCGAGACCCTTCACGAGCTTGGGCTCGCCGTCCTTGGCCATCGGAACCGGCTTCACCGTCCCGATACCGTCCCGCAAGCCGATGCCGGCGCCTCTCCGGCCGTACCAGGCGCCCCAACCCTCTTTCCGGGCGGTCCGGAGCGCGAAGTCGATCTGCTCCTTCCAGTACCGCGGGTCGCTCGCGTGGTGCCCGGTCTCCGCCGTGTAGCGGTTGCCCAGACCACCCGAGCGTCCGTAGTGCAGCTGGAACGGGCCGAAGCTGGTCGGCTTGCCGTTCTCATAATCGCCCGGGGTGAGCCGGTTCGGGTTCGATCCGCGCAGGCCCTCGCTGTTGGCGATCCGGAGCGCGATGTCTGGGTCGATCCCCTGCGACAGCGCCGAGGCGCGGATGTGGGCCGCGAACTCGGGGTCGATGTTGCGCATGTCGCGCGCGGAGATCCCGCGGCCGCCACCGCCGCCGCCACCGCCACCGAAGCGCGGGATGCCGGCCGAGACCCCGCCGCCAGCGCCACCGGATCCGCCCGTGCTGGCACGACGCAGCGCGCCACCGAGGTCGACGCCGCCGCCCCCGCCACCGCCCGGGCTGAAGCTCGCGCGCTGGATCAGCCCGCCGCCGCCCCCGCCACCTCCGCCGGCGCCCGGCACGAAGTTGATCGGGAGCATGATGCCGGCCCCGACCGCCTCGGTGATCCGCTGGAGCAGCGTCTTGCCCGCCTCGGTGCCGGTCTCGTCGGCCTTGGTCTTGAAGTCCTCGAGCATGGTCGGCCGACGCGGCGGTAGCGGCGCATCGACGATGGCCTTGCCGATATTCTGGCCAACGGCCTTGCCGGCCTCGTCCGCAACTTCCGGCTTCGTGAACCACGACGTGATCCAGTTGCGAACCCAGGGCGTGGTCTCCGGAACCGCCGTGTCTATCCGTTCACCGGTGGCCGGATCGATCGCCCCAGGCCCCTGAGCCTCGGCGATCTTCGGCAGTTGCTTGACCGTAGCGTAGGCGCCGAAGGTGGCGGCCGCACCGAGACCAATGCCGATGCCCGTCAGACCGAGCGCCGCGAGCGGGGCAGCCTTGACCGCCTCCTTTGGATCAATACCACCTGGCACACCGCCAGCCAGCTTGATCGCCGCCGCATCTAGGAGTGCCGCCGACTGCGTGAGCGCGGCCGCCGAACCATTCAGCGCGACGGAGCCGCCACCGAAGCCTAGTAGGCTCTTCGTCAGCTTGTAGGCGCCGTAGGCCCCGCCGCCGAGCGCCGCAGCGCCGCCTCCGAGGCTGAGCGCCTGCTGCTGCTCCTTCGACAGGCTGGAGAACAGGTCGATGCCGTTGCCAGCCAGATCAGCAGTCCACTTGATCAGACCGGCGTTCGCGTTGCCGATCTGCAGGACGAGGTTCTCGAACGATCCTTTCAGGTTCTCGACCGAGCCTCCCACACCCGCGAACACGTAGTCGGCCTTCTTCTTCGCGAAATCCGGGTCGTTGCCGGACTTCTTGATCTCCTCGCGAGCGACCTTGAACTCGTCCCACTGCCGCTGGGTGATCGCCCCCTTGCCGCCGTGCTTGTCCGTGAACAGCGCATTGAGCTGGGCCAAGGTCATGTTCTTGGCCATGGCGTCGTCGAGCAAGCGCTCCACGTCCACGTTGCCGGCGCTCATCCGGTAGAAGTCGCCCGCGGCCTTGGCTGCGGCCTTCGCGTCACTCGCCCGGACCTTGCCCTTCTTGTCCTTGCCGAGGATCCCGCCGGCCGCCTCGACCACCGCGGCGGTGTAGCGGCCCTGATCGCCGAGCAGGTCCTTGTTGGCGTTGATCGCGTCGAGCCGGCGCCGGATCTCCGGGGTGAATCCCTTGCCGATCTTGAGCTGGAAGGCACCCTCCAGGGCGCTCGTGCTCAGCCTGTCCGGCATGCTCACGTAGTCGGAATGGCGCATCCCGGCGGCGGCGAGGGCCAAGTGCCCCTTGTTCGTCGGCGACACGAGGTGCGAGGCCACCGAGCGGATGAACACGCCCGCCTCGTCGCCACGCAGGCCGCCGCGCCGCGCCAGCGCGCCGAGGGACATCAGGCTCTCGGTCGAGATGCCGGCCGCCGTGCCTGGGGAGGCCGCGAACTTGACGTACTGCGACACGTCCTCGCCGTTCATGCCCCCCAGCTTCGCCATCTTCACGAGCTGGTTGGTGGCCTTGTTCGCCTCCTGGAGCGCCCGCTCCTTGGTCGAGATGTCCTTGCCGGTGGCCTGCAGGTAGGAGCGGATCGTCTCCGCACCCTCCTTCAGATCGGTGTCCATCAGGGTCGAGAAGTTACGGACGTTGTCGATGATGCCCTGCGCGACCTCGGCCTTGAGCCGCGGCGCGAAGCCGGCCGGCAAGCCCTGCATGGCCGCGGTCTGGGCGTGCACCACGTCGATGTTGGAGAACTGCGTCTCCTGACCGATCTTGGTCGCCTGCTTCAGCAGGGCGGCCTGATCCGTCTCGCTGATGTCGGTGTAGACCTTCTGCTTGCGCACAGCGATGTCGAAGGCAGCGGCCGAGTTGACCGCCTCCAAGCCGATCTTCTTGCCCTCGTGCGCCGCCAGCACACCGGCACCGGCGGCGATCGTGCCAAGGGCCTCGCGCCGGCGAGCGCTCCTGGCGATCCGCGCCTCAGTGGCCCGGGCACCGGCCTCTTCCGCCGCGACCTGCGCCTTGAGAGCGCGCGTGGCGAGATCGGTCTGGCGCGCCAGGGTGGTCTGGTGCCGCTCAAGGCTCGACAGGTCGACGCCGAGCTTCGACGCCGCGCTCTCGGCCGCACGGAGGGTCGAGGTCTGCGACGCGAAAGCGGCGTTGAGCTGCTTCACATCCTTCTCGGCTGCGCGATACGCTGTGCCCAGGCGCTTGACCTCGGCGCCGAGCGCCGCGGCCTGCTGGACGCTGTCGGCGGTCTTGGCGACCTTCTGGGCCGCAGCGAATTCCGTCACGGCTTTGCGGGCCACGTCGTACTCCTTGGCCAGCCGGGCGGTCTCCCGCTCGACGGCAGCCAAGTTCTTGACCGTCGCCTCAAGAGGGCCACGGGCGGACATGACCGCTGTCGCTGCGCGCATCTGGCGCTCGACGCTGGTGTAGGCCTTCCCCAGACGCTCGACCTTGTCGGAGAACGCCGAGGCCTTCTCGGCCTCCTTCATCGCCTTGACGACCTTGGCGATCTCGGAGGAGGCCCGGTCTTCGCCGCTGATGACCAGCTTGGCTTCGATGGTCTTCGATGCCACGGCCTACCTCCTGCGTGCCGCGCGCTCGGCGGCCTTCGCCTTCTTCTCCGCGTCTTCGGCGGCGCTCTGCCACCACCAGATGATGCGGGAGAGCGTCATCTCGTCTACGCGGCCGCCGTCGAATCCTGCGTCGAAGACGAGCTCTCGGACGAGGTGCTCGATGCCGCGGCTGCCGCGGCGGGCTGGAAAAAATCGACGATGGCCTCCCGGACCTTCCGCGTGTCGACGACGCCGAGCTGATCGAGGATGAGCGGGTCGCCCGCCTTCCCGTCCTCGACGAGGAGGCGCTCGGCGTACTTCGCGATGATCTGGGTGTCGTCCACCCGGCGGCTGTACTCGTTGCCCGCCGGCACCCACACGTAGGGGTCCCCGAGCTCCATCAGGTCCCGGAACTTGGGCTCGCGAAACTCCAGCTGCCGATAAGGCCTGTGACCCATAATCGGCCGTTCGAGAGTGACGATCTTGTTGGACATCGTGGCTCCTGGCCCGGCAGGGCCTATCTTGATGGTCCCGCTCAGTCGGCATTCCTCGCGCGGATCGCGTGAGGCCACACATCTCACGGGTTACCCATGGCGAAGGTTTTACTTAAATTCTTCGGTCTAGCAGCGCTGCTTACTGGTGTAATCGCAATTGCCGTTGGTGTTGCGAACGCCAAAGACGCGGCCTCTTTATGGCTGTCTTTCTATGCGGGGAGCGGAGCACTGCTGTTCGGCGCTTCCCTGCTAGGTTTTGCAAAAATAATCGATCTTCTTGAACGGATTGCGGCGAATACAGAAGGTCTTGCTCCGATCCGATCGCCTAGCGACCCTCTTCCGGGCAATCTTTCGAAGGCCGGCGTCACGAAGCAAGAAACCTATAAGGGCTACGCCTTCACGGTTCACGAAGACGGAAAGGTCGTATCCCGGATAAATGGCGCTCCCTACACTTGGAGAAACGAGCCTGAGTTCAAGGCTTTCGCCGAGGCTCGTCCCTCCGCATAGGGATCACGCCATCCGATACTGATCCGACGCCACCGACATGCCGGTAACCTCGCCGGTGTCGGTGTCAATGTCCGGCTCGCCGACCCAGGACCCCGCGGTAAAGTAGTGGGTGTATCCGGCATCGTCCTCGACGAAGGTCACATCCACGTTGCGCAGGAGCATGGTCTCGTCCCACTTGATGGCCGCGGCCTTGTCGCCACGGTCGAAGCTGAGCGAGATCATCGGGAGCTTCGGCTCGACGGTCCGGTAGGCGGTCCCATCCCGGTTCGGGTCCGCCTTCGGAGTTGCGGCCGCCGGCTTCACCGTGGCTTTGCCGCGGCCGGAGAACCGCTGGCCGTTGATCCGCACGCTGTATCGTCCGCCCTTGGTGTCCATGGCCGGCCTTCCTCAAGATGGTGAGATGTCAGGGAGCGGCCGGGCCGCGGTGGTGTGGGGCGAGGCCGGAGCCTCAGATCCCCTGGTCGGACTGGTCGAGGTAGCTGGTCTGGTTGACCGCGTTGATGCGCAGCTGCGCCGCCGCCGTGATCGGCAGGTAGTAGTTCACCCGGTCGTTGGCGTAGTCGGCGAAGATCCGGATGTTCGACACGAACAGGTCGAGCTGCCGGATGAGGCCGGCCCGGTGCAGGTCGGTCGCGGCATGGACCGAGGTCTGTTCCAGGTCGATCGGGGTCACGACGCCCTGCAGGTTGGCCGGGTTGTCCTCCATGAGCGCCGACCGCGGGTAGGTGCCCTGGATCTTGGTCCGGAAGTACCGGGCGCAGTAGGCCGCGATCGAGATGTCCTCGATGTCCAGCCAGGTCCGGTCGGACAGGCCCGAGGCGTTGACCCGGTAGGTGGTGATGATGCGGTCGCAGGCGATCTGGCCGTCGGCGGTCACCGTGAACCCCGAGATGCCGTTCCGGTACAGGCTGTCGCGATCCGCCATGGCGAACTGGGCGTTCGGATCCTTGGACGGGCGCAGACCGCGCAGGACGCGGGTCTGCATCGGCCGCGCGATCTCGATCGCGTTGGGGAGCGAGCGCCCGAGGTTCTTCAGGAAGGCGATCTCGCCGCCCAGCGAGGCCGAAATGCACCACGAGGCCTGCGGCCACTGGTAGACGCCGGCGACCGTCACGTGGCGATCGTTGCGGGTCTGCCCGAAGGCCGTCAGCGTCGAGAGGTTGCCCTCCTTGTGGGTCGTGTAGTGCCCGAGCAGGCCGACGAGCGGCGCCGAGCGGCCGGAGCCGGCGTCCGACAGGAAGTCGCGCACGACGTTCAGCTGCGCGGTCGACGAGTACGGCCCGCAGATCCAGTCGGCGTTCTGCGAGCCGAGCTTGGCCAGCGTCGCGGCCATGTCGACGTCGCCGGTGCCGCCCGCCATCGGCGTGATCGTCACCGTGATGCCGGGCACCTCGATCTCGTCGCCGTCGAGGGCCTCCTCGATCCGCCAGCCGTTGGACTCGGTCCCTGGATGCCGGGCGGTGAGCGTGACCTCGGTGGACGCGGTCGAGCCGCCGGTCTTCACCGCGGCGGTCACCGGCGCCAGCATGCGGGTGTTGAACTTGGCGTAGCCCTGAGCGAAACGGGCGACGAAGGCGGCGGCCACGATGTCGGCCGTGTCGCCGACCGCCACGTTCACGTCGTAGCGCTCGCCGCCGAGGTAGCGGGTGATCGTGCCGGACGAGGTCGCCTGCCCGGCGAAGACGAGCGCGCCGGCCGCGGCGGTCGGGTTGGCACCGACGGCCGAGGTGGCGTCCACGAACAGCATCTCGCCGAGCGGGTTCTGCTGCCGCGCGTAGAGGATCTGCTCAGCGCCCATGGAGCCGAGGCCGCACAGCGCGTTCGGGTTCTGGGCGCCGACGTTGATCGGCGCGCCGCGCAGCGCCGCCGGCGACGCGGGCAGCGCCCGGCCGATGACGACCTGGCGCGAGGTGCCCGAGTAGTTCGGCGGGCCGGCGTTGAACTCGACCATGAAGGCCGGCACCAGCACATCGGCTGGCGTGTTCTCGAAGGCGACAGGACCTTGCATCGGCGGGGTCTCCAGCGTGTAGGGGCGCCGCAGGGCGGTCCCGAGAGGGGATTACGGGTTGGTGGCGCGGCCGCTCGGCGCGCCGCTCGTGGCGGCCTTCGGCGGATCGGCCTGGGGGTTGGCGCCGACGCCCGCGTCGGCCGCGGCCTTGGGCTTCTCGTCCTTGGCGTCACCCTCGTCGGGGACGTCCTTGACCTTGATGTCCCCGCGGGCCTCGAGGCGGGCCCAGTGCGCGGACCACTCGACCACGCGGCCCTCGGGCGGCAGGTCGGTCTTGCGGACCGGGTCCGGGATGGAGGCGGCCTTGTCGGCGGGCTTCACGTGCTTGCGCATCAGGGCACCTGCGAGAGAGGGATGGAGACTTCGGTCGGCAGCGTGCCTGGCTCCGGGTCGGGCACGACGACGGGCTGGGACGGCGGGGTCGGCGCGGGCGTGATCGCCCGGGCGAGGTCCTGGGCGAGCTTCAGGCAAGTCTGGTAGCCGGTGGAGCCCTCGGCCATCGCCTCGGCCACAGTCCGGAGCGGATCGGGGAGCGCGCCGAACGGGCCCGCCGGGACCGCGTAGCTCTCGATCTCCTCGCCCTGCAGCTCGACACGGAAGGTCATCATGTGGATGGCGAGCCGCTCGCCACCGTCGTCGGGCGAGAAGCGCTGCGAGTCCCGCCGGGATACGCGGCGGACCACGTTCTCGAAGAGGATCCTGCCGGCGGGCGTCCGCTGGCGGGCGAGCGGGTGCGGCCGGCCCAGCGTCACGATCCACTCGGCGCACTGCTCGATCAGGTCGAGCGCCGCCTCAAGCTCGCTGTCCGTCCCGGGCTGGAAGTAGAAGTCGCCGCCGTCGGCATCCTCGACGAACTGCGCCATGCCGATGTCGAGCACGAGGTTGCAGCTGTCGTTGAACGGGCCGCCCCCGTTCTGCGGGTTCCAGGGCTCGCCGTTCAGATCCTCGGTCGCGACCGTGATGACCGGGACCGGCTCCTTGTCGTCGAAGTTGCCGATGCGGGAGTCGTAGACCCGACCCTTGCAGTGGCCGTCGATGACGGGATGCGAGTTCAGCGCCTCGATCACGGCGAGGCGCAGCGCGGTGCGGGCGAGGCTCATCGCGCGATCGGGATCAGCGGGACCTGGAGCCCGGCGCGGCCGCGCGCGAGCGGCACGCCCAGCCGGAAGCGCTCACCGGTCGCGCGCCGGGTAATGCGGTCGTTCTGCGCGAGGTGCGGCGAGCCATCCGCGCCCGGGGTGAGGCGGATGTGCGGGCCGTCCGCGGAGATCTTCCGGGTGGTGTTGTCGGCCATGGCCCGGCCCTTCGCGTACTGGGTCGAGCCGATGTCGCGGTAGGTCGCCCGGAAGGTGACCGGCGCGCGATCGGGATCGGGCACCAGCCGGGCGTTCACGTCGGGCCGACCGTTCACCGTGGGGACGGTAAACGGCTCCAGATCGAAGTCCTCCCCGAAGAATGCGTCGAGACGCTGGAGAGCGTCCCTCCACTGATCATCGAAGACGGACATCGGATCAGCGCGGCGCCCGGAGCGCCGCGATCACGTCGGCCTTGTTGGTGGCCTTCGAGACGTCGACGCCGCGCTCGGCCGCGATGGCGTCGAGCTCGGCCCGGGTCATGGCATCGAGGTCGGGTTCGGGCTCGTCCACCGGCTTGCTCATGGGCAGGGCGCGCGAATCGCCCTGCACCGCGTGCCCCGAGGCGAGCGCCTCCTTGCCGTGCTCGTCGGACAGGTCCCCGAGCCAGCCGCGCGGTGCCGTGACCTTCTCGCCCCGGTCGTTCTTGAACTCGAAGGCCTTGATGATGCGCACGTACATGCCGGCCTCCGTCAGGTGCGGGTGAGCTTCACGATCACGTCCGGGCGCAGACAGATCGGGAGCACGTTCGACTCGGTGTGGATCTCCTGGCCCTTGCCGTGCGGCAGGAGGTCGGTGGAGACGAACACCTTGGTCGAGGGGGGGATGTTCGCCTCCTGGATGCTGTCCGGCGGCGCCACGTAGCGCTTGAACAGCGGCGTCCCGAGCGGGAGCGCGATCGCCTCGTCGTCTCCGACAGCTTCGCGGGTCACGAAGGTTCCGTCCGGCTGGCGGTAGCGGAAGTCCTCGTCGATGCGCTCGATGGTGAGGCCGGCGAAGACGAAGCTATCCGCTACGTCGTCACGGCCGGGGTTTGGCGTCGGGCCCGGGTAGGCCTTCAGCGCCTCCTTGACGCTGGCATGGCCGACGTACCTATCGAAGAACCCTGAACCGGCCAGCACCCTCACGCCCGACGCCGGCTGGCCGCGCAGGGCCTTCCGGATGATCGACTTCAGCGCGCGGTTCTTGGCCGCCACGTCCGTCCCAGCGTTGTCGAGGTCGAAGTCGACGACGCTCTGGGTGATGTCGAAGGTGGAGAACAGGTCGCACAGCACACGACCGGTCGCGTCGACCACGAGCCCATTCAGGGCGCCCCAGTCGAGGTGATGGTGCGTGGCGTCGTGCTTGGCGCGGATGGCCTCCAGCTTGCTGTTGTAGACGTTGGCCAACGTCTGAAGGACGTAGCCGCCGCCGTAGACCAGCAGGTTCTGGAGGTCCGACGGCGTGATCGCGTCGTCGAGCGGGAAATGCGGGATCCGGACCAGCGTCTCCTGCCGATCGGTGCCCATGTTCTTGTTGCCCGGGCCGCCGCGCTCGCGGGCCGGGATGATGGTGATCTCGCCCTCTTCGATGGCGATCTTGGCGTAGGTCGTGTTGATCGGCGTGTCGGTGAAGATGCCGAGCTGCGCCGGACGGCCGGTGACGTAGTCCGGGATGTTGATGCTCTCCGTCAGCCGATCGTCGGCGAACTCGGGAGCGTCGAGAAGATCGAGCGGCGTGGCCATTGGTCAGACCCCCATGCGGGCGACGACGCCCTTGGCTTTGAGCGCGGCCAGTGCAGCCGCCTGCTGGGTTGCGTTGATGCCGGCGGGCCACTCCAGAGCCTGGAGAACCACCTCGGCGTGGCGGGCGAGGATGACGACGCGCTGATCGGCGCTCGTCGCGTCAACGTTCTCCAGCAGCACGCTGTCGGCGTTCTGGGAGCCGTCGGACGCAGCCGGGGCCAGCGGCACCAGCTTGTCGGACGCGGTGATCCGGCCGAGCACGCGGCCCGGGCGCAGGATGCCGGAGCCGGTGGCGAGGATGGCCTCGTCACGGCTGATGCGACCCCGACCCTCGTTCTTCACGACGTCGGAATCGGTCTTGTAGGAGAGGGTCTTCAGGGCCATCGATCTGTCCTCCTCAGGCCTTGACGCCGTGGCGCCGCTTCATGTCGGCGACCAGATCGACGGGTTTCGGGGAGCCCCGGCCGGCATCGCCGGCCAGCGGCACGTGGGACGAGATCGAGGTCTTCTCCTCGGACGCCACGAGCTTGTCGAAGACCGCAGCGCGGATCTCCTCGACGGTCTTGCCCTCGGCGAGCATCGTCACGGCGAGGTCGGCCGGGATGCTCGCGTCCTTCTTCCGGGCGAGCGCGACGATCTCCTTGGCCTTGCCGGCGGAGGCGATGCGCGCCTTGGCGTCCTCGACGCCGATGCCCTCGGCGATCATGCCGGAGGCCATCATCGGCACGCCGCCGTCGACGCAGAGCTTGACGATCTCGGCGGCCTCGGCCCGGTCGACCGTCTTGTCCTTCGAGCCGGAGCCAGCCGCCTCCGCTGCGGTGATCTGCTCGTCGAGGCTGGCGACCTCGCCCGCGGCGGCGTCGAAGTCGTGCTGCTCGTCGTCGGTCATGGACCGGCCGCGGGCCGCGGTGGCGAGCTTGGTCATACGGGCAGACGCCGCCGTGCGGGCGCGGCGAAGACCCGGGAGGGTATTCGGCATCTCAGGTCTCCGGGGTTGGGTGAGTGGCTCGGTCAGCGCCGAGCGCGTGCGGTCCGCTCGTTGGCGGCCGTGCGGGCGAGCTGGCTGTAGCTGCGCTCGTAGGTCTGGACCCGGTCGGCCATGCCGGCGGCCACCGCCGCCGCGCCGACCCTTGAGCCGCCGCCGCCGAAATCCGACTTCACCTTAGCCGCCGTGGTCTTCCGGCCGCGGGCGACGTCGGCGATGAACTGGGTCTCGATGCTGTCCAGCAGGGACCGGATCTCGGCCTGACCGTCATCGGTCTGCGGGTCCGGCCGCTTGTTCGGCGCGTTCGACGAGACGATCTCGATGGCGAGCTCGCCGTTGGCATCGGGCTCGACCTGCTTCGAGATCGCGGCCACCACGCCGATCGAGCCGACGATGCTGGTCTTCTCGACCACGAGCTCGCCGGCGGCCGAGGCGAGCCAGTACGCCGCCGAGGCGGCCGAGCCGGAGACGTGCGCCAGGACCTGCTTCGTCCCGCGCATGGCGTAGATCTGGTCGGCCAGCGCATTGATGCCGGTCGGCGAGCCGCCGGGGGAATCGACCATCAGCATGATGGCGCCGACCTCGACGCTGTCCCGGGCGATCTGGAGATCCCGGGCGAGCATGGCGGCCGAGGTGCCCGTGCCGGACATCTCGGTCATCAAGTTCGCCCGCGGGAAGATCGGGCCGACGATCGGCACGATCGCCACCCCGTCACGGGTCAGCAGGCTGTAGCGCGCGCCCTCCAGACGCTGGGCCGTCGGGCCGGCCGCGGCCTGCAGGTCGAGGCGGAACCAGTCCTCACCCTCGGCCGAGCGGCGCGCGGCGCGACCGTCGCGGTCGAGGGCGGCAAGGCCCGCCATGAACTGGAGGTAGTCCGGGCGAATGGCCCAGGGCTCGGCCGACAGGGCGCGCAGGGCAGCGGTCATCGCGGGCCTCCGGCCGGATCAGGTTGCGGGGGATCGTCGGGCGGCGCATCGTCGGCGGACTCGACCTTCGCCGCACGCCGGCCGTCGCTGGTGTAGGCGAGGCCGAGCGCGTCGGCCCGATCGTTGTCGGCCTTGTTCTCGGCGTCGACCGCCTCGGCGTCGTAGCCGCCCTCGGCCACCTTCTGGGTCCGAGACGAGAAGCCCGACTGGACCTCCATCGCCTTGCCCTGCACGTCCTGCACGGGGTGGATGTACGGCCAGGCCTGCGGGATCCACTTCACGGCCCCGGCCTGCGCCCGGCTCATGCCCGAGGGCAGCGTCAGCGCGCCGGAGAGCAGGGCGAGATCGAACCAGCGATTCCAGATCGGCCGGCAGAACTGAAACACGACGTGGTGGTGCTGCCAGCCCTCGACCGCCCGGCGGAAATCGTTCAGGGCGGCCCGCAGCGTCCGGTCGTTCAGCTGGCTGTAGTCGCCGCTGAGCAGCTCGTAGAGCAGCCCCAGCGCAGCCGCGACCTGCCGCTTGGACTCCCGGACGAACATCTCGAAGTTCGGCCCGACATCATCAGGCTTGCAAAGCGTCACATCTTCGCCGTCTGCGAGCACCTGCAGCGTGCCGGGCTCGAACTCGACGGTCGCCGCGCCGGCGTCATCCGGCGGATCCGTCCCAAGGGGGCCACCGCCGGGCAGATCGTCGCCTTCCGCGAACGTGCGCCGGATGAAGCCGACGAGGCGGGCGGCGTTCTTCTTCCGCATCAGCTCGGCGTCGAGGTAGCCGTCGAGGTCGTACAGCGTGCGCAGCGCGCGGGCGAGCCAAGGCTCCCCGCGGTCCTGCCCCGGGCGAGACGCGCGGAACAGGTGGCAGACGTCGGAGGCCGGCACGAGGACCTCCTTAAAGCCGCCCGCGGTCACGATTCCGTCGCCAGGGTGCTCGCGATACAGCCAGAAGCCGGACCGCTTGCCGATGGCGTCGTACTGGATGCCCTGGCGGATCCGATTGGTCGGGTCGGTCTTGAGGTGCGGGCAGTGCTCACCCTCGAGTACCTGCAGCTGCAACGGCACCGGCAGGCCGTCGGTCAGCAGACGGGTCCGCAGGCGCGTGAAGGTCTCGCCTCCCTCAACCATGCCGCGGGCCGCCATCATCTGGAGGCCGTAGAAGTCGAAGGCGCCGACGCTGTCCGCGACGTCGGTCCACTCCAGCCACAGCGCCTGGACCCTGGCCCGGAACGCCGCATCCTCCTTCTTGACCCGCTCGGCCTCCTCCGCCGACAGGTCGATCGTCGGGCGGGCCGCGAGACTGCGCGGCACGATCCCCGTGCCGATCATGTTCGAGGTCAGCTTGTCGACAGCCGCGCCCGCGTAGGGGTTGCGGCGCGCCTGGTCCCGGCTCTTCCGGCGCAGCTCGTCCAGCGCCCAGACGATCGCCGTGTTCGGCCCGTAGCTGCCGACGCGCCACGTCTGCGAGCGCCGACCGTTGCCATTCGCGACGTCGTAGGCCGGAGCCTCGCCCGAGCTGAAGCCGCCGCCGAGATCCAGCGCGACCGGCTCGACGTACTGCGCGGTGCCCTTCACGCGGAAGCGGGCACCGTAGGCGGACCGCTGAGCTACCACCCGCTGCGCCCGGTCATGACGACCTGCCGGGTCCGGGGGCGAAGAGCGGGCCCAAGCGTACCTTCGAGCTCGCGGATGCGAGTGACCAGATCGGCGCGTGCCTGCCGCATCTCCGGGTAGGTGCGGTTCTGGACGGTGCCGGTGTCTGCATCCTCAAGCCGGAGGATGCCGCTCGCCATGTTGTTGTCGAGCTGGACTAGCGCCGCCTGGAGCTTGGCCAGCCGTAGGCTCACATCATCGGCCATGCTCACCTCACCGACGGTTCGCTACTCGGCTGCGCCGCACGGAGCGGCGCTGCTGATCTCGGGCCGCCAGCGTGTTGGCAGCGATCACCGGTGCTGGCACCGGCACTTCCTGCTCGGGCGACGGCTTCCGCTCGATTCCGAGCATCGCCTCGAGGTCCCGCCAGTGCGCCTCGCGCCAGCGGTCCCAGCCGCGCATCGCGGCGAGCCCACGAGCGTAGTTCGCGCAGTCCAGCCACTCGTTGCGGCGGCCGCCGATCGGCACCCACTCGCGCCGCGTGCGGCCGCGGGTCGTGCTGACGACCAGCTCCTCGGCCGTCAGCTGCTTCACGCCGTCCTCGGTGACGTCGCGCGGCAGGTGGACGAACCCGGCCGGGAACGCCTCGCCGCTCGGCGGGCGCTGCAGCGCGAGGCAGCCCATCAGCTCCTGTTTGGCGAACGAGACGCCGACACGAACCGTCTTCAGCCCGCGCCGGAGCTTCTTGCCCGCAGCGTTCGCATCCTTCGCGCCGACGCCAAGGAAGGCGCCCGCGTAGCTGTCGGCGCCGTCGATCGCATGGACGTTGCCGCGGCCGGCCTGGGACCGGACGAAGGCGTAGACCTCGGCCGTGAAGGCGCCGGAGTCGATGCCCCAGTCCCGCACCGCCATCGGGGTGCCGTTCTCGTGCTCCCAGGTCTCGTCGAACATGGCAGCGAGGTCATTCCAGACCTGCGCGCGCCCAGTGTCACCCGGCAGCACCCGATGCTCGACCAGCCACCGCTCCCGGTTCCGGCCGAAGCCCCAGACGCTGACCTCGATCCGGTCCTTCTGGACGTCGGCGCCGGCGAACAGGATCAGCGCCCCGCGGGAGACCGTCCCGCTCAGGTAGCTGTCGCGCCGCGCGTAGACGTCCTGCCATTCCGGCGTGTCCGCGCCTTCCTTCCAGGTGCGGGCCAGCTGGGTGTTGAAGAACGTCCGCAAGGCTTCCGGCCCTCGGCGCAGCGCCCGCGCGAACTTGGCCACCGTCTTCGTGATCGTCTGCTTCGGCGCGTAGAGCTTCGAGGCCACGCCGCCGGCATGCTCGTTCGAGACCGCCTCGGCGCCGCAGTGGGCGCAGAGCGCTCGCCGGACACCGTGCGCCTCGGGCGCCCAGCGCTCCGGGGTCTGGTGCTCGCCGCAGCAGGTGAAGGGCCGGGTCTGCCGCCACTCCACCTTGCGCAGCGCGATGAGGCGATGGGCCTCGCTCCAGGGCTCCTCGCACCCGACGCACTCGTACCGCGCGGTCTCGGGCAGGATCCGGTCCTGCGCGTCCTTGTCGAACTTGACCCGATCCCACTCCAGCGACTGCCACGTGCCGCAACCCGGGTGCGGGCAGCAGACGTAGGCGCGGCGCTGGTCGCTCTCCTCGTAGGCCGCCTCGATTGCGCTACGGCCGGCGATGGTCGGTGAGCAGGTCTGCACGGTCAGGGCGTTGGCCTCGAACTCGGCCTGGCGCTCCACCGCCAGATCGATCGGCGGCCCTTCGCCGCCGGCAGAGGCCGGGAACTTGTCGATCTCGTCGCACATGAGCAGCCGGATCGGCCGCATGGCGAGGTTGGTCGGGCTGTTCGCGCCCACGAGCGTGATGTGCCCGCCGGGGAACTGCTTGTGGGTCAGCGTCGCGCTGGCGTCCGTGGCCTTGGCCTCGCCGAACAGCTCGCGCAGCTTCTTGCTGTCCCGGATCATCGGGGCGAGCCGGTCCTTCGAGAAGGTCTCGGCCGCGTCGTCCTTCGGCAGCACCACCAGGATCGGGCTCGGGTCGAGGTGCACGAACCGGCCGATGATGTTCTCGATGACCGTGGTCTTGAGCAGCTGCGTGCACGCCATCAGCGTCAGGGTGCGCACGCCCGGCTCGGTCGCCCAGAGCATCGGGCCGCGAGCGACCTCAACGCGCGAGACGACGAACCGGCCACCGTTCGACGATTCCTTGCTCAGCCTCCGGAAGCGCTCCGCCCAGTCCACCACATCGAGGTTCGGCGGCGGCGTCATCCCGCGCCGCCACGACCTCGCGAGGCTGGAGGTGTCAGCCGAACTCGACGTCGGGCTCACCAAGTTCGGCGAGATGCTTTCGGACATAGGCGGTCAGGATCGGCGTCAGCATCCGGGCATCGATCCCCAGCTCGTCGGCCATCTCGATGGCGACGCGAGCCGGCCACGTCATCCAGGCGTCCCGAAGATCGCGGGCGGTATCGAAGAACAGCGCCTCGGCAGCGGCACGGTCGACGAGGCGCTTGTCGTTCTTCAGGACCTCCTGCCGACGGAACAGGCCGAGGAAGTTCTCCTTGCGCCGCACCGCCTCGCTGAGCGGCAGGTCCTGAGCGTCGGGGTCGTAGGCCGGCGGCTCGTCGTCCAGCTCGGCCGGGCGTAGCGTCGGCGCGGGCGGCGGGGCGGCCGTCTCTGGTTTCGGCTCAGGGCGCTCGCGCGGATCAGGCTCTTCCTTCTGCACGGCCCGGATCGGCCGGTGCGTGGTGCCGCCCCTGTAGTTCGCCGGGCGCTGGTCGAGGTTCCACTCGGTCGCCTCTACGTCGACCAGGCCCGCTGCGGTCAGGGCGAGCAGGCCCGAGGCCTTCCACACCGTGACGGTCTTCTTCGAGACGCCGCGCATCCGGGCGAACTCGGCCTGGGTGACGGCCTTCTGAGCATCCGCCATGGGGCGTTACCTCGTTACCCCTGGTAACGGTTACCGGGTTTTCGACCCTTGGAGCTAGGAAGGGGCCGCGCCTCTACAGCCCGTGTTCCCGCCGAAATGGCAGGGTCCCTCAAATGTCACACTGTGGCGAACATGTTTGCAACATGTTGCCAGAATGTCACGCTGGGGTCACCCCCTTTGGTTCTTGGTATGCCAGATGCCAGATCCGCCCATCCGCCGGGCCATGGCCTCGACGTCCTCGACCGTGGTGCGGATCACCATGCGGGTCGCGGGTGCGATGGCGCCGGGCTGTCCCCGCAGGGTGGAGCGGATGGCGCTACCGATGACGGTGCGGCGCTCTGTGCAGCGACAGGGCATCAGCGCAGGACCTGGGCCTTCACAGCAGCCAGCGCAGCCTCTGCCGTCTCACCGAATGCGAACCACACCGTGTGGTGGAGGGGCTCGTAGAGGATGCTGGCGGCCTCGAACGGCTCTGTCGCTCGCTTGGCCTCGGCCATGAAGCCTCGGCTGCGCGAGACAGTGACGCGATAGACGAAGGCCTCAACCATGACGCCGCTCGGAAGTTAGGATCGCTGTGAAGAAGCGCCAAAGCGTGCCACGCCATGGCACGATTAGTTGTTTGCGCGGCAGTTGTGGAGAAGCTGGGTCCGGCTTCTCCGTCGCGGCTTAACGTCGACGCCCTGAGGGCGGAGTACAGCGGCGACTGACCTATCAAGTCCTATCGAGACCGATCGTATACTAAACCAGCTGCACGTCTGCAATGCCGAGTTCCATGCTCGACAGTCGGCCGAAGATGGCTACCGCCACTACGATCCGATCGTGGGGGAGCACGGCCTCGACCGTCGCCGGGAAGCTCGCGAACGGGCCGTTGACCACGAGCACCTGGCTACCGACGCCGACGCCGACCGGCTTCACCACCTCGCCGGCGGCGAGTGCGATCATGAAGCCCTGCAGCGCCTTCGGATCCAGACGTGCCGGCTTCATCACGAGACCCTCGATGTTGCCCCCGGTGCTGGTGTCCGGACCGGGGCACGAGACGATCTCGGAGACGCCGGGCAACTTCGCGACCGTGTCGAGGTGCGCCGCATCTCGCACGCCGATGATCAGGGTCCGGATCAGCAGAGGCACGTGCCGGACCACGCGTCGGCCGCGCCGCACGACGACCTCGGATGCGCGAGGGCGATAGGCGAGCACCTCGTGTTTAGTGAGCGCCTCATCCAGATGCTTCCGTCCGAGCGGGCCGAGGAGCGGCTTGGTGCGGGCCAGGTGCCAGCACAGCGTGTCGTCGATCACGGCCGCCAGCGCCCCTCGGACCGGCTCCGAGGCCGATCGCTTCGCCTTGGGCTGCTCGCCACCGGCCTGCGCCTCGCTGCCCTGGGACCGGCGCTCTGCGCGGCGCTGCTGCCGCTGGCGGTCGCGCTGGCGCTTGCCCTGCCGGTTCACGAAGGCCGCCCCAGATCCGCGAGGCTCTTGCCGCCGGCCGAATGCCCGGGAGCGCCAGCAACGCGCGCTAGGTGCTCCGAGCACCACGACAGCGGCCTGCCGCGCATGAAGGTGACCGGCTGCCCGCAGAAGCGGTGACCGCCTCGTGGCGCGTGGTCCGGCGTGCAGGCGAAGCGGCACTGCCCGTCTTCGAGGTCGGCCATGGGCCACGCCCCCTGCGCGTGGACCGGCTTGGCCGGCTTCGGCGGAAGTGGCGAGAAGCTACGGTCGCGGGTGACGGCGTTGCGCGCAGCGGCGCGCTGACGCTCGTAGAGGCGGGCGATGCTGGAGATGTGGGCGGCGGGCATGCCCGGATCATAGCCATGCCGCGATGGCAAGCCCTGGAGGCTTCTTGCGCTTCCTACCCTGCCATCTCGCGCACGATAGCTCCCCCCCCCTATGGAATAGTCAATGGGAAGGGATAGTGGGTATATAATGTAAGAAGGTATTTTTCTTTTTTTATATATAGTTAGACCCAAAACTTTGTACCCCGCGGACCCTTTTTACCCCAGGTTAAAAACCATGCCGACCCCTTTGTGATCCGAGGGCAAAAAGGGTCGTACCCCTCTCGATCGGGGGTCAAAAAGAAACCCGCCTGCTGGCGGGTTGAAGGCGACTAGTCGGCTCTGCTCCATCCATCCGTCAGGTGACATCTTCGGTCTCGGCAAGGAGGCGATAGGACTTCTTCGGTCGGCCGCCGGTCTGCTCCTCTAGCAGCTCGACTTGGCCACTGGTCACGAGCGAGGCCATGACGTCTTCGAGATCGCGAGACTTCAGCCGGTTGTCGACGCGCCGGTAGATCTCGCTTCGGGTCAGGACGCGCCCTGCCTTGCGGAGGTGCCCGAGCACCAGCTTGGCGTTGGCCTGAAAGTCCGTCTCGGCCATGTTCTCGCGCATGCCGGTGACGAACAGATCGATGGACCAGTCGACTAGACGCCTCGCGAACAGCATGTCGCCCTCGTCGACGATGCACCCTTCGAGACCGTCGTCCGCGTAGCGGCCGCAGGCGACGATCAGGGCGACGCGCTTCGTCATCTCGGCCCCGCGCACCCACGCCTCGAACAGCGGATCCCGATCCGCCCGCTCCATCATCGCCTCGTCCCGGTCGCGGCACTCGGCGAGGATGGCCTCGGCCGCCGGCGTGAGTTCGATGACTCGCATCTCCGGCGGGCGGTCCGGGTCCTGGATAGAGCTGGATGGCGGAACGAACCGCCGGGGGTCGACGCCGGGCGGCGGCACATCCTGGAAGGCGAACAGGCGCCGCGCCGAAGCGATGAGCGCGTCAGGCACCACTTCCTCGGGGAGCCGGGGCTTGCGCCCGCGGACCCGCTGGAATCGCGGCAGCACCAGGAAGCGGTTCAGGAAGCCACCCGCGAGCAGCTTCGCCTTGAGGTGCTCGTAGAAGCTCGTCGGCGTGGTCGCGCCGAAGAACGACATGCTCGGATGCTTGATCTGAATGTCCCCGCGCGTCGTGGTCGAGTTCGGCGAGAACGTGCCGGTAAGGCGGCCCCACAGGGTGCAGTAGTCCTGCACCAGCTCGCGCTCCTGGGCGTTGGCCTGCCGGGCGCCGGCCCGCGCCAGCACCTTGTCCACCTCGTCGATGATCTGGACCTGCACAGGCCGCTCCGCGAGCCTCATCGCGAGCGAGGCCGCCGACGAGGCGGCGCCGGTGTGCAGCCGCTCGGGCGAGACCGCGTCGAGGATCTGACGCATCGCCTCCTGAGACCGCTCCTTGCCCGACCCGGTGCCGGCGATGGCCAGCTGGTAGAGCGCCGTCCCGGACAGCGGCCGCCCGCAGTAGACGCGCCGGCCGACCAGCGTGCCCACCACGGCCAGCGCCGCGCCGATCGCGAACAGCCGGATCGGCTTCGGACTGGTCGCCTCGATCCAGTCGGCGATGTCTCCGACCAGCCCAGGCACCTGGAGGTACTCGTCCGGGAAGTCTCGAGGATCGCCGGCAGGGCCATTCGATGAGGCCACGTTAATTTCTGGCGGGACGTTCGTGGCGGCCGGGGCCTCGTCAATGATCTCGCCGGTCTCGGCGTCGATCAGCACGCCGTCGCGACGCTCGACCGCGCGAGGCGCGATGTCCACCGCGATCGTCTCGCCAAAGCCGACTCGATCGGCGAGCCACATGAATGCCTGATCGAGCTCCAGCCCACGGGCGCACATCACGAGGTCGAGCGGGGTGTACGGCCGCTCGCCGTCATGGAAGTCGCGAATGCCGTCCTGGTGGATCTTAAGGTTCTGACCGCGCTTCTCCAGCGACCGGCCAGTGTGCGACGGACGCCACGTCGGCACAGCCACATAGCCGCCACCGCGCCGCTTGAGCTTGTAGAGGCCGAGATCCGGCACCCACGCGCCGAGGTCGTCCATGGCGAGATTGTTGAGGCGGCGGTGCGGGGCCTCCTCGCCGGCCGGCGTCTCCCGCCGAGGCGGCGGCGCGGTCTCGGCCTCGTAGCCGAACGGCTTCAACGCCTCGGCGAGGGCGTCGCCGATGTCGTCGTCGATCCACGGCAGGTCGTCCGGGTCGACCGCGTCGAGGGTCTCGGTCCGGGTCCAGCGGTAGGGCTGGCCGGTATCCGGATGCACAGTCGGCGGAAGCACCGTCTGCGTCCCGGGCCCGAGCAGGTCGAGCACGCGGCGCAGCACGCCGTCCGGGCCTCGCACGTTGAACCGGCGCGTCATGAACCCCGGGCCTGCCCGGTAGAACAGCGTCTCGCCCTTCTGCCCGGCCTTGCCGACCATCGAGACCGGCAGGACGGCGAGGATCGCCGCCATGATGTCCGGGTCGTCGGTGTCGATGTCTGCCGAGACCGTACCGCGCGAGGCCGGGCCGTGCGCGACGCACACCCCGCCGTTCGAGGCCGACCATTGGTCCACCTCAATCTCGATCGGAAGGCGAGCCGCGGCGCGCGCGGCCCAGTCGTCCATCCCGCGCCAGTCGCCGCCACCGAGGGGCAGGCCCGGGCGCTTCGTGCCGGGGATGATGGGCAGTGCCGCATAGCCTCGCTCGACGAGGCTGGCACCGATCTGTGCGTAGGGTCCTGCGCTCATCATCAGAACGGGGCCGCCCGCTCCATGTAGTGCCGCCGCAGGGAGGCCTCGAACCCGACAATGACCTGGTGCAGGAAGGTGGCCCACTCCTCGGCGGTGAGGCTGGCCAGATCCGTCTTGCCCAGGCTGTCGAGGTACGCGCCGGCCATCTCGCCGGCCTCGTCTCGGGCCTTCTGTTCGTAGGCGTCCAGTTCGAGCGTCGGCATCGCGTACACCACCTTTGCGACCTGCTGGCAGGCGGGATCGTCACACATCCAGAGCACGGGCTTGCCCTGCTGCCCGGCCCATCCGAATCCGGTGTTGGCCCGGCGGCGGCACACGCCGCAGATCACCGGTTCCGGGTCGCCCTTGACCCGAGAAACGGCCGTCGAGCCGTCGAGCATGGTGGCGGTCATCAAAACACCACCTCCGCCATGGCTTCCTCGTAGGCGCGATTGATGTTGGCCATGGTCGCGCTGTCGCCGCCGGCATCGGGATGGTGCTCCCGAGCGAGTTGGCGGAACGCAGCCTTGATCTCGGGCACATCGGCGTCTCGGTGCAGTCCGAGCACGGTCCACCACGACGCGCTCTCGCGCGCCTCGATCGGGCGGAAGACGTAGCTCGCGACCCTGGCCAGCTCCTCGGGATCGAAGCGGCGGCCGACGACGCGGGTGAACTTGCCGTCCTGCTTCGTGACAATGTCGCTGGGCTGAGCGACCTCGCCGTCCACGCACCGCGCCAGCGCCTCCTCGACCGTGGCCGGGGTCGGCTGCTGGCCGCGCATGTCGCGCCACCACTTCTCCGCCTTGGCCCGGGCCACGCCTTCGTGCTCGAAGCACACCCACTCCGAGTGCCAGACGAGACCGCATCCGTAATCGACGCGCAGGGTCGGCGGGGCGTCGGGGTCCTGGCGCTTCGTGTGCCGCCGGAACTCGACGTCCTTCACCTTGATCCACGGGTTCACCTGCGCAGCCGGCGTGCTGCGCTGACCCGACATGATGACGGCCTCGGGATCTGCCTCCGGCTCATGGGGCGGCCTGGGCTTCTCCCACTCGAACCCGCAGGCCGGCGTCGTGCACACGAAGGCGTCCAGCGCGACCAGGGTGAAGCAGTTCGGGCAGACCTTGGCGCGGATGTCGTCGGGCTTCACCGCCACATCGTCCCGAGGCCCAGCCCCGCGCCGGCCGGGGTCGGCCGAGACCTGCACCGCGTCGACCGGACCGTGCCGCAGGACGTTGCCGGCGAAGTCCAGCACGAGGCAGTTGGGCTTGGTCGAGCCCGCGATGGCCGCGATGCGCTCCTCGGCGGTCACCGCGTTCGGATCGAAGCCGGCCGGGTAGACCGGCCGCGTCCCGCGCCCGCAGATCTGGATGTAGAGCCCGCGCGACAGCGTCGGCCGCAGCATGGCGATGAGGTCCACACCGGGCACGTCGAAGCCCGTCGTGAGCACCATGGCGTTCGTCAGGCACCGGATCCGGCCCTCTCGAAAGCCCGCGATGATCCGGTCTCGCTCGGCAGCCTCGGTGTCACCCGTGATCGCCTCGCACCGGACCCCGCGGCGGCGCATCGCGTCCCGGACGTGGTAGGCGTGCTCGACCCCGGTGCAGAACACGAGCCAGGACCGGCGGTCGTCGCCGAAGCGGATGATCTCGTCGCAGGCGCCTTCGGTCACATCCTCCCGGTCGACCGCGCGCTGCAGCTCGCCGTCCACGAACTCGCCGCCGCGCCGCGCGACCTTCGAGACGTCGATGCCGGTCAGCGTCGCCTTCGAGATCAGGGGCGCGAGCCAGCCGTCGGCCACGGCATCGCCGATCCCGTAGCTGTAGACGACGCGGTCGAAGATCCGGCCGTCGCCCTGGTCGAGCCGCCCGGAATCGAGCCGGTAAGGCGTGGCAGTGAACCCGGCCACGCGGAGATCCGGGGTTCGCTCGCGCAGGCGCTCGATCAGGGTCCGGTACATGCCGGCGTCGCGCCCGGGCACGAGGTGCGCCTCGTCGATCACCACGAGGTCGCGCTGGCCGAGTGAGAACCCGTCGTCGCCCTTTACGGACTGGATCGAGGCGAACAGGATCTGGTGCCGGCGATCCTTGCGTCGCAGGCCGCTGCAGTTGATGCCGATGCTCGCGCTCGGCCGGACCCGGCGGAAGGCGTTGACGTTCTGGAGCACGAGCTCGCGGCTGTGCACCAGCGACAGCACCCGCATGTCCGGGTACTCGGTCAGGACCTCGTCAATCAGACCGGCGATGCACACCGACTTGCCTGTGCCGGTGGCGAGGTCGACCAGCGGGTTCCCGCCGCCGTCCCGCCAGTAGTCCAGCAGGGCCTGGACGGTCTCGATCTGGTAGGCGCGCGGCTGGATCATGGCGTGGCCCCGCCGGCAGCCTTGTCCGCCGCCTCGCGCCGGCTGCGCCAGTACGCGGCCATGATGGCGGCCTGCCGCTTCGCCGGCAGGGACCGGAGCAGGGCCAGCGCCCGTGCGCGGCGGACCTCGCTATGGCAGTCGCCCAGTGCGAGCCGCGCCTCGTAGACCTGCGGTTCAGCGAACTTCGCTAGCACGGCGTCGAGGCGCACGCAGGCAGCGCCGCGCGTGTAGACGCCGAGATCGCTCGGCGCGAAGCATGGATGCTCTGCCAGGGTCACGGCGCATCCTCCCCGGAAGCGAGGGCGTCGGCCGCGATCTCCAGCGCGGTCTGAGCCGCGTCGGGCAGGTCGAGGCTCAGCACCTCCACGATCTCGCGGAGGGCGTTGGCGTAGAGCGTGATGAGGATCTCGGGCGCGGTCATGCCGAGGCCCGCGCGTCGAACAGGTCGGCCGAGCCGCCCAGACGCTCGGCCTCGCCGAGGTACTTCACGGCCTGCCGGTAATAGCTGTCCTTCAGCTCGGTCCCGATAAACCGCCGCGCATGCCGCAGGGCGGCGTAGCCCTCGGAGCCGATGCCCATGAACGGCGAGTAGACCGTCTCGTTCGGGTTCGAGTATTGCCGCACCAGCCGCTCGGTAAGGTCCAGCGGCATCGGGCAGAGGTGCTTCTCGGCCTCGCTGTCCCGAGCGACCCGGACGTTGAGCACGTCGGTCTCGTCGGTGTCGCGCCAGATGCCGTTCGTCATCCAGATCGGCTGAGCGAGCTCCTGCCACGTCTCCAGGGGGTGCTCGGCCGGATCGTGCAAGACCGGCGGCGTTGCCTCCATGCCTGGCGCCCATTTCCGGAACACCACGATGTACTCGGGCAGGCCGCCGCCGGTACGGGCCGCATCGGTGCGGAAGTTCTTGTAGAGGAGCCGGTCCGACTTGGTCTTCTGCATCTCCCGGACTGGGCACCGGTCGATCGTGATCCGGCGGTGATAGGTCCAGCCCTCCTCGACGTGGGTCCGGATGCATGCGCCGGTAAAGTCGCGAATGCCGCGGTCGCCCTTCTCAGAGGCGTTCGAGTAGAAGACGAGATCCTTGACGTGGATCGCGGTGAGCCGGCCCGGCTTCGTCACCCGCAGCAGCTCGCGCACGAGGTGCCGGTAGGTGGCCTGAAACTCGTCGTCCGAGCCGACGTTGCCCATGTCGCGCTCGCTCTCGCTGTAGATGTAGAGCGAGCTGAACGGCGGGCTGTAGACGGACAGATCAATGCTGTCGTCGGGCAGGTCGGAGGTGAACTCGACGCAGTCCGCGTTGTAGGCAGCGAAGCGCTGGCCGTGGTGTGACGCAAGCACGTTCATGGCAGCATCCACGCCGGCAGGCGTGCTCCCTCATGTGGCTGGTAGGCTTCGAGGACGCGATGCGAGCGGGCGGCGCGCGCCATGGCGGCCGCCATCTCTCGCTTCATCACGGCGTGGTCGCCGCTCTTGCGGTTCACCACATCCCAGATCGACGCCTCGGTATCGGCGCAGATCACGTGGACGTGGACCGGCCGGGGCTGCCGGAAACGCCAGCAGCGGCGCACGGCCTGGTAGAAGCTCTCGTAGGAGAACGAGAGGCCCATGAAGGCCATCCGCGCGCAGTGCTGCCAGTTCAGGCCGTAGCCGGCGATGCTGGGCTTGGTGATGAGGATGCGGGTCTCACCGGCGGAGAACGACGCCAGCCGCTCCTCCTTCACGTCGATCGACATCGACCCGCGGACCTCGACCGCCTCGGGCAGGATCTCGCGCAGCGCGTCGGCGTCGTAGTCGGTCTCGACCCAGATCACCCAGGACTCCCCCGGCTCGGCGCGCACCAGCTCGGCGGTGCGGACAGCGCGATCGTCCTTCGTGAGGCGCTTCTCCTGATGGATCGAGGTCGCCGAGGTGCTCGGGATCCGGAATAGCCGGGCCTGCCCGTCGCGCTCCTCGCCGGCATCGACGCTCCGGTCCGCCTCGACGATGTGCCGCTTGATGAGCAGCTCGGGCATCTCGAACCCGGCATCCGAGAAACCGAGATCCGAGGGCTTGGAGACGCACCGCGACCACGACGCGACCCAGTCCCAGAACGGGCGCACGGCGGGCCGCTTGAGGCGGTAGCGGCCAGCGTTCGCCTGATCGGCGATGAACCAGCGCGACAGCATCTCCGGCGGCCGCATCACGCCCAGGAACTCGGAGTGCTGGCCGAGCTCGGTGTGGTCGTTCGGGGCCGGGCTGGCGGAGCACGGCAGTCGGTACGGCGTCCGGGCGAAGGCCTCGATCAGCTTCCGGGTCGTCTTGCCGGTGAAGCTCTTGAGGATCGAACTCTCGTCGAGGATCACCGCGCCGTAATCGTCCGGGTCGAACCGGTCCAGGCGCTCGTAGTTCGTGATGGCGATGCAGGGGCGCTCCGGCGCAATGCCGAACCGAGACAGGCGCGCGTCGACCCCGAGGCGCGCCGCCTCCTGGCTGTGCTGAGCGGCCACCGCGAGCGGTGCTAGCATCAGCACGGGCTTATTGGTCCGACGCACGATCGCGTCGCCCCAGGCCAGGGCCAGCGCCGTCTTCCCCAGTCCGGTGTCGTAGAACGCGGCAGAGCACCCGGTGCGAAGGGCGAACTCCACGCCGTGCTTCTGGTGATCAAACAACGAGTCGATCAGGTCGCGGCTGCCGACGTCGCTGAAACCCCGCGGCTCGAAGGTCACGCGCTTGCGCGAGATCAGGTCGTGGTAGGCGTCGAGGCTCATCGGCTCAGCCCTCGTGCGACAGGAGCGTCGATCCACACGCGGCCGTCGCCGAGGCGGTACGTCACCCGCTCGGCGGCCTCGTCGACGTCGACCTGCTGGCCGGGGACGAGAGCCGGGATGTAGAGGTGGAAGTCGCAGCCCCGCAGCTGCTCGGCGAAGGTCAGGTCGAGGCCGAAGCGCTCGCAGCGCCAAGCGCCATCGTCCCGACCGTCGATCACGGGCGTCGCGTGAAGGCAGGTTCGACAGTGGGCCCGGGCGAACCCATCCTCGTGACAGATCCCGCGCGAAGGGCACCAGCCGCAGACGTAGGCGGCCTGCGCGGCCGGGTCGGCATGCAGCTTCGGCGGCGGGCCTTCGGCGCGCAGGACACGCTCCGCCCGCGCCAGCAGGCGCGCCGCCACCGCCGCGTCGTAGCGGACCCGCTCGGCGTAGAGGGCGTCATCGTTCTTGTTGACCGAGACATACAGCGCCCGGGTCAGGCCGGTGTGATGCATGTAGAACTGCATCTGAGCGAAGTGCCCAGGCTTCGAGGCGGCGACACCGTCCTTGAGCAGATCGCGGAAAGACTTGTCGTTGTGTGACTTGCACTCCAGCACGTGGCGCGTCTTCGGCGCCTCGGGCACGCGCTCGCACTGGCCGTCGAGGTGGCCGCGGAGATGGCCGCCGAGGTTCGCGACTGCCCACTGCCGGCCGGTCGCCGGGTCGACCTCGTCGACGTAGATCCCCGCCGCGCGCAGGTTCTCGATGATGCGCGCTTCCTCAAGGTGGCCGGTTCCGAACAGGCGGAGGCGGCGACCGTCGTAGGCCTCGGGCGCGTGCGCCTTGCGCCAGCCGTACCAGAGCGCCCGGTCGCACTCGGTGCCGAAGCCCGACATGCCGAGGTAGGCACGATCCTCGGAGCGGTGCTCCGCCTCCAGCGCGCCGTAGATCGCCGTCACGGTCGGCGCTTCGATCGCCGGCAGCTCAGCCATGACGCGCCCCCGTGGAGGCGGCCACGTCCAGCTTGAAAGGCAAAGGGGTAGCGGTCATCGTCCGCGGGCCTCGCGCGATGTGAAATCGTCAGGGGTGGATGGGCGGCCGGCTCGAACTTCCAGGGACGGCGCCGGCCGCCCGGCTGCGCTACGCGGCCTTGCCGCCCCAGGGCCGGCCCGCGGGCTTCTGCCCCGCCGCCTGCGCGGGCCTGCTGCCCTGGCTCGCGGCTGCCGGGCGCTCGGCCTCCGGCGCGGGCTTGCCGGCGGGCGGAGCTGACCCGGACAGCGCCGAGAACCGCTTCAGCTCGTTGCCGTCGCCGTACTGCACATCCTTGCGGATCACGACCTGCGCCCGCATCGGCTTGTAGTGCAGCACCTCGCTGTCGGTGAGCTGGCCGCTATGCCCGACCGCATCGCAGATCTGCTTGATCTGCTCCTGCGCGATGCGCTGGGCGGTGGCGTTCGGGTTTTTGAAGTTCAGGTTCACCCACAGCTTCCGGTTCGCGTGCGGGCCGTCCATTACCTCCATGGTCAGCTTGAGGATCTTGCCGGTGCCGGCCTTGGTGTCGATCACATCGCTGTCCGTGACCTGGACCATGTAAGGTCCGGCCGGGAGCGGCTCGAAGTCACCGCGCTCCGGAACGATGCTGTCGACGTCGATTGCTTCGCCGAGATTTGCCATTGCCCTGATCTCCTTCGGGATGTGGCGGGTTACGCCGCCTCAGACGCCGCCAGCGGCTGAGCGGTGTTCGGGAGGTGCTTCGCGAGCTCGGCGTAGCCGGAGCCGCGCGGGCACAGGATCTTGTCGGGGAGGCCGAACCGGTTCTTCGCCACGAAGGCGGGACGCGGTGCGGTGTAGATCCAGCGGTTGCCGCCACCGTCGGCGCGGCTGCGCGACGTGCCGGCCTTGGCCCGCGGGTCGTCGGGCTTGATGGTCACGTCCTGGTTGATGAACAGGATCGCGTCCATCTCGTCCTGGAAGAGCGCGGTGGCGCGCTTCTGCAGGCGGATGTCGTAGCGGGAGTACGCGACCGTCTGCGGATCGTTGACGGTCTCGATCGTCGAGTGCGCGATCAGCACGATCGTCATGCCGCGCTCGCGCCGCAGGTAGTTCAGGCCGGTCAGCAGGTCGCGCCACTGCTCCTCAGCGGCGAGGTAGCCCTTGCCGTAGCCGGGGGCCTCGATCGAGGCCCAGTTGTTCACCTCGCAGGCCTTGGCCCACACCCAAGGCTCGAGCTTGTCGAGGCTGTCGATGATCAGCGTCTGCCGGTCATGTTCCTCGACGATCAGCGCCTGGATGGCATCGGTGACGCCGTCGAGATTGGCCAGCTCCTCGCGCTCGAACCGCGGCGGTGGGTCGGCCAGATCGCTCGGAAAGCCGTCCTCGGTCTGGATGAAGACCGGGTTCGGGAAATCGGCCGCGAAGGTCGTTTTGCCCATGCCGGGCGGGCCGTAGATCAGGATCCGTGGTGCCGCGGCCGATCGGCCCCGCACCAGCGAGCTCAACGAAATCGCCATCTGTGTCTCCTGTCCGTACCTGCTCCTGTGTGTCCGGGCGCGACCGGGGCGGAGATCAGGTGGCGGGCCTGTGCCGGGGTCTAGTCCGGCACCCCGGTCGCGCTCGGTGAAGGCGTCGGCACCAGCAGCTTCTCCCGGCCGTACAGGGCGAGGAGCGCCGCCTCGGCGCGGTTGTGGTGCTTCTTGAGGCCGAAGCTCTTGGCGCTCGCCGGGAACCGGCGCAGCGCGAGACCGCGGCCCATCTCCTTGCCCTCGTCGCCGCCGCGGAGGCGGAAGTACGCCTTCCACGCCTGCGGCCGCACGAGGTGCACGGGGATGTCGAGGAGCAGGCAGGCGACGCGCGCGGTGGCGTAGCTCTGCCCAAAGCTGAAGGCCTGCTTGACCCCGTCACGCGGCTGCGGGCCGACCTCTTCGACCACGGCCAGATCGGGCCTCAGCTCGCGGATCAGCGCCGCCAGCGCGGCCGGATCGACCGTCTTGAGCACGGTCGGCATGTCGTAGACCTCGACCGCGGCGAGTCTTGACGTGTCCAGCAACGCGATGCCGCCGGTCATGCCGGGGTCGATGCCGAGGATGCGCGCCGTCCCGCTCATGCCGGGCCCTTTCCGATCAGTCTCTGGGCGTCCTCGATCGCCGCAACCAGGCGCGCCATTTCCGGAGCGCCAGGAGCGTCGCCACGAGCTCGGCGATACGTCTCCAGTTCATGGGTCAGCCTCCGAATTTCGGATTCGATCTCGCCGACGAGGAGCGCCTCCAGCTTGTCGTGGAGCCACCGCTCGACCCGCTTCAACCGACCCTTACGCAACGACTCCAACGTGCCCGGCGCGCACCCGACGCGGCGCGCGAGGCTCTGGCGCGCGATCGGCAGCTTGCCGACCCGCTCCGTCTCTCGATCTTCGAGCACGCGGGCGATGCCCCGGGTGTCGCTGGAAAAGACGAGGGCGCTCATGCGCACACGCTCCGAGGGATGATTTGTCCCGCACGGAAGGACCATCCGTCCTGCTCCTCTGTGGTCGAAGGGGATCGACCGAGAGGACAGGAGGGGCCCACGTGAAGGTCACGAGGAACAGCGGCAGACGACAGACCGGTCGCACCAAGCTGGCAGGCGCAGGCGACCGGAACGGCGGTGACGCTGGGCAGAACGATGGTCACGGACAGGCCTCCGCGGGTGCGGGGGCCGTTCGCCGTGACGACGAACGGAGCGGCGCGAGGTCGACAGGCCGAACCTTGCCATCGGTGATGCAGTCGATGCGCCCCGCGACGCGGAGCGAGGTGCCGCTGACGCGGAAGCGGAGCTTGCGCACCATCTCGGCCGAGATGTCGCCGATCCGCTCGGCCATGGCGGCGTCCGAGACGCCCTTGATCCTCATCCAGTCGCGCAACAGCATCTCAGGCGACCTTCCGGAGGCTGTGATGCTGGCCGACGTGGTCGCCGCCGTACTGGTCGACCTGCTGGCGGTTCTGCCGGGCCACAAGGGCCTCGCAACCCGCGAGCGCCTCGCCAACCGGCTGCATGGCCGCGGCGACAACGCGACCCAAGGTGGCGAAGTATTCGCCGCGGTCGCGCTGGCGCTGATGCGCCACGAGGTCTGAAGCCGAGTGCGCGGTCATCGAATGAACGCGACCACGATGGCCGCGCCGATCGCGACGATCGCGGAGCAGAGGGGCCCACGGAGCCCGACGACCGCGCCGATGACCACAGCGCACGAGGCCGCGATCGGTGAGACGATGAACATCGACATGCTACGCTCTCCCTGCTGTGATCCGACTGACGGCGGGTCTCCTCACGCGGCCGCTTCCTCTGAGGAGGCGGCCGGCGGGTTGTCGCGGATGAAGGCGCGGATCCGTGCCGCCTTCTCCAGCGTCACAGTGCTTCCGGCCTGCAGCCGACCGACCAGCTTCCCGTCGTTGACGGACTTTCGCCCGAACGTGCTGGCCGCCATCCGTGCGTCACGGATGAAGCACTCAATCTCGCGGAGAAGCTGGCCGGTCTCGCTCATGGCTGTTGAGATAAGGGGCATTTGCCCATCGTGTCAATGGGCATCTGCCATATTGGCGATGGGCAGACCAGTGGGCAGTCTCCCACTATGATTGCAGACCCTGTGCGCCGACGTCTTGAAGCCGAGCTGGAAGAGCAAGGCCGCGACATGAAAGAGGTCTCGCTGGCCGCGGGCCTGGGGGAGACTTACGTCCGCGATGCCCTCAAGCGCGGGCGCGGCAAGCTTGAGAACCTGTTCAAGGTCGCGGCCGTGCTCGGAAAATCGAATGAGTGGCTGATCGGCGTGGTCGAATCAGGTCCCGTCGAGATGAGGGGAAGTTCGACCATCACCATGAAGCCGAACGCTTCGCGTCGGGAGCCGGTCCCGAGCTACGGCCCGCCACTGGATGTTCTCGGCGTCTCTCGCGGAGGGGATGACGGCAAGCTCGTCTACAACGGCCAGGTGATCGAGACGATTCCTCGGCCGCCGCAGCTTGAGAACGTCGACGAGGCTTATGCGACCTACGTGGTAGGCGACAGCATGCGGCCCCGTTTCAAGCCGGGGGAGAAAGTCTGGGTGCACCCGCATCGCCCACCGCGCCAAGGTGACGACGTCGTCGTGCAGTTGCACCCAGAGACAGAAGGCGAGCCCCCCGAGGGGTACATCAAGGAGTTCGTGAAGATCACGCCAAACAGGCTGATCCTATCGCAGCACAACCCAGCTCACGAAATCGAGCTAGACCGACGTTTAGTCAAATCGGTGCACGTCATCGTCGGCTCACTTTACGTGTAGCTTCAATACCAACAGCTTCGAGAGATATGTTCTTACCGAGCCCACCGGCCGCGTAGCAGTCGTGGCACTTCAGTCGGCGCCCAAGATCGCCGAAGGTAGTGCATCCTGCTTCCGACAGATCTCTGAGCCGTTCTTCATTAAGATATCCCATATGCCCGCAATCGTCGCATTGGACCCGGACAGATGGCGTGGTGATAAGTGGTGTAGATAGGCGGGGGTCAACCGGTTTTTTCTTTGCCATCACCACGGAAGCGAACTTTCCAGGTACTCCAGGGGCACGACGCCATTTTGGGCGATGAGCTCGGCATCGGCCCAATCACCTTCGACCGGGTCGCCCGTTCGTGAGAAGGCTACCGCGCCCGCCAGTCCCCCACGTAGCGACTCTACGATCCGCTCGGCCTCTCTGCGCGAATGCACGCGCCTTGGCTCGCCAGGAGCGACGCGCCCCCGTCCGGCATCGCTGAAGGGCTGCACGACGAAATAGGTGAGGCTTGGCACGTCCGACCTCCCGGGCTCCGTTCGCTTGAAGGTTGCATCTTAAGGAACGGAACGGGAACAAAGTTGCCGGCGATCCCCAGATTTTCGCGCAGCCTGTGAATAAGTAGCGATGGGCAAAATGGGGCTTCTGCCCATTTGACCGTTGACAGGGGGCATTTGCCCATTATGCTTTGCCCATCTTCTCTCCCGAGCAGATGGAGCCTCACATGTTGGATGCACCGGCCGACCAAGTCCTCACACTGATCGCCGTCGGCATCATCATGGTCGTGAGCGGCGGCATGCTGATCGTGCGCGATCTGCCGGCCTTCCGTCGCCTCACCGGCGAGGCCTGAGCTGTGGGCCTCTCTCAGATCCTCAAGCGCAACGGCTACGTCGCGCCGTTCGCCGCTGCTCCCGCCCAGCCCGGCACGGTGCTCGACGCCCGCGGCCGCGCCATTCCGTTCCTGATCGTGCCCGGCGTGCTGGGCGTGGATGAGCGGCGCGCCTTTTCGGAGCAGGTCGCGGCACTGCTGAACGGCGAGGCCGCTACCGGTGAGCGGAGGGCGGCATGAGTGCCGAGACCCTCGTCACCGCCGCGCACCGGCTGAACCGGTTCTTCAAGGTCGACATGGCGGCCGGCGGCCTCGTCGTCGACGAGACGCTCGAGGCGCTCCGCATCCTGCAGCGCGAGGTCGAGCTCGCCGAGAAGGGCCACAAGCCGGCCGACGAGCACCTCATGGTGGCTGCCCGCGCCGCCGCCCGGGACCTGCACAGCGACATGACCCGCCACGGCGGCATGGTCGCCGTCTCCACCGAGATCGCCTTCGACACGCTCGACAAGGCGATCCGCGCCGTCGGCGGCCGGGAGGCGGCCTGATGTCGCCCGCCCGCCCGCGCGTCCGCCTGCCCAGCCAAGGCGGCCTGAACCCGACGCTCTGCCCGATCCTGCTGGAGCCGCTGACGCTCTACCACCTCGCTGGCGCGGAGGCCGCGGCCTTCTGGTGCGAGAAGCTCGCGACCGCTTTCCGAGAGTTCCTCGCCGGCCTCGGCCCGCGCCCCGGCGGCGTCGTCACTAAGGACGACCTGAGCAACACGGCCGACTGGCTGGTTAAGGCCGCGGACGCCTTTCGCGAGGTGCGGCCGTCATGACCGCCGCGGACCTCGCCTTCGGCATCAGCCTCGCCCTCGTCGCCGCCATCGCGGCGGCCCTCGCCGTCCTGGCCACGCCGGCAGTCCGGCAGGGCCGCGCCCGCAGGAGAGCCCGATGAACGCTCCCGCTCTCAAGCGCTGCACCGATCTCGACACCCGCATCGGCGAGCGGATCCGCGCCCGCCGCGAGCTGATGCGCCTGAGCCAGACGGACGTCGGCCGGGTGCTCGGCATCTCGTTCCAGCAGTTCCAGAAGTACGAGCAGGGCAAGAACCGGATCAGCGCCGCGAGCCTCCAGCGCGTGGCCATCTTCCTCGGCGTCCCGGTGGCGTCCTTCTACGACGAGCCGGGCCCGGTCCGGGTGCCCGCGCCCCCGACCGTCGCCGAAGCCCGCGCCGCCCAGCGTGCCGCCACCTCCGCGCTTGAGGAAGCCGTGCGCCGCGAGGCCGCTGCGAGGGGGGGAGGCTGCGTGATGGATCGCCCCATCCTGTTCAGCTCGCCGATGGTGCGAGCCCTGCTTGCCGGCCGCAAGACGCAGACGCGGCGGATCCTCACCCGCCTGTCGAAGGTCGGCGCGGTCACCGAGTTCGGTCCGAGCGATACGGCCGGCTACGACTGGCACTTCCGGGACAAGGCGATGCGCTGGCACGACCTGCGCGACGCCGAGCTAAAGGCGCGGCTCCCGTGGCAGATCGGCGATCGGCTGTGGGCGAAGGAGACGTGGTCGTATTGGCCAGTCGAGAAGCCGACGTGCGAGCGCGACAACGTCATCTACCGCGCGACGGATGACGATTGGGAATGCCGCATGTTCGACTGGCGGCCGTCCATCTTCATGCCGCGCTGGGCCTCGCGCCTCACGCTCTTGGTGACGGACGTCCGGGTCGAGCGCCTGCAGGACATCAGCGGATCCGATGCCGAGGCCGAGGGGATCTACACTCGCGGCGCGGTCGGAGATGACCCGCACGCCGACGTGTGGACTTGGCAGCAGGACGGTTGGCACTACCCCCACCCGTGGGACGCCTTCAAGGCGCTCTGGACCAGCATCAACGGCTCAGAGTCCTGGGCTGCATCGCCTTGGGTCGTTGCGGTCAGTTTCGCGGTCGTCGAGCGCAACATCGACGACCTGCCGGTGCCGGTCGCCGGAGCCGCGGCATGAGCCAGCACTTCGCCCTCGGGCTCCTCATCCCCTTCGCTGCCCGCCTCGGCGTCAAGCTCATCAGCCTCTGGCTCGACATCCGTCGCGCTGTTGCTGCCGCTCTCCCCGATAGCTCTGGAGAGCGGGAGGCCTCGCGATGATCCGTCTCTACGACGTGACCTTCCGCATGTGGGGCCAGTCCTACACGCGCCCGGTGTCTGCCCGATCGTCGGCTGCCGCACGCTATCGCGCCTACCTCGATGCCGACCTGAGCATGCCGTTCAGCGAGTACCTGCGGGCTGCGAGCGTGCGGCTGTCGAGCGACGCACCCGCCGACGACGGCTACGGCTACATCCGCCAGGCCTACAAGGTCGATCCCCGCATCGGTCAGCGCGTCACCCTCAGGAACGAGGGCAAGGACTGGGAAGGCCGCGAAGGCGAGATCGTCTACCCGGGCACGTCTCGGCAGTACGTCCACGTGATGTTCGACGACCTCGACAACCCCGTCGTCGTCCATCCGCTCAGCGTCGTGTTCCCCGCTCTCCCCGATAGCGATGCCCTGGCCGCCGGGAAGGCGGGTGAGGGCTCTCACATTCAGCAGGAGCAACGTCATGGGTGAGGCCGTCAAGCCGCCGTGCGAGTCCGGCCGCGTGATGCGGATCATGCTCAGCGAGGCGTTGCGCAAGGTCCTGCGAGAGAAGCCCCGCACTGTCATCGTCGAGAACGTGCCGTGGGAACTGTTCGACGTGCAGTCCGCGCGCGCCCGCTGTGAGGACAACCACGGCCAGACGATCGAAGAGATTTCTAGGCGCGGCGGCTTCGATGCCACCGAGGCTGTCGGCGTCCTCATCGGGCTGGCGTGGGGCGATCTCCGGCACCTCCGCGAGGATCATGCACACCGCATCCTCTACCAGATGATCCACCTGTTCCGCTGCGGCGTGCTCACCGGTCGGCGGTCCATGCAGGAGGCTCCGTGACCTCCCTCGCCCTGGCCGCCGGTCTGCTCGCCTACACCGGAGGAGCTGCATGAGCGAAGACGAGCCCGATCCCATGCAGCAGCAGTGGTGCTGCCTGACGTGCTCGCAGACTTTCCGATGGGGGAAGGTCCGCATGCGGGCCCATGGCCTTCACTGCCCGCACTGCGACAGCACGAACCTACACCCAGCAGACGGCACGACGACTGAACTCGACAGCTATGGAGGCGAGGTTGGCACACTCAACTGACCGGCTGCCGGAAGACGATCCCGACGTGATCGACATGCACGTTGAGCGGATCCTGGCGATGACCCCGGAGGAACTGGACGCAGAGATCGAAGCCATCGGCGAGGACCGCGACCGGCTCCTTGAAGTGGCGAAGCGGGCATACGAGCGCGCGCTAGCGCAGGTTCAGGCCATGCGGCGAGGTCTGTCGTGAGTGCCGCCGTCGCGCTTCTGATGGCCCTCGGCGTCCTGGCGAACGTCGTCGGTGCGCTCTGCATCGTTCTGCCGTGCCTCGCTTGGCTTGGCTTTATGGCCTGGGCGCTGACGGCTCGTGGGCCGGCCGCATGACCGCCTCGACCGCCTCTTGGCTCACCGTCGCCATGGTCGGCGGCACCGCGATCACTGCGGTGACATGGCGCACCACCTCGGAGACCTGACATGGCCAGCGATGGCTTTCCCTACCCCGTCAACACGACCGGCAATTTCGCCGCCGAGCAGCCCTCTGACGAGATGCTGAAGCCGTTCGGCTACGCGCCGGGCGCCTATGACATGCGGTGCTCGTGCGGGAATATAGCCTTCAACATCGACAAGCGGGCGATCCGCTGCCGCTCGTGTGCGGTTGCCGCCTACCGGGACAAGCAGGTCGTTTCGGCCGCTCAATCGCAGCGGATGCAGACCGTCACCGGCCAAGACGAGGCGAAGCGCGCGCTGCTCCTTGATCTGTCTCGGAGCGTCGCTGCCGCTGCCCAGGATGGCCTTCACTTCGAGCACATCGTGTCGGTGCTTGTCCGGCTGCTCGCTCAGGAAGAGCGCCTACTGGAGAGCCAGCGCGCCAACGAGAGGAGCTACTGATGGCCGAGCGACCTGACGACTTCATGCGCCCTCGACCGCTTTCCGAGTGGCACGAGGGCATCGGGGACGTCCTCTGGTGGGTCTTCCCGATCTCAGAGGCGCCGTACTGCGGGTCGCCACTGGACGTCGGCAGAACCTGTAAGATCACGCTTCAGCTCGTCGGCGAAGAGCACGTCCGGCGCACCGATATCGGCGGCTGGCCCGGTTATCACACCCACTGGACGCCAATCCCCTACCCGGATGAGCCCTCCGCGCCAGGCGATGAGCGCGCGAAGCGCGAAGACCCGAAGGGGCTGAGCCCAAAGGGCGCCAGCGCGGTGACCGAAGGTCAGGCGCCCAGATGATCCCCCGCTCAGCAGGCTCAAGGCGGACTTGGCTGCGCTGCCTCATTCGAAATTCCAGCCGATAGGAGAACGCCGTGACCTTGAACGTCCCGAACCTCGACAAGCTCATCGCGCATCTGGAGGCGCAGCCGCCGGAGCGGATCAATATGGCGTTTACGTCCGTCCGACAGCGCCCGGTCGCCGGCGAGTGCGGCTGCATCCTCGCGCACTCGGATCTGCTGTTCGGCGACACGGTTGGATACGAGGCCTTCGACCCCGAAGACGTCGTTCCGAATGACCTCTACATGCCGGACGGCTACTTCGATGAGGGCGAAGGCGTCGTCCGCTACCCCGCCCACCGCGTCATCGCCACCCTCAAGCGCCTCCGCGACCACTACCTCGCCACGGGCGAGATCGTCGTGGACTGGGGACCGGAGCCTTCGTTCGGCGAGCCCTGGGCCGCCCCGCAGGCGACCGAGCTGACGCCGCCAGCTCTTCCTGCCGAGATCACCCGGCTGCTCGCCCCCGAGTCCTCCGCTCTCACCACCTCGGGAGCCTGACCCATGGCCGAAGCAACCAACACAGCCCCGGCCGGAGCGGCGATCCCTCTTCCCGAATGCAAGATCTGGTGCGGCCGCCGCATCTGCGAGGATCGAGGCTGCGACGGCAAATTTCCCGAAGGGGCTCCACCTGCTCTGAATGACACAGAGCTGAGCCAGAGCCTTAGCCGTCTAAGCGCACGTGCTCCTGCCGGCGAGTGGCATCTTGATCCGAATGAGGCACACGACGAGAACGGCGGCCCGGCCGAGGTCATCTGCGATGGCATCGTGACCTACGACGGCGAGGATGATGCGGCTGGACGGATCGCATCGTGCGGTCGCAGGGTCGGTGAATACGTGTGCGCCTTGGTGAAGGCTCACCGCGCTGGCCGCTTGACTGCACCAGCAGCCACATTCCCCCTCGGCGGCGACGATCTCGCGAAGGCCCTGCGCTCGGAACTGGAAAGGCTGAGCGCGGCGGCGACGAGCGGCGAATGGCATCTCGACTTCTTCCCGTTCCGCGACATGGAAAGCGGCGAAGCTCAGTCGCCCCGATGCGAGGGCATCTGCACGCATGACGAGACCGGCGGTCTGGCCGAGGACTTCGTAACCTGCGACGAGCCGGACGCCCGCTTCATCGTCGCTCTGGTCAACGCCTACCGCTCCGGCAAGCTCGTCGCCTCTACAGGATCAGAGGAAGAGACGAAGGGCGAGCCCGTTCAGTGGGGCGACCCGAAGACCGTTGCTGGCCTGATCGCGCAGCTTCGCACCCTGCCACCAGGCGCGCCGATCTACGGCACGTTCCACGGCCCCGACTTTCCAGAGGATGGCCGGCGCCGCACCGGCGTTCGTGGCGTCACCCTGTCCCGCGAGTACGTGAAGGGCCGCTGGATGTCTCGCGACCCCGATGCCGAGTTGCAGCACGTCATCTGGACGAAGCCCGCCAAGCCCGCAGAGATGATCGCATCCGCCCCCTCCCCTGAAGCAGGAGCGGGCGGGGATCTGCGGGAACTGGCTCGCCTGTCCGAGGCCGCCACGCCCGGCGCTTGGTACACCGTCGATACGCCCTGGGGCGACGGCACATGGCTCGTCGCCGGCAGCCCGGATCCGCACGCCGGCACGATGGTCTGCGACTGTCAGGACGTGAACGAGAGCCGGCCGGAAGACGGACCGGACGCAGCTGACGATGCCGCACTCATCGCCGCCAGCGTCAACTTCGTCCGGAGGCTTCTCGCTCGGTCCCGCCCCCTTCATGCCGGCGCGGAGGTGCGAGGTGCCTAAGCTCTATGTCACATACAGCCTGAGCACCGCCACGGGGACAGGTGTTGGCCGCGCGGCGGTAGAGGCTGGGTGGACCGGCGGAGGCGAGCCACCTGCCTTTCGGTGGTCAGAGATCGAGATGATCGAGAAGCAGGTTCTCGCTGACGCTAGGACGCGGGATCCGAGCATCACCAACATCTTCCTGCTCGACTGGAAGTGGCTCCGCGACGAAGCCCCCTCCCACGCCCCGATCACGGAGGAGGGAGAATGACCCCCGCCGCCGAGACCGGCCGGACGGACGAGGAGATGCGGGCCGAGATCCGCAAGGCCATCGTCGCGGCGATGCCGGAGAACATTCCGCTGCGGGGCCGCATGGCGCGGTCGATCATGGCCGCCGTGGTCGACCCCTTGCTCTCGGAAGCCGCCCAACTCCGCTCCCGTCTCCTTGAGGCTGAGAAGGGCGCCGAGGCGATGCGGGAAAGGTGCGCCCTTGAGGCTGATCGACACCACGACCTAGCAATCGTCGCACGCGACCAGTGCGGAGAGGAAAGCATTGGAGGCGCCCGATGGGACCTCGCGCGCGTGTGCCTGCGAGACCTCGCCTACCTTCTTCGGGAACTGCCCCTCAACCCGAACCAGGAGGCTGGCGATGGCCGCTAAGAACCTGCTCTCGTACCCTCGCAAAGCCTGGGTCATCCCGAACGGGAGCGGGATGCTCTGGACTGATCGGATCTTCGACACCGAGGCCGAGGCACAGGCCCATGTTGACGCCTACTGGGCGGAAGCCGGCTGGACGATGCCGAAGCACAAGCCTGTCGAGGCCTCAGTTCGCGTCTCCGCGAAGCTCGCTCTCCTGACGCAGGAGAAGAGCCGATGAGCCAGCCGGATCCTCGTATCACCCTGCAGGACTGCCTACGCGCAGCCTTCGCGGCAACCCTTCGCGGCGACTATGTTGAGCGGGACCGCTGGTGCGCTATCGCCGAGACGGCGTTCGCCACCGGCACAGAAGCTGGCGCCGAGAGCATGCCGCTCAACACGCCGATTTCAGAAGCCGCTCTGGCCGCCAAGGCCGCCCCTCTCCCCGACAGTGACACAGGAGGCAAGGGTGCCGCGTAGCGTTCGCATCCCGGACCGAGACCAGATCACCGACGACACGCCGCTGCACCTCGAGACCGCGGCCGCTCTCGCCTTCCCGGATGGCGCTGTGTCGGGCCTCGCCTTGCGGAATGCGGCGGCCCGTGGCGAGTTGGAGCACATGCGGATCGGGGGGCGAGTCCTGACCACCCTCGCCTGGATCAGGGAGTTCATGGAGCAATGTCGGCAGAAGCCAAAGGGCCGCGCCTCTGGTGGCGCCGCGGCACCAAGGGCCCCGACGGCAAGCGCCGAGACGGCTACTGGATCATCAAGGACGACGGAGGAGTCCGGATCAGCACTGGCGTCCGCTCGGCTCGCGCTGGAAAGGCTCCGGAAGCCGCCCAAGACGCCCTCGCCCGCTACATCATCGAGAAGCGCGAGGTCCCGCGCGAGCGCCACCGTTCTGCGGATGCCGTCAAGATCGCCGACGTAATCGCGATCTACGCGACCGACTGCGCGCCGAATCAGGCGCGTCCGCACGAGGTGCGCGGGCGCCTCGACGCGCTGCTGTCGTTCTGGGGCGAGAAGACGCTGTCCGAGGTGACGGGCCGCTCCTGCCGGGAATACGCGACCTTCCGCGCGAAGCCGGTCGCCCGGCGCGAGCTCGAGGACCTGCGCTCGGCCATCATCCACCACCGCCGCGAGGGGCTGTGCCGCGAGGTGGTCGAGGTGGTGCTCCCGGAGCGCGGCGCTGCGCGCGAGCGCTGGCTGACGCGCTCCGAGGCCGCCCGGCTGATCCGGTCCGCGTACCGGTACACCGAGACGAAAGGTCCCCGCCGCGGCCAGCACACCCGGCGCCATGTCGCCCGGTTCATCCTGGTGGCGCTCTACACCGGCACGCGGGCCGGCGCGGTCTGCGGCGCCTCGCTGGGCAAGGTTTCGAGCGGCTCCGGCTGGATCGACCTCGACCGGGGCATCTTCTTCCGGCGCGGCGCCGGCCAGCGCGAGACGAAGAAGCGCCAGCCGCCGGCCGAGCTGCCGGTGCGCTTGCTCGCGCACCTCCGCCGCTGGCACGCGCAGGGATCCACGCACGTCGTCGAGTGGAACGGGAAACCGGTCGGCACCGGGATCGAGAAGGCGTTCCGGCGCGCCGCGGAATCGGCTGGCCTGCACGACGTCACCCCGCACACGCTCCGCCACACCGCCGCGACCTGGCTGGTGGCCAACGGCGTCCCGCTGGAGAAGGCCGCCGACTTCCTCGGGATGACGGTCGAGACGCTGGACCGGGTCTATCGACATGCGACGCCGGGCTTCCAGAAGGAGGCCGCGGAGGCCATCACGCGCAAGCCAACCGGTACACGATCCGGTACACGGATCGCGAGGCCCGCAGGCCGATGATCGCGTAAGTGATTGTAGATGCGGGAAGAAGAATGGTCGGAGTGGCAGGATTTGAACCTGCGACCCCCACGTCCCGAACGTGGTGCGCTACCAGACTGCGCTACACTCCGAAGGCCGTCCTGCGTGTCCGCCAGGGCCGGCGAGCGGGTGTATAGCCGCGCCTTTCCCGCACCGCAAGCGCGCTGTTGCGCCTTTTCAGCCCAGATGATCGGGCCAGTCGTCCGGGAGACGGTGGCAGGTGATCTCCGCCTCCGCGGAGCGGATCGCCACCGTGGCGACGTGATCGCGCCCGCAATCGACCTCGGCCAGGCTCCACGGACCGTCCAGGTTCCAGGACGCGTCACCGGCGGCCCGGACAAGGCGCGGCGCTTCGGGCGGAACGCTGACGCTGAACCGGTCGAGGGGCAGCGACAGGCCGCTGCCCAAAGCCTTCACCACCGCCTCCTTGCGGGTCCACAGTCCGAAGAAGCGCCGTTCGACCGCGCTTCGCGGGGCCCCGGCCAGGGCCGTCACCTCGTCGGCGGCGAAATGGGCCGCCGCGATCCGCAGCGCGTCCGCGATCGGCCGCACGGCCTCGACATCGACGCCGATCGCCGCGCCCCGAGTGAGCCCGATCAGCGCGCGGCCCCCGGAATGGGAGAGGTTGAAGTCGGCGGCGCCCCGTGCCGGGCCCGCGAGCTCCGGCTTGCCGCCGGCTCCGGCGGCGAACTCGACGTCGGCCGGCGCGAGACCGAGCGCGTCGCCGAGGACCAGCCGCAGCGCGGCGTGGCTGGCGCGGAACCGCGCCCGATCCGCCGGGCGCAGGAATCGGTCAGCCCGCGCGCGCTCCGCGGCGTCGAGGACGGCATCGCACCGGTCGACCTGGCTCGGAGACAGGGCGAGGTCGACGATCCAGACCTGCACCGCGCTCACGCGACACCTCGCGAGGCGGGAGCTGGGGCGCTAGCGTCGGGAGAGCGAAACGGCACGGGCGACGATCCGATGGGGCAGGAATGAGCAGCATCGGATCGCGGCCCGTCTCCTGCAAGAAGCGCCGCGCGCGGTGACGCGGTCCAGCGCGGATCTCCGCGTCGGCCTCCTGGGCAGACCGAGCCTCGGCCGGCGGTCCGTCCGCTACGGCGTCTTCTTCGCCACCTACCTCTACCAGGGCCTCGTCGCGGGTTTCTCGCTGACGGCGCTCGCCAACCACCTCGCGGCCAGGGGCGTCCCGGCGACCGAGGTCGGGCTGCACTTCGCCCTGGCCGGCCTGCCCTGGACGCTGCAGCCGCTGCTGTGGGGGCCCTGGGTGGACCGGGCCGGGGACACGCGGATCGGACGGCGCCGGCCCTTCGCGGTCGCCGCGCTGGTCGGATGCCACGCGACGCTGGCGCTGCTCCTCGTCGCCGGGGGCGACGCCGTCGGCGCGCTCGGCTTGGTCTTCCTCGTCCACAGCCTGTTCGCCTCGCTCCTCGATACCGCCTGCGACCGGATGATCATGGACCACGTCCCCCCCCGGGAACTCGGCCGGGTCAGCGCCTGCACCCGCGCGGGCTTCGTGGCCGGAACGAGCCTCAGCGCCGCTGTCTTCGGATGGACGCTCGCGAATTGGGGCTTCGCCGCGAGCGCCCGCTGGCTGCTCGTCGCCGCGATCGTCGCGAGCCTGCCGATGCTGCTGGTCCGCGAGGCGCCGGCCGATCCGCTCTGGTCGCTCGAGCGCCGGGGACCGGCGCCGCGGCGCCTCCCGTTCCGCCGCTTCCTGCGCCGCACCGTGATCGCCCTGCGCCGCCCGCGCGCCCTGCGGCTGCTCGCCCTGTGCTTCGGCCTCGACGCGGCCCTCGGCCTGTTCGAGCTGCCCTTCTCGATCGACCTCCTCCAGCGTCAGGGCTGGGAGGCCGCGAGCCTGTCGCGTCTCCAGGCGGTCCTGACCCTGGTGAGCGGGACGGCCGGTGCGGTCGCGGTGGGACTCTGGTCGGACCGCGCGGGCGCGGCGTCGCCGCTGCGCGCCCTGCTGCTGGGCAGTGCCGTCACCTTCGTGCTGGCCGGGATCCTGATCGGCGCCGGCCTCGTCGGGGCCGCGGCGCCGGCGATCCTGGCGCTCACCAGCGTGCTGCCCGGCCTGCTGATCGTCGCCCTGATGCCGGCCCTGCTCGCGGCGAGCCGGGGCCGTCCGGGCGCGGCCACGCAGTTCGAGGTCTACATGGCGGCCATGAACCTCGGCTCGGTCGCCGGGACGGCGGTCGCGGGCTGGCTGGCCCCGGTCCTGCCGCTCCAGGCGGTCGCCGCCCTCGTCGCCGCGACGTTCTTCGCGGCCTTCCGGATGGCGGGGCGCGGCGATCTGCTCGGCGCCCGCCGGTGAGGGAATCGGGGATCGCGCGCCGCGGCCGACTCCCCGCCGGCCGCCGATGCGTTAGAACCCCGGCATGGCCGCCACGAAATCCGAACCGCTCGATCTCGACCTCACCGCCGAGGAAGCGCGCGCCGAGTACGCGCGGCTGTCGGACGCGCTCCTGGAGGCCGACCGCCTCTACTACCAGGAGGACGCGCCCGAGATATCGGACGCCGAGTACGACCGGCTGCGCCGCCGTCTGGAGGACATCGAGGCCCGATTCCCCGATCTCGCCGGCACGGGCGCCGCCAGCACGTCGGTCGGCGCCAAGCCCTCGGAGAAGTTCGCCAAGGTGCGGCACGCCGTGCCGATGCTCTCGCTGGGCAACGCCTTCGACGACGCGGAGGTGGCCGAATTCGTCGCGCGCGTGCGCCGCTTCCTCGGCTGGCCGGACGACGCCCCCCTCGCCTTCACGGCCGAGCCGAAGATCGACGGCCTGTCCCTGTCCCTGCGCTACGTGAACGGCCGGCTCGACACCGCCGCCACCCGCGGCGACGGCGAGGTGGGCGAGAACGTCACGGCCAACGCCCGCACGGTGCAGGACATCCCGGCGGTGCTCGCGGGGTCCGGCTGGCCGGAGATCTGCGAGGTGCGCGGGGAGGTCTACCTGTCCCACGCCGACTTCGCCGCCATCAACGCCCGGCAGGAGGCGGCCGGCAAGCCGCTCTTCGCCAACCCGCGCAACGCCGCCGCCGGCAGCCTGCGCCAGCTCGATCCCGCGATCACCGCGTCCCGGCCGCTGCGATTCTTCGCCTATGCCTGGGGCGAGCTGTCGGCGCCGATCGCCGACACGCAGACCGGCGTGCTGGAGCACTTCGCGGCCTGGGGCCTGCCGGTGAACCCGCGGACCCAGACCTTCACCGACACGGAGGCGATGCTCGCCCATTACCGCGGCATCGAGGCCGACCGGGCCGGGCTCGGCTACGACATCGACGGCGTCGTCTACAAGGTCGACGACCTCGCGCTCCAGAAGCGGCTGGGCTTCGTCTCGCGCTCGCCCCGCTGGGCGCTCGCCCACAAATTCGCCGCCCAGGAAGCCACCACGGTCGTCGAGGACATCGTCATCAATGTCGGCCGCACCGGCTCGCTGAACCCGCTCGCCAAGCTCCGTCCCGTGACGGTCGGCGGCGTCGTCGTGTCGAACGCCACCCTGCACAACGAGGGCTACGTGAAGGGCGTCGGCGCCGACGGCGAGCCGATCCGCGACGGCCGCGACATCCGCGTCGGCGACACGGTCACGGTGGTCCGGGCCGGCGACGTCATCCCGAAGGTCATGGATGTCGACGTGACGAAGCGCCCGGCCGACTCGCGGCCCTACGCCTTCCCGGAGACCTGCCCGGCCTGCGGCAGCCGCGCCGTCCGCGCCGTCAACCCCCGCACCGGCCGGCCCGACGCGGTGCGCCGCTGCACCGGCGGGCTGATCTGCCCGGCGCAGGGCGTCGAGCGGATGAAGCATTTCGTGTCGCGCAACGGCTTCGACATCGAGGGCTTCGGCGAGACCTATATCGAGGTCCTGTTCGAGGCCGGGCTCGTGCGCCAGCCCGCCGACCTGTTCCGCCTCGACTTCGCGGAACTGAAGGCCGCCATCGTGGCGCGGCGCGAGGCGCTCTCGGCCGAGCGGCGCGCGGATTCGGGGACGGCCGAGCCGCCGAAGAAGGCCGCCAAGAAGAAGAGCGACGACGAAGACAAGGCGATCCGGAACCTGCTCGCCGCCGTCGAGGCGCGGCGCGCCGTGCCGATGAACCGCCTGCTCTTCGCCCTCGGCATCCCGCAGATCGGCGAGGCGACCGCCAAGGCGCTGGCGAAGCGCTTCGCCGAGATGCCGACGCTGATCGCGGCGATCCGCGAGGCCGCGGCGGCGCAGCCCGGTCCCGACTGGGTCGAGCTCACCGCGGTGCCGCGCGTCGGGGGCACGACCCGGGACCGGCTCCTCGATCTCGGCTTCCCGGAGGACGACGCGGCGCCGGCCAAGGAGCGGGCGCGCCTGAGCGCCGTCCAGCGCGAGAACCTCCTCGCCCATTACGGCGACGTCGACGCGGTACGCGCGGCGATCGCGCGGGCTGCGGCGCAGCGTCCCGGCGACGCCTACCGGGTCTTCGCCGACGACGGCGAGATCGGCCCGGTGGCGACCGACGCGCTACTCCTGTTCTTCTCCGAGCCGCACAATGCCGACGCCGTCGCGGCCCTGCTCGACGCGGTGGCGGTGCAGCCGATGGAGCGGGCCGCCGCGGCCTCAGCGTTCGCGGGAAAGACCGTGGTCTTCACCGGCACCCTGGAGAAGATGACCCGCAACGAGGCCAAGGCGGTAGCCGAGCGCCTGGGCGCGAAGGTCTCGGGCTCGGTCTCGGCCAAGACCGACCTGGTCGTGGCCGGCCCCGGTGCGGGCTCGAAACTGAAGGACGCGCAGAAGCACGGCGTCCGGGTCGTCTCGGAGGACGACTGGCTGGCGATGGTGGCGCAGGGTTGATGCCCGAGTCCGGGCGGCCTAGACCTCTCGGGGAACACCCCGAGAACTTCCACCCGGCATGGTTGAACCGCGATGACGGTCCTGGCCCTCGACTTCGAGACGGCCAACGAGCGGCGTGACAGCGCCTGCGCGGTGGGTCTGGCCTGGATCGCGGAGGGCCGCGTCGTGCGCCGCGCGAGCCACCTGATCCGGCCGCCCGAGATGCGCTTCGCACCGGGCAACATCCGCGTCCACGGAATCCTGCCGGCCGACGTCGCCGACAAGCCCGACTTCGCCGCCGTCATGGCGCCCTATCTCGGCGATCTCGGGCGGGGGCTGATCCTGGCGCACAACGCGAGCTTCGATATCGGCGTCCTGCGCGCCGGGCTGACGCGGGCCGGCCTGCCGGTCCCCGATCTCGCCTATCTCTGCACGGTCCAGGTGGCACGCCGGGTCTTCCCGGCGCCGGAGGGCTGCGGGCTCGGCAAGGTCGCGCGGCGCCTCGGCATCCGCTTCGAGCACCACGACGCCGGCGAGGACGCCTTCGCCTGCGCGGAGATCGCGCTCGCCGCGATGCGCGAGCGGGCGGTCGCGGACGTGCACGCCCTCGCGGCCGCGCTCGGCCTCCCGGTCGCGCGGGCGGTCGGCGGCCCCGCCGTGCCGCGCCGCGTGCCGGGTGCGATCAGCGCCCGGGCCGTGGCAAGCTTCCCCGACGCGCCGGCGGCCCTGCGGTTCGCCATGCGCGGCTCGACCGGCAACCGCTACCACGTCAGCCTGGAGGAACGGCCGGGGGGCCCGGAGCTGCGCTGCACCTGCACGGCCGGCCGCTACGGCATGCGCTGCCGCCACGTGAAGGCGCTGGAGGTCGGCGACATCACCGACCTGCTCTCGGACAATGCCGGCGACGTCGTGCTCCTCGCCCGCATGCTCGGCGCGAAGACCCGGGTCGCGGGCGCGGCCTGATCGGGCTCAGGCCGCGTCGAGGCAGGCGCGGAAGGCCGCGACGGCGCGGTCGATGTCGGCCGCCGCGATGTGCCGGTGCGTGACGAGCCGCAGCCGCCGCGGGCCGAGCGGGCGCGTGCGGATGCCGGCCGCGTCGAGATCGGCGACCCAGCGCGCGCTGTCCCGCCCGGTCCGAGAGAGGTCGACCTGCACGATGTTGGTCTGCGGCAGGTTCGCCGCGAGGCGCGGCAGGGCGTTGAGCCCGGCGCTCAGTTGCCGGGCCCGGTCGTGGTCCTCGGCGAGACGCGCGCCCATGACGGTGATCGCCTCGAGGCCGGCGGCCGCCACGATCCCGACTTGCCGCTGCGTCCCGCCGATCATCTTCCGCAGGCGCCGTGCCGCCGCGATCACCGGTCCGTCGCCGGCGAGCACGGCGCCGACCGGGGCGCTGAGGCCCTTCGAGAGGCACAGAGACACAGTATCGACATGGGCCGCGAGGTCCGCCGGCGCGACCCCGAGATGGGTGGCGGCATTGAACAGGCGGGCCCCGTCGAGATGGACCGTGATGCCGCGCGCGCGGGCGATCTGCGCCACCGCGGCCATGTGGTCCGGCGGCAGCACGGTGCCGCCGGCGGCGTTGTGCGAGGTCTCCAGCGCGATCATGGCCGTCGACAGCGGGCTCGCGCTCGGCCGGAGGGCGTCCTCGAGCCGGTCGAGGTCCATGGCGCCGTCGGTCCCGGCGATCCCGTCCAGGAACGCCCCGGTCAGGGTGGCGGCCCCGCGCTCGGTGTGGAGCATGTGGGCCTGGGCCTCGAGCAGGACCTGCTCGCTGCGCTGAACCTGGGCCAGGATCGCCAGCAGGTTGCCCATCGTGCAGCTCGGCACGAACAGGGCCGCCGCCTTGCCGAGCATCGCGGCGGCGGTCTCCTCCAGCGCGCGGGCGGTCGGGTCGGCGTCGAGCCCGTCGTCGCCCAGCGGCGCCGACCGCATCCGGGCGTACATCGCCTCGGTCGGCCGCGTGACGGTGTCGCTCCGCAGGTCGACCGCGGACGGCGCGTCCGTGGCTTCGCCGTGATCGTCTCGCATGTCGGTCTCGCCGCCCTACCGGTAGGCCGCCTCGTCGCCGGAATCGGTCGGGTTGGCGAGGGCCCGCTTGAGCACGTCGCTCATCGGCAACTCCAAGTTGATACCCTTCGGCGGGATCGGCTGCTCGAAATACTTGCCGTAGAGCCGCGCCACGGTCCCGTCCTGGATCAGCTCGACCACCGCCTTGTCGACCGCAGCCTTGAAGGCCGCGTCGTCCTTCGGCTCCAGGATCCCGTAGGGGGCGAATTCCAGGCCCTTGGTGCCGATCTTGTAATCCGCCGGCCGCTTGGCCCCCGCAACCGTGGCGTGGGCCAGGGCGTCGTCGTTGATGGCGCCCGCCGCGCGGCCGGTCTCCACGAGCAGGAATACCTCGGCGGTGTCCTTGGCCGGCATCACCTGGATGTCGAGCTTGTCACGGACGTTGATCCAGGTGGCGACGCGCTGGGTCTCGCCTCCGGCCTGCGCCGAGATGGCCTTGCCGCGGAACGAGGCGATGTCGTCGACATCCACCGGCGTGTCCTTCTTGGCCACCAGCACCACCTGCGCCACGAAGGTGGTCGGCGCGAACGAGACCAGCTTGTGCCGCTCGGGCAGGTTGCTGGCGGTGCCGCATTCCAGGTCGATCGTCCCGTTGTTGATCAGCGGGATCCGGGTCGCCGACATCACCGGCACGTGGCGCACCTCGAGCCTGGGCAGGCCGAGCGCGGCCTTGAGCTTCTGCGCGACGTGCTCGCATATCTCCAGCGAATAGCCCACCGGCTTGGCGTTCTGGTCGAGGAAGCCGAAGGGCGGCGACGCGTCCGGGAAGCCGAGGCTGATCTGTCCGGTCGCGCGGATCTTGTCGAGGCGCCCTTCGGCGACCGACGGCGCGGCGAGGCCGGCCCAGCACAGAGTGGCCAACAGAAGCGGCAGCGTCCTCGACACGATCCGAACCCCCTCGCTATGTCTGAACCGGCGAAGCGCCCGGCCGCCCCGACGGGGAGTCGGCCCGAAGCTTTGCCGACTGATCCTAGGAGCGGCCGCGCGCGTGCGTCCAATGCCGATTCACCTGCCGAGCATACGGATCTGATATGGCCGAGCGGCGCATGACCTTCCGGCACATCGAGGCCTTCCGGGCCGTGGTGGCCACCGGGTCCATGACCGAGGCGAGCCGCCGGCTCCACACCTCGCAGCCTCAGGTCAGCCGGCTGATCGCGCAGCTGGAGGCGATCACCGGCCTGCCCCTGTTCGACCGCAGTGGGAGCCGGGTCGTCCCCTCCCTCGACGGGACGCGGTTCCACGCGGAGGTCGAGCGCGCCTTCGTGGGCCTCACGAGCCTGGAATCGGCGGCCGCGCGGATCCGGGCCTTCGGTGCGGAGCGGCTGCGGGTGGCGGCGATGCCGCGACTGGCGGGCGGGCTCCTCGCGCGCGCGGTCGTCCGCTTCCGGGCCGCGCATCCGGACGTGATCGTGGCGATCCATTCCGGCGACGACGAGACCGTGAACCACTGGCTCGCCACCGGCTCCTGCGACGCCGCGCTGACGATGCTGTGCGGCGACGCCCCGGAGGCGCGCGCCGAGCATGTCGAGACGCGCGCCTGCGTCGCCGTCCTGCCGCGGGACCACGCCCTCGCCGCGCGGGAATCGCTCGCGCCCGCGGATTTTCAGGGCGTGCCCTTCGTCGCCGCGTCGCTCGGGAGCGCCCTGCGCGGCCGGACCGAGGCCGTCTTCGAGGCGGCCGGGATCGGCCTGACCATCACCGCCGAGGCCGGCCTTGGTGCCTCGATCTGCACCCTCGTCTCGGCCGGGCTCGGGGTCAGCGTGATGAACCCCCTGGCCGCCCACGAGGAGGCGAAGGTCTCGCCGATCGCGATCCGGCCCTTCGCCCCCGCCCTCCCGGTGCATTTCGCGCTGCTCTTCCCCCCGGACCATGCCCGGGGGCGGCTGATGCGGGCCTTCGGCGCCTGCGCGCGGACGGTCCTGCTGGAGGAGCTCGCCCAGCTGCCGGACGCCGCGGGCGGGCGTCCGACCGACGTCGCTCAGGCGGCGCGCTTCTCGGCGCCGGCGTAGAAAGTGCCCCCGCGCTCGGCCATCGCGGCCAGGTTGTCGGGCACGTGGAACCGGGGCCCGTGCTTGGCCTCGAGCGCCCGCGCGAGGTCGACGAAGGCCGCCGCCCCCATGAAGTCGATGTACGACAGGGTCCCGCCGGTGAACGGCGCGAAGCCGAAGCCGAGGATCGAGCCGACATCGGCCTCGCGCGGGTCGGTGACCACGCCCTCGCCGACCGTGCGGGCGGCCTCCAGCGCCTGGACCACGAGGAGCCGCTGCTTCAGCTCGGTGAAGTCGACGGCGTCGGGGTCGAGGCGGTTCGGCTGCAGGTCCTTCAGGCCGGGCCACAGGCGCTTCGGCGCGCCCTCCGGGTAGTCGTAGAAGCCCTTGCGGTTCTTGCGGCCGAGCCGGCCCTGATTCTCGACCATCTCGGCGAGGATCGCCTTCTGCGCCGGGTCGACGGCGCCCTGCCCGACCTGCGCCTCGGTGGCCTTGGCGATCTTGAGCACGAGGTCGAGGGCGACCTCGTCGTTGAGCGACAGCGGCCCGACCGGCATGCCCGCCTGGCGGCCGGCGCTCTCGATCATCGCCGGCGGCACGCCTTCGAAGAGCATCTTGTGGCCTTCGAGGATGTAGGCGCCGACGCAGCGGTTGGCGAAGAAGCCGCGGGCGTCGTTGACGACGATCGGGGTCTTCTTGATCAGCCGCACGTAGTCGAGGGCGGTGGCGAGCGCCGCGTCCCCGGTTGCCTCGCCCTTGATGATCTCGACGAGCATCATCTTCTCCACGGGCGAGAAGAAGTGGATGCCGACGAACTGCGCGGGCCGCTGCGACGCCTTGGCCAAGCCGGTGATCGGCAGGGTCGAGGTGTTGGACGCGAAGATCGCGTCGGGGCGGATCACCGCCTCGACCTTCTGGATCACCTCGGCCTTCACGCGCGGATCCTCGAAGACGGCCTCGATCACGAGGTCGCACTCCGCGAGGGCGCCGTAATCCGCCGTGGCCTGGATCCGGCCGAGGAGCGCCTCCCGGTCGGCGGTCTTGGCCCGGCCCTTGTTGATCTGGCCGGTGATGAGGGTGTGGGCGTAGGCCTTGCCCTTCTCGGCCGCCTCGACCGACTGGTCGACCAGAACCACCTCGATCCCGGCCTGGGCGGTGACGTAGGCGACGCCCGCGCCCATGAAGCCGGCGCCGATCACGCCGACCTTGCGCAGGTTCGTGGCCGGCACGTCCTTCGGACGGCGCGCACCCTTGTTCAGCTCGCCCATGGAGATGAACAGCGTGCGGATCATCGCCGCCGCCTCGGTCGAGCGCAGGATATGCGCGAAGTACCGGCTCTCGACCCGCAGGGCGAGGTCCATCGGCAGCTGCAGGCCCTCGTAGACGGAGGCCAGGATCGCCTTCGCGGCCGGGTAGTTGTCGTGCGTCTCGCGGCGGTAGATGGCGTTGGCCGGCGGCCAGATCATCATGCCGGCGGGCGAGTAGACCTTGCCGGACGGCGCCTTGAACTTCGGCACGTCCCAGGGCGCCACAGCCGAGCCGCCCTCGCGGATCCAGGCCTTGGCGCGCTCCACGATCTCGGCCTGCGGCGCCACCGCGTGGATCAGCCCCATGCCCTTGGCCATGGGCGCGCGGATCTGCTCGCCCTTGAACAGCATCTGCAGGGCGTCGCCGGTCTGCATCAGGCGGGCGACCCGCTGCGTGCCGCCGCCGCCCGGGAACAGGCCGACCTTGATCTCCGGCAGGCCGACCCGGGTCTTCCCGTCGTCGGAGGCGACGCGGTGATGGCACGACAGCGCCAGCTCGAAGGCGCCGCCCAGGCACAGGCCCTGGATCGCCGCCGCGAAGGGCTTGCCGCAGGTCTCCAGCCGCCGGAACAGCAGCGACAGGCGTCGGGAGGCCTCGAAGAAGTGGCGCATCGCCACCTCCTCGCCCTGCTCGGCCTTCAGCTGCTCGTAGGCGCGGCCCAGGCCCTGGAGCATGGTGAGATCGGCGCCGCCGGAGAAATTGTCCTTGCCGGTTGCGATGACGCAGCCCTTGATCGCCGGGTCGGACGCGACCTGCTCGATGATCTGCTCGAGCTGGTCCATCACACCTTCGGTGATCACGTTCATCGAGCGGCCGGGCATGTCCCAGGTCGCCAGAGCGACGCCGTCGGGATCGGTCTCGAAGCGGAAATCGGTCAGCGTCACGGTGCCGTCCTCCCTGGGTTCCGCCGACGATCCGCCGGCGCGCTTGCATTAAGGTTGTGTTGAGCGCGTCCGGCCATTGTCTGCCGGCCGGGGTCACTCACCGAAAGCCGCACATGACGAAGGATTCCGGCTGCCGCGCCTGTCGCGCCGGCACCAAGCTCGACTTCGACTTCACGATGGCGTTCCAGCCGATCCTCGACCTCGCGGACGGCAGCGTCTGGGCCTACGAGGCGCTGGTGCGCGGCCCGAAGGGTGAGCCGGCCTACACGATCCTCGACCGGGTGACCGACGAGACCCGCTACCAGTTCGACCAGGCCGCCCGCGTCAAGGCGATCGAGCTCGCCGGCACGCTGTTTCCCCGCGACAGCGCCACGCGGCTGTCGATCAACTTCATGCCCAACGCGGTCTACGAGCCGAATGCCTGCATCCGCGCCTCGCTCGAGGCGGCGCGGCGCATCGACTTCGCCCACCGGCGGATCATGTTCGAGTTCACCGAGCAGGAGCGCTTCCGGGACATCGAGCACGTCAAGGGCATCGTCGCCGCCTACCGAAAGCAGGGGTTCCTGACGGCGCTCGACGATTTCGGCGCCGGCTTCGCGGGCCTGAGCCTGCTCGCCAATTTCCGCCCCGACCTGATCAAGATCGACATGGACGTGCTGCGCGGCCTCGACAGCGACGCCGGGCGCTACGCCATCGTCTCGGGCGTGGTCGCCATCGCCCGCGCCCTCGGGGTGACGGTTCTGGCCGAGGGCGTGGAGACCGCGGCGGAACTCGACGCCCTGCGGAATATCGGGATCACGCTCGTGCAGGGCTACCACTTCGCCAAGCCCCTCCTGGAGGGGCTGCCCCCGGTCGCGGGCTTCGCCCCCATGGTGGCCGCGCGCGCGGCCTGACGCCGGACCGACGCGCGCGGCGCTCATCGCCTACTTCGGCGCCGGGGTCGGCGCAGCGGCCGGCGGCGCAGGCGGCACCGGCGGGGTGCCGGGCTTCGGTCCGTTGTCGGTCGCCGCGGCCACCGCCAGCATGTTGAGCAGCTTGGTCACGGAGTTCTGCGAGATCGCCGTCACCGACGAGTTCGGATCGGCGTTCATCGTCTGGAACTTGAGGTAGGTCGGGTCCGAGTAGATCTCGTCGAGGTGCTTGAGCTCGGCGAGGCTGAACTTCTCGGCGTAGTCCTTCGAGAGCCCCTGGACCATGAGGGTCCGCTGCTTCTCGAATTCGTCCAGCAGCTCCTTGCGCACGGCCTCGGCGCGGGCCTCCGGCATCGGCGCCACGGTCTTCTCGAGGGCGACGTTGAACCCGGTCTGGAGGTTCTTGATCAGGGTCTTGTTGACGAGGTTGGTTGCCGCGGCGACGCGGTCCGCCGCGTCATCGGCGCGGGCGGCCACCGGCAGGCTCAGGGTGACGCCCAGACAGAGCGTCGCAATCAGGCGGTTCAAGGGCTTGTCTCCCGTTGTTTTATCGTCCGGACCGCGAAAGGGCCGAGCGTCGCCCGCGCCTCTAGCAGCGTTCCCGGACTTTGGGGAGCGGCGCGGCGCCGCTCCCGGCCGCGCGGGGGTTCACACCCGCTCGATGATGGTCGCGGTGCCCATGCCGGCGCCGATGCACAGCGTGACCAGCGCGCGCTCCTTGCCTGTCCGCTCCAGCTCGTCGAGCGCGGTTCCGAGGATCATCGCGCCGGTGGCGCCGAGCGGGTGGCCGAGGGCGATGGCCCCGCCGTTCACGTTGACCGCCTCCGGATCGAGGTCGAAGGCTTGGCAGAAGCGCAGCACCACGGCCGCGAAGGCCTCGTTGACCTCGAACAGGTCGATGTCCGACAGGCTCAGGCCCGACTTCGCCAGGACCTTGCGGGTGACGTCCACCGGCCCGGTGAGCATCAGGGCCGGGTCCGACCCGATATTGGCGAAGGCGCGGATCCGGCCGCGCGGGCGCAGACCCGCGGCCTCGCCGGCGGCCCGGGAGCCGATCAGAACGGCGGCGGCGCCGTCGACGATGCCGGAGGAGTTGCCGGCGTGGTGGACGTGCTCGACGCTCTCCACGTCCGGATGCGCGTCCGTCGCGACGGCGTCGAAGCCGCCCATCTGGCCCATCTGCACGAACGAGGCCTTCAGCGCGGCGAGCGACTGCATGTCGGTGCCGGGACGCATGTGCTCGTCGCGGTCGAGGAGCGTGATGCCGTTCACGTCGCGGACCGAGACCACCGAGCGGTCGAACAGCCCCTCACCCCAGGACTTCGCCGCGAGCTCCTGAGAGCGGACCGCGTAGGCGTCGCAATCGTCCCGCGTGAAGCCGTACTTGGTGGCGATCAGGTCGGCCGAGACGCCCTGCGGCATGAAGTAGGACTTGATGGCGATCGCCGGGTCGACCGGCCAGGCGCCGCCCGAGGCGCCGATGCCGATGCGACTCATCGATTCGACGCCGCCGCCCACCGCCATCTCGTGCTGGCCGCTCATGACCTGCGCGGCCGCGAAGTTCACCGCGTCGAGGCCGGAGGCGCAGAAGCGGTTGATCTGCACGCCCGGGACGTGCGCGCCGTAATCCGCCACGAGGGCGGCGGCGCGGGCGATGTCGCCCCCCGCCTCGCCCACCGGATCGACGCAGCCCAGCACCACGTCGTCGACGAGGCCGGTATCGAGTCCGTTGCGGTCCTTGAGGGCGCGGAGCGCCGTCTCGGCGAGCCGCAGGGCGGTGACTTCGTGGAGGGAGCCGTCCGCCTTGCCGCGCCCGCGCGGCGTGCGAACGTGGTCGTAGATGAAGGCGTCCGTCATCAGCACTCCCCCGGGGCGTCGATCTTCGCCGGTCGGCGACGCGGCCTTACAGGGCCGTCTCGGTTCGCGCCAGTCTGCCACGGCGCGCGCGCCCTCGGCCAGCCCTGATAGCGGGGAGCTGGCGAAGGGCGCGTGACAGCGGGGGTGGTTTGGTCGTGCTCGTGCGGGCTCGGCCAGATCAGCCGGATGCCCGGCCGTCCCCGCACCCGCCCGGATCGAACCTGCTCCGGAAAGAGCAAACTCAGCTCGGACGCGATGCGGGAAATCTCGCGCGTTCGACTAGTCCTGAAGCATCCGCTTCAGCAGCTCGACCTCGTCGCCGAGCACCGAATCTTCGCCGATCTGCTTCTCGATCTTGCGCACGGCGTGCAGCACCGTGGTGTGGTCGCGGCCTCCGAAGCGGCGGCCGATCTCCGGCAGCGAGCGCAGCGTCAGGACCTTCGACAGGTACATGGCGATCTGGCGCGGCTTCACCACCGCGGCGGTGCGCCGTTCCGACAGGATGTCGGACCGCGAGACGTTGTAGCGCGAGGCGACCAGCTTCTGGATGTCCTCGATCTTGATCCGCTTCGGCTCGCGGTTCTTCACGAGGTCGCGGATCGCGCTCTCGGCCGTCTCCATCGTCACGGCGGTGCCGGTGAGCGTGGCGTGGGCCAGCAGGCGGTTGACCGCGCCCTCGAGGTCGCGGCCGTTGGCGGTGATCGCGCGGGCCACGTAGGCCGCCACCTGCGGCGAGACGTCGAAGCCCGGATGCGCGGCCCGCACGGCGGCGAGGCGTGCCGACAGGATCGAGACGCGCAGGGCCTCGTCGAGGGCCGTGATCTCGACCACGAGGCCACCGCCGAGCCGCGAGCGCACCCGCTCGTCCAGGGCCTCGAGTTCGGTCGGGGGCCGGTCGGAGGCGACCACGACCTGACGGCCGGCATCGATGAGCGCGTTGATCGTGTGGCCGAACTCGGCCTGGATCGACTTGCCCTGGATGAACTGGACGTCGTCCAGGATCAGCAGGTCGATGCCCCGCAGCCGCTCCTTGTAGGCGAGCGCCGACTGGGTCTTCAGGGCGTTGACGAAGCCGTACATGAAGCGGTCGGCGGTCAGGTAGATCACCCGGCGGCCGGCCTCGCGGGCGGCGTGGCCGATCCCGTGCAGCAGGTGGGTCTTGCCCAGCCCGACGCCCGCGTGGAGGTAGAGCGGGTTGTAGAGCGCGCCCTCCCCCTGGTGATTGGCGACCCGCTCGGCGGCGGCGTGCGCCAGCGCGTTCGAGCGCCCGATCACGAAGCTCGCGAAGGTCAGCCGCGCGTCGAGCGGCGTGCCGCTCAGGTCACCGCCGGCCTCGGCACCGCGCGCCTCGGGCGTCGGTGCGACCGCGGCGACCGGCATCGGCGCGCTGGTCGCGTGGAGGCGGGCGAGCGGGCCGCTGACCGGGCCTGCCTTCGCGGCTCCGACGGCGACCGGACGGACCGGCGCCCCGGTCCCGCGCACGCCGACCTCGATCCGCGCGATCTCCTCGACCTCGGCCTTGAAGGTGTTGAGGACGCGGTCGAGGTAGTGCGACTCGATCCAGCTCTTCAGGAAGCGGGTCGGGACCGTCAGGCGGGCCGTTCCGCCGGCCACGGCCTCCAGCTCCAGCCGGGCGAACCAGCTGGCGAACACGTCCTCGCCGAGTTCGGCCCGCAGCCGGCGCTTCACCCGGGCCCAGGCAGACCCGTAATCCGTGTTGCCGCCGCCGTTGCGGCCCCCGTCGTCGTCGCTCGCCACCGTTCCGTCGACACGCATCACTGGCTCTCCCGACGCTGCCCACGGAATCCCGCAGGCGGCGCGTACGCACGAATTACGCCCTCAGCGTCCCGCAAGAACGGGCGGGACAGAGTCCTCTGGACGGAGTCAACCCCACCGCGAGGAACTTTTGCCGATTGGGAGAGCCTATCAACAATTACCTACGGTTCCTTTAACAGTGGGACTTGTGGGGACGGCGCCGATTCCCATTCGCAAGTGTTCCCGCGGGAGCTGAACACGGCCGCTAGAGTCTTGGCGAATCAGATCGATTCGCTGGAGTCCCGAAATCGTCGTGTTTTGCTTGTCCGGTGTCAGTTTCTGTTAAGCTACACGCCGTTTCCGGGAACCGCAATCGTGCTGATTCTTGGATAGGGTTAACGCTTTCGACTCATGGCGCCGCCGGCAGCGCGCGGCCCGATCCGGACAGCGCGCACGAAAAAGCCCGGCGCGAAGGCCGGGCTCGAGACCATCTCGGTGGTGCGTGGCGTCTTAGGCGGCGAGCGCCTTCACGCGGGCGGCGAGGCGCGAGACCTTCCGCGAGGCGTTGTTCTTGTGAACGATGCCGTGCTGAGCGGCGCGCATCATCTCGGGCTCGGCGGCGCGGAGGGCGGCCAGCGCGTCCTGCTGGTTACCGGTGGCGATGGCCTCCTCGACCTTGCGGACGAAGGTCCGCATGCGCGAGCGGCGCGAGCGGTTGATCGCCGTGCGCTTGGCGATCTTGCGGGTCATCTTCTTGGCCGAAGCGGTGTTGGCCATGTACGTCCTCGTGTTTCTCGTCGGGCGATGCCGACGGGCCGGCTGTGCCGGAAATCGGTCGTCGCGTCAGGTTGTCTGGCGATGGCCGAGACGCAGCGCGCGCGAAAGCGCGGCCCCTCGGCGAAGCGGCTTCTATAGTCAGGGGGGGGCCGCGCGTCAACGCGCTTGGGGGCGAAACCGGATCGCGGGCCTCGGCCTCAGTCCGGGCGCCGGGACGCATCCGGCAGACCTCACCGAAGACGTCGAATCGCGGGAGGCCGCATCGCCGCGACGATGACGGGCGCCGGCCGGCTCTCGCAGGAGCGCTCCGGCTATTCGGGCCAGCGCAGGGCCGCCGCCGCCGCCAGCGTCCCGACCACGGCGGCGATCAGCGTCAGCGCCGCCAGCACCGCCAGCGGCACGAGGAACGGCACCGTGCCGCCGCTCGCCGCCTGCGCGGCCGAGACGCCGAAGATCAGCGTCGGGATCATCAGCGGCAGGACCAGCACGGCAAGGATCAGGCCGCCCCGGCGAATCGAGGCGGTGAGCGCCGCGCCCACCGCGCCGATGAAGCTCAGGGCCGGGGTACCGGCCAGCAGCGTCAGGGACGTCGCGCCCATGGCGGTGCCGTCGAGGGCCACCAGCAGGCCGAAGAGCGGCGCGGCCAGCGCCAGCGGAAGCCCGGTCGTCAGCCAGTGCGCCGCGACCTTGCCGAGCACGACCAGCTCGAGGGGCACCGGCGCGGCGGTCATCAGGTCGAGGGAGCCGTCCTCCTCGTCGGCCTGGAACAGGCGGTCGAGGCCGATCAGCGTCGCCAGCACGGCGGCGAGCCACAGGATCGCCGGTCCGATCCGCGACAGCAGGTTGAGATCGGGCCCGAGGGCGAAGGGCACCAGCGCGACGATCATCAGGAAGAAGACCAGCGACAGGGCGCCGGAACCGCCGACCCGGCCGGCGAGGCGCAGGTCGCGGGCGATGAGGGCGAGGACCGCGCGAATCACGCCCACTCCTCCAGCGCGTCCGCGACCGGCGCCGCGGCCGCGGTCTCGATGCGCAGCTCCGCCGCGCCGGCGAGGCCGAGGGACTGGTGGGTGGCGGCGATCACGAGGCCACCGCCGGCCCGATGGCCCTCCATCAGCGCGGCGAGCACCGCCTGCGAGGCCGTGTCGAGGGCGGCGGTCGGCTCGTCCAGGAGCCAGAGCGGGCGGGCGCAGACGAGGAGCCGCGCCAGGGCCACGCGCCGCCGCTGGCCCGCCGAGAGATAGGCCACCGGCAGGTCGTGCGCGTGGCCGAGGCCGAGCCGCTCCAGCGCGGCGCGCGGGTCCAGGCGCGGCGCGCCCAGGAGCCGCTGGGCGAACAGGAGGTTCTCGCCCGCCGTGAGCGAACTCTTCAGCCCGTCGCGGTGGCCGACCGCGTGGAGGCACTCGGGCAGGCTCGCCTCGCCGACGTCGGAGACGTTGACCCGCCCGGCATCGGCCCGCAGCCGGCCCGACAGGATGGCGAGGAGGCTCGACTTGCCCGCGCCGTTCCGCCCGGTGATCGCCAGGGCGTCGCCGGGTCCGAGGGCGAAGGACAGGTTGGCGAAGATGCGGCGGCCGGAGCGGCGGCAGGCCAGATTGTCCACGCTGAGCCGCACCCGATACCCCGCCCTCGTCCCGCCACCGCGCGGCCGCTCGGCCAATCGCCGACTCCATGCCCGATTGCGCCGCGGAACGGAACCGCACGGCCCAGCTGCGCTTTCGTTCTGCAACGGAGGATTGCCCATGGCCGAGGCGAGGAACCCGAGCGAGACCGAGGTCGCCGCGACGCCCGACGCGGTGGCCGGACGCGCCAAGGTCGAGGCGCGCATGGCGCAGTGCACCCCCGAGGAGCAGACGGCGTTCTGGGAGGCGGTCGGCCGCTGCTTCGGCGGCGGCAAGCCCCCGGAGATGAAGCCGGCCTCCGGCTGATCAGCCGCCCTTCCGCGCCAGGGCCCGCAGCGCCCCGCGAAACGTCCGCACATCCTGCTCGGTCAGGCTCATGCGGTGGAGCATGTCGCGCATGTTGCGGGCGATGATCTCCTTCTTCTCCGGCGGGTAGAAGCCGGCCCCGTCGAGCGCCGCCTCCAGGCTTCCGAACAGCGCGATGAGCGCCTCGCGGGTCGCCGGCGGCGACAGGAGTTCGCCCGTGAAGGGCAGGCGCGCCCGGCCGCTCGCCTGCCGCCACGCGTAGCCGACCAGCAGCACCGCCTGGGCGAGGTTGAGCGAGGGAAAGTCCGGGGAGACCGGGAAGGTGACGATCGCGTCGGCGAGCGACACCTCGTCGTTGGTGAGGCCGACCCGCTCGCGGCCGAACATCACCGCGGTGCGCTGGCCCTCGCGGGCCGCGAGCTCGCCCATGGCCTCCTCGGGCGCGAAGACCCGCTTCATCTGCCCGCGCTCGCGCGCCGTCGTCGCCAGCACGTACCGGCAGTCGGCGATGGCCTCGGCGACGCTGCCGTAGATCGTGGCCGCGTCCAGGACGTGCGTCGCGCCCGAGGCCGCCTCGCGCACGCCCTTCTTGGGCCAGCCGTTCTTCGGGTTGACGAGGCGCAACTCCGAGAGGCCGAAATTCGCCATGGCACGGGCGGTCATGCCGATGTTCTCGGCGAGTTGCGGCTCGACCAAGATCACCGCGGGGGCGATCCCGGGCGGCAGTTCGGTGACCTTCCTCGGGGAAATCTCGGGGGCGTCGCCCTGTGCGTCTCGGCTCGTCATGGCGGCCGTCTGGCACGGCGGGCCCGCGCCCGTCGAGGGCCGAGTGACGATGCCGCCCGGATGACAGCGCGCGCCTTCCGTCGCCGGAAGGGCCGCGCTATGTCGCGGGGCGATTCCGGCCCGGGGCGCCCGTCAGGCCACTCGGGACAACGACCGCACGGCCCTTGCATGCCGTGCGCGGGGACAACGCGGGAAGGCATCGGTCCATGGCGAAGATCAAGGTAGCGAACCCCGTCGTCGAGCTCGACGGCGACGAGATGACCCGGATCATCTGGGCCGAGATCAAGAACAAGCTTATCCACCCCTATCTCGACGTCGATCTCGAGTATTACGACCTCGGCGTCGAGCACCGCGACGCCACCAACGACAAGGTCACGGTCGACGCCGCCGAGGCGATCAAGCGCCACGGCGTCGGCGTGAAGTGCGCCACCATCACCCCCGACGAGCAGCGGGTGCAGGAATTCGGCCTCAAGGAGATGTGGCGCTCGCCCAACGGCACGATCCGCAACATCCTGGGCGGCGTGATCTTCCGCGAGCCGATCATCTGCAAGAACGTGCCCCGCCTGGTGCCCGGCTGGACCCAGCCCTTCGTGATCGGCCGCCACGCCTACGGCGACCAGTACCGCGCCACGGACTTCAAGGTGCCCGGCAAGGGCCGCCTGACCATCAAGTTCGAGGGCGATGACGGCACGGTCATCGAGAAGGAGGTGTTCAAGTTCCCCGAGGCCGGCGTCGCGATGTCGATGTACAACCTCGACCAGTCGATCATCGACTTCGCCCGCGCCTCGATGAACTACGGCCTCGCGCGCAAGTACCCGGTCTACCTGTCGACCAAGAACACGATCCTCAAGGCCTATGACGGCCGGTTCAAGGACCTGTTCCAGAAGGTCTACGAGGAGGAGTTCGAGTCGAAGTTCAAGCCGCTCGGCATCACCTACGAGCATCGCCTGATCGACGACATGGTGGCCTCCTGCCTGAAGTGGTCGGGCGGCTACGTCTGGGCCTGCAAGAACTACGACGGCGACGTGCAGTCCGACACGGCCGCGCAGGGCTTCGGCTCGCTCGGCCTGATGACCTCCGTGCTGATGACGCCGGACGGCCGGACCGTCGAGGCCGAGGCCGCGCACGGCACCGTCACCCGCCACTACCGCGAGCACCAGAAGGGCCGCGAGACCTCGACCAACTCGATCGCGTCGATCTTCGCCTGGACCCGGGGCCTTTCGCACCGCGCCAAGCTCGACGGCAACGATGATCTGGCGAAGTTCTCCGCCACCCTGGAGAAGGTCTGCGTCGACACGGTCGAGGCCGGCCACATGACCAAGGACCTCGCCCTCCTCGTCGGACCGGACCAGAGGTGGCTCTCGACCACCGGCTTCCTCGACAAGGTCGACCAGAACCTGAAGACCGCGATGGGCGCCTGAGGCTCCAGCCTCGACGCGAAAAGCGGCGGGCGTCCTCCGGGACGCCCGCCGCTTTCACATCCGCGTGCCGCCGGCGCCTCAGGCGCCGCTCGCCTGATCCTGCGGACCCGTCTGGGCGAGGGCCCGGGCGACCTCGAGAAGCAGGAGGTCGATGGCGGCCCGCATCAGCGGATCGCCGACCGAGTCGATGAGTTCGCGAACCTGCAGGCACTGCGCGGCGAGCGCGTCCAGCGCGGTATCCTTGCTGTCGAAGATCATGTTCAGGCCACCAGGTAAGCGGGTTCGGAGACGAGGACCGAGCGACTGTCGCCGCGGACGGCGCGGAGCTTGGCCAGGGTGCGGGCGTCGAACCGGGCGGTCGCGGCCATGATCTCCTCGCCGGCGATCTGGACGGGCAGGCCGAGCGGCTGCGGGCGGAAATGCAGCTGGATGACGTGGATCATGTAGAGGGTCGGCATCTGCAGCAGCAGGCTGTTGACCCCGTGGGCGAGGCCCCACTCCACGATCCCGGTGAGCAGCGCGATCGAGACCGGATTGACGACGCGGCCCTTGGCCCGGTGCGAGCGGGCGACGCCCTGGCGGGTCCATTCCCAGATCTGGGGGCCGACCGGCCGCTCGCCCTCGCAGAGCTGCGGCAGGACGTCCGACAGGAGATGCGGGCGCGTGGTCGGCAGGAGCCGGCTGTAGCCGACGACGGTGTCGTCCTCCATGGCGAGGAAGTGGATCGCGTGCGGCGTGTCGAACTGGTCGATCTCGCGGCCGTCCGGCCTGGCCAGCTCGCTCCAGCCCTTCTCGGCGACGAAGATGTCGTGGCGCAGGCGCCAGGCCTGCTCCATCGCGTCGGCGTAGCGATCCGCGTTGGCGGGGGTGACGATGTGGATCACGAGCAAACCTCACGTTGGTCTGGCGTGAGTTTTCGTCGTTTCACCGGGGGCTGTGTACTACGAGAAACCGTAGGGTCCGCGAGCGCAGCCGGCAGCGGCGCCAAGGACTTGCCGCGGTCCGAACCGCGTTCGCCGATGCCGGGCCACGGAATGTGCGGACCGCGTGGCGCCTGCTCTAGGTTATCAGACCCGCTCGGAGCGCCTGCGCCACGGTGTGGGCGCGGTTGACGGTGTCGAGCTTCGCTCGGGCCGAGCGCAGATGGTAGTCGACGCCGGCGGCGGTGATGCCCATGACGATGCCGATCTCGACGTCGGTCTTGCCCTCCGCCGCCCATTGCAGGGTCTCGCGCTCCCGCGGCGAGAGGCGCACCGGCGCGCGCCCGGCCGGCCGGCTGTTCATCAGCAGCAGTTGACCGACCGCGTAGGTCGCGACGAGATTGAGGGCGACGCGCTCGGCCGGATCGATCTCGATCCGCTCCCCCGAGACGCTGATCCCGCCCGGCTCGCCGTCGAGGGTCACGAACGGGATCGTGATGCCCGCGCGTATGCCGAAATCACCGGCCTCGTTCATGACGCGCCCGGCCGTCGGGGTATCCGGTAGCACGGCGCTCCAGTCGAACGGCGTCGCCGTGGTGCACAGCCGGCGGACCGTGGGGTCGTGGAGGGCGTAGCCCTGCGTCACGTACCGGCGGGCCCAGCCTTCCGGCATGGTGCTCGCGAGCACGAACCCGGCGTGCCGCCGCTTCGGCAGGCCGGGTTCCGGGACGATCCCGGCCATGATGTACGAGACACCGTAGCGGGTGAAGGCGTCGACCAGGAGCCGAGCGATCTCGTCGGGCGAGGCGGCCCGTTCCAGATCGCGCAACACGCTGAAGGTCCTGTCGAGGTGCTTCGAATGCGGCATGCCCTAGCTCGAAATTGATGCACGCACTGCGACAAATGATGAGTCGAACGCAACCTGAGGATGGCATCGCCGCCGCTGAAAGGCTAGGGTAGCCGCGGAAAGCTCTGCCGTTTGAATCGGTCCAGCGGGCGGAGTGCGAGTTTCAACGGTATGACTGACGACGCGACCCCGCCGACGACGCGCTGGCTACTGGAACGGATCGCAGCCACGCTGAATGTCTGTCCGACCTACTTCCTCCAGACGGAGCGGCCCGACGAGACCGCGGCGGACCAGGACGCGCGCGACTGCGCGGAGGTCGCCGCGCTGTTCCAGGCGATCAAGTCGCCGGCGCGGCGCACCGCCGTCCTGAACCTGCTGCGCGAGATGAGCCGCGAGACCTGACGGCGCGTGCCGCACGGCCGCCGCTCCGCGGTCAGGCCGCCACGAGGAGCGCCGCCCCGGCGACGCCCGAGAGGACCAGGCGCAGGCGGCCGAGCCAGAGGGGCGTGAGCCCGCGGCGGGGCAGATCCTGATCGATGAGGCCCCAGGCGAGCACGAGGCCGCCGAGGATGCGCAGGTCCCACGGTGCGGGGGCGGCCATCGCGGCCCAGGCGACCAGGGACGGCACGATGGCCACGAGATAATCGCCGTTGCCGCCATTGCGCGCCGCGGCGGCGCCCCAGCGGATCCCGCCGAGGAACGAGGCGATCACGGCGCCGTAGGCCGACAGGATGGTGCGCGGCGACAGGCCGATGCTGCTCAGGCCGCCGTCCGTGCCCGACACCGCCAGGGCAGCGAAGCCCAGGAACGGGATGAGTCCGGCCACGCCGAGAACGATTGCGCCGATCGGGACAGAGTTCCGGTGCGCCATCCATCCTCCGGGCATCGGCAAGGGTTGGCGACCCGCGCGATCCGACCCCGGTCCGACGCCGCCCTGCCGCAGCGTTCCCGCATCGCGGCGTGGCGGTCAAGGTCGGACCCGCGGCCGGGCCGCGGGCCCGGAGCGGCGTCAGCTCCGGCGCGGCGGCGCCGTGAACGGGACAGCGCCGGGCATCGGCGCGCCGAGGAGGGACATCGGCGCGCTCGCCGGCATCTTCGGCGCGGGCGGCTCGTTGACCGCCGCGTCGATCTTTCGCGGCTTGAAGTTCGCTGCGAGGCTCTTGGCGCTGGCGAGGTCGGCGGGGCTGAGCTTGTTGGCCACGTCGTCGCGCTTCTTGCCGGCATCGTCGTCGCCCTGGCTCGCGGCGGCGGAGAACCACGCGTAGGATTGAATCAGGTCCTGCGTCAGGCCGAGGCCGCGCGCGTAGAGGACGCCGAGATTGTACTGGCTGTCGCGGACGCCGAACTCGGCGCCCTGCCGGAACCACGAGGCCGCGGAGGCGAAATCCGGCTTGCCGTTGGCGGCCGGGTTCTCGGCGTAGAGCACCGCCAGATTGTGCATGGAGCGGGCATGGCCCTGCTCGGCGGCGCGGCCGTACCAGAGCTTCGCCTTGTCGAGGTCGCGGACGACGCCCGAGCCCTTCTCGTAATGGCCCGCGACCTTGTACTGGGCGGGCGCGTAGCCGGCCGCGGCCAGCTTCTCGAAGAGCTTGGCGGCGATCGACAGATCGCGCGGCATGCCGCGGCCATCGGCCTCCCGCGTCGCGAGGTCCCAGATCGACGTGCCGTCACCGTCGAGGGCGGCGAGCTTCACCTTCGCCAGCGCCGGCGGCAGGTTGCCGAACTCGGCCTGCAGGCTGTTCATCCCAGAGACCTGCGGCACCGCCGCCTTGGCGTTGGGCCGGGCGTCCGAGGGAACGGAGTTGGGCAGAGACTGGGTCGTCGTCGGATCAGCCGGCGCCGGCTTCGACTCCGTGCTCTCCTTGGCGGCGTCCTTCGAAGCGTCCTTCGAAGCGTCCTTGGAGACGTCCACACTGTCCTTCTGGACCTCCGCGGCATCGCCGCGGGACGGCGCGACCTGGCTCGTCGGAGCCGCAGGCCGCGGCTCGTCCGTGCCGCGCATGGTGATCGCCTGGAGCGCGCCGAGAGCCAGCACGATGGCCGCGAGGCCGAGCAGCAACGGCCGGCGACGGCGATCGATCTCGGCGCGCAACCGTCCGAGGCGGCCGGTCGCCGCCCCCTGGAGAGCGGCGACCCGGTCACTCCGGGCTTCCCCGCGCTCGGCGGGCGCCTCGGCGGCCAGCTCCGCCTGGGCAGCCTGGGCCGCCCGGCGCGCGGCCGCGATGAAGCTGGTCTTGATGTCGGTCTCGGACTTGGAATCGGCCGCGGATCGCGCGGCGGCGACGTCGCCGAGGCGCTCCTGCACGGCCCGGCGGGCGGAGGGCTCGCGGGCAGCGCGCGGCTCGCGCGGCGGCCGGCCGCTGCCGGGCTCCAGAAGGTCGTCGGCGAGGCGGGATGCCTCGGCATTGTCGCGCCGCGACCTTGCGCGCGCCTCGACGGGCGCGAGGGCCACATCCGGGCTCGTCGACGACATCAGGCGCTCGTCGAGGGACGGCCCCCGCGCCAGGACGGCCTCGGCGGGTCCGAGCCGGACGAGGAGCCGCTCCAGGGCCGACTGAACCCCGTCGAGGGTCGCGCCGAGGCGCTGATCGGAGGCCACCTGCCGGGCCTGCATGTCCGCGAGGCTGGCGCGCAGGAGGCCGATCTCGCCCGACTCGGCGGCACCGAGGCCGGATGTCTGCAGGCTCTGCGCGACCGCGTTACGGGCGGCGCGCTCCACCGCGGCCTCGCTCGGCGCCGATTCCCGGAGCGCCGTGACCTGTCGCAGCAGGTCGCCCATCGTGCGCTCCAGCCCGGCCAGCGCCGGATCGGCGCTGTGCGGCGCGTCGAGGCGGCCGGCCAGCGAGACCACCTGCCGCTCCAGGGCGTCGAGGCCCTCGTGCTCGGACCGGGTGCCGACCTGATCGACCTTGTCGGCGAGGCTGCGGAGCATGGCGTGGATGGAGGCCATGTCGCCCGAGCGGGCCACGTTCACGTCGCCGGTGCGCTCGGACCAGTCGTCCCGCGCGCAGAGCACGTCGACCTTCTCGACGAGTGCCTGGATCTGCTCCGCCAGCGCCGCCGGCGCGGCGATCTTCACGTCGCTGCGGATCTCCTCCAGGATCGGCCGCAGGTCCGGGCCGGCGGCCGTCCGCTGCAGCTGGGCGATCTGCGCGCTCACCGCCTGCAGGCTCTGCGCGAGACCCTGGATGCGCTCCGGGCCGGCGAGCGCGGCGATCTGACGGCGGATCTCCTCGAGTTCGGCGAACAGGCCCGCGAGGGTCCGGTCGTCCGGACCGGCGGCGCCGGTCGCGGCGGCGGTGTCGAGGCGCTCGGCGAGGCGCCGGACGTCCTCCGCGACGCGGCTGTGGACGTTCTCGGCCACCTCCTCGGCGAGGCGCTCGACCTGGGCCCGGACCTGCTCGATCGGCACCGCGATGGCGGTGAGATCGGTTCCCGCCTGGGCGCGCTCGATTCCGCTCGCCAGGGTGACGACGGCCTGCTCGAGGGCGCCGATGTCCCGGCTCGTCGCGAGCTGGTTGATCGCCTCGCGCAGGCGCGTGGTCTCCTCCTGAAGCTCGATCAGGGCGGTCGACGGGGCGACGCCCTCCTCGATCCGCGCCTCCAGGCGGCGGGCGAGGTCCAGGCGCATGCTGGCGACGACGCCGCCATCGGCCGGGGACGCGGCGAGCGCCGGCTCGGCGCCCTGTGCCAGCTCGCGCTGGCGCTGGCGGATGTCCTGGACGGCGCTGCGGATGTCGGCGGCGGCGGGACGCGGGCGACGGCCGGGCGTCCGGGTCGCGGCGACCTGCTCGCCGAGCTGGGACATGCGGCGCTCGATGTCGCCGAGCCGCTCGGTCACCTGCTGGACGGGGGCCGCCTTCAGGGCGCGCTCGATGCGGGCCTCGATCTCCGCGAGGCGGCGCGCCTCGGCATCCTGCGCGGCGCGGCGCTCGTGGTCCAGGGCGCGGTCGAGACCGTCGAGGCGGTCCATCAGAGCGGCGATGCCGTCGCCGTAACCCTCGGCGCGCGGCGCGGTCCCGTGAGCCCGCTGGTCGGGCGAGGCCGGCGGGAGGGCGCGCTCGGCCGAGGCCTCGGGCCGGTTGCCGCCGAGGGCGAGCTGCTCGGCGCGGTGGCGCCGCCGGTGCCGGCGATTTCCCTGACCGGCCGATTGCTGCTGCGGCACCACCGACGCGATCCAGGTCTCGAGCGGGACCCCGGCCCGCGCCGCCACGTCGCGGGCCGCGTCGAGCACCTCGGGATCGAAACTGTCGAGCTGCGGCATCGCGTTGCGGGTCATCGGTGGCCTGTCGTCGGCAGCGTTCGGCGTCCGTTTCCTCGGCGCAGAGCGGGACCGGAATTCGGTATCCACGGACGCACGCGTCGGATCGTTCGAGCGTGACCATTAACTTTCTTGGTAAACACGAAGTTAAGGTTTGATGGGCCCGGTAATGACCGCGACCAACGCGCCGCTGTGGAACGGCCGCGCGTGTCGCGCTCCGGGCGGGCGGAGCCGTTGCTCCGGGAGCGGCGCGGCGTTTACATGCGGCCAACGCGGCGGGCCGTTCCGAGAGGCCCGCACCAGACGGGGGAAGCCAGAGATGCCGCAGTATCGCGCTCCGGTCGAGGATACGCTGTTCTTGCTCACCGACGTCCTCGGCTTCCACGCCCGGGACAACCTGGCGGGCTTCGCCGACGCCTCGTCCGACGTGGTCGAGGCCGTCCTGCGCGAGGGCGCGAAGCTCGCCGAGGAGGTGCTCGCCCCGCTCAACCGCACGGGCGACGTCGAGGGCTGCCGCCGCGAGGCCGACGGGACGGTGCGCACGCCGACCGGCTTCAAGGCCGCCTACGACACCTACGCCAGCGGGGGCTGGATGGGCCTGTCGGTGCCGGAGGCCTATGGCGGCCAGGGCCTACCGCACACCCTGAATACGGCGATCCAGGAATTCGCCTCGGGCGCGAACCTCGCCTTCGGCATGTATCCCGGCCTGACGCAGGGCGCGATGGCGGCGCTGCTGGTCCACGGCTCGGAGGAGCAGAAGGCGCTGTACCTGCCCAAGATGGTCGAGGGCGCCTGGACCGGGACCATGAACCTGACCGAGCCGCATTGCGGCACGGATCTCGGGCTTCTCAAAACCAAGGCCGTTCCGAACGGCGACGGCTCCTACAGCCTCACCGGCACCAAGATCTTCATCTCGGCCGGCGAGCACGACCTTGCCGAGAACATCGTGCACCTCGTCATCGCGCGGATCGAGGGCGCGCCCGCCGGCACAAAGGGCATCTCGCTGTTCGTGGTGCCGAAATTCCTGGTGAACGCCGACGGGTCCCTCGGGGCGCGCAACGGCGTGTCCTGCGGCTCCCTCGAGCACAAGATGGGCATCCACGGCAACGCCACCTGTGTGATGAACTACGACGGGGCTACGGGCTGGCTCGTGGGCCAGGAGAATCGCGGCCTCAACGCCATGTTCGTGATGATGAACGAGGCGCGGCTCGCGGTCGGCGTCCAGGGCCTCGGCCAGTCAGAGGTCGCCTACCAGAACGCCGCCGCCTACGCGAAGGACCGGCTCCAGGGCCGCGCCCTGACCGGCGCCAAGGCGCCCGAGAAGGCCGCCGACCCGATCATCGTCCATCCGGACGTGCGCCGCACGCTGATGCAGATCCGCGCCTTCAACGAGGCGGCCCGGGCCCTCATGCTCTGGACCGCGCTCCAGGCCGATATCCTGCACCGCTCCGAGGATGCCAAGGAGCGGCAGGCCGCCGACGACCATCTCGGCCTGATGACCCCGGTGGTGAAGGGCGTATTCACCGACCGCGGCTTCGCCAACGCGGTCGAGGCCCAGCAGCTCCTTGGCGGCCACGGCTACATCGAGGAATGGGGCATGTCGCAGTTCGTGCGCGATGCCCGCATCGCCATGATCTACGAGGGCGCCAACGGCATCCAGGCCATGGACCTGATCGGCCGCAAGCTGCCGAAGGACGGCGGCCGGGCGATGATGACGTTCCTGGGCGAGGTCCAGACCTTCCTGAAGGACCACGGCGAGGATCCCGCCATGGCGCCGTTCACCAAGCCGCTCCAGGCCGGGCTGAACGACCTCCAGGGTGCCGTGATGTGGCTGATGCAGAACGCGTTTAGCAAGCCCGACAATGCCGGCGCCGGCGCGACCGACTTCATGCACCTCTTCGGCCTCGTGGCCCTCGGCTACATGTGGGCGAAGATCGCAAAGGCCGCCCAGGCCAAGCACGCCGAGGCCCCCTCCCCCCGCTGGGAGTCGAAGCTGACGAGCGGCCGGTTCTTCATGGAGCGGATGCTGCCGGAGACCGCCCTGCGCCTCAACCGGATCAAGGCCGGGGCCGAGAGCACCATGGCGCTGGAGGCGGAGGCGTTCTGAGCAGGCCGCCGGCTGTGCGCCTCGCGCCAGCCGGCGGCTTCTGGTCAGATCGCTGGAAGCACCGCCGTCCTTGCGAGCGGAGCGAAGCAATCCAGGGTTGCTTCACCGCGCTCGCGATCACGCCGGGCTCACGCACCGAGTGCCGCGTCCAGATCCTCGATCAGGTCGGCCGGATCCTCCAGGCCGATCGACAGCCGCACCACGTCGGGTCCCGCGCCCGCGGCGGTCTTCTGCGCGTCGGTGAGCTGGCGGTGGGTCGTCGAGGCCGGGTGAATGATCAGGGAGCGCGTGTCGCCGATATTGGCGAGGTGCGAGAACAGCTGCAGGCTCGACACCAGCTTGACGCCCGCGTCGTAGCCGCCCTTGAGCCCGAAGGTGAAGACGGCCCCCGCGCCGTTCGGCGTGTAGCGCCGGGCGAGCTGATGGTACCGGTCGGTCTCCAGGCCGGGATAGCTGACCCACGACACCGCCGGATGCGTCGACAGGTGCTTGGCCACCGTCAGCGCGTTGTCGGAGTGGCGCTGCATGCGCAGCGGCAGCGTCTCGATCCCGTTCAGGATCAGGAAGGCGTTGAACGGCGACAGCGCCGGTCCGAGATCGCGCAGGCCCAGCACCCGGCAGGCGATGGCGAAGCCGAAATTGCCGAAGGTCTCGGCCAGAACCATGCCGGAATATTCCGGCCGCGGCTGGCTCATCATCGGGTAGCGCGCGTCGCCGGCCCACTGGAAAGAGCCGCCGTCGACGATCAGGCCGCCGATCGAGTTGCCGTGGCCGCCGAGGAACTTGGTTGCCGAGTGCACCACGATGTCGGCGCCGTGCTCGAACGGCCGGATCAGGTACGGCGTTGCCATGGTGTTGTCGACGACGAGCGGGATGTTGTGCTTCTTGGCGATCTGCGACAGCGCCGCCAGATCGGTGATGACGCCGCCGGGATTGGCGATCGATTCGCAGAAGATCGCCTTGGTGCGCGGCGTGATCGCTGCCTCGAAGGAGGCGGGGTCGTCGTTGTCGGCCCAGGCCACCGACCAGCCGAAGTTCTTGTACGAGTGGTTGAACTGGTTGATCGAGCCGCCGTAGAGCTTGTTGGACGCCACGAACTCGTCGCCCGGCTGCATCAGGGCGTGCATGGTCAGGAACTCGGCCGCGTGGCCGGAGGCCACCGCCAGGGCTGCGGTCCCACCTTCGAGCGCGGCGATGCGCTCCTCGAGGACAGCGTTCGTCGGATTGGTGATCCGCGTGTAGATGTTGCCGAAGGCCTGGAGCCCGAACAGCGACGCGGCGTGGTCGACGTCGTCGAACACGAAGCTGGTGGTCTGGTAGATCGGCGTCGCCCGCGCGCCGGTGGCCGCGTCGGGGGCGGCGCCCGCGTGGATCGCCAGCGTGTTGAAGCCGGGCATGCGGTCGGACATCGTCGGGTCTCCTCAGAGCACCCGAGCCTGTACGCACGCCTGGGAGTGCGGCGCAAGACTCGGGCGCGAAGACTCGGGCGCGACCGAGCGCTTCGCAATCCCTAGGCGTCCGGCCGGTGGCCGATGTCGATATGCGGCTGGCCCGCGTCGACCAGGGCACGGTCCACGGCCTCGATGGCGAGCAGGGTCCGGGTCAGGTCCTCGGCCATGGAGATCGGCGCCAGGTCGAGGCCGCCCAGGCGCCGCGCGATGGCGTTCCGCTGGCGGGCCAGGGCGGCGCGCGCCCGGTTCAGATCCTCGATCTCGTCGGCGGTCATCCGCGCTCCTTCTCGTCGGGGTCCCTCGCCGCGCTCAGGCGCCCGGCGTCCAGTCGATGTTCGGGCGCTGGGCCAGCATGCGCTCGAAGTAGTTGGCGACGGCCTGCGCCCCGTCCGTGTGCATCATCGCGACCGGATGCGCGAGGTAGGCGCGGGCAAGATCGACCGGAATCCGGCCGCCCTGGAGCGCGCTCAGCACCTCGTCGATGAAGGCGTCGTTGGCCTCGTTGAAGTCGTTCGACAGCTTCTTGCGGTCGTTGAGGGCCTTGATCGGCATGCAGCATCCTTGTCGCGCGGAGCCGGGTCGCGCCCGGCCGGAGGGCTCGGCCCGAACCGGGCCGCGGTGGGGAAGGTTCCGGCCACGGAACCTGACGGACAGGTCCAACTGGCGTGCGCACCCACACCGCTCGGTAACCTTCCACACACGATCCGTGGAGCGGAGTCCCGCGCTCGAGCGTTTACCGGTCATGACGACCGAAATCACGCGCTCTCATACCGTCGAGATCGTCCCGTGCCTGGACGATCCGCGGTGTTTTCGCTGGATCATCCGCAGCCGCGGCGGCGCGGTCGTGGAGCACTCGCCCTACGCGTTCGTGACGCAGAACGGAGCGCGGATCTCCGGAGAGTGCTGGATGCGCGAGCATTTCGGCGACGGTCAGGTCGCGTAGGCTGCGGCCGCAACCGGCAGGGGCGGGCACGACCTTCCATGTGGATGGTCGCGGGTGTTTCCGCGCCGCGCCGGCATGTCGATGGCAGACGATCCCGCCGGATCATGCGCCGACCGGTCCGCGTCCTCCCGCGTGACCGTCGAGGCGGCATCAAATACAACCTTGACGATGCCCACGAACCGTAAGGCATCGGTTAAGCATTGTTTCGCTGGCCATATTTCTTTGTCAGAAGTTTAATCACGCCCGACCAGTATCGCGCCGATTCTGTTTCTGACCAAGGTGCGAACGATGCTGAGCGGCCACGGAACGGTCCGGCATGACGATGCCGCGTCGCCCATGGGCGCGGTGACGTCCATCGAGGGATCCAAGGTCCATCTCGAACTCATCGTGCAGGGCGGCCGGCCCAGGGTGCGCGTCACCGTCGGCAATCTGGTCCGGATCCGTGCCGGAGAGGCGATCCTCGTCGGCATCGTCACCACGCTGTCCTCGGGCAGCGAGCGCGGGCACCGGCCGGGCGCCTACGCGAGCCTCGACCTGCTCGGCGAGATCGTCGCGGCGCACGGCGCGCACCGCTTCAGCCGCGGCGTGAGCTGCTACCCGGCGATCGGCGACGATGTGGAACTCCTGTCCGCCACCGACCTCCGGATCGTCCATCAGGTCTCGGCGACCGGCACGGCGGCCGTGGGCGCGCTCTACCAGGATCCCGAGACTCCGGCCTGCATCAAGATCGACGACCTGCTCTCCAAGCACTTCGCGGTGCTCGGCGCGACCGGTGTCGGGAAGTCCAGCGGCGTCACCGTCATCCTCGACGAGGTGATGCGGGCGCGACCGTCCGTGCGCGTCTTCCTGCTGGACGTGCACAACGAGTACGCCGCCAGCTTCGGCGACCGCGCGAGCGTCATCAGCCCGCGGACCCTCAAGCTGCCGTTTTGGCTGTTCAACCTCGAGGAGATCGCCGACGTTATCTACGGCGGCCGGCCGGCCGTGGACGAGGAGATCGAGATCCTGGCCGAGGTGATCCCCCTCGCGAAGAGCAAGTACGGGCAGTACAAGGAGGCGAGCGACCGCCAGATCGTCAAGCGGCCCTTCGGCAAGGGCGCCGGCTACACGGTCGACACGCCGGTCCCCTACATGCTGCAGGATCTGCTCGCGCTCATCGACGAGCGGATGGGTCGGCTCGAGAACCGCGTCTCCCGGATGCACTATCACCGGCTGATCACCCGGATCGAGGCGATCCGGAACGATCCCCGGCACGGCTTCATGTTCGACAACGCCAATGTCGGCGGCGACATGATGGGCGAGATCCTGGCGCACCTGTTCCGGCTCGATCCCGACGGGCGGCCGATGACGATCATGCAGCTCGCCGGTCTTCCGATGGAGGTCGTCGACGCCGTCGTGTGCGTGCTGTGCCGCCTCGCCTTCGAGTTCGGCATCTGGAGCGAGGGCGCCGTCCCACTGCTGTTCGTCTGCGAAGAGGCCCACCGCTTCGCCTCGGCCGACCGCTCGGTCGGCTTCACGCCGACGCGCCGCGCTCTGGCGCGGATCGCCCGCGAGGGCCGCAAGCACGGCGTCCATCTCGGCCTGGTCACCCAGCGCCCGGCCGAGCTCGACGCGACGATCATGTCGCAATGCAGCACCCTGTTCGCCATGCGCATGACCAACGCGCGCGACCAGGCCTTCCTGGCCGCGGCCGTGTCGGACGCCGCCAACCTCCTCACCTTCGTGCCGTCGCTGGGGAGAGGCGAGGTCATCGCCTTCGGCGAGGGCGTCCCGATCCCGGCGCGGATGACCTTCCGGCCGCTGCCGTCGGCCCGTCACCCGCGCAACGACGCGAGCGGCAGGGCCGCCGAGGACGACGCGACCGTCGCCGGCGCGGCCTTCGTCGGCGCCGTCGTCGAGCGCTGGCGCGGGGCAACCATGAACAAGGTCGCCGGGTACGACGGCGATCCGGCCGCGGCGGCGCGCCTCGGGCGCGAGGCGGGCTCGGACAGCCCGCACGGCGCCGCCCTCGAGCAGGTGCATCGCCGCCTCCTCCGCCGCCCCCTGGAGGGCGGCGACCAAGCTCAGACCGGCGCCCAGACCGGCGCCCAGACTGCCAAGCCCCTGTGGCAGCAGGGCGGGGCATGAGCGAGCCCGCTTTCCCGGAGCGTCGAACCCTGCTCGAGGCCGCCATCCAGGCGCTACCCGTCGGGGTCGTGGTCCATGACGGCCAGGGTCACTGCGTCCTCGCCAACGCCGCGGCGCGCGCCCTCGGGGACAGGGCCGTCCAGGCGCTTCCCGCCGCGGCGGCCGGCGCCCGGGACGCCGGGACCGTCGAGGCGTTCGACGACCGGATGCTCGAGGTGCGGACGCGGCCGGTCACCGAGGACCGGGACGGTTTCACGCTGACGACCCTGATCGACGTCACGCACCATCACCGGATCCAGCGGGAGCTGATCACCAAGGCCTTCATCGACGCCCTGACCGGCCTGCCCAACCGGACGATGTTCGAGCAGAGCATCGCGGATGTCCTGGCGGGGTCCGCGCCGGGAGACCGGTTCGCCCTGGCCTTCATCGATCTCGACAACTTCAAGCACATCAACGACTACTACAGCCACGCCGCGGGCGATGCCCTGCTGCGCAAGGTGTCCGACCGGATCGGCGGCGCGCTGCGCCCGAGCGACCTCCTGGCGCGGATCGGCGGCGACGAGTTCGTGCTGCTCCTCGCTCCCGTCACCGACGGGGACGCGGCGCTGGCCGCCGTGCGCGCCATCTCGGAGCGCCTGAAGCAGCCGTTCTTCATCGACGGGCACGAGATCTTCGCCTCCGCCTCCATCGGCGTCAGCCTCTTCCCGGAGCACGGCGACAGCTACGAGACCCTCGCCCGGCAGGCCGACAACGCGATGTACCGGGTGAAGGGCGAGCTGAAGGGCGGCGTCAGCGTCTTCGACGACGCGATGCGCCAGGCCGCCACGGCCCGCATGGCCGTGGAGCAGCGCCTCCGGCTGGCGATCCGCGACCGCTGCTTCTGCTGCGCCTTCCAGCCCAAGGTCGACATGCGCTCCCACGCGGTCACGGGCGTCGAGGTGCTCCTGCGCTGGCGCGACGAGGTCGGCATGATCCAGGCGCCCGGCGATTTCATCGCCCTCGCCATCGAGCTCGGGCTGATCAACGAGATCACCCTGCAGCTCCTGGCCGAGACGGTGCGGGCGATGCCCGACATCGACGAGGTTTTCGGACCCGACGTCACCGTGAGCCTCAACATCGCCGCCAAACAGGCCTGCGACGTGCCGTTCATGACCGCCTTCTGCGCGGCGCTCGGCGAGACGGGACTCGCGGAGCGCTTCGTGCTCGAACTGACCGAGGAGGCCTTCTTCACGACGGGCCGCTTCCAGCGCGAGGTCCTGCCAAAGATCCGGGCGATCGGCGCGCGCGTCTCGATCGACGATTTCGGCGTCGGCTACTCGTCCCTCGCGGCCCTAGCGGACATCACCGCGGACGAGTTGAAGATCGATCGCTCGTTCATCACCGACATCGACAAGCGGCCGCGCAGCCAGATCGTCCTGAAGGCGATCGAGTCGCTCGGTGCGGCGCTCGGCATGACGGTCGTTGCCGAGGGCGTCGAGACCTTCGAGGAGGTCGCCTACCTGCTCGGCGCCACGCAGATCCGCTGCGCCCAGGGCTACTACTTCGCGCGCCCGCTGCTGCTCGACCAGATCCGGCAGGCCGAGCCGCCGCGCATGGCCGGGTCGCGCGGTCCGGCCGCGCGCGGCCGCGCGTCGGACCTGCGCGCGTCGGACCTCCGCGCGTCCAGCCTGATGCGGCGCGCCTGACGTCCGCCGCGCGGCCGCGGTGGCGCGTCAGGCGGCCAGCAGGGGCCGCCACACGCCCGCCGCGTCCGCGGCCATGGCGCAGATGACCGCCTCGTCGATCGAGCGGCGCACCTCGACCACGTGCGGCACACCGGGAGCGAGGGGCGCCTCGACGCCGAGGTCGAATCCGTGCCGACCGTCGCCCACGCCCGCCGCCGCGATGTCGGCGCGGTACTCCGCCGCCACCGTCACCGCCACGATCGTCCCGTCGACCACGATGTCCAGGCATACGGGGGCGTCGGGCTGCGCGGCGTCTTGGGCCCAGCCGGCCACGCGCAGCGCGCCGTCCGCGCGCAGCGCGCAGCGATCCAGCCACGCCCGCACCGCGCCCGGACGCGACGTCGCGCCGGCCCGACGGATCAGCCGCCTGCGCAGGGCGGCGAGCTGGGGACCGAGCGCGGTGCGCGGCGCGTAGGCCTGCGGACCGATCGCGCTGTCGTCCGGATCGCGGCCGTCGAAGAGCCGCCGGAGGCCGGGAGCGGGCAGGAAGCTCTCGGCCGGCGCGCCCTCCGCCAGCAACAGGTCGTGGCTGTCGAGCTCGACATGCCAGTAGGTGAGATCGATCACGCGCTCACCGCGGGTGATGCTGGTTCCGTTGACGAGGTGGCCGGCGGCGACGAACAGCCCGTCCAGCCAGACGGCGTGGTCCGGCGAGACGAGCAGATCGCGGGCGGGGACGCCATCGTCGAGCGCGCCGGCCCGGATGCGCACAGGCCGCTCGGTCGGCGGAGCCGACGATCCGGGATAGGTGCGGCGACCGATCCACCGGATCGGCCGATGCAGGCCTGCGGCCGTGACGACCCTGTCGCCCACCGCGAGCCGCTCGACAGCGACGTCGCCGCGGTCGGTCCTGATGGACGTGCCGGTGCAGTAGCACGGGGCGTTTCCCGGCGCCGCGGTCCCTTGAGGCGTCCCCGAGGACGATTGAGAAGATCCATTCGACCCGTTGGCGCCCGATGCAGGCGCCGTCGAACCGGAGTTCGACCCGGTCGCGCCCGGCTGCGCTCCGGCCGCGCCGGCGCCCGACCGGAGACCGGCCGTCGCCCCGTACAGGCCCGGATCCCGGCCATCCGGCGACGACACGCGGTCCTGCGGCACCGCGACCGCGTTGGGGTTGTTCGAGTAGACGCGGATATAGTCGATGCTCGAGCTGAAGCGGGTGCCCGTCGTCGCCGTGCTCTGCACGGCCAGGTTGGCCAGCAGATACATGGGGCTGTGCAGGTCGGACGGCGTCGCCTGCGAACCGACGAGCTGACCGTCCACGTAGAAGCTGATGCGATCGGCCTGCCAGTTCATGCCGTAGGTGTGATACCCGTTGGGATTGGGCATCTCGCTGTAGACTTGGCGGGTCTGCTGCCAGGTCGTTCCGGGCGGCTGCGGGTCGGTCGTGTGGATCGTGCTGTAGACGCCGCGGTCGTTGTTTCCGTAATGCTCGACGACGTCGAGTTCCTGGTGCCCGTTGGCGCTGCTCGACTGCGGGCTCTGCTGATTCGGCAGCAGCCAGAAGGCGTCCCAGGCATCGGGATTGTTGGAGAAATCCGCGCGGATCTCGAAGTAGCCGTAAGTCTGCGAGAAGTTGCCCTGCGTACTGATGAGGCCGGACTGCCAGCTGCCCGGATAGCCGGACGCGCTCGTCCCGGGCGGCGCCGCCGTGATCGTCAGGACACCGTTCTGGACGCTGAAGGGATCGTAACCGGACCCGGAATCGAGGAACGAGGACCGGCCGAAGCCGATGTCGGAGTTGGCGTCGTACCGCCACTCGGCGCGAATATCGCGGTAGGTCGTCCCGACGCCGTTCTGCGAGATGCTGCGCGCGTTGAACTCGTCGTCGTAGGTCAGGCGATAGCCCGTCAGATCAAGCATCGACGCCGTCTCATCACCGTTCTGGTTCGCCGGACGTGGCGCGCTGTCAAATCAAGATTGCCAACAAGCAATCCGCGAATAGTTAATAATGTCCTGCAGGTCGCGCGGACGAAGTGAGCATCGGCTGCGACAGGCCATCGCCTGAACGCCCGCCGGTCGCGTCGCGCCATCGAGCAGGGAAAGACGACACGGTTAAGGCTGACTAACCGTATCGGGCACGTGGCGCAAATCAGTCACGGCGCCGCGCGGCTGCGGCCGTACTGGCTGACGGTCAATCGAGGCGCCGCACGGAACGGCCGTGACGGGCTGGAGGGCCGGTGACGGCGGGGCCTCTACCGCGTCATCGCGGCCAGCGGATCGGAACGCTGGGTGATGCTCGACCGGATGCTCGGACGTCGCCGCGCGATGAGCCTCGGGTCCGCCCCTGCTGTCGCCGCAGAAGCTGTTCAGGCAGGCGATCGGTGCCGGCCCTCAAGGCATTGCAGCCCCGATCTTCCGGGCCAGAACGCGCGTGCAATGGAAGGAGCCGGCGCAGTCGCACGCGATCGCGGGGGCAAGCGGCGATCCGATCCAGCACGTGGCCTTGTCCTGGGCGACCGATGAGCGACAGGCCGCGCTCGCCGCCCTCTTCGGTCGGGCCGTGCGGCCTCGCGGGTCGGCGGCACCTCCCAGGATGCGCTGATCGGACCGTCCCCCGACGAGGAAGCGGCTGCATTCCGTTGGATGCAGCCGCTTCCTGGATCGCGTTGCAGCGCCTCAGAGGAACCCGATCGAGAACCAGGGGACGAGGATGATGGCGAGCAGCCCGACCAGCAGGGCCAGGATGTAGCCGACGATCGGGCGCATCCCGGCGTCAGGGTTGATCCGGCTGATGGCGCAGGCCGCGTAGTAGCCGACGCCGAAGGGCGGGGCGAACAGGCCGATGCCCATGGCGAGGATCACCACCATCGAGTAGTGCACCTCGTGCACGCCCACCGCCCGGGCGATCGGGAACAGCAGCGGCCCGAACAGCACGATCGCCGGTATGCCCTCCAGCACCGAGCCCAGGATGATGAAGGCGAAGGCCGAGACGAACAGGAACCCGAGCGCGCCGCCCGGGAGACTCTTCATCACCTCGGCGAGCGTCTCCGAGAAGCCCGACTGCGTCAGCGCCCAGGCCATCCCGGTGGCCGCACCGATGATCAGCAGGATCGCCCCCGACAGGGTCGCGGTGGTCACCAGCATCGGGTAGAGCCGCCGCCACTCGAACTGGCGGTAGATCAGCAGGCCGGCCAGCGCCGCGTAGACGATGCCGATGGTCGAGACCTCGGTGGCAGTGGCGATGCCCTCGACCACGGCGAAGCGGATCACGAAGGGCAGCGCCAGCGCCGGGATCGCCACCAGGAAGGCGCGGCCGATGACCCGGCCGGACGGCCGGGCGACGTGGCTCAGGTCCTCGCGGCGGTAGCGCCACCAGACCAGCGCGCACAGCGTCGCGGCGAGGACGAGGCCCGGCATCAGGCCGCCGGTGAACAGCGCGGTGATCGACACGCCGGTGACCGAGCCGATGGTGATCAGCACGATCGAGGGCGGGATCGTCTCGGTCTGCGCGCCGGTGGTGGCGAGCAGGGCCACGAGGTCGCCTTCCTTGGCGCCGCGGGCCTTCATCTCGGGGAACAGCACGGGGGCGACGGCGGCCATGTCGGCGGCCTTGGAGCCGGAGATGCCCGAGACGAGGTACATGGCCCCGACCAGCACGTAGTGCAGGCCGCCGCGGACGTGTCCCAGCAGCGAGGCCAGGAAGCCGACCATGGCTTTCGCCATGCCGGTCATCTCGATTAGCAGGCCGAGGAACACGAACAGCGGCACGGCGAGCAGGATGAGGTGGCTCATGCCCTCGTCCATGCGACCGACCACCACCATCGACGGGGCGTTGGTGGTCAGCGTGATGTAGGCGAAGGTCGACAGGCCGAACGCGAAGGCGATCGGCACGCCGGAGAAGACCAGCGCGCCGACGCCGACGACGAAGAACAGCAGCAGGTTGAGGTTGCCCAGCCCCGCCAGCCAAGGCTGGAGGGCGGCGAGCCCACCCGCGACCGCAATGCCGAGCACCAGCGCGCCGGCCGTCATCCGCCAATCGGCCGTTTCGAAGAGGCGGATGACGGCGACCAGCAGCATCAGGCCGAGGCCGATCGGCAAGGCAGCGGCGCGCCACGCATTGTTGAGATCGAGGGCCGGCGTCTGGACGTAGATTTCCTCGGCCGCGAACTCGTAGGCGGGGTGCAGGACGAGGCTCACGAAGATCAGGCCGGCCACCAGCGCGACTGTTTCCAGAAAGGCGCGGGTGCGGGGTCCGGTCATGGCGACGATCGCCGTCATGCGCATGTGCTCGGCGCGGCGGAAGGCGACCACGGCGCCCAGCATGGCGAGCCACAGGAACAGGATGCCGGCGAGTTCGTCCGACCAGACGAGCGGCTCATGGAAGACGTAGCGGCTCACGACGCCGGCGAGCAGCACACCGATCTCGGCCAGCACCAGCAGAGCGGCCGGGATCTCGACGAGATGACCGAGGAACCGATCGGCGGTCCCGAGCCATGGGTGACCGCTCAGCGGGGGCCCGTGCAGGCCGTGACTGGGCGTTGCCTCGACAGAGGCGGCGGCGGCGATATCGACGTGCATAACACCCCACCCTCAACCGAGCTTGCCGGATACGGCTTCGAGGTGGCTCCAGCCGACTTCACCGAACTTCGCCTTCCAGTCCTTGTAGAAACTCGTCTTGGCGAGAGCGGCACGGAAAGGCTCTCGGTCGACATCGATGAACCTGATCCCTTTCTCTGACAGGGTCGTGCGCAGAGAGTCGCTGAGCCTGGCCACGTCCGCACGCTGATCCTGACCCGAGCGGTCGAACTCCCTGGTCACGATCGCGCGCAGGTCCTCGGGCAGCTTCTGCCAAGCGCGCTTGTTTCCGAGGATCCAGTAGCCGTCCCAGACGTGGCCGGTCAGGCTGCAGGACTTCTGCACCTCGTAGAGGCGCGTGGTGGCGATGATCGGCAGCGGGTTCTCTTCGCCCTCCACGACCTTGGTTTGGAGCGCCGAGTACAGCTCGTTGAAATTGATGGGCGCGGCCCCGGCGTCGAGGGCCTTGAAGAGCGAGGTAAGCATCGGTGCTTGGGGCACGCGAATCTTAAAGCCATTCAGATCCTCGGGCGTCCTGATCTCACGGGTCGATGAGGTGATCTGACGGAAGCCGTTGTCCCAGCTCTTGCAGATGGTCGTGATCGGCGTCTTGGCGATCTCGGCGCGGACATAGTCGCCGAGCGCCCCGTCCATGGCCTTCCAGACGGCATCGTAATCCTTGAAGGCGAAGCCGGTGTTGGGCAGGCTGGACGCCGGCACGAAGGTCGACAGGATCGAGTGTGAGAGGTTGAAGAACTCGACCGAGCCGTTCCGCACCTGCGACAGCAGGTCGGTGTCCGAGCCGAGTTGATTGGCCGGGAACAACTTGATGTCGACGCGCCCGCTCGTCGTCTCGCGGATCCGGTCGCACGCTTCCTGCGCCCGGACGTTGACCGGATGGGTCGGGTCCTGGCCGGTGGCGAGCTTGTAGCCGAATTCGGCGGCCTCGCCCCGGCGCGTGATGATGCCGAAGATCGGGACAGCCGCGGCGCCGGCAAGAAGTGTCCGACGGCTTATGTTGAATGTGCTCACGATTTCACTCCCTGATGATGCTCGGTGGCGCGATCCCGCCTGCTACGGTCCTTGAGATCGCCGGCCTCTGCCCATGCGCGCAGGTCGCCCTTTTGCTGAGCGTTTTTATTGTTTTGATCGAATATTGAATTCGATAATTGTTTTCAGGCGCGCATCATCGCTCAGAGCGCGCGATGCGACCGAATGAATAGAGAAATCATTCTACGGCACAGCATGATCGCGGACGCGGAGATCCGCGATCATCTCAATTCAGCTCAGTTATGGGTGCGAGCAGTCGCTTGTCGGCGCGAGCGACGGCTGCGCCTACAGCCAACCGCGGATGCTTCGAGCCATCGCCTCGGTCGAGATGCCGTAGCGTTCGTGAAGGGTCGGCAGCGCTCCGGCGTCGAGGAACTCGTCCGGCAGGCCGACTTGACGGAAGCCGCGCTCCGGCAGGGTACCGTCGCGCATCAACAATCCCGCCACGGCCTCGCCGAGGCCGCCGACCACCGAGTGGTTCTCGGCGACGACCACGAGGCGCCCACCGCGACGGGCCTCGGCCAGGATCGTCGCCGCGTCGAGCGGCTTGATCGTCGGCACGTGCAGCACCGCCACGTCGACCCGATCCTCGCGCAGGGCCTCGGCCACCTCCAGGGCGCGCATCGTCATCAGGCCCGACGAGATCACCAGCACGTCGCGGCCATCGCGGATCGTCTTGGCCTTGCCCCACTCGAACCGATAGCCGTACTCGTCGAGCACCAGCGGGACGTTGCCGCGCAGCAGCCGCAGGTAGACCGGGCCCTGGTGGGCGACCATCGCCGGGACCATCTGCTCGATCTCGTGCGCGTCGCACGGGTCGAGGATCGTCATGTTCGGCATGCCGCGGAAGATCGCGACATCCTCGGTCGCCTGATGGCTGGGCCCGTAGCCGGTGGTCAGGCCGGGCAGCGCGCAGGCGATCTTGACGTTGAGGTTCTCCTCCGCGATCGCGAGGCAGATGAAGTCGTAGGCGCGCCGCGCCGCGAACACCGCGTAGGTGGTGGCGACCGAGACGAACCCCTCGCGGGCGAGGCCAGCGGCCGCGCTCATCAGGAGCTGCTCGGCCATCCCCATCTGGTAGAACCGGTCCGGATGGGCCTGCGCGAAGATGTGCAGGTCCGTGTACTTGGCCAGATCCGCCGAGAGGCCGACGATGTCGGGCCGGGTCTTGGCGAGCTCCACGAGGGCGTGGCCGAACGGGGCGGGCTTCGTGCGCTGCCCCGGGGCGGCCAGCGAGGCGATCATCGCCGAGGTCTTGGCGCCGCCGCCGACGCGCGGCGCGGGCCTCTCATATTTCGAGCGTCTCACTGCACCCTCCCCTCGTCCAGGATCTCCAGCGCCTGCGTCCACTCGGCCGGCTCGACCCGCAGGAAGTGGTTGCGCTCGCGCTCCTCGAGGAACGGCACGCCCTTGGCCATCTTCGTGTCGCAGATGATCACCCGGGGTTCGGGACCAGGATGGTGCCGGGCGGCATCGAAGGCCTTCACGAGCGCGTCGATATCGTTGCCGTCGACCCGCTGAACGAACCAGTTGAACGCCTCGAACTTCGGCGCCAGCGGCTCGAAGTTGAGAACCCCGTGCGAGGGGCCGTCCGCCTGCATGCCGTTCACGTCGACGATGCCGATCAGGTTGTCGAGCTTGAACGAGCCGGCCGACATGGCGGCCTCCCAGGTCGAGCCCTCGTCGAGCTCGCCGTCGGAGAATAGGTTGTAGACGAAGCTCTTCGCGTTCTTCCGCTTGAGCCCAAGCGCCATGCCGACCGCGATCCCGAGCCCGTGGCCGAGCGACCCGCCGGTGATCTCCATGCCGGGCGTGTAGGCGGCCATGCCGGACATCGGCAGGCGGCTGTCGTCGCCGCCGTAGCTCGTCAGCTCGTCCTCCGGGATGATCCCGGCCTCGATCAGCGCCGCGTAGAGCGCGATGGCGTAGTGGCCGATGGAGAGGCAGAAGCGGTCGCGGCCCTCCCATTCCGGATCCTCCGGACGGTAGGTCATCGCGTGGAAGTAGCTCACCGCCAGCACATCGGAGATGCCGAGCGCCTGGGCGATGTAGCCCTGGCCCTGGACCTCGCCCATCAGCAGGGCGTGGCGGCGGATATTGTAGGCCCGGTCGGCCAGCGAGATGTTCGAACCCTCGTGGGGCCGTTCGGTTGACATGAGGTCCTCCCTCTCAGTGGATCAGCATTCCGCCGTTCACGTCGATCACCGAGCCGGTGATGTACGCGGACAGGTCGGAGGCCAGGAACAGGCAGGCATTGGCGATGTCGTCGGCGACGCCGAGGCGGCCGAGCGGGATGCCCTTGGCGATCTCGACCTTGAGCTCGGGGGTGAGCTTGTCGCCGGTGATGTCGGTCTGGATCAGACCGGGAGTGACGGAATTGACCCGGATGCTGTCAGCGCCCAGCTCGCGAGCCATGGCCTTCTGCAGGCCGAGGACGCCGGCCTTCGCCGCGGAATAGTGCGGGCCGCCGAAAATGCCGCCGCCGCGCTGAGCCGAGACCGACGACATGCAGACGATCGAGCCGGATTTCTGCTTCCGCATCTGCGGGACCACGGCCTGGCTCATGTAGAGCGTGCCGCGCAGGTTGACGTCGGTGACCGCGTCATAGTTCTCCGGCCCCACATCCATCAGCTTGAGCGGCTGGGTGATGCCGGCGTTGTTGATCAGCACGTCGATCGAGCCGAGGCGGGCGATCGTCTCATCGGCGGCAGCTTGGCATGCACCCCGGTCGGTGACGTTGCAGGCGAGGCCGAGATGACCGTCACCGAGATCGCGGGCGGCCGCCTCGGCCTGGCCGGCGTCTAGGTCGAGGATGACGACGCGGGCGCCCTGCTTCGCGAAGAGCCGCGCGGTGGCCTTGCCGATGCCGCGGGCGGAGGCCGCCCCGGTGATCACGCAGACCTTGTTCTCGAGAAGCATGTAGACCCTCCCTGCAAACCGGCCGAACCCGGCTTCTTCTGCGATGGGAGGCGGAGAAAGCGTGGCATGAAGCCAGCTCACCCTCTTGGGCCGCGCTCTGACGGGCGTCAGCGTCCGAGCCGTTTCCTCGCGTCCTATCGTTGACGCCCTTATGGCTGCCCGAGAGGCAATGAACAAACGCGAAGATTGCATTCAAACATGAATGAAATTCATTAAACGCTATTCCAGCTCCGAGATCGGCGATACAGACAGTTCTTTAGCGAGCCAGCGCGCGAAGATCCTCAGAGGTTCGCGCCGTCGCGATGATGGCGGAAAGACGAGATGGTGACCGGTGTAGTGGATATCCACTGACCGACCTGCAAGCGGCGCCACGAGGCGTCCGATCGTCATTTCCCGTTCCGCGAGTCGTGTCGACTCCAGGGCGACGCCGAGGCCGTCGGCCGCTCCGGTCAATGCCAGGAAGCTGCGGTCGAAGCGCAGGGCTGCGGATGCCGGCGCCGTGAGGCCGTTCTTGTCGAACCAGTGCGGCCAGCGCACCAGTTTCGTGTCGCTCTGGATCAAGGGATGCCGGAACAGATCGGACGGCTTCTTGATCTGCTCTGCTCGCGACGGGTCGCAGAGCGGCGTCACCGTTTCCACGCCGAGAGGCATGCGCAGCAAGCCCTCGCCGCGCGGGGGGCCGTAGACGATATCGGCATCGAACTCGTCGTTGGTGAAGCGCGCGTAGTCCATGCCTGCGGCCAGTCGCACCTCCATCCCAGGATGGTCGCGCAGAAAACCCGCTAGCCTGGGCGTCAGCCACTGTGCGGCAAAGCTCGGGGCGCAATGCAGGCGCAGCAATTGCGAGCCGCGCGTCGAGATCATGTCGAGCCCGCGATGCAGCTCGGCGAAAGCCCGGCTGACGTGATCGAGGAGCGCCTCTCCCGCTGTCGTTGGCGCGATACCCTGCCCGACGCGCTCGAAGAGAGGCACGCCGAGCGACTCCTCGAGCTTGCTCATGGCGTGGCTGACGGCGCTGGCCGAGAGATTCAGCTCGCCGGCAGCCTCCTTGAAAGAGCGACGTCGCGCCGCTGCCTCGAAGATGCGGAACGCGGACAAAGGAAGATCCGAAGCCATGACGCTATCTTAAAGTCTCTCATTTGATGAGAGTATCATATCGCCTATTTGCGAGCAGTTTCCTCACGATGCTTGATCTTATTGCGCTGACTGCATCCGCGACAATGAATAACGCGTCACGATGCCCTGCCCGCCTTATGACCGGTCGCCTTCCGGGTTGAGGGCCTAGGCATTCCATAGGGGCACCTGCCGCATGAGATGATGCGCCAGTGTCTGGTCGAAGCAACACCTATCGGACCGCTTCCCCTTCTGTCCGCGCGGGGAACCAGCGCGCATCGGTCCAATCAGCAGGATCGAACCGGAGGCAGCACGTCCGCTTCGAGACGAAAGCGCGACATCCAATTGCCATCCTGAGCGGACAATCAGGACCGGCTCCGGCAGCCCGACACGGTCGTCGCGTTCCTCGCACGCCCACCCTTCTGGACGCGCTTCGGACATGAGAATAGCTCAGCCGCTGGCGCCGGCAACTGCTGGACCTAACACATCAGGCTTGGCAATATGGTCCGCGGTATGCGACACCCGCTCCGGCTCTTCCAGAGCATCATCTTCTGCCCCGCCGACACCGCCGCGCGGGGCTATTGTGCGTTCTGCTCATCAGACGCGCTCTCAGGCTGTTAGGGTCCTGGGTCGGGCTGATGCTCGGATGGGTGGGGATGAGCCCTGCCCGCGAGCCGTATCCGTCCGACGTTTCCGATGAGGAGTGGGCCCCGGTCGCGCCCTAGCACCACGTCGACCGCGGCGTCGATCGCCTGATCCGTGATCTCGGCGGCCTCGCGCAGCCCGGAGACGGTCGGGGGTCCCTGAGCCAACGAGCCCCGTCAACTGGTGGGGCAGATGGTGGGGTGGACCGCCAAACGGCGGGGATCTCTCCACAATCCAGGCCTACTGGCGGAAGGGGTGGGATTCGAACCCACGGTGGAGTTGCCCCCACGGCGGTTTTCAAGACCGCTGCCTTAAACCACTCGGCCACCCTTCCAAGCCGTTATTCCGCCTGGACAATCTGCCTGGACGCCTGAGGCCTAAAAGCGGTGTTTGCTACCGCTTTGCTACCCAATTATCCGGCGGCCCTGTCTATGGCCGCGCGAAGGGCAGCGTCAACCTTCGCGGCCGCGTCTTCCTGCATACCCGGCAGCACGTGGCTGTAGAGGTCCAGAGTGATCGCGATCGAGGAATGCCCGAGGCGCTCCTGGGCGATCTTCGGATGTACGCCGTTGGCCAGCATTTGCGTCGCATGGCTGTGGCGCAGGTCGTGGAATCGTACCCTCGGCAGGGTCTTGGACAGCGCCAGGATCCGCACGAATTCGTGCGTGAGGCTGTTGGGCTGGACCGGCTGACCGTCCGCCTGGGCGAAGACGTGATCGTCGTCGGTGAGCCGCACGCCGAGCCGAAGCAGTTCCTCGGCCTGTCGGGCCCGATGACGTCGCAGCTCCTCGACCGCCAGCGAGGGGAGCGCCACACGCCGCGAGCGCCCGCTCTTGGTCTCCTTGATCCGGATCCCGGCCTTCGTCTGCTCCATGCTCGAAACGATCGCGACGTGGCCCGTCGCGAAATCGACGGCCCGCCAGCGCAAGGCCGTAACCTCACCGCGTCGCAGTCCGCACAGGACGCCCAGCACTACCGGCACGAACATGCGCGTCGGCCGGAAGTGCGCGAGCAACGTCGCGGTCTCGCCAGCATCGAGGGCCCGCATCTTGGCGCGCTCGACCTTCGGAGGGTCGACGGCATCGACCGGGTTGCGCGCCAGGATGCGCCACTTCACGGCCTGCGCCAGGGCTTGCTTGAGCACCCGATGCATGTGGTGGACAGATCGAGGCGCGAGGCCGCCCTTGCCGTCGCGCCGGCCACTGACGAGCGCCCTGGCGTAAGCCTTCGAGATCTGCTCCGGCCGGAGGCTGGTGAGCACCGCGTTGCCCAGCAACGGCACGATGCTCTTGCGCGCCAGCTCGGCGTACCGCTCGTGACTTCGCGGCGTGATCCGGGGCCGCACATCCTCAAGCCACCGGTCCAGGAAGGCGGCAAGCGTCTCCTTGGCCGGCTCCACATAGTCGCCGGCGCCGATCGCCGTGATGAGGCGGGCGCACTCCTTCTGAGCCTCCCGCTTCGTCCCCGCGGAGGTGTGCCACTTCCTTTTGCGCTTGCCTGTCTCGGGATCCCGCAGGTCCAAGATGATCGCCCATTTGCCGGGCGACCGCTCGCGGATGTGGCCCTTCATGTCCTGCTTCCTCCGAATCGTTGGCGTAGCAGGCTCAGGCTATCAGTCGTCCGAGTAGACGACCTCGACCGGCGCGCGACGGGGCCGAGGCGCGGCGAGGCCGCTCTGCGCAGCAAACACCTCGGCAAGCTCTTGGTCGGTCATCTCGTCGAAACCCTTCGGGGAAATCGGCGCGCGTGTCCGGCGCTGAACGATGTCCCGGTAGTTTCTCACGATCATCGAGGCCGTCAGCTCGAAGACGAGCGCAGCGCGATCATCATTGAGCCAGTCTTCGCCGCGCCAATATTCGATCTGAGATCGCGCCACACCCATAGCCGCAGCGATGCGAAAGAGGTCATCGCCCCATTCGACTTGAAGCTGTGTCTTTTGCGCAAGCGAGATCACCAAACGTGTCTCGACTTCCTCGGAGAGGGAGCGGCCGTACTTGACGGCGCAAGCCTCAAGCTCGCCCCGCACTTCGTCCGGCAGGCGGATCGTCAGCGACTTCCGCCGCTTCTCCAGCTTCGGCTTGCTCGGCACCACTGGGCGCTTCGAGGTCGGTTCGGTCATGAAGCATCCCTTCGAATGCCTTTGACGATAAATGTCGTCTCGCGACTTGCCAACCCCTTTTCTCACCCGTAGACCTGTTTGGACGGCATTTATCGTCACATAGAGGCGGAACCCATGACGGATACCCTCAAGCGCTCGCAGGCGCTGACCATCACGATCGAGGAAGCGAGCCGGCGGCTCGGGATCGGGAAGAATCAGGCCTACGACGCGGCCAATCGCGGCCAGATCCCGACCATTAAAATCGGGCGGCGACTGCTGGTGCCGCTGGCTCCGTTCGAGCGGATGCTCGGCCTTTCCCCAGGCGCGGGCACGGAGGCGGCCTGAGGCCATGAAAGAGAAAACCCGCACACAGCGCGGGCTGCGGCGGGTCTCCAGAAGCGTCTTCCGGCAAGTCGACGTTCAGGGAGATACGCCAGCCCAGGCACTTCGACAAGACTACCTCGTGTCGCGCTTCGGTCTCGCGCCGTCCACAGCCGCTGCGATTGCTGAACTGGCCTATCCCACCTTGGACACGTGGAGCCGCCGCGCATGATCCCGCGCTCGCTCACGCCCGACGACTTCGTATGGGCGCTCGACCACAGCCGTAGACGCTTTCGAGTGCGCGAGACCCGGATGCCCGAGCTCCCATCCGGATTGAGCAGCTGCAGCTACATCACCGTCGTGCCGCTCGACGGCAGTCGGCCCGTCGTGATGCTGGCTCGATGCGGGCTGTTCCCGCATGAGCCGATCGACAGCGACCGCTACGCGACGGACCGCCTGCGCGCGATCCGTTTGGTGTGCTCGCGCCGGCGGGCCGTTCGATGACAGCCCCTCAGACTGCTCCGCCGCTGCCCAAGCCGGGCACAAAGTTCCCGAGGCTACCGGCTGCGCTCGCTCCGCTGATGCTGGAGCGGCGCTGGCTGGTGTGGCGGTGGGAACTGCACTGGAAGACCGGCAAGCGCACGAAGGTGCCGTATCAGGCAGCTGCGCCGAGCCAGTACGCCAAGAGCAACAGTCCGAAGACTTGGGGCACGTTCGAAGACGCGCTCGCAGCGTATGAGGCCGGCCGCGCACATGGCATCGGGTACGCGCTCGCCGGATCTGAACTCGGCATGTCAGATCTCGACAACTGCCGGAACCCGCACACTGGCGAGATCCAGGAATGGGCGCAGTCGCTGGTCGCGGAGGCCGCCAGCTACACCGAGATAACACCCTCCGGCACGGGCCTGCGCATCATCGGCTTGGCGACAGGACCGAAGGTCCACCGGAACCAGGCGATCCCTGACAGCGACGGCGGCCGCGTCGAGACCTACCGGGGTTGCGAGCGGTACGTCACTATCTCCGGCGACCATCTTCCCGGCACGCCTGACGCGTTCACGAATGTGGATGCGCAGATCGACCACACCGTTGCATGGCTGGATGAGGAGGCCCATGCGGCGAGGGCTGCGAAGTCGAAGCCCAAGAACAGTAGCGCACCTCGCGAGGAGCCGTCGTCGGCCGAGCCGCGCACCGACCTGCCGGCCGAGCTGGACCGCATCATTCGTGACGGCGTGCCCGAGGGTGAACGGTCCCATAAATTCATGCACGCCGTCGGCTGGCTCAAGGACTACGGCTGGACGGCTCCGCAGATCGTCGAGCTGATGACCCGCTATCCGGCCGGGATCGCCGAGAAGTACGGAGACCGTCTTGAGGTCGAGGTGCATCGCTGTTGGAACAAGGCCGAGACCAAGGCGCGTCAGAGCCGCCGAGGCCGCAGGGGGTATGAAGCGGGCGCCGGTTACACCGGCAACGGTCCGGAGATGGGGGGCAACGGCGGGCCAGCCCTGGACAACCATCCTTGGCACGACGAGTGCCAGCGCAGCGACAGGGGCGAGCTGGTCTCGAACCTCGTCAACGCCATGACGGCGCTGCGTCTCGCGCCCGAGCTGAGCGAGGTGTTCAGCTACGATCAGATGCTGTGCGCGACGGTGATGGATCGGGAGGCCCCCGATCCCGGCGGCGGGGTCACGGACCCGATCGAGATTCGGCCGGCCACGGACAACGACGTCGGCCGGGCGCAAGAATGGCTGCAGCGCGCAGGCCTGCAGCGGCTCGGCAAGGACGTGACGCACCAGGCGGTTGACATGCGGGCGCACGAGCGGGCGTTCCACCCCATACGGGACTACCTCGACGGGTTGCGCTGGGACGCGCGCGAGCGTCTGGACACGTGGCTGTCGACCTACCTCGGCGCGGAGGCGAACGCCTACACCGCCGGCATCGGCACCATGTTTCTCGTGGCCATGGTGGCGCGGATCTACGAACCCGGCTGCAAGGCCGACTACATGATGGTGCTGGAGGGCCCGCAGGGTGCGCGTAAGTCGACGGCGTGCGCGATCCTGGGCGACCGCTGGTTCTCGGACAACCTGCCGGACGTCACGATCGGCAAGGACGTGTCGCAGCACCTACCGGGCAAATGGCTGATCGAGATCGCCGAGATGAGCGCGATGTCGAAGGCCGAGGACAACGCCCTGAAGGCGTTCATCTCGCGACCGGTCGAGCGCTACCGGCCGAGCTACGGGCGCAAGGAGGTGATCCAGCCCCGGCAATGCGTGTTCGTCGGAACGACCAACAAAGCGACCTACCTCCGCGACGAGACCGGCGGCCGGCGCTACTGGCCGGTGAAGGTCGGCGAGGTCGATACCGACGCCCTCACCCGCGACCGTGATCAACTTGTAGCCGAGGCTATAGAGCACTACCGGCAGGGCACTCGTTGGTGGCCGGACGCAGACTTCGAAGCGAAGCATATCAAGCCGGAGCAAGAAGCCCGCTTCGAGGCCGATGCCTGGGAAGAGGCGATTTCAGCGTACTTGCTGGGAAAACAGCGCGTCACCATTACTGAAATAGCTCACGATGGTCTTGGTTTGGACATTCCAAAGATTGGCGTAAGTGAGCAACGACGCATTATTGCAGCCTTACTTCATCTTGGCTGGATGCCCGGCAAAAGAACTAATAAGGACCGACCATACATTCGGTGCGTATCAGATATTCGCAGTGAAAAAACGTGGCCCAAAGCGGCAGAATGACGCGCACCCTACCATATAGGTTGTGCGCAATGATGGTGACGCATGACGCATGGTGACGCATTTCCCTATGGAATCCGCATTACGCGCGCAGGCAGACGCAGGCAGGCATATACGGGCGCGCGCACAGGCACACGGCAGCAACCTATATGAGAAAATGCGTCACCATGCGTCATGCGTCACCATTTGAGCGCTAATCAGGCGCCGCGTCGTTTCTGACTTTACAGACGCCCTACAATGTGCCGCCGCCAATCATGCACGGTGACACGATGAACATCTCGGATCGACCCATCACCTATCCCGAGCGTCTTCGGATCCGGATCGAGGATGGATTGTCGGGCGCGATTACCCGCGCCGCTCGTCAGAACCGCACCACCGCCAGCGAATTCGTCCGGCAGGCTGTCCGTCTCAAGCTCGTCTCCGATGGTGTCAGCCTCCCCGATTTGAGTGGTCGCGACGCCGCCTGACCCGAGATCGCCGAGCAGCGTGCGGCCGCTCGGTGAAGGCACCCGTAGCGCTTGGTTTCAGGTCCCAGGCATTGCGGGTGCCGCCCTTCAATCCGAGACAGGACAGCGAGCGATGGCAGGGATCGACCGCAAAGAGGCCGCCGAGATCGTGACGCTGTGCAACGACTGCGGCGTCCCGCATCTGGCCGCCGGCCTCATCGCCGAAGGGGTCAGCCTCGACGAGGCGAAGACCCGCGTCAGCGTGGTCGGCGCCGTTCAGGACATCACCGCCGGCGCTCGCCGGGTCGCCCCGCAGATCGACACCGCCTTCGCCATGACGATGCTGGCCGAAGGCAAGGGCGTCCCGGCGATCCGTGCGGCCGTGTTCGAGGCTATCGTGGCCGAGCAGAGCAAGACCGAGATCAGCTCGCACATCCCGTTGGAGCAGCCGGGCGGCTCCGGCCTTGCAGCGTCGCGCGCCTCGATGAGCCGCACGTTGAAGGCCATGGGCCTGTCGGTCGGCGACAGGGGCGGCGCATGAGCGAGCGCGCCGAGATCGTACACGCGATGCAGATGCTGTGCGACGAGTACCGTGGCTATGCCATGCCAGAGGCAGCGCAGTACGCATTCGACGATTTGGCTCGCAGGCTGGACGCGCACGACGCCCGTGCTGCTGAGCGGGCCACTGCCCCGCCCGACCCGCGCGATGCCATCCTCCACGGGATGCGGGCCCGAGTGCAGGGCGTGCCCGGATGGTGACCGTCCCGGACAGCCCCGCCCTGCCCCGGGGAGGCTGACCGGCCAGGGACCCTGCCACCCCTGCCGGACTACGGGCAATAGAGGCGCAGACCTCCCTTAGCGCCAGGGTCCGAAAACCCGGTTACGCGGTTGACAGGTTGACAGGTTGACGACCGTCGCGGCGGTTTTCTTCCGTCCCGACAGAGACTTAGGCGTTACCCCTGGCGTTACCGTGGGCGTTCACCGACCCGGTAACTGGGTAACGAGGTAACGGCGAACCCGTGAACGGTGAACGCGGGTGAACGGCAACGGAGATGAGACATGGCCTCAGGCCTCGACGTGTTGGACGACGACCACGAGGAGCGCGCCGTGCGCCGAACCGGCGTGCTGCCCGAGGATGCGCGCCGGCTCTACGCCGAGATCTGCAACGCCGCCGAGGATGCGACGGACCTCACGAGTTCCGCCATGCAGCGGTCCGTCGATGACCGCCATGAGGTGTTTCGGATCAAAGCCGAGATCGACAACTTTGAGCGGCAGACCAAAGCCTATGTCGATGATCCGCGGTACAAGCAACTTCAGCGCGGATTGATAACCGCACGGAACACCCGAGATACTTCGAAGCGACGCTACGAGGAGAAATCGGAGACTGGCGGAACGCTTGTTGCTCTGCGCTCCTCCATTGACGAATGGCTCGGCGAGCATCACCACAAGGTCATCGTCCCTTACGATCACCCCGCGCCGAAGCTGCTCAAGGGCGAATTCCCGGTCGCGGCGGTCGGGCGCGTGCGCGGCCTCATCACCGAGAAGCGCCAAGAGAGGGCACGGGTCTCGCGGGCTTCCATCCCCGCCGCCGAGGCCAAGGAAGCGGCTCGCGCCTTCGTGGCCCAGACCGCGACCCTCGCCCGTCCGGACGTGTCGACGCTTCTGGCCGGCAGCCACGAGGTCTACTTCCCCGCCCTGGCGTCGAGCGCGATGATGCCGGTGAACAATGCCGACTTCGGCATGATCGTGATCGGCGGCAAGGTATATGACGGCCTCGCCCTGGCATGCTGGCTCCAGCCGGAAACCGTGATCGCCGCGATTGACCGCGACATCGATGCGGCCGCGGTCGACAAGTCTGCCATCCCGACCGCGACTCGGATCGCCCGCCTCGCCGAGCTCGATGCCGAGATCCTGGCGGCCGAGCGGGACGAGGTCGCGTTCATCGCCATGGCCGAGGCGCAGGGCGCGGTCATCAATCACCGCCGGGACGTCGACCCGCGGGCCCTGCTTCAGGTCACGGTTGAGGAGGCCGAATAGCCATGGCCGATTCCCCCGCGCCGCCGGCCGAGACCTGGGACCATCTCGCCGTGGTCGTGCTCGCCGGCGATCAAGCCGTGTTCTCGATCGACGCGGCCGGCAACATCCAGGTGCCCGCCACCTACGCGCTGCGCTCCGAGGTCGGCGTGGCCCTGGCCCGCGCGGCCGCCGTGCTCGCCGCCCAGCCCGAGCCGAACTCGTCGCAGCAGATCCTGAGCACGGTGTTCCGGCAGCTCGGCCAGATCGACACCGATGCTGCGCGCGAGGCTCTCACCAACCTCGAAGCTGCCGTGAACGGTCAGACGGCAGCGTTGGCGGCAGCGACCGTCGCCATGGAGGCGGCCACCGCCGAGATCGGCGCCTCGATCCCGACCGCGCCCGGAACGCACTGAGGAGGATCCGTCATGGCGTCCAAGACCCTTGAGGCCAAGCTCCTCATCACCGCTGAGTCGCGGGTCGAGGCCGAGATGGCCAAGGTCGCCAAGGCGATCCAGCAAGGCCTCGACGTGACCAAGTACACGGCCGAGGCTGCGAAGCTGAGCAAGGCCTGGGAGCAGCAGGCGAAGGCGGCCAAGGCGGCGGCCGCCGTGATGGATGCGCGCAAGCCGCTGGAGGCCACGGTGCAGGGGTTGCAGCGGGTCGGCGCGCAGGCGACGCGGCTGGCTCGCGAGTACGACGTGGCGAAGAAGGCGGCGGCGGAGTACGGCAAGGCCCAGACCTTCATCAAGGGCAGCGAGCAGGCAGCGCAGGCCGCTCGGCTCGCTGCCGAGGTCCGGCGCCTCGGCGATGCGCATCGGGCGGCAGTCAACGACACCAAGGCCCTGACGGCAGCCTTCAGCGCCGAGACGGCGGCGCTCCGGGCGGCCGAGAGCGCGGCCTCCCGTTACGGCGTGGATCTGTCCCGGGTCGAGCAGCAGCAGCGCACCCTGGCACGGAGCACCGATCAGGCTGCCGCTGCCTTCCGCCGGCAGGTCGCTGCCGAGGACCTCGCGGCCAAGCGGGCAGTGGTCAACCAGGAGCGGGCCGCGGCCCGTCGCGGCTTGGTTTCCGCCGGGGCCGTTGTGGCCGGCGGCAAGATCGACGCGACGGCCAAGGCGGCCGAGCACACCTACGCCGAGTTCGACATGGAGATCCGCCGGCAGGTCGCCATGGCGGGGCTCACGAAGGAGGAGCGGTCGAGCCGGATCAACCAGGCCGTGCGGCTCGGCGGCGCCTCGACCTTCAACGACATCCAGGTGCTGCACGCCCAGCGGACCCTCGCCGGCCGAGGCGTGCGCAAGGATCTGGTCGAGCCCTTCGTGGAGGAGATCCTGAACTACGCCCAGGCGATGAACGTCGAGCTTCCGAGCGCGGCCAAGACGCTCGAGGGGATCGTGTTCTCGACCAACCAGCACATCGAGGACGCTGCCACGGCCACGAAGGTCATGCGCCGCAACGTCGATCTGGCGGTGAAGACCGCGAAGGTCGGCGGGCTTGAGGACCACGACATCCAGGCCGCGTTCAAGATGGGTGGCGCGACCTCGACCGGCGCCGGGTTCTCCATCGAGACCATGGACACCATCTTCGCGCTGCTGCGGAAGTCGGGCTACTCCGGCGAGGAGGCCGGCACTGCGGCGCGCGGCATCTCCTCGAAGTTCATCGCGCCCTCGAAGCAGGGCCTGACCGCCCTCGACGCCATGGGGGTAAAGTACCAGAACTTCGTGCGGATGCCGGACGCGCTGAACGCGGACCGCCTCGGCAGCTCGGTGAAGCGCACGTTCGGCAAGGACATGTCGCCCCGGCAGATGCAGCGCCTGCAGGCGCTGATGAACGATCCCGACGCCCTGCTGGACCGGGACAAGTTCACGGCCAGCGCGACCGGGATCATCGGGCAAAGCTTCGACAAGAACAAGAAGGGGCAGCTCAAGGCGGCCGACGCCCACGCCATCGCGAAGACGGTCGGCGACTTCTACAAGATGGCGGCCGAGTCGGTGGACACCGAGGGCTTGCTGCGGGCCGTCATCAACGCCCATCCGACCCAGGCGCAGCTGAACGCCTTGGTCACCCGGGAGCATGGCGGCAAGCTCGGATCGATTGCCCAGAAGCCCGAGCTGTTCGACGAGTACCGGAAGAAGATCGCGGACACCCCCGAGGGGTTCGCCAAGTCGATCGGCGATGCAGTGATGGGCGGGTTCTACGGCGCGCAGAAGCGCATCGAGAACACGCGCCTCAATGTCGAAACCGCCATGGGCCGGTCGCTCGACAACAACGGCGAGGGTGGCGGCCTGCTGACCCGGGCGGCCACGGCAATCGCCGATTTCCAGCAGCACATCGCCGAGCTGGATCCGAAGATCGTCGCGCTCGGAACGTCGGTCACCGTGGCCGGCGGGAAGATCGCGGAGGCGGCCGGCACACTCGGCCTGATGGGTTCGGCGCTGGCGCTCACGAAGTCGGCGGCGTCCCTGGAGCTGGCGGCCGCGAAGCTGGCCATGAACGGCGGCGGCCTGCCGGACGCGGCCAAGAAGGGCGGCAAGCTGGCCGGGCTGGCGAAGGGGGCGCTGGGCATCACGGCGATCGGCGGCCTGGCCGAGCTCGCGAAGCAGTACGACACGCTGCAGATGCCCGAGTTCACCAAGGAGGGCATCGGGCGCGGGCTCCTCGGCGCCCTCGACCCGAACCTGCCCGACATGGTGCTGGGCAAGAAGGCCGACGAGATCGGGAAGGACGCCGGCACCAAGGTCGGCAAGGGCGTGGCCGAGGGCGTGAAGGAGAAGGCCCCCGAGGTCGAGGCCGAGGGTAAGACGCTGTTCCAGCGCCTCAACGAGCAGTTCCGCCAGGGCATCTTCGTGCCGATCCACCTTGCGCCTGGCGAAGGCTTCGGTAGCGGAGGCGGCGGCGGGCTGATCCAGCGCGCGAGCTTCAGCCCTGGCGGTGTCGGTGGTGGCGGCGTTGACTTCGGTGGCGCACTGCGCCGTGCCAGCACGGGTGGAGGGGCTGGGGGCGGCGTCGGCGCCGGCATTCCGCGCTTCGGTGGCGGCGGTGGCGGTTCTGGCGGCTACGATGGCAGCTATACCGGCAACGACGGGCGTCGCGCCGCGCGCGGGCGGATGTCGGCGGCCGGCGCGGAGAACGTCGCCTCCTGGATGGAGTTCTTCCGCCGCCCGGTTGATCAGGGCGGCATGGGCTACACCGAGGAGCAGGCCCGCGGCCAGATCGCCATGATGCAGGGCGAGTCGGGCCTCAACCTCGACCCGACCTCGAAGGGCGACCACAACCGGGCTGGCGTTCCGCAGTCATTCGGCACGGTGCAGTGGAACCGTGCGGCGGGGCGCTTCGGCAAGCTCCAGGCCCTGGCTCAGAGCATGGGCAAGGACTGGACGGACCGCGGCGTCCAGCAGGAGATGTATCGCCGCGAGATGATGGGCGCCTACCGGGGCGCGTATAATCGGATCCGGCAGGCCCAGACGGGCGAGCAGTCGCTGCGCTCGGGCATCTCCGACTACGAGAACCCGAAGCATCACGATCTCGCCTACGCGATCCGCAAGCCGTTCCTGGATCGGTTGCGGCGTGGCGGCGGCGGCGTGGCCGCCCCGAAGATTCCGGATGAGCCGCGCCTCGTGAAGGGCCTCGACGGCAAGGAAGGTCTCGACCTCGGCAACGGCACGATGAAGATGCCGGACGGGTCGATCCGGTCGATCACGCGCAGCGGCCTGGAGATTCCGGATCCGCCAGCGGGCGGCATCGGTGCCGCCGGTAATGGCCGCGGCAGCATCGGCGCGCACGTCGAGGAGTTCGGCCGCCACGTGGATCGGCTCTCCGACATGGGCTTCCACGGCCAGATCAGCCTCGCGGTGACCGGCAGTGGCCGCCAGCAGGTCCGCGCCACCGCGCTCAAGGTGCGAGGCCGTCACGGCATGACAGCCGATATGGGCGTAACCATGCCGGATCTGGACCGAGACGAGGTGCAGTCGCACCTGAGCCGTGGCTACTACGACGTTTAGGTTCAGCCGACCTTCAGGGTCCGCTCGAGCAGCCGGCGGATGGCCTCCGGCCGCGAGGGCTTGGGCTCGGGCTGCTCAGCGATCCAGGCGTCTAGAGAGGCCTCAAGCTTCGGGTAGAGGCGCAGGCCGATAGCCTTGCCAATGCCGGTAGGCGGGCGACCCCGCGGTTTTCTGCTATCGGCTATTGACATCGTTCTTTGATGATAGCAGAAATGTACGGGCCGACCAAGAGCTTGCACCCTCTTGATCGGCCCTGACCAGCCGTCCTCAGGAGACGATCATGGCTACCCGTTATTCTACAGCACCGGCGCGCGCCGGTGAACGGTCTCGCACGCCTCATACCCTTTACGTTCGCCCCGTGCCGGCCCTGGAGCCGGACGAGGCTGTCCCTGGCACCGTCGAACCCTGGCAGGCTGTGGCGGCTGTGCGGCCAGATACGGCGCACGTGCGTGCCCTGCGCTTCGTCGACCTCGCCGGCGAGCTGCTGACCGCCGGCATCATCATCGCCGGGGGCGTGTTCGCCTACGGCTTCATGCCGATCGCGTGAGGGAGGCCGCGATGAGGAAGGCCAACCCCGCCCAAGCTGCGCCGGAGGCCGTCGACCTCCGTCAGCGCGCCGCCACATCCCGAGATGCTGCGGGCCGGTTCATCGGGCGTACGCCGCGGGCCGAGCCGAAGTCGGCGGCCGAGTTAAACGTGACAGCGCACGGCTTCACGGCCGGCGAGCTGGTCAACGAGGTTCTGGCGCTATGGGTAGCCTGGGCCGCTCATGGCGACGGCGAGGGCACGGCCGAACAGATCGCCGCCTACGAGACCATGGAAGCGCGGCGCTACGCGCTGCTCGACGTGATCGACGCGTTGCCCGCCACACCCGAGACGATTCCCGTGAAGGCCCTCGCTCTGGCTTGGTGGCACTACGTCGATGAATGGCATCGCAACCGAAAGCGCGCGGACTACGACAGTCCGGCGCGTCTAGCGATCGACATCCATCTGTCGGTCCTGGCGCGGAGTGATCCGGCCTGGAGGCCGCCACCAGTGCCGACGCCAACCCGTGCCGGCATTCTCGCCCAGGTAGACCTGGCGAGCGCCAGCTTGGTCGAGCTGCGCACCGTCCGGCAGGCGATGTGGACGCTGTCGGACGTTGCCTACGGGCTGGCCTCGCAGGAGTGCTGCCGGGCGGACAGAAGCGGCCCTCTCGACAGCTCCCACAACCCCGCCGGCCGGCTGCTTCATTGGCTCGCCGACGAGCTCACGACCGTCGAGGATCGCGCAGGGGCCGAGATGCTGCGCCGCCAGCCCACGGACTTCTGGAGCCGCAGGATGCGTCTCGCGGACGTGGCCGAGCGCGTCATCATGAACGGCGACGACGCCGAGACCGCCGCCCTCATCCAGGACCTCACGGCCTTCGCGGCCGAGCAAACTGGGCACTGATCATGACCAACGTCATCCGCTTCCAGCCCCGGCCAAAGCGCACGGCCGTGCCCGATACCCGCGTGCGCATCGAGGGTGCGCTCGCTCTGGCCCTCGATGCCGTCGACCATCTGGTTGCGGCACTGGACGACATGGACGGCAACGCGATGCCGAGCTCAGGAGCGGCCGGTGGCGATATCGCGCAAGTCGTGTGGTTGCGAGGCAACGACCACGATCTGGAGCGATCCTAGGCGGCGCGACTAGTCGGCTTCACGTGGGCACCGAAGGACACGGCGCAGCGGAACGGATCGCGTCCGCTGCTACCGCTCTTGCTACCCAATTGGACGTGACGGAACGTGATAGGGAACGATGCGCGAACGGGGCGAGCGTGAATTTACGTTGTCCGACAGTATCTTAGAGGATCAAAAGAAAGTCGCAGGGATGGCCGAGACCGAGTTTCAAGACCGCTGCCTTAAACCACTCGGCCACCCTTCCTGGCAGCATCGGCGACCTCACGGTTACGGCCGCGGCCGAGGTGGCGTCAACCGCAGAACAACCGGTTGACCTCCCGAACCATTCCGCCTATCTCACCGCCCACGCCCGGAGCCGCTCGATGCGCTGCGGGCTCTGCCCCGCCATCTTCGAAACCGGATGCGCAGGGCTGACGGCTGATTGGGGGATAGTTTAACGGTAGAACGGTGGACTCTGACTCCTCTAGTCCTGGTTCGAATCCAGGTCCCCCAGCCACCGCGCCGGCCCGCCCGATCTCAGATCCGGCGGGTTTTTTCTTGCCCGGAACCCGGCGCATCCTCTGATCCTCAGCGAGGCGCGAGTCTGGCACGGACCGAACAGCGGTCGGCCGTTGACGCGCCGCGGCGCGGCCGCCTAGATCGGTCCATGCGCCGGTGCCAGCCTCTCACGGTTCGAGGGCGCGCGATCATCGGCTTGGTCGCGCTCTACGCGCTGCTGCTTCAAGCCTTCCTCGGCTTCGCCATCCCGGCACAGGCCCGGGTCGATCCGGACGCGGTGATCTGTGCCGGTCACGCCTCGGGTGACCCCGCCGGCCCGGTGGCGCACGCGCATCCGTGCTGCACGCTCGTGCAGGCCGGCGCGCTGGTCCTGCCGATTATCAACCCGACCGCGACCGACTGGCCCGTCGCCGCCGAGACGCGCCGCGCGTGGCGCCCCGAATCCGAGATCCCGAAGACCGGCCCGCCGGCCTCGACGGGCACCGCGCGAGGTCCACCCAAGGCCTGACGATCCCGCTCCCGATCGTTCAGGCACGGACCTCCCATCATGTCGATTGTTCTCCACGGCGACGCCCCCGCGTACGGGGCGGCGGCAACGCGGCGACTGTCCCGCGACGCCGTCTATCGGGCCGTCTGGCGGTGGCACTTCTACGCCGGCCTGCTCTGCCTGCCCTTCCTGATCGGCCTCTCGGCCACCGGCGCACTCTACCTGTTCAAGGACGAGATCAACGGCAGCCTGTTCGCGTACCGGACCCGGGTCGCGCCGCAGGCGACGGCGCCGATCGGCCCGGACCGGCTGATCTTCAACGCGCTGCAGGCCGTGCCCGACGGCGCGCCCGTCACCTACATCGACCCGGCCGCGCCGGACGCCGCGGCACGGGTGACGCTCGCTTCCGGCGACCGCCGGATCCACGTCTACCTGAACCCCTATACCGGCGACGTCCTCGACCGCGTCGACCGTGACCGCGAGCTCATGGCGGTGGTCCGCGGACTGCACAGCCTCGCCCTGGTCGGGCCCCTCGCGAACGCCGTCATCGAGATCGTCGCCGGTTTCGCGATCGTCCTGGTGTTGACCGGCACGTATCTCTGGTGGCCCCGCGGCCGCGCGGGCGGCGTCGTCACGGTGCGGGGCGGCCCGCGCCGGCGCGTGTGGTGGCGCGACCTTCACGCCGTCACCGGGTTCGTGGCCGGCGGCGGGCTGCTCTTCCTGGCCCTCACGGGCCTGCCCTGGTCGATCTGGTGGGGGCAGGAACTGCGCGCGTGGTCGAACGCCGTCGGCCTCGGGCAACCGGCCGCGCTCTGGGCGAATCGGCCGGTCTCGACGGTGCCGCTGCGCGAACGGCTGGAGGATGCCGGGTGGACCCTGCAGGACGCGCCGGTGCCGCGCTCCGTGCCGGCCGCGGCCGCGAGCGTCGGGATCGACGACGCCGTGGCGATCCTTCGACGTCTGGGGATGCCCCCCGGCTTCGAGCTGGCGCTGCCCGTCGGCGCGGACGGCGTCTACGCCGCCGCGATCTACCCGCGCGACGTCACGCGGCAGCGGGTCATCACCCTCGACCAGTATTCCGGCCGCCCGCTGGTGGACGTCCGTTTCACCGATCTCGGACCGGTCGGCCGGGCGATCCAGTACGGGATCGGCATCCACAAAGGCGAGCACTGGGGCCGCGCGAACCAGCTGGCGATGCTGGGCTTCTGCCTCGCCACATTCCTGCTCGCCGTCACCGCCGGGACGATGTGGTGGAAGCGGCGCCCGGCCGGCGGCCTCGGCGTGCCGCCCTGGCCGGCGGATCGGCGGGTGGCCGCGACCGTGACCGCGATCATCCTCGGGCTCGGGGCGCTCTTCCCGCTGACCGGGCTCGCCATCGCCGCCATGGTCGGTCTCGACCTCGCCGCGGGCCGACTCCGAAGACGGTGGGCGCGCTGAGCCGGTGCGGGCGGGCGCCGTGCCCGTGCATACGTCTCCGCGCCTGAGACGCGGGCGCCCGGGCCTCCCGGGCGCGGTGCTGATCGCGCTCGCGCTCTGGATCCAGGCGCTCGCGCCGGCCGTCGCGCTCCGGATGGCGCAGGCGGATCGGGGCGCGCTGCCCGGCCAGATCCTGTGCGGGCACGCGCCGGATCAGGCCGGTGACGCAGCGGTCGGCCCGGGCGCGCCGGCACCGGGATCCTGCGCCCTCTGCGGGCTGTGTCGCGCCGGTGCCGTCCCGCCGCTGCTCCCGCACGCGCCCGGCCTCGCGCGCCGCCTGCGCTGGACGGCGGTGGCGTGGCCGATCCCGCCCCCCGTCCGGACCGCGTCGGTCCCCGCCGTCATCGGCCAGCCCCGCGGGCCGCCCCGCTCCGCCTGATCGCCCGTCCTCCGGGCGGCGCCGCCGCTCGCCCCATCGATCAGACGAGACCTCCGATGACCTCCGACTCCCCCGTCCTGCGCGGCGGCGCCCTCGCGTTCCTGCTCGCCGGAAGCCCCCTCCCCGCCCTCGGCCAGGCCGCCGTCACCCTCGAGGAACTCTCCGTGGAGGGCGAGGCCGCGCCCGTTGCGGGCCGGCCCGCCGCGCCGGCCTTCGGCGTGGCGGCGCCGCCGGGCTCGGCGCCCGCGGTGATCGAGCACCCGGTGGGCGAGATCGTCACCGGCATCGGCCGCGACGACACGATCGCGAACCGGCCGGCGACCAGCATCGGCTCGGTCCTGGTGAACAGCCCCGGCGTGACGGTGCGGCAGGGGAACGGCGGCCGCGACGTGGTCATCTCGATCCGCGGCAACAACGCCCGCTCCACCGGCGTGATCAAGAACACCGTCGTCCTGGAGGACGGCTTCATCCTCACCCAGCCGGACGGGGCGTCGCGCTTCGACCTCACGGACCCCCGCGCCTACGGCCGGATCGACGTGTTCCGCGGGCCGCAATCGCCGCTCTTCGGCAACTACGCCACCGGGGGCGCCATCGCGTTCCGGACACGCACCGGGCGGGAGATCGACGGCTACGAGATCGGGGTGGATGCCGGCAGCTTCGGCTACCTCAGCAACTATTTCACCGTCGGCGGCGTCAGCGGCCCGTTCGAGATCGGTCTGTTCGCCAGCGATGTCCGCGCGAACGGCTACCAGGACCACGCGAGCTACGACACGCAGACCATCAACCTGCTCGCGAGCTACACCCCGACGCCGGACAACCGCTTCACCCTGAAGGTGATCAACAACACCCTCGACGCCAACCTGCCCGCCCGCGCGTCGCTGGCCCAGTACCGGATCAACCCGTACCAGCGCGGCTGCGCCGCGGCCGCGAGCGCGGCTCCGGGCTGCACCACCTTCAACCTGTTCCGGAACGGGGCGTTCGGCGCGACCGTGCCGGTGACGGCCGACGAGGGCGGCTTCGGGCGCAACGACCGCCGGACCATCGTGGCCGCCCGCTGGGAGCACGACCTCGACGCGTTCACCACGTGGCGCACGCAGCTCGGCTTCGACGAGCGCAACTTCGACCAGCCGTTCTACACGACCGCGTCGCGGGGCTCCTACCCGTCCTGGAACTTCCTGACCGACCTGACCCGGCGGGGCGACCTGCTCGGCCTGCCGGCGACGGGCTACGTCGCGCTCGCCTACAACACGATCGACAACCACATCACCACCTTCAACCGGGCCCCCTACGTCGGCCCGCGCCTGGGGGCGCTGATCGGCGATCAGACGGCGGTGCAGTCCAATCTCGGCGGCCGGGCGCGGCTGGAGCTGGGCCTGTCGGACCAGTGGACCGGCATCCTCGGCCTGAGCGCCGAGACCACGGCGATCACCGGGCGCAACGTCGCCTACGCGTACGCGGCGAGCGGCACGACGCGGACGGTGGCGGACGCGAACCGGTCCTTCCTCAACGTCGCCCCCGAACTGGCCCTGGTCTACCGGCCGGACGCGGCCTGGGCGCTGCGCGGCCGGGTCGCCACCGGCTACACCACGCCGGCCGCCAGCAACCTGTTCATCACCCCCGCCGGGCTGCCCGGCAACAACACCCAGCTCCGGACGCAGGAGAACCTCGGCTTCGATCTCGGCGCCGAGTGGAGCCCGGTGGCCGATCTCCGCCTGAGCGTGACCGGGTTCTACGAGTTCTTCCGCAACGAGCTGGTCTCGCAATCGCCGGGGGCCGGGCTCCTCGCCTACACGTTCAACGCGCCGGCCTCGGAGCATCGCGGCATCGAGGTCGGCGCCGACTGGGCCTTCGCGCCCGGCTGGCGCGGGACGCTGGCCTACACGTTCGACGACCAGATCTACACCCACTACACCGAGCAGCTCAGCGCCGGCAGCCTGAGCCGGTCCTTCGACCGTGCCGGGAACCGGATCCCCGGGGTTCCGGCCCACCAGCTCCTCGCCCGCCTCGGCTACGACGTGCCGAGCGGCCCACTCGCGGGTCTCGGCGCCTTCGTGGAGACGGTCGTCCAGGGCGATTTCTACCTCGACAACGCCAACCTGCTGAAGGCGCCCGGCTACGCGGTGGTCAACGCCAACCTGCACTACGCCACGGAGCTGACGGGCGGCTACGCGAAGCGGCTGAGCCTGTACGTCGAGGTGCGCAACCTGTTCGACACGACCTACGTCGCCTCCGCGCAGAACCTCGCCAACAGCATCAGCGGCACGAACGGACTCCAGAACGGCGCCGCCGTGCTGGCGACCACCACGGGATCGGTCTTCGCGGGTGCTCCGCGAAACATCGTCGGCGGCATGCGGCTGGCATTTTGATAACTGCGCGGCGGCTCGCGCGTGGTGTCGCAGTCGAGCGTACACTATGCTTCGGCAGTCGATCGCAGGGCGGGGCCTGAGCGCGCGGCGGGGCCGTGGGCGGGGATGTGGCGCGATGGTCCGATGAGGCGGCGAACCGTACTCGCTGGGTTGCCCCTGGCGTTCGCCGGGTGGCCGCGCGCCGTGCTGGCGCAGGGTCAGGCCCATATCGCGGCCCTCTGGCCGTTCGCGGAGGGCGATCCCGAGGGCCGGGTGCTGGCGGAATCGTTCCATGCCGGCCTGCGCGACCACGGTCATCCCGATCAGCGGGTCGAGGATCGCTGGACCGGTGCCGACCGCGAGCGCACGCGTCTCCTCGCGACCGAACTGGTGGCCGCACAGCCGCAGGTGATCTTCGCCTACCTCAGCGCGCAGCTCACGGCCGTGGCGGCCCTGACGAAGCAGATCCCGATCGTGTTCGTCGGCGCCTCGAACCCGGTCCGCTTCGGGTACGTGGAGAGTCTCCAGCGCCCGGGCGGCAACATCACCGGCTTCACGCTCTACGAGGCGCCGCTGGGCGGGAAATGGGTGGCGGCCCTCAAAGAGGCCGTTCCCAGCCTCAGGCACGTCACGCTCCTGTCCAATCCGAGCACCGAGATCCGCGGCGAGAACCTCTACGCCGAGCCGTTCCGCGCCACCGCGGCCGCGCTCGGGATCGAGCCGGTGGTGGTGAAGATCGACAAGGCGGCCGAGATCGAGCCGGTGATCGCCGCGCTCGCGCGGCAGGGCGACGGGGGCCTGATCGTCGCCCCCGGCACGTTCAGCGAGGCCAACGGCGACCACATCGTCGCGCTCACCACGAGTCTCCGGGTCCCCGCGGTCTTCGCGATCCGGCGTTTCGCCTACCGGGGCGGCCTGATGTCGTACGGACCGGATCCGGTGGAGACGGTCCGTCGGGCCGCTGCCTATGTCGGCCGCATCCTGCGCGGCGAGAACCCCGCGACCCTGCCGGTCCAGGCGCCCACGAAGTTCGACTTCATCGTGAATCTCAAGACGGCCCGCAGCATGGGCGTGACGATCTCGTCGGCGCTCCTCGCCCAGGCGGACGAGATCGTCGAATGACGGCGCCGCGCCCGACAGCCTCCCCGCCGGCCGCGACAGCGCCGCCGCGCTGGTTCCGCCTGCCGCTCGCGGGGAAGTTCGCGGTGGCCTTCGTGGGCCTCGTCAGCCTCGTGCTGCTCATCAACGGCGCCGTCGACCTGACGCTGAACTACCAAGACGCCAAGCGGACCGCGATCGAGACGCAGCGCACCAAGGCGCGCGCCGCCGCCGAGCGCGTCGACGCCTTCCTGTCCTCGATCGAGGGCCAGATCGGCTGGACGACGCGCGCCGAGTGGCGGCGCGTCTCCCCGGAGCAGCAGCGCTACGACTTCATCCGCCTGCTGCGCCAGGCGCCGGCCATCACGGAGGTGGCCTACCTCGATCCGGCCGGCAAGGAGCAGCTGCGCGTCTCCCGACTGGAGCCGGACTCCGTCGCCAGCGGCAAGGATTTCTCGACCTCGCCGCGCTTCACCCAGGCGCTCGCCCAGAAGACGTGGTTCGGCCCGGTCTATTTCCGGCGCGGGTCCGAGCCGTACATGACCGTCTCGGTGGCCCATGCCGGCCGCGACCCGGGCGTGACCGTCGCGGAAGTCAATCTCAAGCTGATCTGGGACGTGGTCAGCGCGATCAACGTCGGCGAGCACGGCTACGCCTTCGTGACGACGGCGACCGGTCGCCTGATCGCGCACCCGGACCTCAGTCTCGTCCTGCGCGACACCGACCTCTCCGGCCTGCCCGAGGTCGCGGCGGCTCTGCCCGGCTCCCGCATGGCGGGTCAGGACTACGAGATCACGACCGGCCTCGACGGCGGCTGGGTGCTGGCGGCCCACGCCACCATCCCGCGGGTCGACTGGATCGTCTTCGTGCAGGAATCGCTGCGCGACGCCATGGGGCCGGCGCTCGAATCCGTGATCCAGACCACGTCGCTGATGGGTCTCGGCGTCCTGCTGGCGGCGGTGGCGGGCACCTTCCTCGCGCGGCGCATGGTCGTGCCCATCCGCGAGCTCGAGGACGGGGCGGAGCGGTTCGGCGCGGGCGACCTGTCCGAGCGGATCGTGATCCGCACCGGCGACGAGATCGAGACCCTCGCGCACCGGTTCAACACGATGGCGAGCCGGGTCCAGGATTCCTACGAGACGCTCGAGGCCAAGGTGGAGGAGCGGACCCGCGACCTCAACCGGTCGCTCGACGATCTCCAGCGGGCTCAGAGCCGGCTCGTCCAGTCCGAGAAGCTCGCCTCGCTCGGACAGCTCACCGCCGGCATCGCCCACGAGATCAAGAACCCGCTGAACTTCGTCAACAACTTCGCGTCGCTCTCGAACGAGCTGGTGGACGAGCTGCGGGAGGTGCTCGAACCGACCACCCTCGACACGGACACGCGCGCGGAGGTCGAGGAGCTCGCTGGCCTGCTCAAGAGCAATCTCGAGAGGGTCGTCCAGCACGGCAAGCGCGCGGACTCGATCGTCAAGAACATGCTGCTGCACTCGCGCACCGGGTCCGGCGAGCATCGCCCGGTCGAGGTCAACGCGCTGGTCGAGGAGAGCCTGAATCTTGCCTATCACGGGGCCCGTGCGGCGAAACCCGGCTTCAATGTGACCCTCGTGCGCGATTACGATCCGGCGGCCGGCCTCGCCGACCTGTACCCTCAGGAGATCACGCGGGTCCTGCTGAACCTGATGTCGAACGGATTCTACGCCACCGAGAAGCGGGCCGCCGACGGCGAACCCGGCTATGCACCCACGCTCTCGGTCGCCACCCGGGACCGGGGCGACGGCGTCGAGATCCGCGTGCGCGACAACGGCACCGGCATCCCGGACAGCGTCAAGGCCAAGATGTTCGACCCGTTCTTCACCACCAAGCCGGCCGGCGAGGGAACGGGGCTCGGCCTGTCGCTGAGCCACGACATCCTCGTCAAGCAGCACGGCGGAACGGTTGACGTCGCCACGGAACCGGGTGCCTTCACGGAATTCATCATCACCCTGCCGCGGCAGAGTGTTACGCCGGACGCGCCGCCTCGGCCACCGACCGTGGCGGCGACCGAGCCGGCGACCGAGGCGGCGACCGAGACTGAGAGCCAGCCATGAACGTCCTGATCCTCGTCGTCGATGACGAACCCGACGTGACAGACCTGTTCCGGCAGCAGTTTCGCCGCGAGCTGCGCGCCGGACGCTTCGCGATGGCCTTCGCGCACTCGGCCGCGGAGGCCCTGGAGCGGATCAAGGGCTCGAACGAGCCGAGCCTGATCCTGATGCTGTCGGACATCAACATGCCGGGGATGACCGGCCTCGAATTGCTGCCGCTGGTGCGCGCGGCCCGGCCCGACGTGCCGGTGATCATGATCACGGCCTACGGCGACGCCGAGACGCGCGAGAAGGTCCGCGCTGCCGGCGCCGTGGGCCTGATCACCAAGCCGATCGACTTCGCCGTTCTGAAGGCCGAGATCGATCGCCGTCTGTCCGCCTTCGCGGGGACCGAATGACGCCCGGCGCCCCGAGCGCCAAGATCCTCGTCGTCGACGACGAGCCGGATCTCGAGGCGCTGATCACCCAGAAGTTCCGCCGCCAGATCCGGCAGGGCCTCGTCACGTTCCTGTTCGCCCACGACGGGCAGGAGGCGCTGGACCGCCTGGCCGAGAGCCGCGACGTCGATCTGGTCGTTTCCGACATCAACATGCCGCGGATGGACGGGCTGACCCTGCTCGCCAAGCTGCAGGAGCTGGCCGAGCGCCCCTCGATCATCATCGTTTCGGCCTACGGCGACATGGCGAACATCCGCACGGCGATGAACCGGGGCGCCTTCGACTTCCTGACGAAGCCGATCGACTTCGCCGACCTCGAGACGACGATCGAGCGGACGCTGCGCCACGTCGAGGACCTGCGCGAGGGGCGGCGGCGGCAATCGCTCGCCGAGCGGGCCCACGCCTCCCTGGCCCGGTACTTCTCGCCGAACCTCGCCGAGCGGCTCGCGGGGGACGCGTCGGGCCTCGAACTCGGCGGCCACCGCCGCGACGTGGCCTCCCTGTTCACCGACATCGCGGGCTTCACCGGCCTCGTGGAGAGCCTCGACCCGGCGCAGCTCGCCGAGATCCTCAACGGCTACTTCGCCGAGATGACCGACGTGGTCTTCGCCCACGAGGGGACGGTGGCCAAGATCGTCGGCGACGCCCTGCACGTCCTGTTCGGCGCGCCGGGGGATCAGCCGGACCACGCGGCGCGGGCGGTGGCCTGCGCCCTCGCCCTGGACGAGGCGGCCGAGGGCTTCCGCAATCGCTGGCGCGCGCGGGGAATCGAGATCGGCGTGACGCGGATCGGCGTTCATGCCGGCCCGGCGATCGTGGGCAATTTCGGCGGCGGCCGCTACTTCGACTACACGGCCTACGGCGACACCATCAACACGGCCGCCCGTCTGGAGAACGCCAACAAGGCCTTCGGCACGCGGATCTGCGTCAGCGACGCCGTCGTGATCCGCGCCGGACAGTTCCGCGGCCGCCCCCTTGGCGACCTCCTCCTGCGCGGCAAGCAGACGGCCCTGCGCGCCTACGAACCCCTGACGGAAGCAGCCTGCGGCGACGCGCTGCTCGCCCAGTACCAGGACGCCTACGCCAAGCTCGATACCGGGGAGGCCGGCGCGCTGGCCGCCTTCGCGGCCCTGGTCGGTCTGCGCCCCGACGACGGGGTGGCGGCCTTCCACCTGAAGCGGCTGCTGAACGGCGGCAGCGGCAGTCGGGTCGAGGTCCGCTGAGTCGCGCGCGCCCGGCTTCCCCGTCGCCCGCCCCGATAGCCCCGCCTTAAGGCAGCGCCTATTACCGTCCGAGGGCGTGCGATCGGAATCCCTCTCGATCGGCGATGCTCGGAACGGGTTCGGACGGGAGACCGGCGGATGAGACGGCGCGACGTCATCGCGGCCCTCGGCGGCGCGGCCGCGTGGCCGGCCCTCGCCGCCGCGCCGGCGAAGGGTCAGCGTCGCCTGGGGATCCTGCTGGTCTACGGCGCGGCGCATCCCGACAGTCCCGTCATCGTCGAGACGCTGAAGGAGAGCCTGAAGCGGGCCGGCTGGATCTGGGGTGAGAACCTCACGGTCGACCTGCAGTACGGCAACGGCGACGCCGAGCGGATGCGCGTCCAGGCGGAGGAGATCGTCGCCCGCGCGCCCGACGTGGTGCTCGCGCAGGGCGTCGTCGGCGCGACCGCGCTCCAGCGGGCGACCACGACGGTTCCGATCGTCTTCATGATGCTTCAGGACCCGGTCGGCGGCGGCTTCGTGACGAACCTGTCGCGGCCCGGCGGGAACCTCACCGGCTTCACCAACTTCGACTTCGTCCTCGTCGGCAAGTGGCTGCAGCTCCTGAAGGAACTCAGCCCCGGCGTGACGCGGGCGCTCGCCCTCATCAACCCCGATTACCGGGCGCGCTTGGCGGGCTACACGGCCGAGATGGCCCGGATCGGCCCGGCACTCGGGATCGATGCCCGGATCGCGGGCGTGCACGACGCGGCCGAGATCGAGGCGGCGATCGCCGGCTTCGCCGCCCAGCCGAAGGGCGGCCTCATCGCGCTGCCGGACGCGGTGACCGGGGTGTACGGCCAGCTGATCGTCGATCTGGCGGCGACCCACCGCCTGCCGGCCGTGTACGCCTACGCGGCGCCGGTCCATCTCGGCGGCCTCGCCGCCTACACGACCAGCGTCGAGCAGGACGTGCAGCGGGCGGCGGGCTACATCGATCGGATCCTGCGCGGCGCGGTGGTCGGCGACCTGCCGGTGCAGGCGAGCGAGCGCTTCATCACCCTGCTCAACCTGACGACGGCCGCCTCCCTGGGATTGACCATCTCGCCCTCGCTGATGGCGAAGGTGGACGAGCTGGTCGAGTAGCGGCCGCCGGAACCGGTGCCGGTCGTCGCGGCGGCACCGCCGCGACGACCGCGATGGAGCGGATCAGCTGAAAGCCGGCAGGCGTCCGTCGGGCGAGTAGCGGTCGATGGCCGAGGGCAGGTCGCGCGAGAGGCGCGCCAGCAGCTCGCTCTTGCTCAGGCCGGTGCGCTGCTCCAGGGCCGCCAGCGTGTCCGGTCCGATGGCGCGCTCCAGATCCGCGGTCGGGATGTCGCGGTTCGGCCCGTGATTGATCCAGGACTGGGCCGTCTCGGCGTGGCCGCCCTTGGTGAAATGGTCGACCAGCTCGGTCAGGCCCCCGGCGATGAGGCCGCCGACGCCGCCCGCGCTGGCGCCGCCGAGGAGCCGATCCAGGTTCGCCGGGATGGTCGAGCTCGTCGCGGGCGGGACCTGCGGCGCCGGCGACCGGGACGCGTCCTTGGCGTGGCCGCCGAGCCACTCGGCGATCCGGTCGCGGTTCTGGTAACCGGCCACGGCCAGCAGGCCCAGCAGGGCGGTCATCGAAGGGTATCCCTTGCTCATCGCGTCGTCCTCTTGAGGCGGGCCCTCGGCCCGGGTGGTACGGCGGTCATCCGCCGCAATGGGTCAGGCCCCGCTCGGGCCCGCGTCGCTCGCGACCGTCCGGCCAGCCAACGCGGACCCGTCCTCCGCGCTCCGTCCGGTCGTGATGGCGCGCTTGACCGTCGAGCGGGCGGCGTCGATGGCGATGGCCGCGGCCGACATGGTCCGCGCCTCGGTCGGTCGCTCGAGGGCGTGCTTGGCGATGTCGCCCGCGAGGTCGTCGATCTCCCGGGCGAGGCTCTCGAGACGCGCCGGGTCGGTCGTCTCCTGCGCCTCCTGGCGGATCCTCAGCAAGCGGTCCGTCGCTTCCTCGACGCGCTCCCGGCGCAGGCGCGACAGGCGCTGACCGATCCAGGCGAGCGCGGAGCCGATACCGCCGCCGAGGAAGGCGAGCAGGTAGATCCAGGTCTCGTAGCGCTCGATGAAGCTCTGCTGCTCGCGCTCGTAATAGTCGACGGCGCCGGGATGGATCGGCAGCCGGGCGCTCGTCGCGCCGACGGTCCCGTCATAGGCGGGCGCCTGGAAATAGTCGGCCGCGGGCGTGACGTTGGCCATGGCGCTGCGCAGCTCGAACAGGTGCTGAGTGACGTCGGCTGCCACCGAACGGGCGAGGTTCGCGCGCGCCATCAGGCGGTACGAGGCGCCGACCGTGTGAACCTCCGCGTCGGGCACCTTGGGGCTGCCGCCGAAGGTCTCGGCCGGCATGGTGACGACCTGCAGCCGCGGCAGACGGGCAACGATCGCCTCGGCGTTCTCGACATCCACGAAGGAGATCTTGCGATCGCGGCTGGCCGCCTGGACGAGGCCGACGATCCGCTGCGCCGTCGGCGCGGTCGGCGCGATGACCGAGATCACCGCGTCGACCCGCTTCCGGGCGAAGGCCGCGCCCAGGTCGCTCTCGGCCATCTCGACCAGGGCGACGTGGCGCGGCGGCAGCGCGCCTGCCGGCTCGGTGGTCACCAGCGTCAGACCGTAATGCTCCAGCATGGCGCGGATGAGCGCCTCGTCGGCGTCCCTGTGGGCCAGGATCGCCAGGCGCTTGCGGTCGAGATCGGGGAAGCGGGCGATCCCGGCGGATTCCGGCGACGCGATGATCATCGCCTGGTCGCGCAGGATCGCCAGCGTCAGGCCATTATCCGGAAGCTCCACATCCGGCCGCACGATCGCCAGATCGGCGCGGCCGTCGCCCAGCGCCTCGGCGCTGTCGCGCACGTCGTCGAAGGGCAGGATCTTGAGGCGGATCTCCTTGTGGCGCTTGGCCAGGGCGTCCGCGTAGGCCTGGATCAGGGCCGGCTCGGTTCCGTCCTTCGGCGCGACAGCGATCGTCAGGACGGTGGCCCGCGACGCCCAGTAGGCCACGCCCGCGCCGACGCTCAGCAGGATGGCCAGCATCAGGAAGACGAATTCCTGACGCAGGAAGAGGCTGGCGAAGCGCCGCATCGGCTCTGCTCTCGCGCATCGAGCGGCCAGGCCCGGCACCGTGCCGGGCAAGGGCCTGAGGGCGGCGCCGAGGGGACGGCGCCGCGGGACGGGCTCAGTGCTTGCCGGTGATCTTGTCGGCGACGGACTTGGCGCCGTCCTTGACGTCGCCGACGGTCTTCAGCGCCTCGCCCTTCAGCTCCTGCGCCTTGCCCTCGGCCACCAGCTTGTCATTGCCCGTCGCCTTGCCGGCCGCCTGCTTGACGTTGCCCACCGCCTCGTTGGCCAGGCCCTTGATCTTGTCGGTCGTGCTGCTCATCGCGTGCGCTCCTTCACGGTCGTGGTGGTGGTCGTACTCGTCGGTCGAGAGCTCCGGTCGGGCGCGCGGCCCACCGGGATAGACGGCCCCCGCATGCACGCGGGGGCCGAGGGGATCACCCGGTGACCGGAGAACGGTCCGCCGACGGTGAGATGGCGGTCAGATGATGGCGACGTCTGGTGGATCAATAGTTCCAAATTACCAGTATAATGAAATTCAGCTACCGGGGCCCCTGGAGTGGAAATCCGTTCTCCCGGCCCCAAACAACCGCTTCGGTCCGCCGATGGACTCCGAGCTTCCGGTACAGTGCGGCGCCGTGATTGCGCACCGTGTTGCGCGACAGCCCCAGCTTGCGCGCGATCGCGTCGTCGCCGAGCCCCGAGCAGATCAGGTTGAGGATCTGGCGCTCGCGCACGGTCAGGTTCGGCGCCCCCGCGTCGCCGCCCTCCCGGCCAGGCCGGCGCAGGTTCGCCAGCTTCTCGATCAGCCCGCGGCTGAACCACGACGTGTCGGCCATCACCGTCTCGATCGCGTCGAACAGCTCCCGCTCCGAGTGCTTGCGCTCGGTGATGTCCTGCAGCACCAGCAGAAGGAAATCGGCGTCGTTGATCGTGATCCGCTCGGCCGAGACCAGGCAGTCGAGGTTCGCGCCGCTCTCGTGGCGCAGGCAGACCTCGAGACCCAGCACGTAGCCCTCGCTCACCAGCCTCTTCTCGAAGGCTTCCCGCTGAGACGACGTCACCCAAAGGCCGGCCTCATCCAGCGAGCGGCCGACGACGCGGTCCTCGCCCAGGCCGAAGACCCGGCTGAACGCCTCGTTCACGCCCGTGACCTGACCGTCGTCGGCCCGCACCAGCACGGTCGGGATCGGCGTCAGCCTGAACGCCTTGGCGAAGCGCTCCTCGCTCTGCCGCAGGGCGGCCTCGGCCTTCCGGCGCAGTTCCAGGTCCGCGAAGGTGAACAGCATGCAGGGCTCGTCGCCCATCTCGATCGGCTGCCCGGCGACGATCACGAAGCGACGCCCGCCGTCGGGCAGGTCGAGGCAGGCCTCCATCTGCGGGATCGTGCCGCCCGCATTGAGCCGCGCGACGGCGAGGTCGCGGTTGCGCGCGCCGGCCAGGACGTCGACCTCGTAGACGCTGCGGCCGATGACGGCGTCGCGGGTGTAGCCGGTCATCTCCAGGAAGCCGAGATTGACCCTGACGTGGCGCAGGTCGGACAGCCGCGTTATCACGGCCGGGGCCGGGTTGGCGTTGAACGTGCGCTCGAACCGCTCCTCGGCCTCGAACTGGTCGGAGACGTCCTTCAGGATCAGCGCCAGGCAGCTCGGGTTGCCGTCGCGGTCGGTGGCGACCAAGCCTCTGAGGGAGTGAACGAACTCGACACCGGGCCGGTCTGTCCGCGTGACCTCGACCACCACGTCGTGGAAAGTCTCGCCGGCGATCACGCGCTCGATCGGGTAGTTCTCCGGCTCGTGGTTGTTGCGGTAGCGGAGGCAGAAGCGGTCGCGATAGGCGTCGACGGTGGGGCCGAGCTCGTCGAGGCTCTCGGCACCGTGCATCGCCAGGGCGGCCGCGTTGGCGTAGGCGATGGTCTGGTCGGGCTCGACCAGGATCACGCCCTCGCTCAGGCCGGCGATGATCTGCCGGAGCTCATGCCTGTCGACACCCGCCGTCACGATCCGTCCGGTCCCCGCCGCCTCGACGCCGCGCCCCTCGCAGCGGGGCACAAACGGGTTGCGCGCAAGCAGGTTCCGCCCGATCCGCAATTTTCACTGGTATACCTGCATCATTGACCTCGTCGAGATCAACCAGAGATAAGTTCGCAGCCCTCCCGCGAGATGTCGTGCCCGTCGCGACGCTGTCTCCACCCCATCGAGCCCAGAGCTTCACCGTGAAGCCCGCTGTCGAAGAGCGCGATCCGGCCGGCGCGTCCGTTCCCGTCATCTCGTATATCCAGGCGCAACTCGGTCATCGGCTGCGCCAGTACTATTCAGAAGTTGCGCCGATCGAGATGAGCTCACGGCTGGCCGGCGTGCTGGGCCGCCTGTCCGCGGCCCTGGATGCCGCCGAGTCCGAACGGCAGGTTCCCGGTGCGTTCAAGGACGATCTGATCGCCCTGGTGCCGCGCCTGCGCCGCTACGCCCTGTCGCTGACGTTCGACGGCGTCGAGGCCGACGATCTCGTGCAGTTCACGCTGCTCAAGGCGTGGGAGCACCGGCAGCGCTTCCAGCCCGGCACGAGCCTGGTGGCCTGGCTGTTCACGATCTTGCGCAACGGCTTCATCAACGGACGACGCAAGCGACGCTTCGAGGTTCCCGATCCCGACGGCGCGCACGCCGTCACCCTCTCCGAACCGGCCGCCCAGGAGCACAGCATGGGCCTGAAGGAGGTCCGGGCCGCGATCGACCGGCTCGACCCGGCCTATCGCGAGGCGCTGATCCTCGTGGCCGTCGACGGTCTATCGTATGAGGCCGCGGCCTCCGTGATCGGGTGCCCGGCGGGCACGGTGAAGAGCCGGGTCAGCCGCGCCCGCGACCGCCTGCTTCACGAGCTGGGCGAGCGCTGACACACGCGCGACTCCGGTGGCGAGCGCAGGATGTTGGGCCATCGTCGCCAGCCGGGCGATCGCCGGGAGGCGAACGCGGCCCCCGATCGATCAGGCGGAGCGGCGGTCCGGCCGCGTCTCCGCGGGCGTCCGCTCGATGGGCAGGCGCGCGACCGAAGTCCCTCTGGCATCGCGCACGACCAGCACCCAGTCCTCCGCGTAGCCCTCGTCGGCGAGCTCCTGGACCATGTCCCGGATCACGCTCCGGGCGTCGTCGAGCGCTTGGTCGATGCTCGTTGCCTCGATGCCGATCTCGTCCTTGATGATCTCGCGGCCGTGCTCGATGTCGAAGTAGAGGCGCCGCGGAACGAGCCGAAAGTCGCTGCGATCGCCGCTCGTGAGCCTGTCGATGTCGAAGATCTTCGCCGGATCCTGCGAAGTCCGGGACCTCGCGACCTTCAGGAGCGCGAGTCCGCCACCCACCAGTACGGCGACTGCACTGGCGACACAGGACGCGAGTATTACCGTGTAGAAGCCGAACGTTTGCCAGCCAGAGGCAAGCACAGGCAATCCGCCGCACAGGGCGGCTAAGATGACAACCAGCGGCATCCCCCCGGCCCTCGATCGCGCGTTGGCTCTCCGATGTGGGGTATACGGCAAAACTCCGGTCCGCAAGAACGCCCTGACAATCGGTGCGCGTTCGACGGGACGGGCTGAAATTAACGCTACTCAAGCGACCGACGGATCGAGTATCCCGCGTGAAGAGCGAACACAGGGCGCCGAAATCCGTCTTGCGCGGTAGCTGGTCGATGGTTCATCCAGCGATCGGAACGCGGTCGAGCGCTCGGATCGCGAGATCTGGCGCACGCGGAGAGGCACAATCTCGTGAGCCTGCACGTGTCGACCGACGGGACCTCGCGCGCCACGCGCCGCGCAGTCTGATCGAAAGCCTATCGGATCTCAGCGGCGCCTTCGCCCGGGCCGGTAATGGATACGTCGCCGATGTCCCATGCCGTCGGCCATCCGGCGCGCCCAATCACAATGACAGCATCCCCGCGCAACCCGGCCATAAATCAACCCGGAGTTGTTGTCGGCAATCTCATAATATAAGAATACGATCTGAAACACTAACTTCTGCGCGAAATTTCTCAATTATACAGCGATTCGTCCACAGGCGGCTCCGACGAAATCCTCACGTGAATGTATTTTTCTCTCTGCTTGGCTTAAGATATCTCTGAACAGTGGAGATGCGCGATCACGCCTGTCGTTCTGTTGGGCTCGTGCGCGTTAACGGAGTGGGTTGGTGGACAACAGCGACGCGGCTCGCGCGACGACTATCGAGCAGCCCGACCTCCCACTCTCCGATCGGGTCGCGGCCATCGACGCCAAGCTCGACGATCTCTTGGGACGCATCTCGGCGCTGCAGACACACTGCTACTATGACTCGATCAATTGGAATAACTTTAAGGCTCGATTCGATCGATTCGTCCTCGAATGCGAGGATCGGCAGCGAGATATCTTGGAGACCTTGATCAGAGGAAGCGAGGTCGAAGCAGTCGACTTGCGTGTCGCGACAGCGAACCCGCTTGCCGGCGACACGCCTGACCATCTGTTTCCGCGAGGCACAGCCGCTGACAACACGCGCTCGCCCCGCTTCGTCGCGGCGTGCGAAACCCATTTCGGTTTCCCCTTGCGTCACCTCGATATCGGTTCGGCCGGCGGAGGGCTCGTCTGGGATTTCACACGGCGCGGACATTTCTCGATCGGGATCGAGGGATCGGACTGGTCGCGGAAGGAGCAGCGCGCCGAGTGGCGCACCATTCCGGACCGGCTGTTCACTGCCGACGTACGTTTCCCGTTTCGCGTCGAGGACGGCGCCGGCGCGGTCCAGCAGTTCGATCTGGTGACGGCCTGGGAGTTGTTCGAGCACATACCGGAAACGGACCTGCCCACACTGCTGCATTCGATCCACCAGCACCTGAGACCGGGCGGAGTCGTGGTGGCCTCCATCGCGACCTTCGCGGATTGCGACGCGGCGGGTCACGGGTTTCACGCGACGATCCGCGATCGCACTTGGTGGGAGACCGCCTTCGCGGCGTCAGGACTTGACCCGGTCCAGAGCCCGTTCCAGCTTCGCGACTATCCGCGTGGTTCGGGCAATCCCCGCGCCTTCGACTGGGACGCACACGCCAATCCGGAACTCGGCTTCCATATCGTAGCCAGACGTCAACCGGAAAACGCACCGCGGACAGGCATGTAGATCACGTCTCGATCCGGTGATGGCCCGGCATCCACCAGCCTCGATGCGCGATGGCCTGCGGCGGACGCTTCGCAATACCGCGCCTCCACTCCATCGCGCATGGCGAGGATCGGATCCGGTCCCCCGCGAACGATCAACGCGCGCGGCTGGAGCGAGCCACCGACACGCGGAGCTATCGACGTAGCGCGGAAGCCCGCGGAAGCTGCGGGGTTCAAGATCGAACTTGCGCCGCGAGCCAGCGACACATCTGACGCTGAGACTTTCGTGCCAGCTCGAAATCGGTTCGCCGGGCTTGCGGCCTCACCCGCAATGGTAGACCGAGCACGAGCCCTGACGTGCTCGGATGGCCCATGAAGTTCCGATTGCCCCTCTCATCCAATCAGCGCCGCCCCCTGTTCGGCAACCCGCTCCCCGGCTTCGACCCGGCCTACTACCTTGATCGCAACCCCGATGTTCGCGAAGCCGGCCTGGATCCGCTGAAACACTTCCTCGAACATGGCTGGAAGGAAGGGCGTGACCCGAGCCCAGGTTTCAGCACGACAGGCTATCTGGCCGCGAACCCGGACGTTGCTGTCGCGGAACAGAACCCGCTGCTCCACTTTCTGCAGAACGGTCTTGCCGAAGGACGAAGCGGTTTCGCCCGCGCCGCCTTGTCGATGGGTGCGGTGACACAGACCGGATCTGCACCGGCTCACGGCGCGCCCGCGTCGCCGGGAGGGCATGATCCCGTATCGCTGCAGGGCTTCATCGACGAGGCCGACCACAGCCGGATCCGCGGCTGGGCCTTCACGCCCTCCACCCCTCACTCACCGACCGTGATCGCCATCGTCGTCAATCAATCAACCGTGAATACGGTCATCGCGGGCAAATTTCGTCCGGATCTACGCGAGGCGGGTATCGGCAACGCGCATCACGGCTTCACATACGCGTTCTTTCCACCGCTGCGCAAAGACGTGGAGCAGACCATCGTGCTTCGCCGCAGCGCGGATGGCCAGGAATTGGCCCGGGCTGTCCTGCCTCCGGGGCGTCAGCTCTGATCGACGGGTTCTCCCCGCTCGCAGGAAAGGAGCTTTGCGGCCGACCCCAGACCGCGATCATGGAAGCAGGCTTGGGCGTCAATCCTTGCATTCCAGATCGCCGGTGAGCAGAGGCTGGGCATTGGCGGTCGCCGGCACCGTCCCGTCCATACTGTAGATGTAGACTTTCGGATCGGCGAAACCGATCCGTCCCTGCATGGATCGACCGGTCGCCCGGTCGAATCCTGTCAGGACCGTATCCTTGAACGGCAGGCAGGGAAGCGATGCGGTGATGTAGCCCGAGCCGCCGACCACCCTGACGTCGAGCCGGATGCCGAGGATCTCGCGACCGAATCGGCGGTAATCGGCCGTTGCCGAAACAGTCGCGGCGGCTGTACCACCGCGGGCGACGACGGGCGTGTAGACGGTTCGCGCGAGGTTCGTCGTAAAGCCCGTATTCCCGATGGGCTGGCCGCTGTCATCGGTAATATTGACGCCCGCACCATCTTCCCATTTCGGCGGCGCCTCACCGCTCTCGGTATTGTATTTGGCTACGACATTTCTGACGCTCGGCCGAGCGCCCCCGCGCGCGACCAGGCCGCCCGTGGCGGAGATCGTACCGAAGCGATTGGCCCGCGCGGCGGACGGCGACGTCCAGGCTCCGGCCTTCAGGTCGATCCCGATTCCGGTCCGTCCTTCGCGATCGGCGCGGATGAAGATGAACTCGTTGGTATCCGCGTTGCCGATCTCGAACCCTGTTCCCTCTTGGGTCAGCGTCAGAACGTTGATCCACTGACTGGAGTTGGTGTCGAGCCAAGGCGATCCAGGGCCGATGCGGACGCCCTGCGCGCGCAGGCTCGCTCTGCCCTGCTGCGTCACGCGCAGCTTCCACTCGTTCTGCGACGTATCGAGGAACGAGGACGCGGCGTTGCCGGAGTTGGCGACGGTGATGGTCACGTCCCGTGTCCCACCGATGTCGGAAGGCCGGACAGTCAGGACATCGCCCAACACGTAATTCGATCCTCCTTCCGTAACGTCGATGGTGGACACGGACCCGTCCTTGACCGTGATCGTCGCTTTGGCGCCCTCTCCTGTGTCGATGCCGGCGCTAACCAGGGAAACACCGGAGTAGGTCCCGCTCCGGCCGCCGGAACCGGGTGTGAACGCCGCCCAGACGGATCCCGTGAGGAGGCCCTTGGCGAGGGGACCACGAGCCTCGTCGACGTCGATATCGACGCCCGGGCCGGTCGTGTCCCGCACCATGATGTCGATCCTGGAGTTCTTCAGCCCGCGCACCAGCAGTCCGGTCTTCGCTCGTCCATTCCCGTTCAGCGTCAGGTCCGAGAGCGTGACGGCGGTCACCGGTGTCTGAGGTGTCATGCTCCGAAGATCGAGCATCGCGACACCGAGCGCTCCGACCCATTTCAGCTCGGTTCCCGCGATGGAGAAGGCGCCTGCGCCCTGGCCGATGATCTTGATGCGGGACATGTTGGGCGCACGCAGCGACGTCGCGCATCGGGCGACGCCGGGAGGCAGGACCAGGGTCCCGCCTCCGCGAGCGTCGAGGAAGGCCGACGCGGCGTTGATGGCGGGACACACGTCCGCGGATTCTGTCCACGTCTTGCCATCACCGTGGGCGGCAAAATCATCGTATGTCGCCAGGACGGCCCTGAACTTGGCGACGAGCGGGCTGTCGACCGGGTCCGCCAGCTGGTCGAGACTCACGACGCTGCCGCTCGGCAGGGTCGCCGCCGCATTCGCCTCGGATCGCGCGTCGCTCGAACCGCGCCACTGTCTGCCATTCTCGGCAGGACGAGGCCGCTCCGGTTCGTGCGCGGGAGGAACAGTTCGCGCATCCAGGGCCCAAGCGCGAGCTGCATTCAGCGCGAGGCACAGGGCGATGAGGTGACCGCGGCGCATAGTCCAGATCCCATTTTCCGCGTGTTTCCCGCGCGACGCCACGCGCCGCGTGGCGGGGCCCGCCTGTGCCAGGGTGGAGCCGTCCGTGATACGATGGCATACGAGTGCGCGATGAGGACAGGGATGCGCGTGCGCGGCGTCGATAGCCGAGAGCTTAGGCACTGGTTCTACGACAGCCGACTAATGGTCTTCGGCTTCTGCTTGACGGCGTTCGTCGCGATCTTCTGGCAGGTCAGCCGGTTCGAGGGCTTTCAGCCGATCTTCTCCTGCGCCCGCACGACGGACGTCGATCGTCAATTGTTGCGCCTAGGAATGGATGCCTGCATGGGCAACGCGCGCACCCAGTCGGATCGCGAGGGATGCATGCGCACCGTCCATCTGCTCGCTTGCATGAAGGAGCGCTGGCGCTGATCGACTGCGGCCGCGGCCGCGGCGCGAGAACCCGCAGCGGAGTTGCAGCGGACGCGATCACCTACAGCAGACCGCTCGACGCGCCCCCGTTCAGCGAGCGGCTGGCGCGCGCGACCAGCTTCGCGAAGGCCAGAGCCGCCGCCGAGGCCTGCGTCCGGGAGGGAAACGACCGGTCGGATTCGGCCACCGTCATCTCGGTCTCGTCGAGCAGCAACCAGGTCCAGAGATGCTGTCCGGTGGCTTGGATCCTGAAATGCATCGCGAACTCGCAGGCTGAGGCATCGTGCGATCATGCCCGGCGGAAAGTCGCGCCGTGTTAAAGGGTTGCGCCGCGCAACATCCTATGTCGGTGGGATCGCGTTCCATCCCCGATATCCCCGCCGATCACAGGCTGCGACGCTCGGCAGCAATCGATCGGAGACCCGTACGACGCGCTGAGCCGGCAACCCGATCGGCGCGAAGGCATCTTTTGATGAAGACAGCGACGGCGGATGTTGGTCGTAAGGCACCGTTGTCGCCGACCGCATCCACGGGGCCTCGAGCGCCCCGGGCGAGCAGCCTTCGGGCATGCGTTCGGCCGGAGATGCCGTCCGCCTCGCTCATGGATCAGATCGCCCCCGCTCGTCCCGGCCGCACCCGCAGGAGGCCTCATCCGGCACTTGTCGTGGCGTCTGTCGCCCTCGCCATCGGCCTCTGGTTCGTCATCTACGCGGTGGCCGAACGCGCCATCTGGTTCTGGTAAGGCGGGACACCCGGCCCCGTCCCGCCGGAGCTTCCCAGCCCTCGGGAGGTCGCGACGGGGCCGGCGCAAACCATCGCCTGTAAAGAAGCTCAGCGGCTGGACGACGCGCATGCCTCGAGTGCGCGGAGCGCCCACGGAACGAGTCGGGCTTTCCGCACGATCAGGTTTCTCGGAGAAAGTTCGCAGATTCTGGTGACTGCCAGCGCGCTGGCGCTCCCAAGGGGACCACGCCGCGCGTGATGCATCAACGGCTTAGGGCGAAGTGGGACCCGAAATCCGTCCACGGAATCATTGGGTTTTTTGCCCCTGAGGTCCCACCGGTTGGCGCCCTCCCCTGCCCGCGGTAGACAGCGCGATAGGGAAAGCCCCCCCGACCGTCTCCGAGCTGCGCGACGCCGCCGAGGTCACGAACAACGAGATCAACGCCGCGGTCGATGCCGTGATCGCCGGCCTCGCCGCCGAATCCTACCCGCTGGCGAAAGGCTGAACCCTCGACCTCGTCGAGACGCTCCGCACGAACACCCGCGCGGCCGAGGCGCTGACCACCGACAAGCCGGCCTGGAAGCGCGAGATGGTCCGGACCGCGATCCTGCTGCCGCACCGGGTGAAGGGGTAAGCGACGCAGAAGGGCCGCGACGCCTCGACGTGACGCGTCACGCGGCGGCGGACCTCGACCGGAGTCCACCAAATGCATGATGGCCTCGTCTTCCGCTCGCGCTACCCGGCGACCATGACCGACGATACCGACCCGATCTTGGAAGCGGTCGCGCGCTACGGGCCGCCGGCGTCGCGGTGGACCCGATCGGCGAAGAGCTCGAGCGCTGGCAGATCGGGGACCTGGTCTTCTCGGACGCGGACCTGTGGCGCCTGGCAGCAAGCCGCGGGCTGGTCGAGGACGGCGATGCGCGTTAGCCCGGCGCCGTGCGGAAGGTCGCATCGCCTTGAGGCGCCCGGCGGCGCCAGGATATCCGCCCGCGCGTATTGGCTGCGCTGACGTCCGAACCGTCCACCGCCGCCGCGACCGCGGAGCGCGCCGGGATCCCCGGCCGGGAGCGCGGCATGCACGCCGCGCGCGCTGATGCGCATGGAGGCTGATGGCCTTGCGGTCGGCGAGCTGCGCCGGAACGTCACCCGATGGCGGACAGCCGGATCTGCGTCCCCTCAGACGCGGCGACCGGCAACTGAGCCACGCTGTCGATCCTCATCGCCTGGAGCTTGGCCAGCGAGGGCCGACCGATACCTCAGACCTCGGCGACCCTCGACGTGCCCCACAGCAGCGTGCTGGTGCGCGACCTGAAGAACCCGGGCGACAAGATCGGCAACGACGTGTGGTGCGAACTGTTGCAGGAGGCGCTGGCGATCATCGAGGCCATGTGCCGCATCGAGGTGCGGATCTTCCCCTGCTCCACCGACGCGATCTCGTTCAGCAGGCTCCGGAATCGGTTCTGCCGTTGACATTGAATTCCGTCAAGCTCAAGACACAACCAGAACGCGACACGCGATCTTTTTGTACAATTTCTTACGTATCGAATCGCACAAACCCGGGATGGTCAGGCTACATGAAAACCATTTTTCGCTTCTATCTCGATCAGGACTGATTTTCTTGAAAAATCCTGGCCGAATTTATCGACCCCAATTCCTTATAAGCCGTCGTTCAGAGCCATACGATATGTTTTCTACGAGTGTTTTGATGGAAAATTAGAATATACAAAGCGTATTGATCAGTCTTAATATCGATGGTGTAAAGTTCGGAGTCGGACTCAATGAAGATCATAAATGGAAATATCAACCTCCTGAAAATTCTCGAGTCCGATCCGAGTCTGAACATCAACGGGATAGAAGACTTTGCAGCTCGCTACGACGAGCTCGCCGTGAAATTTCACCGCCACTTCGATGACAGCTTGCAAGAAAGCGGCATCCAAAACGCGATGTACCATAAGTGGAGGTATATCGAGCTCTGCAAAGAAGGCTTATCCGGTACGGTAATCGACATCGGAAACGACAAGCCATTCCTTTCATATTATCTACATCAATTAAATTTACAGGCAAATATTATAACTGTCTCGTATGAAATACCGCAGACGCCGTATGATTTATATATGGTCGACATTGAATCTGAAGCGCTACCAGTCCAGACGGGCGCAGCCGATAAGGCATTGCTCGCAGAAGTACTGGAACATTTGTGGAGAGATCCAGCTCATACAATGTATGAAATAAATCGCTCGCTCAAGATCGGGGGCGAGCTCTATTTGACAACACCAAATGCTTGCGAATTCCATGCCATCGTCTGCGCAGTGTGGCAAGCAAACCCGAATCAGCGAAGCCAGTTCTATAGATCCTTGGAGTCCGGCCACGTACATATCTGGTCATCGACAGATCTGAGGACGTTGCTCGAGTCAGCTGGATTCAGGATCGATACCCTGACGTCGTTCGACGCCTACAAATACACGTCACGAGAGGGCGTTCTTTGGGAAACCATTCGGAACGTGTCCCCAACGCCAGATTTGTTGGGTGAATCGCTGCTTTGCAGAGCGACCAAGATCGAAGCGATCGCCGCCCCAATGTATCCGAAATCGCTTTTTCCTGAGGGAAAAGGGACCTGTTTCGAGGGTGCTTTACGGTCTTTTTGTTTAGAAAAATTGGCCGATCTCACATCGGCAGATTAGATCTGGTCAGAAAATTTCCAGCATTCAATAGCATCTGATCGTCAAACAACCGCCTTCGAACGAGCACCTGATGAAAAGCGCTGCCGTCACTATCGTTTCTCGGAATTACCTATCGTCTGCCCGCGTGTTGGCCCGAACATTTAAGCAGTCTCACCCGGAAGTCGATTTCTTCGTCTACATCTGCGATTCGAAAGAGGGCGTTGCGGCAACCGACGATTTCAGGATTATCGGGCTCGACGAAGTCGCAATCCCGAATGCGTCGTATTTCTTTTCTCAATACAATGTCATGGAAGCCAATACGGCAGTAAAGCCGTTTGTACTTGAGTATTTGTTGCAAGACCGAGGCTACGATAAAGTTGCGTATCTAGATCCCGACATCCAGATATTTCAACCCATGGATGAGGTTTGGTCAGCGCTCGACGAATCTTTTATCGTACTAACGCCACACTTGCGCCGCCCGTTCCAAGATGATCGCACGCCGACCGAACTGCAAATCTTACAGAGCGGCACGTATAACCTGGGCTTCGTCGCCCTATCGCGCGGCCACGAGGCAACACGCTTTGTTCGGTGGTGGCAGGATCGGCTCTATCGGGAATGCATTGTCGATATTCCACGTGGATTGTTCGTTGATCAAAAATGGGTCGACCTAATACCGGGCTATTTCCGGAATGTGCATATCCTCCATAGCCCGACCTATAACGTTGCATACTGGAATTTGCACGAGCGAGAAATAATCCTTCGCGACGGGACATATTACATCGAAGGACGACCGCTGGTCTTCTTTCACTTCAGCGGTTATTCCCCATTTCAGCCCGATCAATTAAGTAAGCATCAGAACCGTCACGACCTGAGTGAAACAAAGGTCGTAAAAATGATATGCGATGATTACGGGAGCTTGCTTATCGAGGCTGGGTTCATTGAACAGAGCAGGACACCCTACGCATATTCTAAGCTCAACAATGGCATAAGTCTATCTTGGATCGTTCAGCGGATCGTTAGGAAGGCGCTGGATGAAGGTAACATCCCTCCCGATCCCTGGACGTCCGACGATGCCTTCGCCGACTGGCTCATGACTTCGCGGGTATATCCGGATGGACAGCGGTTCACGCCGCTGCAGCGTGAGTTGTTAGAAGCGCGAACTGACGTCGCAAACGCATTCCCAGCAGTTCACCGAGATTTTCGCGACAACGCTTTTTGGAACTGGGTCCGTAAATCCGGTCGTTCTGAGATGAATATCGGGACCATCCTTGATAGATGTTCTGAGGTATTGGATCCGCCAAATCTGGTCGCGGAATTGTTTTCTGTTATCAACCGCCGCGCCGATGTAATCTCATTTTACAAAGACTTTTGGTTTGACGACTCGGTGTTCGAAGAGCTTTGCGGCTGGATCGTCGAATACGGCATGGAAGAAGAGGGGTTATCCCTCGATCACGCGTCGGCGTTACGGACTGCCAAAGATGGTATCTCTCGCATCATCCGCCTCTACTTGCGACGGACTGATTTACAATCCGCCCTGGGTACTATCGGCGATAGCGATGGCTTGTCGAGGTATGTCGATTGGCTTCAGCGCAATGCGATCACCAACAATGTAACATCAGATGAAATCGAGTTATTCCGTCAATTTGCTATACAAAATCCGGAATACATAGCTAGAATTTGTGCGCTTTACCGAATTATTGGCAAGGACCCGCAGAATGCGACGCCGAATGCATGGTCTGTCGCATCGTCTCGCTCGAACACGTCATCAAGCGAGCTAGTCGCTTTGCAAAACTGGCTCTTGGCCGGGGGAATTCACCCCGGGGAGCAGCTCCGAGCGTACCTCACGACGCGCTTAGCCCGCGGTTTCCGCGCACCGTTGGCACATGAGGAGGTCAAGACCTGTCTGTCGGCGTTTCGAAGTCAGGCATATAAATTCATGAATGAAAGTGAGATCAGGGCATTCTATCTTCTCACGCAAAAAGCTCTTCCTGATCTCGATATCAAATCTTCATCGACTGTGAACGTCGCAGGTCATTTCGACGCGCCGACGGGGATGGGTGTCTCCGGAAATTCGATGCTGGTCACAATCGCGGCATCGCGATGGAGCTACGAGTCGCTGACGCTGCCTACGATTCATGATGAAGGATTGCCGTCAAAACGCGACAGGCCATTGGGTTGGGCTTCGAAAGATGCGCAGCTGTCGATTACTGTTGCCAATGCGGACACAACCGCCTTCGTGAAGCGGTTTGTCCCAGCAAGCTTTTCTGGGCAGAAAAAGATCGGATATTGGGTTTGGGAAGTAGATAAGGCTCCCGAAAACTTTCGAGCTGCCTCCAGAGAGTACGATTATATCTGGACACCGAGCAGTCATTCGGCCGACGCAATCCGCGCGGTCGTCGATGTGCCAGTTCGCGTCCTACCCCACGTGATCGATATAACTTCGCTATCGCACTATAAGTCAAATCGCGATCTCTTCAGTATCCCAAAGGGCGTAACGTCTTTCTATTTTGCATTTGATGCAAAGAGTGTCCTTTACAGGAAAAATCCTGGTGCTGCCTTAAACGCGTTTAGACGTGCATTCGGTGCACGGTCAGATGTGCATCTCATCATCAAAGTCACCGGCGCCGAGGTGATGAACCTCGATTATCAGCGCTTCAAATCCGACGCGGCTCGGTATCAGAACGTTTCTATTATCGAAGGCACGTTCACACGCGAAAAATCTTTCACTCTCCTAGCGAGCACAGATGTTTATATCTCGCTGCATCGCGCCGAAGGCTTTGGTCTGACGTGTGCCGAGGCTATGGCGATGCAGAAGCCTGTTGTAGCGAGCTCATACTCGGGCAACATGGACTATATGGAAGGTTACCCCGGACTGGTGTCTGGAGAAATTACCACATCGCAAGAAAAATATGGTCCTTACTCTGCCGGCTGCAGCTGGTTCGAAGCGGACATCGATCAGGCGGCGTCGATAATGACATCCTTCCTCGACACCAAGGTACGTCGCAACGCTGTGAAACTCGGTATGGATCTGGTGCGCGATAAACTTTCACCAGCAGTTGTTGCGAGCCAGTTCGAGGCATTGATGGATGAAGCTCTCGCGAATTAAAGATGCTGAGTCAATCACCTGTGGCAGAGGGAGGTTATATGAGGTGCGCTCTTGTTCAGTATGCCTCGGGCGAGCACCACCGACATTTGCTCTCTCTGACGCGGTCGATACATGAAAGGTACTGCGATAAATTCAAGATAGATTATTTGTGCGATCATCAGCTCTTGGCGGACGATCGTTCAGAGCATTGGCGGAAAATTGGCCTGCTTCGGGAGGTCGCTCGCCAAGGTTATGATAAATTTATGTGGTTAGATACCGACTGTGTGATTGTAGATCACGATTTTAACGTCATGAATGCCATCGGGTTTGGTGTTGGAGCTTGTGAATGTTTCGACTCGCCAATAATAGAGCGTCATTTGAATACCGGCGTTCTTATGTTCGCCAATTCTTTAGATGTGCGGGCATTTCTTGATGAGTGGGATGTCACGCCCCGCGTTGGAAATGTGTGGCAAGATCAATCTGCGTTTATCAAACTCATGTCCGCACGCCCTAATAGAGATCTTCTGACTATATTGCCAAATCGCTTCAACTGTCTTGACGAGCATATGGAGGCAAGAGATCCCTTCATCCGCGCATTTCATGGTGACATCCACCGAGCGTCTAAGATGGAAATGCTGGTCAGAGAAATAAGTAAAACTTGAATATTATGGCTCTGCCGATATTCAATGCTGATATTTCATTTACAATTTGATACTTCGAGGGATGCGCGACTGGGTTTTTATGTTAGTCTGAGTATTGATCTTAATGGTCTCTCTGCTTCGATCTCATCGCTCCCCTTCGAGCGAATTGTGGCTTTGTTACGCGGCCGTGCTGGGATACGTGCGACGAAATATCTTCCTCTAGGACTCGACGCCTTTTGCCACCTAAGGTAATCTTCCTCTATGAGCGATAACTGCAGTCGAGATCTCGTATCACTCGAAGCGGCCGATGCTCGTGGGTCGATAGGAGCCCGACTAGGGTAATCGTACTCAAGCCATACTGCCCCGTCGCTGTAGAGCGTTGCATGCCTCCGTTCGGCCTGACCCTTCCGCTCCGAATCCTGACAGAAACCGAGGAATTGTGCGTGTTGGATGCCGCCGATCGGGTCATCGTGAGGATTCCGATCTGCGAAGACCGATACCGCCGTGAGGTTCTGAAGCGGTTGTCTCCGGCAGGCGGCGCGGAGGCTGCTAGGGTGATCCGACAGGCTCTGACAGACTCCACAGTCGACGGGCGCGGTTGGGATTGATGTCGGCGACAATTCCGTGCGGCGACCCCGTGGACGACACGGCAGCCCGTTACCAATAGACTTGCCCCCATAGCCAAGGATGCACAGCCCGTGTCTGCTCTGCGCGAGATCGCCTCTAGTCGCGCGCAGATGCCGACCCGCCTCGCTCACCGCCCCGCCAATCCGACCTTCGCCAGGACGATCCCCCCGAAGGCCAGCAGCGCCGCCGAGGCCAGCCCCCAGCCGATCTTGCGCAGATCCCGCACCTGCCCGGCGACCTCGGCCAGCCCCTTGGCGGCCTCCGCCTTCGCCCCGTCCACCGCCTTGTCGATCCGCCGCTCGATCTCGTCGCGGGCCACGAAGTGCTCGATGTCGCGCCGGTAGGCCACGCCCTCGAGCTTCTCGTCCATCCGGTCGAGCTTGCCCCCGAGCGCGTCCATCTGGCGGCCGGTCGCCTCCACGCGCTCGATCAGGCGCCCGATCCACTCGGGCAGGTGGTCGGCCATCGGTCCCCTCCCCTGGGCGCCGCGATCCGCCGCCCGGGCCCGCGAGCGGGCGCCACGGGGCGGGGGTACGGCGCCGTCCGTCACGGCCCTGGTCTCGCAGGGATCTCAGCCCTTCGGCCCGACCACCTGCGGCACGATCTTGTCGACGGACCGGGCCAGCATGTAGGCGCCGATCCCGACGGTGAGCAGCGACCACAGCTCGGCCGGCACGCCCTTGAGCGCGGCGACCACCTCCACCTGCAGCCCGATCATCGGCGCGACCACGCCGACCCAGGTGATCATCGCCAGCGCCCAGAGCACGGTGATCGGCCGGGCGTTGCGGGCGAGCGGGCTCTCCGAGCCGGCATCGGCCTTCATGACCTCGGCCATGGCCCGGCCGAGATCGGCCTGCTGCTCGATCAGCGCCCGCTGCAGCTCCAGCTGCACCTGCAGCCGCTGCCCCTCGTCGGGCAGCACCTTCTGCAGGATCGGACCGAGCGCGCCGAGCAGCGCCGGCAGGAGCGCGAGGAATCCCATCGTCAGGCACTCCGCTGCATGTTGTGGCGGATCGCGTCGCGCAGGCGCAACCACCAGGTCTCCGGCGCGACCGCCGGGGCGCTGGTCATCGGCGCCAGCGGGTCCGGGCGCGGCGGCGGGATCGGCACCGGTCCGTCCGGCGCGCGCACCGGCGCGGGATCGCCGCGGCGGGCGTAGACCGCGCCGTAGGCCGCGAGCGCCGCCTGGTCGCGCTCGGCTTGCCGGCGGGGCACGATGGCGGCCGGCCGGTCCCACATTAGGAAGGCCTCGACGGCCTGGGGCAGGTCGCCCGCGTTGGCCAGCCGCACGATGCTGGACTGCGCGAAACCCGGCGCGCCGACGTTGAAGCCGAGCGAGCAGCAGGCGTCGAAGAACGGCTGCGGCACCGGCTTGGCGAGGGCGGCGCGCACGGCGGCCACGGTCGGCGCGAGGTCGACGGCGAAGAGCGCGTCGGCCTCGGCCTGGGTCAGGACGAGGTCGGGCGTCACTCGGGGCGGACCGGCCGCGGCGGTGTGGCCGCGGCCGATCGTGAGCACGCCGACGCTGTCGCGGTAGGCGCGCAGCCGGCAGCCTTCGCGCGCCGCCAGGGCGGCGCGTCCGAGGGGCGAGAGATCCATGGGGGCTCCTGTCCGGCGGGCGCTTCCGGGGGGCGCTCTAGTTCGCGCATTCCAGGTCGCCGGTGAGCAGCGGCTGCGCGCTGGCGCCGGGCGTCGAGCCGTCCGCGTTGTAGATGTAGACGCTCGGGTCCGCGAAGCCGATCCGGCCCTGGACGCTCAGGCCGGTCGCCCGGTCGAACCCGGTCAGCACCGTGTCCTTGAACGGCGCGCAGGGCAGCGAGGCCCGGATGTAGCCGCTGCCGCCGGTGACCTTCATGTCCAGGCGGATGCCGAGGATCTCGCGGCCGTACCGGCGATAGTCGGCCGCCGCCGTGGCGCTGGTGGCCGCGCTCGTCCCGCGCGTCAGCTCCGGGGTGTAGCCGGTGCGGGCCTGGTTGACCGTGAAGCCGACATTGCCGATCGGGTAGCCCTGGTCGTCCGTGATGGTGATGCCCGCCCCGGCCTCGTAGACCGGGCCGGCCTCGCCGCTCTCGGTGTTGTACTTGGCCACGACGTTGCGGGTGCTGGGATGCGGCCCGCCGCGGGCGACGAGCCCGGCGGCCGCCGAGACCGTGCCGAAGCGGTTGGCCCGGGCGGACGAGGGCAGCCCCCAGAGGCCGCCGCGCAGCTCCAGGCCGTGCCCCACGCTGCCGATATGGTCGCCGCGGGTGAACAGGAACTCGTTGGTGTCGGCGTTGCCGATCTCGAACCCGGTCCCGGCCTGGGTCAGGGTCAGCACGTTCAGCCACTGGCTGGAATTGGTGTCGAGCCACGGCGAGCCGGGGCCGATGCGCACGCCCTGGGCGTCGACGCTGGCGGCGCCTTGCTGGGTGACGCGCAGGGTCCAGACGTTCTGCGACGTGTCGAGGAAGGAGGTGGCGGCGTTGCCGCAATTGCCGACCGTCACGGTGGCGCCGGTCGTGCCGCCGATCCGGGCGGCCGGCAGGCTCAGCACGTCGCCGAGCACGTAGTCGCGCCCGCCGGTCCTGATCGCGATCGCCGAGACCGCCCCGTCGGAGACGGTGACGTCGGCGGTCGCGCCGGCGCCCTCGGTCCCGCCGGCATTGCCCAGCGGCACGTCGGTGTAGGTGCCGTCCGTCCCGCCGGAGCCCGGCGTGAACGCCGCCCAGACCGTGCCGGTGAGCGGGCCGGTGACCAGCGGGCCCTTGGCCTCGTCGACGTCGATGTCGACGCCCGGCCCCGTGGTCTCGCGGACCAGCAGGTCGATGGTGGAGTATTTCAGCCCGCGCACGTAGAGGCCGGTGCGCGCGGTGCCGCCGCCGTTGAGCACGAGGCCGGAGATCCGCACGCCCGAGACCGGCGTCTGCGGCGCGGTGCTGCGCAGGTCGAGCATCAGCGCCCCGGCCCGGCCGGTCCAGCGCAGCTCCGTGCCCGAGCGGTCGAAGGCGCCGACGCCCTGGCCGACGATCGTGACGTGGGACAGGTTGGACGCGCGCAGGGGCGTCGCGCACCGGGCGATGCCGGGCGGCAGGGCCAGCGTGCCGCCGCCGCGGCCGGCCAGGTCGGCGAAGGCGGCGTTGAGCGCCGGGCAGACGTCGGCCGACTGCGTCCAGGGGCGGTTGTCGCCGGCGGCGGCGTAATCCTCGTAGGTCGCCACCACCGCGCGGAACTTGGCGAGCAGCGGGCTGGTCACCGGGTGCGCCAGGGCGCCGAGGGTGACCGCGCCGCCACCGGGCAGCGTCACGCTGAACCCGTCCGCCGGGCCCTGCGAGCCGGTGCCCCGCAGGATGAGGCTGTCGACGTTCGGCCGGTAGAGGTCCGGCGACGGGTAGCGCCGGGCCTGGTCGGCGTCGAAGGCCAGAGCGTGGCCGGAGAGGAGAGCGGCCAGGGCCGCGACCGCGGGGCGTCCGAGCATGGGCGGGGTTCCTTACGGGGCGGGGACGAAGACGATCATGTCCCGGTCGAGCCAGGGCTCGCCCGGCGCGAGGCCGTCGGGCGCGGTCGGGAGCCGGGCGCGCGCGGCCCGGAACAGGGCGCCGGGCTGCGCCTGGAGGAGCGCCAGGACGAGGGCCGGGCTCATCAGGGCGTCGGCGTCGAGGCCGGCCTCGGCCTGCGCGCGGGTGGCCAGCGGGCGCGGGGTCGCGGGCGGGATCGCGGGCGCGGGCATGGTCAGTTCCCCTCGTAGGCGAAGATGTCGCCGGCGGTGCCGTTGACCCAGACCGCCTGGGCGTTGGCGCAGGCGAAGGAACCGGCCTCGCCGGGGGCGAGCGGGTAGCCGTTGCCGGCGCCGTCGTACTGGGTGGTCACGCCGGCCGGCCCCACGGCGGCACTGTAGCCGGCGGCCGGGTTCTGCGGCGCGTTGGCCATGTGGGCCTTCACCACGAGGCCGTTGCGCAGCGCCGCGCTCGGGAGCTGGACCGGCGTGCCGGTGGTGACGATCCGGACCTGGCCGGTGACGATCCCGGCCGGGACCGGGGTGGCGACCAGCAGCGCGCCGTCGCCGTTGACGAGGATCGCCTGCTTGTGGCCGGCCGGGTCCAGGGCGGCGACCTGCAGCGGCGGGGTCGCGGGCGCCGTGCCCACGGCGCCGACGCCGGCGACCGGCTGCGTCGCCCCCGAGCCGTCGACCGCGAGGCGGCCGCTCGCCAGCGAGGCCGGCAGGCGGTCGCGCAATGCGGCGAGCAGCGCCTCCAGCCCCGAGGCCGCGATCAGCAGGCGCGTGAGCTTGGCGAGGATCGAGCCTGGGGCCGTGTCGGCACCGGGATCGGGATCCGCCGGCCTGCCCAGGGCCGCCGCGGCGGCGAGCAGGGCGGCGTTGGCCGTCGTCTGCAGCTCCGCGGTGGCGGCGCCGTCGGGCAGCGGGGCGAGCGGCGTGATCGCGGCCGCGGCGGGCGGGTCGATCCGCGTGCCCGCGGTGACGTTGAGCCAGAAGCCCGCCACCAGCGCGCCGGCGGCGTTGTCGGTGACCACGAGGTGGTCGAGCACGTCGCCCGCCCCGAACCCGGTCCCGGCCTCCAGGGCCCGGTAGGTCGAGCGGGACACGACGGTCCCACCGTCGCTCTCCGGCCGCGCCCCGGCCCCGGGCGGCCGGGACGGCTTGCCGCCGATGTCGGTCCAGGTGATCGACCCCGCGCCGTTGTCGAGCCGCAGGTAGTAGGTGCCGCCGTTGTCGGTCCACAGCGTCTCGGCGCGCTGGGTGCCGAGCACCCGGAGGATGCTCTGCAGGAGCGCCTTGGCGTCGTCCTGCCGGGCGGCGGTCGCGGCCCCGTTCAGGCCGTCGTCCAGGACGCAGAGCAGCGGGTCGGCGGCGGCGTAGGGCGCCGTGTTGACCCGCAGGGTGAAGACCGGCCCGTCGAGCCGCGCGTAGCCCAGGGCCGGCAGGCCCGGGAAGTACAGGAGCTGCCCCGTCGGCAGGTGGAAGATCCCCTTGAGGAGCCGGATGTCGAAATCCGGCTCGCCCGAGAAGTCGACGCTCCGGTCGACCGGGTTGAAGCGATAGGCGACGGTCGCCGGGTTGCGCATGGTGCACCTTCGGAGCGGGTCTCAGAGCAGGAGGGCGAAGGCGGCGGCGCGGGTCTCCGCCAGCAGCAGGAACTCGGCGAGGTCCGCGCGCAGGGCCGCCTCGCGGGCGTCGGCGTAGGAGGCCACGTCGGGCACGCCGCCCATCTCGAGGGTGACGCCGCCCTCGCCGACCACGAGGTCGACGACCCGCGGCGCCGGGCCGGCGCAGCCGGTCGGCGAGAGGCCGAGCGCGTGGCTGGGCGAGAGGCTTGGCGTCAGGACGATCGGTCCGCGGGCGTAGGTCCGGCGGATGCCCGGGGCCGGGATCCGCACGAAGGCCCAGTCCAGGGGCGGACCGCAGGGCCCGGCGTCGCGGAAGCGGCCGGTCTCGGCCGGCGTGAACTGGCGCAGGAACGCCGTGTGCTCGGCGCTGGCCAGGACCTGCAGGCGGTCCGGCCCGGCCGCCGCCGTGGTGGCGACGACGCGCCCCAGGGTCAGCACGAAGACCTCGCCCGGGGCCATCTGCAGGGGCAGCCGGTTGCCGTCCGTCCCGCTGTACAGGTTGATGCGCAGGTCGAAGGTATCGCCCGGCACGAGGCCGAGGGTGGCGCAGGCGGCGTTCACGGGGCGGCTCCGTCGGGCGGGGTGGGATCGGGCGTGATCGCGACGGTCCCGCGGTCGAGCCAGGGCGTCGCGGCGTCCGGGGGCGGCGCGGTCGGCAGCAGCGCGCGCAGCCGCCCGGGCTCGGTCATCAGGTCGCGGAGGGCGGCCGCCGCGATGGCGCGGGCCTGGTCGAGGACGAGGCGCGCCACCGCCTGCACCATCGCGGTGGTGGCGACCCGCGGGCCGTCGTCGTCCGTGTCGGGGGTCTCGGCACTGGCCGCGCCGAGGCGGGGCGCCGCGAGCAGCGCCTCGACCCGGGCGGCGGCGGCCGCCACCGCCTCGTCGGCCGCGCCGAACGGATACCAGACCACGACCTCGACGAGGTGCGGCTCGAGGCTGGCCGCGACGGCGACCGCCTGCGGCGGGACGGGGCTCGGCCCTGCGACCATCTCGGGATTCCTCTCGCGCGCGCTCAGCAATCCGGCGCGATCGTGCCGACGAGGACCGGGACCGGCGTCCCGTCCGGCAGGATCAGGCGGATGCGGGTCGGCACCGGCCTGTCGGCGATCTCCAGCGCCGCCGCGCGCTCGGCCGGGACCGGGAAGGTCACGAAGCCCGTGCGCCGGTCCAGTTCGAGCGGTGGGGCCGAATCGGGCGTCCGCGTCTCCGCTCCCGCGTCCGGCCACTCGATCGTCCATTCGAGCGCGACGCCGGGGATCGGCAGGCGGCGCACCTCCAGGGTCCGGGGATCGCGGCCGTGCAGCCGGACGGCGAGGATCGGCACGCCGCCGCGGGGGAAGCGGAACGCGTGGCGGACCGGTCTCACGGCGTCACCGCCAACGTGCCGTTGTCGTTCCACGGCGCCCCCGGCCGCGGCGGCGGCGCCGTGGGCAGGCCGGCCATGAAGGCCGCGAACCCGTCCGCGAGGGTCGCGGCGGCCAGGTCCGGCAGGAGCGGGACCCGCCGGAACAGGGCGCCCCCGGCGGTGAAGGTCTCGGCGCCCGCCGGCGCGGCGCCGTCGACCCGGACGAACAGGCCGTCGCCGCCGTCGCCGGGATAGCGGCGGCCGAGCAGCGCGACGACCTGAACGGCCTCGGGGATCGCCGCGGCCTCCGCCTCGCCACGGGCCGCGAAGGTCAGCGTGCCCGGCGTCCCGGCCGCCTGCTCCAGGGCGCGCACCCGGGCGGCGAGCCCGGCGATCCCGTCGGCGATGCGCGCCTCCAGGCCGTCGGGCGGCGGCGCCCGCAGGAAGGCGCCGGTCACGTCCGCGCAGTCGAGGACCTCGATGTCGGTGACCGCGTCCGGCCCGAAGGTCGCGACGGCGGGCACGAGGAAGCGCGCCCGGGGCGGCGCCGCGACGGCCGCGCCGAGGCCGGGCGTGCGGGCGACCAGCGCCTCGCTCTCCTGCCGCCCGAAGGCCGCGGTCAGGGCCGGGAAGACCCGCAGCGGCACGACGTCGTCGAGCACCCGCAGGGACCAGTCGAGGAAGACCGCGCCGCACAGGATCGCGTCGCCGCTCGGGTCGGCCGGGTCGACGCGCCGCTGCACGACCCAGCGCAGGCGGTAGAGCCGCCCCGGCTCCAGGGGCTGCGCGGCCCGGCCGGCCGCGAGGCCCGCCCCCGCGACGCGCAGGACCGGGCCGTTCTCGGTGCCGGCGACGAGCGCGGCCGGGACCGGCGGCAGGGCCGCGCGCGGGCCCCCGAGCTCGGCGGCGCGGGCCACGAACGTGTAGCGCGCGGGCGCGTCGCCGGGGCGGCCCGGCGGCGCCACGAAGTCGAGCCGCTGCGCCGCCAGCGCGGCCGCGACCGATTCGGTCGCGTCCCGGACGGAGGCGACGGCCTCGACCAGCGCCGCCGCCTGGTCGGCCCGCGCGTCCTCGAGCGCCCGGGCCCCCTCGGCGCGGGCCCGCGCGAGGTCCGACGCCTCGGCCTTGCGGGCGAGCCGCGTCTCCAGGTCGGCCACGGCGTCCGTGAGCGCCCGCGCCTGCGCGGCGACGGCCGCGGCGCGGGTCTCCCGCTCCTCGGCATCGGCGCCCGTGCGCGCCCGCGTCTCGGATCGCAGGGCCGCGCGCAGCTCCTCCGCCAGCGCCGTCAGGCGGCCGGCGAGCCCGTCGGCCGCGGCCGCGAGGGCGGCGCCGCGGTCGTCCCGCTCCTGCGCGACGGCGGCGGCGCGGGCCTCGACCTCGCGGGCGTCGGCCGCGG